>NZ_JCAFUD010000001.1:0-743408 GCF_059370935.1 Stenotrophomonas sp. YJH_SMC_12-1 | reverse complement strand
TTTACGCTGGCCTGAAGGCCAAGGGCAAAGCGAGCAAGGTGGCGCTCGTGGCGGTCATGCGCAAAATGCTGGTGATCCTCAACGCCCGTAAGCGAGACGCCGAGGTGGCCCTCGGCTGCCCCTGACAAGACAGTTGCTACTGCCTCCGGTAGTGCCGGCCGCTGGCCGGCAATCCGTATTCCGCGCATCCACGCATTGCGCGGATCTACTGCCTCCGGTAGTGCCGGCCGCTGGCCGGCAACCCGTATTCCGCGCATCCACGCATGGCGTGGAGCTACTGCCTTTGGTAGTGCCGGCCGCTGGCCGGCAACCCGTATCCCGCGCATCCACGCATGGCGTGGATCTACCGGGCGTCGTCGAGCAGCTGTTCGAGGCCGGCGGTTTCCGCAGCGTCGTTGAAGTGGCCGTCCCCCAGCCGGGCTCGTACGAATGCCAGGCCATCCGCCGCCGCCGCGTCCAGCGTGCCGCGATGGTCGACCGGGTAGCGCCGGAACGCTACCGGCTCGCCGCGCAGCGCCAGGCCTGCGGCATACAGCAGGGTGGTCAGATAGGGCACGTCGCGGTCCTCGCTGCCGTGGCCCAGGATCAGCGGTTGGCTGAAACCGCGGCGCGGTACGCCAAGATAGTCGTACAACACGGCCCAGATGCCTGGCACGCTGGTCAGCGGTGCGGTGAACATGCTGCCGGTATCCGCGCCGTCCAGCGTGGTGGCGAGTTCGCCCAGGCACTGCTCGCGTGCCACTGCCACGCGAGCGCGGCCGGTGTCGCTGAGGACGCGGTCGATCTGCGGCGCAACCTGCAACAGACCATCGAGCAGATACGCGTGATACGCGCTGAGCGCGCCAGGATTGGCGATGCGGTTGTCCGGCTTCATCACCAGTGCGGTCAGATCGACGGCGGTGGGCGTGCCGGTGGTGAAGCTGCCGCGGTAGTGCAGCGACGGGCCAGCATAGGTGGGCGCCAGATGCCCGGCAGTGAGCGCGGCGGCACCACCCTGCGAATGGCCGACCGAGACCCAGCGCGGCGACAGCGTTGCGGTGCCCAGGTACTGGCGGCTGGCTTTGACGAGGTCGATGGCATTGCGCGCGGCAGCGCGCACATGCAGATAGGCATGGTCACCTGGACTGCCGAGGCCCTGGTAGTCCGCAGCAACCACCGCATAGCCCTGTGCCAGGAACTGATCGAGGAAGCGGCCGTCGCGTTCGGGTTGGTAGGGGCCGGAGACCGAGGGCGCACAGTAATCCGCGATGCCCTGGGTGCCATGTGCCCAGGACACCACCGGCCAGCCGCCTGCAGGCGCCGCGCCGGCGGGCAGGTACGGCAGGCCGGCGCCTTCGGCCAGCTGGCCGCGATGATCCGGGGTGCGGTAGCGCAGCTTGTAGGCCTGCGCGGCCTTGGACGGCACCCATGACGCGCGATAGGGGGCAGCAGACAGCAGATCGCCCGGTGCGGGTGAGGCAGCCGCCACGGGGCCCGAGGACAGCGCCAGCAGGCCAGTGGCGAGGAGGCAGGCGAGCGGGCGGAAACGGCGGGGCGGTGGGGTCATGGGGCGCTCCTTCACGGCCGGGATGGCCGTTGCGCCGCAGTGTGGATGGCCTCGCCTACGCCGATCGGGACCGGCGTCGCATCCGCCGGGGATTCGTAGAATTCCTAGTGTCGTGGTCCATGGGCGCACGAACCCTCCACGCATGGCGTGGATCTGCCGACAAAGAAAAGGCCCCTTTCGGGGCCTTCTTTTACTTCTTTTCCAGTCGCGCGTTGCGCTGGCCGGTGCTGGCGGACTTTTCGCCAGCGAACGGGTTCAGCTTGCGGATCATCCACGGGTACTTCGGCCACTTGCCTTCCAGCCACGGGTGGTCCGGCTGGTTCAGCTGCAGGACGCGGCGGGCGTCGTCGGCCAGGGTCTTGTTGCCCAGGTGGGTGTAGGAATCGGCCAGGACGGCGACCGCATCGTACTGGAACGCGCTCTGCGGATAGGTTTCCAGCAGGTAGTTGGCGCGGCCGGCGGCCGAGACCCAGGCGCCGCGGCGCATGTAGTACAGGGCGTTGTCCAGCTCATGCTGGGCGAACACGTCACGCAGCTCCAGCATGCGCTGGCGCGCATCGGCGGCGTAGCGGCTGTTCGGGTAACGGTCGACCACGATGTTGAAGTCCGAATATGCCTGGTGCGGCGTGGACAGATCGCGGCGGCTGGCATCCAGCGACCATACGCGGCGCAGGAAAACCGTACTGCGGTTGGAGTTGGCCAGGCCGCGCAGGTAGTACAGGTACGCGATGTTGCGATGGGTCGGGTAGGTACGGATGAAGCGGTCGATGCTGGACACTGCATCGTCGTGCTTGCCGGCCTTGTACTGCGCGTAGGCGGTTTCGATCATCGCCTGTTCGGTATACGGGCCGTACGGATACTGGGCCACGAGGCGGCGGAAGCTGGTTTCAGCCCCGCTCCAGTTGCCACCCTGCATCAGCTTGTGGCTCTTCTCGTACAACTGTTCGACCGGCGTCCCTTCATCGGGGCGATCGCCCTTCTTGGCGCCACGGTGGCAGCCGGTGGCGGCGATGACCAGCACCAGCAGCAGGGCGGTGAGGCGGACGGGCGCGGAGAGCATGGAGGAGCGTCGGATCATGAGGTCAAGGCGGGACGCGGCTGGAATACGAAGGGTCGATGATAGCCTAGTGTCCTGTCCAGCGACTGAAACCGGCCGCCGGGACCCCAAAATTTCAAAGAATGCCCCCTGCCATGTCTGAACAACCCTCTGAATCGGCCCGCCAGGCCATCGTCCCCGATACCGCTGCCGGCCGCCGTTTCGACGCCGTGGTGGCCGAACTGTTCCCCGAATACTCGCGTTCGCGCCTGACCGAGTGGATCAAGGCCGGGGAGGTCCTGCTGGACGGCGCCCAGGTGCGCCCGCGCGATCCGCTGCGCGGTGGCGAGGTGGTGACCCTCAACGTGGTGCTGGAAACCCAGACCGACGCCCAGCCGGAGGACATCCCGCTGGACGTGCTGTTCGAGGACGAGCACCTGCTGGTGATCAACAAGCCGGTCGGCCTGGTGGTGCACCCGGGCGCGGGCAACCACAGCGGCACCTTGGTCAACGCCCTGCTGTTCCGCGACCCGTCGGTGGCGGTGCTGCCGCGCGCGGGCATCGTGCACCGCCTGGACAAGGACACCAGTGGCGTGATGGTGGTGGCCAAGACCCTGGAAGCGCAGACTGCGCTGGTCGAGCAGCTGGCCGCACGCGACGTGCACCGCCAGTACCTGGCCATCGTGATGGGTGCGCTGGTGGCCGGCGGTACCGCCGATGCCCCGATCGACCGCCACCCGCGCGACCGCCTGAAGATGGCGGTGCGCGAGGACGGCAAGGAAGCGATCACCCACTACCGCCTGCGCGAGCGCTTCCGTGCGCACACCGCGCTGGAGTGCCGCTTGGAAACCGGCCGTACCCACCAGATCCGCGTGCACATGGCGCATGTGCGCCATCCGATCATCGGTGACCCGCTGTACGGCGGTGCGCTGAAGCTGCCCAAGGGGGCCAGCGATGAGCTGGTGGCCGCGCTGCGTGGCTTCAAGCGCCAGGCCCTGCACGCCGAGACCCTGGAGTTCACCCATCCGATCACCGGTGAGCCGGTGCGCAACACCGCGCCGGTGCCGGAGGACATGCTGCACCTGATGAAGGTGCTGCGCGAAGACAGCGAGGCCTTCGCCGCGCGCGAGCGGGACCGCTGGTGATGGCCGCCGCGCTGCCCGTGCTGCAGGCGGACTGGCCGGCGCCGCCGGGCGTCCATGCGTTGACCACGCGTCGGCACGGTGCGGGCATTTCGCCGGCGCCGTTCGCGCAGTTCAACCTGGGCAACCGGCACGCGGCCGACGGTGATACCCCAGCCAACGTAGAGCACAACCGCCAGCTGCTGCAGCAGGGGCTGGCGCTGCCCTCGACACCGCACTGGCTGCGCCAGGTGCACAGCAGCACCGTGCTGCGCTTCACCGCGCCGCCGGTGCCCGGCGCAAGCGAGCCGGTGGCCGATGCCGCAGTGACCTCGGTGCCGGGCGTGGTGCTGGCGATCCTGACTGCCGACTGCCTGCCGGTGGTGTTTGCCGCCGCCGATGGCAGTGAGGTGGGCGCGGCCCACGCAGGCTGGCGTGGCTTGGCCGACGGCATGCTGGAGGCCACCGTGGCCGCCATGCAGACGCCGCCGGCGCAGCTGCGGGCCTGGCTGGGCCCGGCCGCCGGACCGGCCGACTACGAGATCGGCGAGGAGGTCTACCACGCCTTCGTCGGCCATGATCCGGCCGCCGAGGCGGCGTTCGTTGCCACCCGCGCGGGCCACTGGAGGGTGGACCTGTTCGCGCTGGCGCGGCAGCGGTTGCAGGCGGCGGGCATGGACCCGGCGCAGGTCCATGGCGGCACGGTGTCGACCATGGCCGATCCGGACCTGTATTCGCACCGGCGCGACCGTCGCACCGGGCGCATGGCGACGCTGGCCTGGATCGCGCCCTGACCTTGCCGCTGTTCGCGCGCGTGCTGGGGCCGGCCTTCGCCACCCTCGCAGGGCCGGTGCAGGCGCTGCATGCCGCGCCGTTGCCTTGCCGCTACGTGGGGCGGGCGCACATCGTGAGGGGGCGGCACTGGCTGGTGCCGCTGCTGGCCGCGTTGGCGCGGCTGCCGAAGGACGGTGGAGCGTTGCCGACCGAAGTGGCGTTCAGTGCACACGGGCAGGGCGAGCAGTGGGCGCGGCGTTTTGGCCGCTGGCCGATGGTGTCGCGTCTATGGGCGCACGAGGGCTGCCTGCGCGAGCAGTTGGGCGCGGTGCGCTTCGAGTTTGATCTGCAGGCCCGCGAGGGTGGCATCGACTGGTCGGTGCGTCGGGTCTGGGCGTTCGGGCTGCTGCCGTTGCCGAGGCGCTGGTTTGGTGGCGTGCGTTGCCGCGAAGCCTGGCAGGGCGAGCGTTACACTTTCCTGGTCGATGTGACGCTGCCCTGGGCGGGAGCCCTGATCCGCTATGAAGGTTGGCTCGAACCGCAGTGAGGCCGCCGCCGAGGCGGGCAGCGCGGTGATCGTATTCGATGGCGTATGCGCGCTGTGCAATCGCTGGGTGCGCTTCCTGCTGCGTTTCGGCCGCGCGGGGCGCTACCGCTTTGCGGCGATGCAGGGGCAGCAGGGCAGCGCGATGTTGCGCGCGCACGGGCTGGACCCGCAGGACCCGATGTCGTTCCTGCTGCTGGACGCGCAGGGCGCCTGGACCGATACCGATGCGATCCTGCGCGTGCTGACGGGGCTGGGCGGCGCCTGGCGCCTGATCGGCGTGGTGCGGGCAGTGCCGCGTGGCTGGCGTGATGCCGCGTATCGCGCGCTGGCGCGCAACCGCTACCGCTGGTTCGGGCGGCACGACGCCTGTCATCTGCCCGCACCGGAGCAGGCAGCGCGATTCCTGGATTGAAGGAAAAAGGGACGGAGGGGATCAAGTCGTTTGTGCACAAACGCCTTGATCCCCTCCGTCCCTTTTTTCCTCAACCTTCCAGCGCGTCCAGATAGCTGCGGCGCCAGTGATTGATGTCGTAGGTGCGCAGGTGATCCATCATCGCGTGCCAGCGTTCCTTGCGCCTGCTCAGTGACATCGTTGCTGCCGTGGCGATGGCGTCGGCCACGCCGTCCAGATCGTGCGGGTTCACCAGCAATGCCTGCTTGAGTTCGTCGGCAGCGCCGGCCAGCAGCGACAACACCAGCACGCCGGGATCTTCCGGGTCCTGCGACGCCACGTATTCCTTGGCCACCAGGTTCATGCCATCGCGCAACGGCGTGACCAGGCCGACCGCCGCCGCCCGGTAGAAGCCGGTGAGGGTGGCATGGGTGAAGTTCTGGTTGACGTAGCGCAGCGGCGTCCAGTCAGGTTCGGCGTGGCCACCGTTGATGTGGCCGGCGATCTGTTCCAGCTGGCTGCGCAGCTGCCGGTACTCGGTGACGTCGCCGCGCGAGACCGGGGCGATCTGCAGGTAGGTCAGCGAGCCGCGCTGGTCGGGGTGGCGCTCAAGATAGCGCTCGAAGCCAAGGAAGCGTTCGGGCAGGCCCTTGGAATAGTCCAGGCGATCCACGCCGATCGCCAGCTGGCGATCGCGCAGGCTGGCGCGCAGGTTCTTCACGGCGGCCTTGGTGGCCGCGGTGCCGGCCTGGCGTGCGATCAGCTCGGTGTCGATGCCGATCGGGAAGGCGGCGGCACGGAAGCGGCGCCCGCCCGGTGCTTCCAGCTCGCCGTTGTCGAGCACGCGGCCGCCGCCGAACAGGCGCAGGTAGGTCTGGAAGCGATCAGCGTCGCGCTGGGTCTGGAAGCCGACCAGGTCGTAGGCGTACAGCGCGGAGAACAGCCGCAGGTGGTCGGGCATCGCCTGCAGCAGGTCGGCAGACGGCATCGGGATATGCAGGAAGAAGCCTATGCGGCAGCCGATGCCGCGCTCGCGCAGCAGCGCACCGAGCGGGATCAGGTGGTAGTCGTGGATCCAGACGATGTCGTCCTCGCGCAGCAGTGGCGCGAGCTTGTCGGCGAACAGCGCGTTGACCTTGTGGTAGGTCTCGCGGGTGCCGCGGTCGTAGTCGACCAGATCCAGGCGGAAGTGCAGCAGCGGCCACAAGGTGCGGTTGGCGAAGCCGTTGTAGTAGCCATCGACCTCGCGCTTGCTCAGGTCCATGGTGACGTAGTCGATGTCACCGTCTTTCTGCCGGTGCAGCGTGCCGCTGCCTTCCTTCACCGTCTTGCCACTCCAGCCGAACCACAGGCCACCGCGTTCCTTCAGGGCAGCCAGCAGGCCGACAGCCAGGCCGCCGGCGCGGTTCTCGCCGGGCACGGCCACACGGTTTGAAACCACGACCAGACGACTCACGATGCCTCCTGCCAGGACCGCGACAGGCGCATTGCGGCGGTGATCAGGCCGACGTGCGAATAGGTCTGCGGGAAATTGCCCCAGGCCTCGCCGCTGTCGAAGGCCAGATCCTCCGACAGCAGGCCCAGGTGATTGCGCTGCTTCAGCAGCAGCTCGAACATCTCACGTGCTTCATCCATGCGCCCGATCGCGGCCAGCGCGTCGATGTACCAGAAGGTGCAGATGGTGAAGCTGGTTTCCGGTTCACCGAAGTCATCCGGCGCGACATAGCGGTACAGCGAATTGCCATGCTTGAGGTCGCGGCCGATGGCATCGACGGTGGCGATGAAGCGGGTGTCCAGCGCGTCGATGAAACCGATATCGGCCAGCAGCAGCAGCGAGGCATCCAGCCGATGGCCACCGAAGGTATCGGTGAAGTGGCCCAGCTCCTCGTTCCAGGATTCGGCCATGATGCGCGCGTGGATGGTGTCGGCGCGCTCGCGCCAGTAATGCGCGCGGTCGTCACGCTTCAGGCGCACGGCGATTTTGCACAGGCGGTCGCAGGCAGCCCAGCACATCGCGCTGGTGTAGGTGTGCACTTCGGTGCGGCCGCGGAATTCCCACAGGCCGGCATCGGGTACGTCGTGCAGGGCGAAGGCCTGTTCGCCCAAGGGTTCCAGGCGGGCAAAGGTGTGCGCATCACCCGGGTCCTGCAGGCGCCGGTCGAAGAACAGCTGCGTGGAGGCCAGCACCACGCTGCCGTAGACATCGTGCTGGCGCTGCACCCAGGCCAGGTTGCCACGGCGCACCGGGCCCATGCCGCGGTAGCCGGACAGGCTGGGAACCTCATCTTCGTCCAGCTTCGCTTCGAAGCCGATGCCATACAGCGGCTGCAGCGTGCCGTCGGTGGTGGCCAGGTTGAAGATGTAGCCGAGGAACTGTTCCATCGTGCGCGTTGCGCCGAGACGGTTCAGCGCCCGCACCACGAAGGCCGCGTCGCGCAGCCAGCAGTAGCGGTAGTCCCAGTTGCGCACGCTGCCGGGTGCTTCCGGAATGGAAGTGGTCATCGCCGCGATGATCGCGCCGCTGTCCTCGTACTGGCACAGCTTCAACGTGATCGCACTGCGGATGACCGCGTCCTGCCATTCCAGTGGAATGGACAGGTAGCGCACCCACTCGCGCCAGTAGTCGCGGGTGCGCTGGAAGGCTTCCTGCACGTAGCCGCTGATCGAACGATTGAGCGATTCATCCACGCCCAGGATCAGGTGGATCGGATGGTTGAGCACGAACGGCAGGCCGTCGCGCACGAAGCGCACCGGCACATCGGTGGTCAGCCGCAGCACGTGTTCGGGCAGGATCCAGCGCACATGGTTGCTGCCCCAGGTGGATTCGGGCACGCGTGCGCCCCAGTCCGCCAGGGGGCGCGCACGCACGGTGATGCGCGGGCTGCCAGCCAGCGGACGCACCTGGCGGATCAGGCTGACCGGGCGGTAGAAGCGATCGTTCTGGCGCCAGCGCGGGGCGAAATCGAGGATTTCCAATGCGCCGCCCTGCGTGTCACGCAGCACGGTGCGCAGGATCGCAGTGTTGGTGAGGTATTCCTGCTCGCTGCTCGCGAAGTCCTCCAGCTCGATGGCGAAGTCGCCGCCGGTCTGCTGGTTGGGGCCGAGCAGGGCGCAGAAGGTCGGGTCGCCGTCGAAGGTGGGCAGGCAGCTCCAGACAACGCGGGCATGTTTGTCGACCAGGGCGCCGAAGCTGCCGTTGCCGACCACGCCCAGATCAAGATCGGGTTGGGTCATCACGCGGTACATCTCGGTTGCGGCCGTGGGGGTTGGCCGGGTCAATAGGCATTCTCACGCAGCCAGGCGTGCACGCTGCGTATGTCGGGCAGCGCGAACACGGCCGCACTGGGTTCACGTTCACCCACCAGCACGCTCCAGCCATGCTGGCCGTTGGCGGCATCGAAGCCGAATTCGTCGGTGAGGTCATCACCGAGGAACACCGGCAGGCGGCCGCGGAAGGGCAGGTACTGCATCATCCGGCGCACGGCACGGCCCTTGTCGGTGCCGACAGGCACGAACTCGACCACATGGTCGCCAGGCTGCAGGCGGTAGCTGGTGCGGCCACGCACGTGGCGGTCAGCGAAGGCGCGGACATCGCTGGCGGCATGCGGCGCACCGCGCCAGTGCAAGGCCAGGCCGACGCCCTTGTCTTCCACCAGCACGCCAGGATGCCCATGGGCGAAGCGCATCGCCTGCTGATGCAGCGCGTGCAGCCATTCGGCGGTGTCGTCGTCGTGTTCGTCGCGCAGCACACGACCGTCTTCGCCACGCAGCTCATGGCCGTGCAGGCCGGCGGCGGGTAGTTGCAGAGGGGCGAACAGTTGATCCAGCTGTTCAAGCGGGCGACCACTGACCAGTGCCACGGCACCTTCCAGGCGGTCGCTGATGCGGCCGATGGCTTCACGCACATCCGGCAGCAACTGCACGGCATCCGGGCGTGCAGCGAATTCGATCAGGGTGCCATCGACATCGAGGAACAACGCACAGGCGTCGTCCAGCAATGGCGGTGGCGGACGCAGGGGGAGCGGTTCAGCCATGACGCCCAGCTTGCCAGCGTGGGCGTGTACGCGGGGTCGAGGGCAGGCTACGGCCCTGCTTCGGTGGGTGCCGACCGTTGGTCGGCACGGCAGGTCAGCCTGCATCCAGCTCAAACAGTGTGGACCAACGGTCCGCCCCCCCCCAAAGCAGATCCGCACCCGGATCACGAAGTTGCCGGCCAGCGGCCGGCACTACCGTGTCGTGCGGACCAACGGTCCGCACCTACCCAATGCGATCAGAACGTATAGCGGACGCGGCCGTAGTAGTACGCGCCGTTGCTGCCGATCGGCGACAGCACGTCATACGGCAGGTTGCCGAAGTAGTGGATATCGCTGTTGGATCGATCCGGGTAGTTGTCGGTCAGGTTCTGGCCGCCGATGGCCACGCTCCAGCGCGGAGTGATGCGGTATTCGACCTCCGCATCCAGCTGCCACTCGGCCTGGTAGGTCTGGCGCGGGATGTAGCCGTCACCGAAGTTGAACACGCGGGTGGCGCTGCCGTAGCGGTTCACGCGGCTGCTCAGCGACCAGTGGTCGTTGCTCCACGCGGCAGAGAAGCTGCCGCGGGTACGCGGCGTGGCATCGGTAAGCGTGTTGGTTTCTTCGATGCCGAACAGCACGTAGTCCGGATTCAGTGCACGCAGCTGTGCCGGCGTGGCCAGCACGTTCTTCAGCGTGGTCTTGGTGTACGCATAGGTGCCGGTCAGCAGCAGCTGGCCGTCGCCCAGCGACTGGCGCCAGTTGCTCACCAGCTCGGCGCCGCGGGTGCGGGTATCGGCGGCGTTGACGAAGAAACTGGCGCTCTGCAGGCCGCTGACGCCGTAGTTGGCGGCCACGTAGTCGGTCAGTGCATCGCCGGTGATGCTCTCCGACAGCGCGATGCGATCGTCGATGTCGATCTGGAAGAAGTCCAGTGACAGGTCGAAATGCTCGCCGATGCGGCTGGTGAAGCCCAACGAGGTGTTCAGCGATTTCTCCGGCTTCAGATTCTGCGCACCCAGGCCACGCGCGATCGGATTGTTGACCGACAGCAGGCGGCCCTGCACCAGCTGGCCGCCAGCGTTGTAGCCGGTGGAGGTGGATTCGTAGCCGATCTGTGCCAGCGACGGCGCACGGAAGTTGTTGGAGATGGCACCGCGCAGCGCGAACGCCGGGGTGAATTCATAGCGCAGGCCGAGTTTGCCGGTCAGTTCACCGCCGAAGTCGTCGTTGTGCTCGTAGCGCGCGGCCAGGTCGGTGGAGAACTTCTCGCCGAACTGACTGGACAGGCTGGCGTAGGCGCTGGCGACATCGCGCGACAGGGTGGCCGCGTCCTGCGGGGTCAAGCCGCCACCGGCCTGCGAACCGGTCGGGCGGTCGGTGTACGGGCCGGCCGCATAGCTGGCCGGGTCGCCGGGACGGGTCTGGTAGCGCTCATGGCGCGCTTCCACGCCCAGGCCCAGCGTGTGGCTGATGCTGTCGCTCTGGGTGAACACGCGGCTCAGGTCGAGATTGCCCACCGTCTGTGCGTACTGGTAATCGGCAGTCTTGAAGCGGGTCGGGCTGGTCGGGCCCAGCGAGGCGTTGAGCGAATCACGCAGGCGGTAGGTGAAGTCGTTCTGGCCGTAGTCCAGGCTGCCGTCGTAGCTCCATTCGCCCCACTGCCCGCGCACGCCGGCCACGGCCTGAACGTCGCGGTTCTCGCCCTCGGAGATCGGCCGGTACCCATTCGGATAGACCTCCTTCCAGTTGGCCTCGCCATCGGGGTAGCGGAAGTAGTTCGCACCTTCGGTATCGCGCTGGTTGAAGGTGCCGAATGCATAGAATGTCGAGGTCTGGCCCACCGGGATCTCGGTGTTCAGCCACAGGTTGATGTCCTTGCTCTTGCCATCGCCCAGCACATAGTTGCGCTTGCCCTGCAGCGCCAGGTTGCCCGGGGTCTGGTCCCACGGCGGAATCTGGTCGAAGCCGGCGCGGTTGGTGCCGTTGCGGTGCTTGTATTCCAGGCCGACGCGCAGGAAGCCGCCGTCCTCGCCCAGCGAGGTACCGACCTTGGCGCTGATATTGCCGGTCTGGCCGTCGGTAAGGGTACGCCCGATCGGCTTGAGGTCGGTGTGGTTGGCGCCGTAGCTGGCCTCGATCTCGCCACCGTCGCCGCCGTTGTCGAGGATCACGTTGATCACACCGGCCACCGCATCCGAGCCATACAGCGCACCAGCGCCATCACGCAGTACTTCGATGCGCTTGATCGCGCTGACCGGGATCGAATTGAAATCAACCGGGGTGGTGCCCTTGCCGATCTTGCTGTCGGTGTTGACCAGCGCGGTGTGGTGGCGGCGCTTGCCGTTGACCAGCACCAGCACCTGGTCCGGCGACAGGCCACGCAACTGCGCGGCGCGCACATGGTCGGCGCCACCGGAGTTGGACTGGCGCGGGAAGTTGAACGACGGCAGCAGCGCCTGCAGCGCGCTGCCCAGCTCACCGTTGACCACGCCCGCCTTGCGGATGTCCTCGGCGGTGAGCACATCCACCGGCGAGGTGGATTCGAGCACGGTGCGGTCGGCGGCACGGGTGCCGGTGACGATCACCGTATCCAGGTTGGTGGCGTCCTGGGCCAGGGCCGGGGCGGCGGCGGAGGAAAGCGCGAGGGCGATGGCGAGGCCGAGCGGCGACGCGGGCAGGCGGGCGGACATGGGGGCTCCAGCAACAACGACGACGGGGGAAGAGGAGATAGTTTCACTTACATCCATCCGGATGAAGCGATATATTATCTTCGCGTGATGACCGGTGCGGATGCAAGCCCCTGCCGGTCCGGCATGAGCTGATGCCCGGTTGGCATCAGCACGCCGGGCCGGTGGCGCTGTACGCTGCCGGCTCGCCTTGTCCCCCCTTCTCCGGAGCTGTACCGATGAAACACCTTGGCCTCGTCTTCGCCGTGCTGTTGGCCACCAGCGGCTGCGCCAGCCTCTCATCGCAGGCGCCCAGCGCCTATGCCACGGCCACCACCGCCGAACTGAAGGGCGATGCTGCACGCCCGTCCGCCGGCCACGGCTGGGTGCGCAGCGAGCTGTATTTCGGCGTGGGCGAGGAGCAGGGCGCCGGCAACCGCCCGCAGGCCGATACCATCAGCGAGGCGCAGTGGCGCACCTTCCTGGACAAGGAAGTGACCCCGCGCTTCCCGGATGGCCTGACCGTGTTCGATGCCTATGGCCAATGGCTGTTCCGCGGTGATGCCGCGCCCAACCGCCTGCGCACCAAGGTGCTGGTGGTGCTGCATGAGGACACCCCGCAGCGCCGCGCCGATATCGAAGCGATCCGCCTGGCGTGGAAGCAGCAGACCAGGCATCAGTCGGTGCTGTGGTCGCGGCAGCCGGTCGAGGTATCGTTCTGAGTTGAAGGTGCCGCCGCGGTGCCGCAGGGAGCAATGATGAACTACAGGGAATGCCTGCTGGGCCTGGTGTTGGCCGGCGCGCTGGCACCGACGGCGCAGGCGGAGGACGAGGGCGAAACGCTACGCTTCCAGGTGGCCGCGCATGTGCAGGCGCACGCCGATCCCCAGCAGGACGGAAGCATCGTGGTGCAGCTGTCACCGTCGGGCAAGCGGCAGACGCTGGCGGGCGCGGCGGATGCCGACGGCAATTCGCGCTGGGGTCTGGAGGACGTCGATTTCGATGGCTACCCGGAACTGGTCGCGCGCGCCTCGGTAGGCATGGTCAACGAGGCGGTGGCGGTGTACCGCTTCGATCCGGCCAGTGCCGGTTTCCGCGCGCTGCAGGCCGATACCCACGGCAAGGACAGTTGTGGTGACCTGATGGGGCTGAGTGTCGACCGTCCGAGCCGCACCCTGACCAGCAGCTGCCGCAGCGGCCCGATGTGGTACACCGACCAGTACCGGTTTGCAGGCGCGAAGCTCCATCTGTACCGCTCTGAGAGCGTGCTGATGCTGGGCGATACGTTGAACGCCGCGCTGCATTGGGAACAGACCGAAGAGCAGGGCCCGTTGGCGGTCTGGCGCACCTATGACCCCGCCGGCCGTGTGCTGGAAAGTGCCATCGCCGATGGCCTGGGAGCACCGCCGGACGGGCCGTTGCGGGGGCAGCAGGCCACCGTGGTGCCCGCGCGCCTGTTCCTCTTCGACCGACCCGGCGCGTCCAGCACCAAGCGTTACCTGGTGCAGGGGGATCGCGTGGAACTGCTGGATGAACAGGACGGCTGGGTGAAGCTGCGCTACCGCAACGTGAAGCAGGGCGCGGTGGTGGGCTGGATCAACGTCAACGATTGAAGAAAAAGGGGACGGAGGGAATCAAGTCGTTTGTGGCACATACGACTTGATTCCCTCCGTCCCCTTTTTTTGCGGAGGCATCACTTCATCGGGTCTAGCCTCGGACGTTCCCCCGTTCGAGGATGTATCCGATGAGCAAGCGCGTGGCCGAAATCGTGGTGGACGCCCTGCAGCAGGCCGGTGTCCGCCGTTGCTACGGCATCGTGGGCGATACGCTCAACCATGTGACCGATGCGATGCATGGCAGCGAGATCGCATGGGTGCATGTGCGGCATGAGGAAGTAGCAGCCTTTGCCGCAGGCGCCGATTCGCTGGTGAGCGGCGAGTTGACCGCCTGTGCGGGCTCCTGTGGTCCCGGTGGCCTGCACTTCATCAACGGCGTGTTTGAGAGCAACCGCAACCGTGCGCCGATGGTGCTGATCGCCAGCCAGGTGGTGACCAGTGAGCTGGGCATGGAATTTCCGCAGGAAGTGGATTTCAAGGCGGTCTATGGCAGCTGCACGGTGTTCTGCGAGCAGGTGCACAGCCCGGAGCAGGCGCGACGCGTGGTGGCCCTGGCCTGCCAGGCGGCGATCAGCCGGCGTGGCGTGGCGGTAGTGATCCTGCCGGCCGACATCAGCCAGGCTGAGGTGAAGCACGATGTGCCGTTCTCGGTGCACTACACCCAGCCGGTGCTGCGCCCGTCCGACGCCGAACTGCAGCGCATTGCCGAGCTGCTGGGGCAGGGCAAGCGTATCGGCATCTATGCCGGTGCCGGTTGCCAGGGCGCGCACGCGCAGCTGCTGGAACTGGCCCGGCGCCTGCAGGCGCCGGTTGCGCATACTTCGCGCGCCAAGGATTTCGTCGAGCCGGACAACCCGTACAACATGGGCATGACCGGAATCTTCGGCATCGAATCCGGCTTCCACACGCTGATGGAGTGCGACACGCTGCTGCTGCTCGGCGCCGACTTCGCCTGGGGCCAGTTCTACCCGGACAAGGCCACGATCATCCAGGTCGACCGCGATGGCAGCCACCTCGGCCGCCGCCACCCGGTAAACCTGGGCGTGGTCGGTGACATCGCACCGACGCTGGATGCCTTGCTGCCGATGCTGCCGCCGCGCGAGGACAGCAGTTTCCTGGACGAATGTATCGAACGTCGCGACAAGGCGCTGAAGAAGCGCGAGCAGGAAGAACAGCCGGGCGAGGGCGAGCTGATCCACCCGCAGCATCTGACCGCGCTGCTGTCGAAGCATGCCAGCGACGATGCGCTGTTCACCGCTGACGGCGGCTCGCCGATGGTCTGGGTGCTGCGGCATATCCGCGTCAACGGTCGCCGCCGCACGCTGACCAGCCTGCTGCACGGCACGATGGCCAATGCAATGCCGCAGGCCCTGGGCCTGCAGAAGGCGTTCCCCGGCCGGCAGGTGATTTCGCTGTCCGGCGATGGTGGCCTGGCGATGCTGTTGGGTGACCTGCTGACCGCGGTGCAGGAAAACCTGCCGATCAAGGTGGTGGTGTTCAACAATGGCTCGCTGAACTTCGTCGAGCTGGAGCAGAAGGTGGAAGGCCTGCTGGACAACTACACCGACCTGAAGAACCCGGACTTCGGGCGCCTGGCCGAGGTGATCGGCTTCCACGGCCGCACGGTGACCCGTAGTGAGGATCTGGAGGAAGCGGTGCAGGATTTCCTGGCCCAGCGCGGCCCGGCGCTGCTGGATGTGCATACCAGCCGCGCCGAGCTGGTGATGCCGCCGCAGATCGAGGCCAAGCAGGTGGCCGGTACCGCGCTGTATGCAGCCAAGGCGGTGTTGAACGGCCGCTTCGACGACGTGAAGCATCTGCTGGTGGACAACTTCCTGAAGAAGTAACGGGGTGGGTTTGATGCAGGGCTGCGCCCTGCACCCGCTACGAGCCGGAGCCAGAGCAGAAGCGGGCTTCCTGAGGGATGGCGGGGTGGGTCCGGTTGCGGGGGACGCCGTAAACCCGTCCCTGGGGGCTTGGCCGCGGCATCCATGCCGCGGACACCCCCGCAACCGGACCCACCCCACCTTCGACAGTTTCCTGCGATCTGTCGGTAGATCCACGCCCTGCGTGGATAGCGTGGAAATGATCGAATTGTTCGTGTAGAGCCGAGCCATGCTCGGCTCAGAGCGAAGCGACCCGCTTTTGCTTTTGATCCTTTGATTCCTTTCCGTGGCTGGCACGCGCAAGGAATTATCAGGGAATTATCAGGGGCCGGTCGGGATGGGCTGCGCAGGACCGTTGGCGCCATGGATGGCGCCATCGAGCCCCCAGGGATGGGTTTACGGCGTGTCCTGCGCAGCCCATCCCGACCGGCCCACTCCGATAAAGCTGCTTTTGACGCCCCCCCCAGCCACGAGGGGCTCCGCCGTTGGCTGGAACCCATCATTCCACGACGGAATTGGCGCGCTGGCCCCGCTGGGCCTACCATCGGCGGTCCCCACCCCCACCGCCCCTTCCATGTCCGCTCCCGCTTCCGCCGCACCGCGTCGCTGGTTCGTCGCCGGTGACTTCAACGGCTTCTTCGGTCTGGTCGTCGACAACCTCTCCATCCTCGGCTTCATCGCCATGGCCCTGGTCGGGATCTTCCAGTTCCCCGCCGACGTGGTGTTCGGCCGCATGTTCCCCGGCACCGCCTTCGGCGTGCTGGTCGGCAACCTGCTGTACACCCTGATGGCGCGGCGGCTGGCCGCGCGCACCGGCCGCGACGATGTCACCGCCATGCCGCTCGGCCTGGATGCACCGACCAGCATCGGCATGGCGCTGCTGGTGCTCGGCCCGGCCTTCCTCGCGTTCAAGCAGCAGGGCATGGACCCGCACGCTGCGGGCATCGCCACCTGGCAGCTGGGCATGGCCGCGCTGGTCATCATGGGCGTGCTCAAGTTCGTGCTGTCGTTCTTCGGCGAAGCGGTCACCCGCGCGCTGCCGCGAGCCGCGCTGCTGGGTTCCATCGCCGGCATCGCGCTGGTGCTGATGGGCCTGCTGCCGCTGCTGGAAACGCTGCGCTCGCCGCTGGTCGGCTTCACCACGCTCGGTTTGCTGCTGTACGTGCTGATCGCCAAGGGCAAGCTGCCGGTGCGTGGCCCGGGCGTGCTGCTGGCCTTCGTGTTCGGCACCGTGCTGTATTACGGCCTCGGCCTGGCCGGGCTGGGCGCGCCGGGCTTCCATGTGCCGGCGTGGGTGCCGCCGCAGGTGGTGCTGCCACTGCCGACGCTGGGCTTCCTCGACGGCCTACCCACCGCGATGACCTACCTGCCGCTGCTGTTGCCGTTCGGTCTGCTGATGGTGGTCGGCGGCATCAACGTGTCTGAAAGCGCGCGCGCAGCCGGCGACGACTATCGCACCCGCGACATCCTGCTGGTGGAAGCGGTGGCCACGCTGGTGGCCGGCGTCTGCGGTGGCGTGGCGCAGACCACGCCGTACATCGGCCAGCCGGCGTACAAGCACATGGGTGCGCGCAGCGGCTACACGCTGCTGACCGGCCTGTTCGTCGGCATCGGCGGCATGCTCGGCATCATCTCCGGGCTGGTGCAGTGGCTGCCGCTGGCGGTGCTGGCACCGATCATCGTGTACGTGGCCATCGATATCACCACCCAGGCCTTCCAGGCCACGCCGCGTCACCACACCGGTGCGATGGTGTTCGGTTTCCTGCCGTCGGTGGCCTACCTGCTGGCGATCAAGGCACCTGGCTGGATCGCGCCGGACCAGCTGCCGCAGCTGCTGACCAAACTGGATGGCCACGGTCTGCCCGAGCTGGCGGTGATCTTTACCCTCGGCAACGGCTTCATCATCACCTCGATGCTGTGGATTTCGGCGGTGGCGGCGATGGTCGATGGCCGCCTGCGCCGTGCCTGCGGCTTCCTGCTGGTGGCTGCGGTGCTGACCCTGTTCGGGCTGATCCACTCGGTGGATCCGCGCGGTGGCATCTACCTGCCGTGGGAGCTGGACGGCCTGGCGCGCATCGTCAGCTGGCAGTTCGCTGGTGCCTACGTGGCACTGGCGTTGCTGCTGGGGTTGCTTTCGCTGCAGAAGCAGCCGGTGCAGCCGCTGGGTGAAAACAACTGACCCAACGGTAGTGCCGGCCGCTGGCCGGCAACCTCATGGGCTTCGGTCGGATCGTGCAGCTGCCGGCCAGCGGCCGGCACTACCGTTCGGCGTCCAGTTCCGGGTAGTGGCGGAAGATACCGTTGGTGTTGAACGGCAACCGCCGCTCCGAGGCCAGATAGGCGGCGATGTTCGGCCGCTTTGCCACCCGCTCCTGCAGCGCGCGCAGCAGGGGCAGGGTCGGCGCCAGTGCCTGCATCCGGCGCGGGAACATGTAGTCCAGCCCGCTCAGCAGCTGGAACAGCGACAGATCCACATAGGAATGCTCGCGCAGTGCGTGGCGGCCACCATTGGCGGCCAGCACCTGCTCGAAGTAGCCGAGGAACTTCGGCAGCCGCTCGCTGCGCAGTGACGCGGCACGCGCCTTGGCTTCGCTCTTCTGCTCTTCGTAGTACTTCGATGCGGCAATTGGATGGTGGGTGTCGTGCACCTCGGCTACCAGGTCGGCGATGGTCAGCTGCAACTGCAGTGCCTGCACCCGCCGCGAGGCCGCCTGCGGCACCAGGTCCAGCGTCGGGCCGAGGAAATCCAGGATCGCGGCGACCTGTGCAATGACCTGGCGGCCCGCCTTCAGGAATGGCGGCGCGAAGGGCTGCGCACCTTCACTGCCGCCATCGAGAAACGGCTCCATCACCGCATCGCCGTGCACCCGCGCCATGTCGATGTAGTCGGCACCGGCGTCCTCCAGCGCAAGCCGCACGAACTCGCCACGGCCCTGGATGCCGGTCCAGTAATACAGCGCGTACTGCATGGTGGTGCCTCCACAGTGCAAGGCGTACAGCCTCGCGCGAAGCATGCAAAGCAGGCGTGAGCGCGACACGGGTGCAGGCGAACCCCAACGGCAGCGGAACAGCCGGGGAACCCGTTGCAACCGTGGGGGTCACACCCTTTCCATGCGTGTAATACGAGGTGCTGCATCATGCAGAGCGGAAAGGCGGTCTGGCCCTGGGTGTTGGGTGTGGTGGTGATCGGTGGTGCGGGCGGCTGGTTGTTCCGCGATCAGCTGAAGCGCCTGGCAGACGGTGTTTCCGTGCCGGTGCAATCAACCCCCGCCAGTACCAGCGCGCCGCCGCAACCGCAGGCGGCCGCAGAACCCGCGCCAGCACCGCCCGCGATCAAGCATCCGCTGGATACCGAGGCCGCAGCCGATCCGGCGCTGCCGAAGCTGGCTGACAGCGATACGGCCGCCTGGGGTGCATTGACCCAGTTGTTCCAGGGCGAGGGGCCACTGACCCTGCTGCTGCGCGATCATCTGATCCAGCGCCTGGTCACCCAGGTCGACAACCTGGACAAGCCCAGCGTGCCGCCGACTGCGCTGGCCGCGCGGCCGCTGCCGGGCAACCTGCAGGTCGAGCCGGGCGAGGGTGGCGAACGCATCGCCGCCAGCAACGCGGCGCGCTATGCACCCTACGTGCAGGCCTTCACCGCGCTGGACCCGGCGGCAACGTCTACCGCCTACAAGCGCTTCTATCCGCTGATCCAGCAGGCCTATGTGGACCTGGGCCGGCCCGACGGGTACTTCAACGACCGCCTGGTCGCGGTGATCGACAACCTGCTGGACACCCCGGAACTGGCCCAGTCCCCAGTGGTGCAGCGCGATGAACGCGGCCGCTACCGCTTTGTCGATCCCACCCTGCAGTCGCGCTCGATCGGGCAGAAGGCGCTGCTGCGGATGGATGCCGCCCAGGCGCGGGCGGTCAAGCAGCAGCTGCGGGCGATCCGCAGCGCGATCACCCGCTGAGCCCGTTCACCGCGTAGAACTGATCGGGATCAACGCGCCGACCACACCGGTTCCGGCATGCTGGCCGAAGCCTGACTGGCCTCGGGGTGCAGTCGCAGCCACCCTTGAAACCGGGTGGGGCAACCGCATCTTTCCAGCATCGCCGGCGCGGGCCGGCCCTGATGACCGATGAGGATTCGCAATGCGGATGGACAAGCTCACCTCGCGTTTCCAGCAGGCGCTGGCAGACGCACAGTCGCTGGCCGTGGGCCGCGACAACAGCATCATCGAACCGGTTCACCTGTTCAGCGCGCTGCTGGACCAGCAGGGCGGCAGCACGCGTCCGCTGCTGGCCCAGGCCGGGGTGAACGTGCCGGTGCTGCGCGAGCGCCTGACCGAGGCGCTGGATGCGCTGCCGAAGGTGTCCGGCCAGGCCGGCAACGTCTCGATGGGCAACGACCTGGGGCGCCTGCTGAACCAGACCGACAAGCTGGCCCAGCAGCACGGGGATGCCTTCATTGCCAGCGAGTGGTTCGTGCTGGCGGCGCTGGACGACGGCGGCACGCTGGGCATGGCGCTGCGCGCCGCCGGTGCCGACAAGACGCGCCTGCAGGCGGCCATCGACAAGCTGCGCGGCGGCGAGAACGTGCAGTCGGAGAATGCCGAGGAACAGCGCCAGGCGCTGGAGAAATACACCATCGACCTGACCGCGCGTGCCGAGAGCGGCAAGCTCGACCCGGTGATCGGCCGAGACGAGGAGATCCGCCGCACCATCCAGGTGCTGCAGCGCCGGACCAAGAACAACCCGGTGCTGATCGGCGAACCCGGCGTGGGCAAGACCGCGATCGTGGAAGGGCTGGCCCAGCGCATCATCAACGACGAAGTGCCCGAAGGCCTGCGCGGCAAGCGCGTGCTGTCGCTGGACATGGGCGCGCTGATTGCCGGGGCCAAGTTCCGCGGCGAATTCGAGGAGCGCCTGAAGGGCGTGCTCAACGACCTGGCCAAGAACGAGGGCCAGATCATCCTGTTCATCGACGAACTGCACACCATGGTCGGCGCCGGCAAGGCCGATGGCGCGATGGATGCCGGCAACATGCTGAAGCCAGCGCTGGCACGCGGCGAGCTGCACTGCATCGGCGCCACCACGCTGGACGAATACCGCAAGTACATCGAGAAGGATGCTGCGCTGGAGCGTCGCTTCCAGAAGGTATTCGTGGGCGAGCCGTCGGTGGAGGACACCATCGCGATCCTGCGCGGCCTGAAGGAAAAGTACGCGGTGCACCACGGCGTGGAAATCACCGATCCGGCCATCGTGGCGGCTGCGACGTTGTCCAACCGCTACATCACCGACCGCCAGCTGCCGGACAAGGCCATCGACCTGATGGACGAAGCCGCCTCGCGACTGCGCATGGAGATCGACTCCAAGCCGGAGGAGCTGGACCGCCTTGAGCGGCGGGTGATCCAGCTGAAGATCCAGCGCGAGATGCTGAAGAAGGAGAAGGACGAAGCCTCGCGGCAGCGCCTGGCCGATCTGGAAAACGACATCGACGGGCTGGAGCGCGAGTTCTCCGACCTCAATGAAATCTGGAAGTCGGAGAAGGCCGCGCTGCAGGGCGCGACCAAGATCAAGGAACAGGTCGAGCAGGCCAAGCTGGAGCTGGAGGCCGCGCAGCGCCGCCAGGATTTCGCCAAGATGAGCGAGATCCAGTACGGGCTGTTGCCGCAGCTGGAAAAGCAGCTGGCCGCGGCCCAGGAGGCCGAGCACAAAGACTTCAAGCTGGTGCAGGATCGCGTGACCGACGAGGAGATCGCCGAGGTTGTATCGCGCTGGACCGGCATTCCGGTCAACAAGATGCTCGAAGGCGAGCGCGACAAGCTGCTGCGCATGGAAGAGGTGCTGCACAACCGCGTGGTCGGCCAGGAGGAAGCGATCAAGGTCGTCTCCGATGCGGTGCGCCGCTCGCGAGCGGGCCTGTCCGATCCGAATCGCCCGGCCGGCTCGTTCCTGTTCCTCGGCCCGACCGGCGTCGGCAAGACCGAACTGTGCAAGTCGCTGGCCGAATTCCTGTTCGACAGCGCCGACGCGATGATCCGCATCGACATGAGCGAGTTCATGGAGAAGCACAGCGTCGCCCGCTTGATCGGTGCGCCCCCGGGCTATGTCGGCTACGAGGAAGGCGGCTACCTGACCGAGGCGGTGCGTCGTCGCCCGTATTCGCTGATCCTGCTCGACGAAGTGGAGAAGGCGCATCCAGATGTGTTCAACATCCTGCTGCAGGTGCTGGACGATGGCCGCCTGACCGATGGACAGGGCCGTACCGTGGACTTCCGCAACACCGTCATCGTGATGACCTCGAACCTGGGCTCGCACCAGATCCAGGACATGAGCACCGACGACAGTCCGGAGGCCTACACGCAGATGAAGGCGGCGGTGATGGGCGTGGTGCAGGCGCACTTCCGGCCGGAGTTCATCAACCGCCTTGACGACATCGTGGTGTTCCACCCGCTGGACAAGCAGCAGATCAAGCAGATCGCGCGCATCCAGATGCGTGGGCTTGAAAAGCGGCTGGCCGAGCGCGGGTTGAAGCTGGCGGTCTCCGATGCGGCGTTCGACCTGCTCGGCAACGTCGGTTTCGATCCGGTCTATGGCGCGCGCCCGTTGAAGCGTGCAATCCAGTCGCAGCTGGAGAATCCGCTGGCGCAGCAGATCCTGTCCGGTGCTTTCGTCAACGGCGATACCATCGAAGTCGGAAACGACGGCGGCCGCCTGGTGTTCGCCAAAGCGTGATTCACACGGGGCGCTGCCTGGCTGTAGCGCCCCGTTTCCTGCGAAGTGGGCCGGGCAATGCCCGGCGCTCACTCAGAAGCGGTGCGTATAGCCGCTCATCAAGCCGAACTGGTTCGCCTTCTGCACGATCGGGCTGTCGGCGGCATCACCGAGCAGGCGCGTGCCTTCGGCCGAGATGTACCAGTTGCCGTTGCGGCCCACGCGGTGGCTCCACTTCAGGCCGACACCGGCACTGACCAGGCCGGCCTTTGGCTTGTGCTCGGCAAAGCCGGTACGCGCCGCCTGTTCCGGGCTGACGCCGTACCAGGTCTGCATGTAGCCGCGGTTGCCGTAGTCGGTGGACACGCTGCCGCTGACCACGCCGCCGGCCAGGTCGAACAGCGGCATGCTCAGGTTCAGATGGATCTGCTGGGTGGCCAGGCCGTTCTCGGCCTTGTCCTCGTCCTTGCGGGTGAACTGCCAGGAGCCGCTCAGCACGGCTTCGCCCAGCGTATAACCAGCCGAGACGCCGACCAGGGGACGGGCATCGATATCACCCATGCCGCGCAGGAAGTCGGAACCGCCGAGCAGCGAGTCCTTTTCCTTGCGGATGCCGCTGGCGCCGACATACGCGCGCACGCGGGTGTGTTCGCCGATGGAGGTGCCCCAGCCAATGCCACTGGTGCCCAGAAACCATCCACCCGGCGAGGTGACATCAAAGGACAACGACGGCGTCGCACGATACTCCTCGCTGCCGCTGTAGCGCGGCGCCACGCCACCGCCGGCAGCGACCTCGAAGGTCCAGTGGTCATCCTTGGCGTGGGCGATCGGTGCGGCGAACAGCGGCAACAGGGCCAGGCAGAGCAGGGCGGGGGAACGGCGAAGCTGGGACATGGAAACTCTCGACAATGGGAGGAAGGCAGCACGCGCATCCGGCGAGTGCTGCAGGGTCACTAGCGTGGCGATACGCCGGCGACCGATCCGTCCGCAGTTGTGCGGGAGTTGTAATCAACTGTAATTGCGCCCAAGGGCGTTCAGCTGGCAGCCAGCGGCCAGTGCATCTCCAGGCGCGCGCCGCCCAACGTGGCGCGGCTGATGCGAAGCTCGCCGCCGTGGCGGACGGCAATGCGGCTGACGATGGCCAGGCCCAGGCCGAAGCCCCCGGTATCGCGGCTGCGGCTGTCATCCAGGCGGGTGAACGGGCGCATCACCTTCTCGCGATCGGCTTCGGCAATGCCGGGACCGTCGTCGTCCACACGCAGGCAGGCGCGGCCGCTGACACCGACCAGCGAGACTTCCACCTGCGAACGCGCATGGCGCAGCGCATTGCCCACCAGATTGCTGAGTGCCAGCTGCAGCAGGCGTGGTTCGGCATCCACCCGCGGCAACGCACTGGGCTGCACGCGCAGTACCACCCCGGCACGTTCGGCATCACGGCGCGCATCGGCCAGGCAGGCCTGCAGCCAGTCATTGGCTTCGATGCGCTGCATCGGCTCGCCCTCGCTGGGATGCTCCAGCCGTTCGTAAGCCAGCAGTTCGCTGACCAGCCGGTTGAGCTCGGCCAGGTCACCGTGCAGGCCCTGCGCCAGCCGTTCGCGGCGTTCGCGGTCATCGCTGTCCTGCATCAGGTCCAGGCCGAAGGCCACGCGCGCGATCGGCGTGCGCAGCTCGTGCGAGATCGCATGGGTCAGGTCGCGCTGGCGCTGCACCAGTTCGGCCACGCGTGCCGCCATGCGGTTGGAGTGGTCGACGATGACCCGGATCTGCGAGCGTGGCGAGACCTGTGCACGTGCCTGCAGATCGCCCGAACCGATGCGGTCGGCATGCCGGCGCAGCGCTTCCAGGTCGCGCCAGAGCAGGCGCACCCACGCGTACAGGCTGGCGCCCACCAGCAGCAGGATGCTGAGGTAGGCGGCGATGGTCATGTACGTCGTCATCTGCACCGCGCCAGGCAGGCGCAGGTGCAGCCAGCGGCCATCGCTGCCCTCGATGGGCAGCAGGACCTGCTGGTATTGATCGCGCACGATGAAACCATCGGCCTTCACGGCCACCTGTTCCTGCGCGTCGAGTGCGGGAGGTTTGTCGAGCAGGGTCAGGGCGATGCCGTAGTGTGGCTGCCACTGCTGCAGGCGCTCACGCTGCTGGTCGGCATCCAGGCCGGCCAGGCCACTGCGCAGGGCGTACACCTGACCACGCACCTGCTGGACGAAGACGCGATCCTGCACGGGCGTGTAGATGCCGTCCAGGATGTGGTTGAGGAAGAACACCGACACCAGGAAGCAGGCACCCGTGATAAACCACAACCACAGGAACAGCCGCTTCATGCCGTCCAGGCCGACGGATTGAACTGGTAGCCACGGCCCCACACGGTCTTGATCCGCCGCGGTTCGCGCGCATCATCGCCGAGCTTGCGGCGCAGCTTGCCGATGCTGACATCGACACTGCGGTCCAGGCCGTCAAAGCCGATGCCGCGCACCGCCTGCAGGATATGGTCGCGCGACAGGATCTGCCCCGGCTGGCTGGCCAGCAGCCACAGGATCTCGAATTCCGTGGTGCCCAGCTCGACCGGCTGACCATGCAGGTGCACATCGCGCTGCATGCGGTCGATCAGCAGTTCGCCATGCATCAGACGGCTGGGTGTACCGGTGTTGCTGCTGCCATGGCGGCGCCGCAGCAGGGCACGCAGCCGGGCCAGCAGCAGGCGCGGCTCGATCGGTTTGTGCACATAGTCATCGGCGCCCGATTCCAGGCCCAGCACCTGCTCGATGTCGTCTTCGCAGGCGGTCAGCATCAGGATCGGCACGTCGGAGAAACTGCGGATCTGCCGGCACACGTCGATGCCGCCGAGGCCGGGCAGCATCAGGTCCAGTACCACCAGCTCGGGCGCATGCTGGCGGCAGGCCGCGCCGGCAAGGTCACCGCGCGCGACATGCTGCACGGCGAAACCATGTTCGTGGAGATAGTCGCTGACCAGCTCGGCCAAGCGACGGTCGTCCTCCACCAACAAGACCTGGGTCGGGGTGCCGTTGGCGGTGGGTGTCCAGGGGGATGGCTGCATGCGCGTGGGGCCTCCGTGCCCGGGCAGGAGCGCCCGGCGGCGAAGCCTATCAACGCCCCGTGACCGCTGCCTGAATCGCGGCCAACCTGATAACCCCCGGTATGGACGTCATCGCCAGCAGCTTTCAGCGGCCGGCGACGGCTGGCCTATGGTGGCGGTTTCCCCGGATGGAGCCTGGCGCAATGAGCGACCCGCAGTGGCAACTGGAAACCCTGGCCGTGCACGGCGGCTACCGTCCCGACCCGACTACCCGCGCGGTGGCGGTGCCGATCTACCAGACGGTGGCGTATGCCTTCGATGACACCCAGCACGGCGCCGACCTGTTCGACCTGAAGGTACCGGGCAATATCTATACGCGCATCATGAACCCCACCACCGACGTGCTGGAGCAGCGCCTGGCCGCGCTGGAAGGCGGCATCGGTGCGCTGGCGCTGGCCTCGGGGCAGGCCGCGATCACCTATGCCATCCAGACCATTGCAGAGGCCGGCGACAACATCGTCGCCTCCAGCGCGCTGTATGGCGGCAGCCTCAACCTGCTGGCGCACACCCTGCCGCAGTACGGCATCCAGGCGCGCTTTGCTGATCCGGCTGATCCTTCCGCGTTCGCCGCGCTGATCGACGAGCGCACCAAGGCGGTGTTCGTCGAATCCATCGGCAACCCGCGCGGCAACGTCACCGACATCGCTGCGATTGCGGAGGTCGCGCATGCCGCTGGCGTGCCCCTGATCGTCGACAACACCGTGGCCACGCCGTTCCTGCTGCGCCCATTCGAGCACGGCGCCGACATCGTGGTGCATTCGCTGACCAAGTACCTGGGCGGCCACGGCACCAGCCTCGGCGGCGCGATCATCGATTCCGGCCGCTTCGACTGGACCGCACAGCCCCAACGCTTCGCGCGGCTCAACCAGCCCGACCCCAGCTACCACGGCGTGGTCTATACCGAAGCCCTGGGGCCAGCGGCCTACATCGGCCGCGCGCGGGTGGTGCCGCTGCGCAATACCGGTGCTGCGTTGTCGCCGTTCAATGCGTTCCTGATCCTGCAGGGCATCGAGACCCTGGCCCTGCGCATGGAACGCATCAACGCCAACGCACTGGCCGTCGCGCAGTTCCTGAAGTCACACGCAAAGGTGGCGTGGGTGCGCTATGCCGGGCTGGCCGACGATCCCGAGCACGCCGCCGCGCAGCGCTATCTGGGTGGGCACGGCTCGGGCGTGCTGACCTTCGGCCTGCCGGGCGGGCGCGAGGCAGGCGCACGTTTCCTTGACGCGCTGAAATTGTTCACCCGCCTGGTCAACCTCGGCGATGCGAAGTCGCTGGCCACCCATCCCGCCTCGACCACCCACCGCCAGCTGGATGCCGCCGAACTGGCCAAGGCTGGCGTCAGCGAGGACACCGTGCGGCTGTCGATCGGCATCGAGCACATCGGCGACCTGCGTGCTGACCTGGAACAGGCCCTGGCCGGCGCCTGATAGCCACGCGCTTGGTCGTCATCGCTACTGGCGATCACCACCGGCACCGCGATGCGCTACGGTGGAACTGCCTCTCCAAGGCATGGCAACGTGGCGATCCAGATCCCCGGTCGATGCGGGTCGACCGGGGATCTTTTTTGTTTCCGGGGTCAGATCCGTTTTCCTGTGGAAAACGGATCTGACCCATGCGCCGACGTGTCGACCCAGGGCGACACCTACCAGAGCAGAACGCCGTTCCGGCAGATCGCAGGAATCTGTCGAAGGCGGGGTGGGTCCGGTTGCAGGGGCGTGAGCGCCATGGATGGCGCGACCGAGCCTCCATGGACGGATTCACGGCGTCCCCTGCAACCGGACCTACCCCGCCATCCCACGGATAGTCAGCTTTTGCCTTTGCCTTTGCTGTTGCCTTGGCAGGTGCAGGGCTGCAAGCCCTGCCGCACCCACACCCCTCACACCACCGGAATGCTGTGCTGCCCCAGATTCCGGTACGGCGGCGTGGACATGATCATCTCCGCCAGCGAATACGCCAGCTCACGTTCGGCCATCACTGTGCCATCCGCACCGTGTTCCAGCAGATGCTTCACCTCGGCGTCGCTGTGCGCACGCGCCAGCAGGGTCAGGTCCGGGTTGATCGCCCGCAGCTTGGCCAGTGCCTCACCGGCTTCCAGCGGCTGCGGAATCGCCAGCACCGCGATCTTCGCGCGTTCCGGATGGGCCTCGGCCAGCACCCGGTCGGCAGCGGCACTGCCGCGGATCGCCGCCAGGCCCTTGGCGTGCGCCTGCTCGACGTGTTCCTTGTTGTCATCGATCACCAGCACCGGCACGCCACGGTCGCGCAGCACCTGCGCCAGTTCGCTGCCCACCCGGCCATAGCCGATCACGATGGCGTGGTCATGCAGGTCGCGCGACGGGCCGATCGCTTCGGGCGGCTCGGGTACCTGCGGAGACTGCTCCTGCTTGGCCTGCCAACGGTCGAGCAGGCCGAACACCAGCGGGTTGAGCATGATCGACACCAGTGCCCCGGCCAGCACCAGCGACTGGCCCTCCTTCGGCAGGATCTGCAGCGCCACGCCGAGGCCGGCGATGATGAAGGCGAACTCGCCGATCTGCGCCAGGCTGGCAGAGATGGTCAGCGCGGTGCTGGTCGGGTGGCCGAACGCACGCACGATGAAGAACGCGGCGGCCGACTTGCCGAACATGATGATCAGCACCGTGGCCAGCACCTGCCACGGGTGCTGTACGATGATGTTGGGGTCGAACAGCATGCCGACCGACACAAAGAACAACACCGCGAACGCATCGCGCAGCGGCAGCGAATCATGCGCGGCCTTGTGGCTCAGCTCCGATTCGTTGAGCAGCATGCCGGCAAAGAACGCGCCCAGCGCGAACGAGACGCCGAACAGCATCGCCGAGCCGAACGCCACGCCCAGCGCGATCGCCAGCACGGACAGGGTGAACAGCTCACGCGAACCGGTACCGGCGATGCGTTCCAGGATCCACGGGATGACCCGGCGCCCGACCACCAGCATCACCGCCACGAACAGGCCCAGCTGCACGAAGGTCCAGCCGATGTCGGCCAGCACGCTGCCCAGCGAGTGCGATTCCTTGGCCGCGTCGGGGCCGAACACGCCGGCCATCACCGGCATCATCACCAGTGCCAGCACGCAGGCCAGGTCTTCCACGATCAGCCAGCCGACCGCGATCTTGCCGCGCATCGTCTCCAGCAGGCGGCGTTCTTCCATCGCCCGCAGCAGCACCACGGTGCTGGCGGTAGCCAGCGAGAAACCGAAGATGACGCCATGGATGGCCGGCCAGCCCATCAGCGAGGCCACGCCCCAGCCGAGCAGGGTGGCCACTGCGATCTGCCCAATGGCACCGGGAATGGCGATGGCCTTGACCGCCATCAGGTCCTTCAGCGAGAAGTGCAGGCCGACGCCGAACATCAGCAGCATCACGCCCAGCTCGGCCAGCTGGTTGGCCAGCGCCTGGTCGGCGACGAAGCCGGGGGTGAACGGACCTACGCAGATGCCAGCAACCAGGTAACCGACCAGGGGAGACAAGCGGAGCTTGTTGGCCAGCGCGCCGAAGATGAAGGCGAGCCCCAGGCCAACGGCAACGATGTTGATCAGGTCGGTGTCATGGTGCATCGGCACTCGCAGGAAATCGGGGGAATGCCCCGATTTTCACCGATGCGGCCAGATACGGCAAACCGGGCCAGCGTATCGGATCGTTGCGTGGGCGGAGCCATCAGTGGTCGGCGTCCGGCCTGGCGTGTGCGGGGCGGTCGAGGGTGGCGCTGTCGGGATCGGACCTGTTTGGGGTGGCCAGTGGCTCTGGACCGTGAACCGCAGCCAGGCCGACGCCACCCGAGAAAGGCACGGGAAGGGGATGGGTTCGATACGCGGCGGTGCCATCGCAGGACCCTTTGCCCCTGTGCGCCAAGGTTTTCAGTCGATGCGACAGCATCCAAGGGCCGGTGGCCGGCCGGGAGGCGCAGGCGACGGGGCTGAAGTTTGCAATCTGGCGGAGGGTTCCTCGAGTCCGGAACACGTCACCATGTGTCCGCTACTCCGTTCTGCTGACCAATCAGAGGGGCCTGCTCTCTCCAGACCGCATGGGCGAACGACCACATGAAGCTTCCCGGCATTGACGTAGTGATTCAGGCGATAGGTCAAGACACAAGCTCGGCGCCCCTGTCCCGCTTGCTCCTTGATCTGGAAATTGGTGAGCGCGACTTTCGTCACTATCCGTTGAAGTTGGCGGGAATGCGGTTCTGGACTGACGAGGAAAATACGCTGCAGTTGGAATTCAAGGACGTCGGGCTGCTGGTGGACATTCCTTACCACGACCTGGACGAAGGGCCCTGGGTACTGACGAGCGTAGCGCTCTGGGAGCGAGAGTGAGTAAGAAGAACAAAGTCAGGAAGGAGAAGCCTGCCTACTCAGGCCCGTTGCCCTGTGGACTGAGCTTTTCCATGCTGCGCCAGCATGTAAGGGAGCGACTCGCCGCGTTGAGTGCAGGGAATGCTGTTGAAATGGGATTTGATGGTGAGGTGGATGTCTGGTGCGTCAGTGGCTTGGAGCTTGCGGTTGATTTCTCTGGTCCAGATGACTCGATCCGCTGCATCTCGTTGAGCATCCCCATCAAGCGTAGCGATCACCATCCGTAAGCGCTACGTAGGCGCATCTCGCCCATACAGATAGGCGGAATTTCATGAATCATCCCACCGTTGAAGAGTTCATCGCCGCGATCGGTAGAGATTCGGAATCGAAGGAGCTCGAAACCATCTTTTCCAGGATCGGAATCCAGCTTCAGAATCTGGATGATTACCGCCTGGGTGTCAGTGGTCACCGGATCTGGGTAGATGACGCTGCTGGACTGCAGCTTGAATTCAAGGATGCCGGTCTGGTCTCAGAGACCGCCTATCACGACATCGATGATGGCCCCTGGATGCTCACCGACGTGATCTTCTGGGGCTGGCGAAATGACACCGGCACCCAGTATGAAGGGCCGATGCCTTTCGGCCTGAACTTCCTGATGTCCAGGGACCAGATCAGGTCGGACGCATCTGTCGATCTGGGGGCGCCAACGGTGTTTGGTCTGTCTGGCAATGTCGACGCATGGATGCTCGGAAAGCTGGAGCTGGCTGTCGACTACGACGGTGAAAGGGGAGTCCGCTGCGTCAGCCTGGGGCTGCCACAAGAGGAATGAATGGACCTACAGGCGATAACAGCCCTGTTTGGCAGAAGCGCCACTGACCCAGCCGTCTCAACGATGCTGCAGTCGCTTGGCGTCAGGCGAAGGCCAGAGCTGGCCCGGCCTGCCAAAAGCCCTTACGAGGCGATTGTGCGTGTGAGCGCGCGGGGCATGCTGTTCTCCTTCAGCGAGCGCAACTACTGGAACGGGCGATCCATTGCTTCGCACGGCAAGAGCGGTGAGCTGATCTTCACCAACGTTGCGGTGACGGCCGGCATTCCGGATGTCATGCGCAGGTACGAAGGCGACCTGCTGTTTGGCCTGCAATGGGAGGACGATAGGACGACAGCGCGCGAAAGGCTCGCCACGGCGGGCTTTGGGGACAGCTTGCACGCCGGCAGGCGTGACGCGTGGTGGTTGCCTGACTACCGCATCCGTCTGACGTATCAGGCTGGATGCATCAAACAGGCAGGAGCGTGTGGGATCTTTGATATCAGCTTGGGAATTCCCATGCATCCATTGGCTTGCGCACCGGCAACGCGCGAGTACCCTTCGGCGGAGCAGGTGCTCGCTGTCCTCGGCAGATCGACCAATGACCCCGATTTCGAGGTCGCGTTCCGGGACCTTGGTCTTGCGAGTCTGATGGCGGAGGCGAGCAGCGAGGTCGTTGATAGAGCCGACGAGCATGGCTTCATCCTTTACTTTGACAGTAGGCAGGGCGTGCCCGGTAGCCATCCGGTATGCACCGGCATCAGTTTCGTCCGCGATCGACTGGGAAACTCAAGAGCCTGGGCTGGGCCGCTGCCATTCGGCCTTCAATTCGATGATCCGCCGTCCATTCTCGAAGAGCGCATGGATCAACGAGCCAGTCGTTGGCTTGATGAAGGAACGTTTGGCAGCGCGAGGTGGTCGCTGCCTGGTCTTCAAGTGAGCGTGAATTTTGACAGTCTGGACAACTGTCTTGAGTCTGTCCGTGTGATCGTAGAAGGTCATCGCACGTCCAATTGCCAGCCGCGCGGCTGATCTTGCCCGCAGCACATAACAAAACACCCGCCGGATCACTCCGGCGGGTGTGAGAGATGTGGCTAGGAGTTGCCGGCCAGCGGCCGGCACTACCAGAGCGTCGCTTACCAGGTGTACTTGATCCGCCCGTACACATACGCGCCGTTGAAGCCGAACGGCGAGTAGTTGCTGTACGGCAGCATGCCGAAGGTGGAGTTCTGCAGATCTTCGGTACGGTCCGGGTACTTGTCCAGCAGGTTGTCGGCGCCCACGGTCAGCGTCCAGTTGCTGCTCGGCTTGTAGCTGGCCGAAGCATCCACCACCCAGGCATCGCCGTAGGTCTGGTCGCGCAGCGCGGTGGCCGAGTTGCGCACGGTGAATTTGCCGTAGCGGGTGGCGGCCAGGCCTAGTTCCCAGTGGTCCGAACGCCAGGTGCCGCTCAGGATCGCCTTGTCGCGCGGGTAGCTGTCCTCGATGCGGCCAATTTCGTCGCGACCGATCAGCGACTGGGTCAGGCCCAGCGTTCCGAACACCGCCGGGGTGCCGCCGACGCGGCGCACTTCGGTGTCGTTGTAGCTGTACGCAGCGGTCAGCTCCAGGCTGCTGGCGCTGAACGGCACCGTATAGCTGGACACGAAGTCGACGCCACGTGTGCGCGTATCCAGGCCGTTGGTGAAGTAGGAGAACGCGGTCACCTGCGGCAGGCCCAGGGTGCCCAGCAGCGCGCTGGTGGCCGCGTTGGTGGTGATGCTGGACGACAATGCGATGCGGTCATCGATGTCGATCTGGTAGGCGTCGACGGTGATGTACAGGCGGTCGGCCGGCTGCAGCACCAGGCCCAGGCTGTAGGAGGTGGAGGTTTCAGCCTTCAGCGGCGAGGCGCCCAGCGCCTGCGCGGCCGGGCTGGTGGTCGGGAAGGTGCCACGCTCGACGAATACGCCATTGAGGAACTGGCTGGTGACTGCCTGGTAGCCCTGCTGCGCCAGCGACGGTGCACGGAAGCCACTGGAGGCGGTGGCCCGCAGCGCGACCTTGTCGGTGAATGCATAGCGCGCCGACAGCTTGCCGGAGAAGCGGTCGCCGAAGTCCGAGTAGTCCTCGTAGCGGCCGGTGATGCCGGCCGAGAACTTCTCGGTCAGGTCCGCTTCCAGGCCAGCATAGACCGCGTAGTTGTGGCGGTCCGCATGCACTTCATTGGTCGGGGTGAAGCCCGCGAAGCCCTGCGCGCCGCTGCCGGTGTACGAGTTCAGCTCGCCCGGGTTCTGGTCCCACTTTTCCTTGCGGTACTCACCACCGAAGGACAGCGTGACCGGGTAGGCCAGGCCCCAGTCCAGTGACTTGGTCAGGTCGGCATTGAAGATGTCCTGCTGGTACTTCAGCGTGCCGTCGTAGAACGAGCGCGGGCTGGTTGCGCCGAGGCTGTAGTTGATGCTGTTGCGGGTGTGGAAGTCGAGGGTGTTCTCGCCGTGGTTCAGGCTCAGGTCCCAGGTCCAGCCGTTGTCGGTGTTGCCCTTGACCCCGGCCACCAGCGAGCGGTCCTTCGAATACTGGTTGATCTCCGGCACGAAGCCGTCGGGGTAGGTCTGCGCCAGCAGCGCGCTCTGCCCGCTGTGGTTGCGCGAACGGTAGAACGCGAACGAGGTGATGTCGCGGTTGCTGAGCAGCGCGCTGGCGTAGCCGGTCACGTGGTCGCTGAAGTCGAAGCTGGCGTTGGCCGACGCGGCGGTGGCATCCACGCGCGGGTCGCCGACGATGAAGGTCTTCTGGCCGATGCTGGGGAAGTTGCCGGTGTTCGGGGTGGTGCCGCGGTACGGGCCGGCGCGGTTGCTCTCGTCCTGCTGGCTGATCTGGCCAGCCACGTGCACGCGACCACGGCCGTTGCCGAACTCGACGCCGGTATCGCCGGAGAGCTGGTACTTGTTGCCGTCACCGGCCGAGTACTGGCCGTAGTCCACGGCCAGGCTGCCGCCACGGCCGCTGCCCTTGAGCACGATGTTGATGACGCCTGCAATGGCGTCCGAGCCGTACTGTGCCGACGCACCGTCGCGCAGCACTTCCACGCGCTCGATGGCGGCAATCGGGATCGCATTGATGTCCACTGCCGACGAGCCACGGCCGATGCTGCCGTTGACGTTGATCATCGCCGAGGTGTGGCGGCGCTTGCCGTTGACCAGCACCAGCACCTGGTCCGGCGACAGGCCGCGCAGCTGCGCCGGGCGCACGCCACTGGTGCCGTCGGTCAAGGCCGGGCGCGGGAAGTTCAGCGAGGGCAGGGCGCGCGACAGTGCGGTGGCCAGTTCACTGGTGCCGGTGGACTGCAGCACTTCAGGGGTGATGATGTCGATCGGCGACTGCGATTCGGCGACGGTGCGGTCGGCCACGCGGGTGCCGGTGACGATCACCGTGTCCAGGGTGTTGGCGGCGGTGCCGGCCTGCTGGGCAGCGGCAACGAACGGAGAGCCACCGAGTGCGACAGCGACGGCGGCGGCGATCAGGCTGGTCTTGCGGGTCATCGGGATGGGGCTCCGGTTGGCGGGGGTGGCACCGGAATCGACATCACGGGGGTGAGGCGGACGGCGGTTGTTGCGGTGCGCAAGGCAGGAATTAACGGGATATTCAGTGCCTGTCAAATGGTTGCAACAGGAAAAAACGTTGCAGCAGCAACCATTTAGCGGCAGAGGGCAGCGGCGGGAGGTGGGGCCCGGGGGCTGCGCGGGGCCGACGAGGGAGAGAGTTGGCCTGCCGCCGCGCATCCCGGGGCGCGTCAAGTATTCGTTAACGCTAGAATTACGTCGCAGGAACAGTGCTCACCAGCACATTCCATCCGGTTATATGGACCCCTCCCCCGATGATCTCCCTTCGTAATTTCGCCTTGCGCCGCGGCGAGCGGCTGCTGTTGTCCAATGTCGACCTGACCCTGCACGCCGGTTACCGGGTGGGCGTCGTCGGCCGCAACGGTGCTGGCAAGTCCAGCCTGTTCGCGGCGGTGAAGGGCGAGCTGGAGGCCGACAAGGGTGACGTCGACCTGCCCGGCAAGGTCCGTATCGCCAGCGTGGCCCAGGAAACCCCGTCGCTGCCGGACCCGGCGCTGAGCTTTGTGCTGGGCGGGGATACCGATGTGGCTGCGGTGCTGGCTGAAGAGGCTGAAGCAACCGCGCGCGAAGACTGGGAGGCGGTGGCCAACGCGCACACGAAGATGGCCGAGATGGGGGCCTACGACGCCGAAGCGCGCGCCGGCAAGCTGCTGCACGGCCTCGGTTTCCCGGCCGAGACCCACCACCGCGCGGTGTCCTCGTTCTCCGGCGGCTGGCGCGTACGCCTGAACCTGGCCCGCGCGCTGATGATGCCCAGCGACCTGCTGCTGCTGGACGAACCGACCAACCACCTGGACCTGGACGCGGTGTACTGGCTGGAGCAGTGGCTGCTGAAGTACCCCGGCACCCTGCTGTTGATCTCGCATGACCGCGAGTTCCTCGACAACGTGGCCACCCACACCCTGCACCTGCACGGCGGCGGCGCCAAGCTCTACCCGGGCGGTTATACCGATTTCGAGCGCCAGCGCGCCGAACAGCTGCGCCAGCAGCAGATCGCGCACGAGAAGGAACAGGCCGAGCGCGCCCACCTGCAGAGCTTCATCGACCGCTTCAAGGCACAGGCCAGCAAGGCCGCGCAGGCGCAGAGCCGCATGAAGCGCCTGGCCAAGCTGGCCGGCACCGAAGCAGTGCGCGCCGAGCGCGAGTTCCGCATCGAGTTCGCGCCGCCGGCCAAGCTGCCGTTCTCGCTGATCCGCCTGAACCATGTCGAGGCCGGCTACGGCAAGGACGCAGTGATCCTGCACAACGTGGGCTTCGGTCTGGAAGCGGGCCAGCGCATTGGCCTGCTCGGCCCGAACGGTGCCGGCAAGACCACCCTGGTGAAGACCCTGGTGGGCGAGCTGGCACCGATCGTCGGCGAGCGCATGGCGCACCCGGACCTGAAGATCGGCTACTTCGCCCAGCACACGGTGGAGTCGCTGCACGAAGGCCAGTCGCCGATGGAGCATTTCCGCGAGATCGCCCCGGACGCACCGAACCAGTCGTTCCGCGATTTCCTCGGCAAGTGGAACTTCCCGGGTGACCGCGCGTTCGAGCCGGTCGATGGCTTCTCCGGTGGCGAGCGCGCGCGCCTGGCGCTGGCGCTGATCGCCTGGCAGCAGCCGAACGTGCTGCTGCTGGACGAACCGACCAACCACCTTGACCTGGAAATGCGCGAAGCGCTGGCCGAAGCACTGGCCACCTTCGAAGGCGCGATCGTGATGGTCTCGCACGACCGCCATCTGATCGGCCTGGTCTGCGATACCTACTGGCGCGTGGCCGATGGCGTGGTCGAGCCGTTCGATGGCGACCTGGACGCCTACGCCGCGTGGCTGCGTACCCGCCCGCAGGCGCAGGGAACCAAGGCGCGCATGGAACAGGTGGAAGAGCCGGTGGTGGTCAAGACCGCCCCGGTGGCGCAGGTGGTGCAGAAGAAGCCGGTGAACCCGCACAAGCTGGCCGCCGCTGAAGCCAAGGTGGCCGAGCTGGAAGGTGCCCTGGCCGAGCTGGACCGCCAGCTGGCCGACCCGGCCAACTACGCCGATGCCACGCGCATGGCCGTGCTTGGCCGCGATCGCGAAACCGCCGCCGCGCAGCTGGAAAAGGCCGAAGCCGCCTGGATGGAACTGCTCGAGTCCTGACCGGTAGTGCCGGCCGCTGGCCGGCAGCGCGATGCGCCCACAACGATCAAGGGATTGCCGGCCAGCGGCCGGCACTGCCTACCCGCCCTGTGCCTGCAGCCATTCGCGGAAGCGCCTGGCCGGCTCACGTTCGGCACGCGATCGCAGCCGCGTCAGCCAGTAGCGCCCCAGCTCCAGCGTGGTGCTGAACGGCTGCAGCAGGCGACCCTCGGCCAGTTCCTGCTCGAACATGCGCAGCGGCAGCAAGGCCACACCGGCGCCACCGGCGGCCGCCATCGCGACCGTCAACGAGGAATCGAATACCGGCCCGCGCGCTTCCACGCCGCTGACCCCGGCCGCCTGCAGCCAGCGCGGCCATTCGTCGCTGCGGTAGGAACGAAGCAGCGGCAGCGTGCCCAGGTCGCGTGGCTGTTTCAGGCGCCGCGCCAGTGCCGGTGCGCACAGCGGTGCAAACGGCGCGTCGAGGATCGCCGTGCACGCCTGGCCCTGCCAGTCGCCATCACCAAAGCGGATCGCCAGGTCCAGCCCTTCGCCGGCCAGGTCGATGCGGTTGTTGTGGGTCTGCAGGCGCAGCTCGATGTCCGGGTGCGCTGCCTCGAACGCGGCCAGCCGTGGCAGCAGCCAGCCGGTGGCGAAGGTGCCGACCACGCCCAGGGTCAGCACTTCACGCGCAGGTCCGCCGGTGTAACGCGCGATGCTGGCGGAGATGCGCTCGAACGATTCGTTGAGCACCGGATACAGCGCCGCGCCTTCGTCGGTGAGCGCCACGCCGCGCGGGAGGCGATGGAACAGGCGGATGCCGAGCCGGTCCTCCAGTCCACGGATCTGGTGGCTCAGTGCGGCCTGGCTGACACACAGCTCCAGCGCGGCACGGGTGAAGTTCTGGTGGCGGGCGGCGGCCTCGAAGGCGCGCAGCGCGTTCAGTGGCAGGGTAGGGTGCAGCATCGCGCAGTCGTGAGCTGGAGTGATGGATGATCCTAACGCTTCAACGAAACATTTCGGAAAATTAAGGGGTTGAATGCGTCAGACATTAATCGAACTAATGTCTCTCGCAGATTTTTTGCGCTGGTCGCCCCCGATCAAGGCTTCAATAATCGAGCGGTCCCCCAGGAGAACCCGCATGCTCGCCCGTCGCCGATTCCTGCAGTTCAGTGGTGCCGCCGTGGCTTCCTCGCTTGCCTTGCCGCTGCTGGCACGTGCAGCGGGCAAGGCCACCGCCAACGCACCCACCGATGCCGCCATCACCGCCGCCAGTGATTTCGCCGCGCTGGAAAAGGCCTGCGCCGGACGCCTCGGCGTGACCCTGCTGGACACTGCCAGCGGTCGCCGCATCAGTCATCGCCAGGACGAGCGCTTCCCGATGTGCAGCACCTTCAAGAGCATGCTGGCAGCCACCGCGCTCAGCCAGGCCGAACGCATGCCGGCATTGCTGGACAGGCGCGTGCCGGTGGGCGAGGCCGATCTGCTCTCGCATGCACCGGTCACCCGCCGCCACGCCGGCAAGGACATGACCGTGCGCGACCTGTGCCGTGCCACGATCATCACCAGCGACAACACCGCCGCCAACCTGCTGTTCGGCGTGGTCGGTGGCCCGCCCGCAGTGACCGCGTTCCTGCGCGCCAGCGGCGACACGGTGAGCCGCAGTGACCGCCTGGAGCCGGAGCTGAACAGCTTTGCCAAGGGCGACCCGCGCGACACCACCACGCCGGCGGCGATGGCCGCGACCCTGCAGCGCGTGGTGTTGGGCGAGGTACTGCAACCGGCTTCGCGGCAGCAGCTGGCCGACTGGCTGATCGACAACGAAACCGGCGACGCCTGCCTGCGCGCGGGCCTGGGCAAGCGCTGGCGCGTGGGTGACAAGACCGGCAGCAATGGTGAAGACGCGCGCAACGACATTGCCGTGCTGTGGCCCGTAGCCGGAGGCGCCCCGTGGGTGTTGACGGCTTATCTGCAGGCGGGCGCGATCAGCTACGAGCAACGCGCTAGCGTGCTGGCACAGGTGGGGCGGATTGCCGACCGGTTGATCGGATGAGGTAACCGGGGTCATTCAAACGTGGCTTGCCGGATCGGTTCGGCGCGCGCATCCTGCGCGCGTTCGAACCACACGGAAGTCCCCCATGAGCCATGAACTGATCTACCTGCTGCTGATCTTCGCGCTGCTGGTGATCCCGCGCGCGCTGCAGCGTTTCAGCCTGCCCGCGCCGCTGACCTGCCTGCTGTTCGGCATCATCGGCATGCTCTGGCTGGGCGACCAGGCCCACGATGCGGTGATCGGCCTGCTGGCCACGCTGGGCATTTCCTCGCTGTTCCTGTTCGCCGGCCTGGAAGTGGACCTGCAGGCGCTGCGCCGTGGCATGTGGCCGCTGCTGGCGCACCTGGTGATCCGTACCGGCACGCTGTTCGGCGTGGGCTGGCTGGCCTGGCGTTATGCGGGGCTGCCGTGGCAGGCCGCCGGGCTGCTGGCGCTGGCGCTGCTGACGCCGTCCACGGGCTTCATCATGGACTCGCTGTCGCGGCTGGGCCTCAGCGAAGACGAGCGGTTCTGGGTGACCAGCAAGGCCATCGCCGGCGAACTGCTGGCGCTGGCGGCGTTGTTCATCGTGCTGCAGGCCGGTGATCCAGGGCACATGGCGTTGTCCAGCCTGGCACTGCTGGCGATGATGATCGGCCTGCCGCTGCTGTTCATCGCGCTGGGCCGCTGGGTCGCACCGCACGCGCCGGGCTCGGAATTCTCGCTGCTGGTGATGGTCGGCATGGTGGCGGCCTACATCACCTACCTGCTGGGCGTGTACTACCTGGTTGGCGCATTCATCGCCGGCCTGGTCGCGCGCCTGCTGCACCAGCGCATGCCGCTGCTGGCCTCGCACGAGAACCTGCACGCGCTGCGCCTGTTCGCCTCGTTCTTCGTGCCGTTCTACTTCTTCAACGCCGGCACCAAGGTGCCCGCCGAAGCGCTGAGCTTCGAGGCGCTGGGGCTGGGCATCGTGATCACCCTGGTGGTGCTGCCGCTGCGCATCGGCGTGGTCTGGCTGCAGCGCCGGGTGATGTTCGGCGAGAGCTTCCGCAGCAGCCTGCGGGTCTCGCTGGCGCTGGCACCGACGCTGATCTTCACCCTGGTGCTGGCGGCGATCATGCGTGAGCGCTTCCAGATTCCGGCGGTGCTGTTCGGTGCGCTGCTGCTGTACGCGGCGCTGACCACGCTGTTGCCGTCGCTGGTGTTCCGTACACCGTTTGACGTTGATCCGGTGGAGCAGGAGCCGGCCGGCGAGGGCGAGGCCGCACCGGTGGCGGCGACCGAAGCATTGCCGGCAGCACCGTCTGCCGAGCGCTGAGCCGGACTGGCGCGCGGTTTGCGCCCATCGTCCATGGCCGTTAGGGTTGGGGCATGAGACCGATTGCCGTTGCCACTACCGCCGCCCTCCTGCTCAGCCTCGCTGCGTGCACGCAGCGCTCCGATACGGTCGCCCATGACCTGGCGACCGCACCGGCCGATGCGTTCATGGCCGCCATCGCCGCACATTGCGGCCAGGCCTACGTCGGCAAGGTGGTGGAGGACACGCCTGCACCGACCGCCAAGGATCCGTTCGCCGGGCAGCGCCTGGTCATGCATGTGCGCGGCTGCGCCGACCCGGCGCACGAGCTGCGCATTCCGTTCCATGTCGGTGATGACCACTCGCGGACCTGGGTGCTGACCCGCACGCCGAACGGGCTGCGCCTGAAACACGACCATCGCCACGAAGACGGCAGCCCCGACGCAATCACCCTGTACGGTGGCGACAGCACGCCGCCGGGCACCGCCGAGCGCCAGCAGTTCCCTGCCGATGCCGATTCGGTGGCGATGTTCCGCCGTGCCGACATGCTGGCTTCCACGCACAACACCTGGGCGATGGAGATCGATCCGGACCAGACGTTCGTCTACGAACTGACGCGCCCGGACGGCCGCCGCTTCCGCGTGCAGTTCGACCTGAGCAAGCCGGTCGACCTGCCACCGCCACCGTGGGGCGACGACATAGCACCCGCGCCGTGATCCCAGGGTCGGATCCCTCCTGCGGAGGGCTCTGACCCCGACCCTGCACTCATCGCGTGCCGAAGCGCGCCCGGCAGCCGTTGCTCACCCACACCTGACCACGCGAGTAACCCCAGCTGCGGCCTTCCTGGCAGGCGCTGCCCGACAGCTGCTGCTGCAGCACCGGCCGGCCCTGGCGCTCATCCCAGTCGCAGGTCTGCGAGCGGTTGTTGTTGCTGCTGCAGGTGACGGAATAGTTGCTGTTGCCACCGCCCCAGCCGCCACCGCCCCAGCCGCGGGCCTCGGCGAATTCGGCGCGGCAGCCATTGCTGACCCATACCGCGCCGTTGCGCACACCCCAGGTACGGCCCTCGTCGCAAGGGCTGCCGGACAACTGGCGGACCAGGCGGGCATTGCGCCAGCCGACCGGGCAGCTGCGCTCGCGGTTGTTCTGGCTTTCGCAGCGGATGGTCTCGCCGGGCCGACCGTTGTTGCCTCCCCAGCCACCGCCATTGCCGCCGCTCCAGCCACCACGGGCCTCGACGAACTCGGCGCGGCAACCATTGGTGACCCAGATGCTGCCATTGCGGCTGCCCCAGGAGCGCCCTTCCTCGCAGGGGCTGCCAGACAACTGGCGGACCAGCTGCGCGCCGCGCCAGCCGGTGTTGCAGACCCGTTCGCGGTTGCTCTGGCTTTCGCAGCGGATCACCCCGTTCTGCGCAGAGGCGGACGGGGCGGGCAGGGCAAGGGTGCCCAGCGCACCCAGGCTGAGGGTCACGGCCAGGCTGGCCAGGGACAGCGGTTTCATGGCGGCATCCCATACGGTGGCAGGTGCCCGACTATAGGGAGGGGGACGATCAAGCCGGTGTGACTGGCCGGATTTGCCCCAGCCGGGGCCTCGGCCGCAGAATACGAGGCTTTCCGGCCCCCACCCGGTGCCGGCGTTCTCCAGCGGAGCTTCCCCCCATGCGTACCCACTTCTGCGGCCTGGTCGACGAGACCCTGATTGGCCAGACTGTCACCCTCGCCGGCTGGACCGACGTGGCCCGTAACCAGGGCGGCGTCTGCTTCATCGATCTCCGCGATCATGAAGGCATCGTGCAGGTGACGGTGGAGGTCGACAATGCCGAAGTGTTCGCGGTGGCCGCGTCGCTGGGCTACGAGGATGTGCTGCAGGTGGAAGGCGTCGTGCGTGCCCGCCACGCGGTGAACGACAAGATGCGCACCGGCAAGGTGGAAGTGATCGCCACCGCCATCACCGTGCTGAACAAGGCTGCGCCGCTGCCGTTCCACGCCCACGAGAACCCGGGCGAGGAAACCCGCCTGAAGTACCGCTACCTGGACCTGCGCCGCCCGGAAATGCAGCGCATGCAGCGCACCCGCATCAAGCTGGTGCAGGCGCTGCGCCGCCACCTGGACGAAAAGGGCTTCCAGGACATCGAAACCCCGATCCTGACCAAGGCCACCCCGGAAGGCGCACGCGACTTCCTGGTGCCGGCGCGCATGCACCCGGGCGAGTTCTACGCACTGCCGCAGAGCCCGCAGCTGTTCAAGCAGATCCTGATGGTGGCCGGCTTCGACCGCTACTACCAGATCGCGCGCTGCTTCCGCGACGAGGCCCTGCGTGCCGATCGCCAGCTGGAGTTCACCCAGCTGGACATGGAATTCGCCTTCGTCCGCGAGCGCGACGTGCAGGATTTCGTCGAGGACATGATCCGCGCCATCTTCAAGGAAGTGGTGGACGTGCAGCTGGATGCCAGCTTCCCGCGCATGACCTGGGCCGAGGCCATGCGCCGCTACGGCTCGGACAAGCCGGACCTGCGCATCGCGCTGGAGCTGGTGGACGTGGCCGAACTGGTCAAGGGCAGCGAGTTCCCGGTGTTCACCGGCCCGGCCAATGATGCCGAGGGCCGCGTTGCCGCGCTGCGCATCCCGGGCGGTGCGTCGCTGTCGCGCAAGCAGATCGACGAATACGCCGCGCATGCCGCCAAGTACGGCGCCAAGGGCCTGGCCTACATCAAGATCGCCGACAACGGCGAAATCAGCTCGCCGATCCAGAAGTTCTTCAGCGAAGCGTCGTTCGCCGCGCTGGTTGCCCACGTCGGCGCCGGCAACGGCGACATCGTGTTCTTCGGTGCCGGCGGCTACAACAAGGTCTCCGACTTCATGGGCGCGCTGCGGCTGAAGGCCGGCAAGGACTTCGGCCTGGTCGCCGACGGCTGGGCACCGCTGTGGGTCACCGACTTCCCGATGTTCGAGTGGGACGAGGAAGAACAGCGCTACGTCGCCCTGCATCACCCCTTCACCGCACCGGCCGTGGACGACATCGCCGACCTGCGCGCCAATGCCCGTACCGCCGTTTCGCGCGGCTACGACATGGTGCTCAACGGCAATGAGATCGGCGGCGGTTCGATCCGTATCCACCGTCCGGACATGCAGAGCGCGGTGTTCGAGCTGCTGGGCATCGGTGCCGAAGAAGCCCGTGCCAAGTTCGGCTTCCTGCTCGACGCGCTGAACTACGGCGCACCGCCGCACGGTGGCATCGCCTTCGGCATCGATCGCATCGCCGCGCTGATGGCCGGCACCGAGTCGATCCGCGACGTCATCCCGTTCCCGAAGACCACGGGTGCACAGGATCTGATGACCGACGCGCCGTCGCCGATCGTCGACGCGCAGCTGGCCGAAGTGCACATCCAGGTTCGCCCCAAGACCAACTGATCAGGAGATCCAGGCAATGACCGAGTTTGCGTTTTCGCTGGAGTGGGAAAAGCTGGGCAATGAAGGCTCCGAGGCCAACCTGGTCACCGAGCGTGCACGCGTGTTCGGTGGTTGGCTGGTCCGCGTCGGTACCAACCCGGCCGCGATGGCCCTGACCTTCGTCGCCGACGGTGAAGGCCGTTGGGATGGAGAAGACTTCGGCGTCGAGGATTACGAGGACGACGAAGAGGAAGAGTACGACGAGGACGAGGAAGGCGAAGAAGACGAGGACGAAGAGGAATACGAGGAAGAGGACGAGGAAGACGAAGAAGCGGAATCGTCGGAAAAGGCTTGACCGCCCCTTCGCGCTGACGTCAACTTCCTGCATGTATTCCATCCGCCGCGCCACCGTGGACGACGCGCCGACCCTGTCGGCGCTGGCCGCCCGCACGTTCACCGAAACCTTCGGCCATCTGTATCCGCCGCAGGACCTGCAGGCCTTCCTTGAGGAGGCCTACACGGTCGAGCGCCAGCGCGTGATCCTGGCCCACCCGGATTACGCGGTGTGGCTGCTGGAGCTGGACGGGGAGGCGGTCGGCCATGCCGCCGCCGGCCCCTGTGGCCTGCCGCACCCGGACGTGAAGCCCGGTGACGGCGAACTCAAGCGCCTGTACCTGATCAAGACGCAGCAAAGCTGCGGCTGGGGCAGCCGCCTGCTGGAAACCGCGCTGGCCTGGCTGGAACACGAGGGCCCGCGCACCCTGTGGTTGGGCGTGTGGTCGGAGAACTTCGGCGCACAGCGCTTTTACGCCCGCTACGGGTTCGAGAAGGCCGGCGAATACCTGTTCCCGGTGGGCGACACGAACGATCTCGAATTCATCCTGCGCCGCGCACCGGGCGCGGCCTGATGTTCACTGCCGCTTGCTGCGCGCGCGTGTTCAATCACCGTACGTTCCTGCCCCGCTGACCGCCAGGCTGTTTGCATGACTCCCCCCGTATTGCTGCTGCATGGCATCTGGAATGCCCGCGCCTGGGTCGGGCCGCTGGCCTGGCGCCTGCGCGCGCGCGGCTTCCAGGTGCACGCGTTTGGTTATTCCTCGGTGTTCGGTGGGCCGGACGTGGCCGTACCGCAGCTGCTGGAGCGGCTGGCCGACGCCGGCCCACTGAGTTTGGTCGGCCACAGCCTGGGCGGGCTGCTGGCGCTGGAAGCGCTGCGGCGCAATCCGCAGCTGCCGGTGCAGCGCGTGGTCTGCCTGGGTTCACCGCTGCGCGGCAGTGGCACCGCGCGCTCGTTGTCCGATCATGGTTGGGGCCTGGCGCTGGGGCGCAGCAGCGAGCTGCTGCTGGACGGCCTGCCGGACTGGCAGGGCAAGGCCGAGGTCGGGCTGATCGCCGGTTCGGTGCCGCATGGTCTGGGCAGCCTGCTGGGCGCGATGGACGACGCCTCCGATGGCACTGTGGCCCTGGCCGAAACCCGCCTGCCGGGCCTGACCGATCATTGCGTGGTGCGCACCAGCCACAGCGGCCTCGTGGTGTCGCCGGATGCCGCGCGGCAGACCGCGCATTTCCTGCGCCACGGCCAGTTCGACCACAGCCGCGACGCCGCCGCCGCGTAATCTGGTAGGGGCGACCGCCCTGGCTCGGTGGGTGCGGACCGTCCTGCCTTGGTGGATGCGAACCGTTGGTTCGCACGCGCTTCGCCGGGCCATGCGCGACGGCATCTCCGCCCTAGACACGGTTGCCGCCCCCGATCAGGTAGAATCCGCGCCTTGATCCTGAAGCAGCCAGACGGTAGCACCCATGGGTAGAGGCCCCTCCATCGAAGCCCGCAAGAACGCGTCCGACGCGAAGCGCGGCAAGATTTTCACCAAGATCATCCGCGAGATCGGCGTTGCCGCGCGCGGCGGTGGAGGCGACCCCAACAACAACCCGCGCCTGCGCGTGGCGGTGGACAAGGGCCTGGCCGTGAACATGTCCAAGGACGTGATCGAGCGCGCCATCAAGAAGGCCACCGGTGAACTGGAAGGCGTCGACTACGAGGAAATCCGCTACGAAGGCTACGCCCCGGGTGGCGTGGCCGTGATCGTCGACTGCCTGACCGACAACCGCGTGCGCACCGTGGCCGATGTCCGCCATGCGTTCAGCAAGTGCGGCGGCAACATGGGCACCGAAGGCTCGGTGGCCTTCATGTTCAAGCGCCTGGGCGTGCTCAGCTTCGCCCCGGGTGCCGACGAGGAAGCCATCACCGAGGCGGCCATCGAGGCCGGCGCTGATGACATCGTGGTCTATCCGGACGATGGCTCGATCGATGTGGTCACCAGCCCTGACGCGTTCAGCGCAGTCAAGGACGCGATGACCGCCGCTGGCCATGTCGCCGACCACGCCGAGATCACCTTCCGCGCCGACAACGACATCAAGGTCGAGGGCGAGGTCGCCCTGCAGGTCAAGAAGCTGCTGGACATGCTGGAAGACCTGGACGACGTGCAGGACGTGTATTCCAACGCCGAACTCGGCGCCGACGCCTACGCCTGAGCCGTCTTCGACGGCCTGGGCGCGGGCCGTTGAACGGTCACCGCGGACAGTCATGAGCCCATACGCCTGCCAGCGCATTCCGTTCCGCCCCGCCAGGAGTGCAGCATGACCCGCATCCTCGGCATCGACCCCGGTTCGCAGCGGACCGGGGTCGGCATCATTGATGTCGATGCCACCGGACGCGTCAGCTACGTGCACCACCAGCCGCTGGTGCTGCTGGGCGCTGACGACTTCCCGCAGCGCATGAAGCTGCTGGTGCTGGGCCTGGCCGACCTGTGCCGCGAGTATGAGCCGCAGGAAGTGGCCATCGAACGCGTGTTCATGGCCCGCAACCCCGATTCGGCATTGAAGCTGGGCCAGGCCCGTGGCGCGGCGATCTCGGCGGTGGTGCTGCGCGACCTGCCGGTGCACGAATATGCTGCCAGCGAGATCAAGCTGGCGGTTGTCGGGCGCGGTGGCGCCGAAAAGCAACAGGTTCAACACATGGTCGGGCTCATGCTCAACCTGAAAATCAAGCTGCAGGCCGACGCGGCCGACGCGTTGGCGGTGGCGATCACCCATGCCCACGTAAGGGCGACGGCCAACCGCCTGGGGCTCAGTGCCCGCCAGGCATGGGGCCGCAAATGAGGAGCTGCACGCAATGATCGGTCGACTGCGCGGCATCGTCGCCTACAAGGCGCCGCCGTGGCTGGTGGTGGACGTGAACGGAGTGGGCTACGAACTGGAGGCGCCGATGAGCACCTTCTACGACCTGCCCGAGCTCGGCCGCGAGGTCACCCTGTATACCCACTACTCGCAGAAGGAAGACAGCGTCTCGCTGTACGGCTTCCTGCGCGAGGGCGAGCGGCGCCTGTTCCGCGACGTGCAGAAGGTCAGCGGCATCGGCGCGAAGATCGCGCTGGCCGTGCTGTCCGGCGTCACCGTCGAGGAGTTCGCGCGCATGGTCCAGGCCGGTGACATCACCGCGCTGACCCGCATTCCGGGCATCGGCAAGAAGACCGCCGAGCGCATGGTGCTGGAGCTGCGTGACCGCGCGGCCCAGTTCGGTGCCGGCGGCGCGCTGCCCACCGGCAGTGGCCCGGCCCCGGCCGACCCGCTGTCCGATGCCACCGTGGCGCTGCAGCAGCTGGGCTACAAGCCGGCTGAAGCCGCCCGCATGGCCCGGGACGCCTTCAATGAAGGCGACGAAGTGGCCACCGTGATCCGCAAGGCGCTGCAGTCGGCGCTGCGTTGATCCGCCTTCCTTTCCTTCAACAAACCGCCTGAGCTTCGCCAGGAGTCCCATGTCCAGCAGTCAAACCCCGCACGCAGCCGCCCCCGGCGGCCATGGCCACGCCCCCTCCGCTGGAGGACTGGCGCTGGTCATCGGTGCGATCGGCGTGGTCTTCGGCGATATCGGTACCAGCCCGCTGTACACCCTGAAGGAGGCGTTCTCGCCGCACTACGGGCTCAACAGCGACCACGATACCGTGCTGGGCGTGCTGTCGCTGGCGTTCTGGGCGCTGAACCTGGTGGTGACGCTGAAGTACGTCACCATCATCATGCGCGCCGACAATGATGGCGAGGGCGGCATCATGGCGCTGATGGCGTTGACCCAGCGCACGCTGCGCAATGGCTCGCGCTCGGCTTATGTAGTGGGCATCCTCGGCATCTTCGGCGCCTCGCTGTTCTTCGGCGACGGCGTGATCACCCCGGCCATGTCCGTGCTCAGTGCGGTCGAAGGCCTGGAGGTGGCCGCGCCCGGACTGCATGTCTTCATCGTGCCGGTCACCCTGGTGGTGCTGCTGGCAGTGTTCGCCGCGCAACGCTTCGGTACCGAGAAGATCGGCAAGGCGTTCGGCCCGATCATGGCGATCTGGTTCGTATCGCTGGCGGCGATCGGCATCTACAACATTGTCGATGCGCCCGAGGTGCTGAAGGCCTTCAACCCATGGTGGGGCATCCGCTTCTTCATGGAGCACGGCTGGCACGGCATCTTCATTCTCGGTGCAGTGGTGCTGGCGGTGACCGGCGGCGAAGCGCTGTATGCGGACATGGGCCACTTCGGCCTGCGCCCGATCCGCCACGCCTGGTACTTCTTCGTGCTGCCGTGCCTGGTGCTGAACTACCTGGGGCAGGGCGCACTGGTGCTCAACCACCCCGAGGCCCTGAAGAACCCGTTCTTCGAGGCGGTGCCCTCGTGGGCGCTGTACCCGATGATCATCCTGGCCACCATGGCGGCGGTGATCGCCTCGCAGTCGGTCATCACCGGCGCGTTCTCGGTCTCGCGCCAGGCCATGCAGCTGGGCTACATCCCGCGCATGCGCATCAAGCACACCTCGCACGACACCATCGGCCAGATCTACATCCCGGGCATCAACTGGGGCATCGCGGTGATGGTGTTCGGCCTGGTGCTGGCGTTCCGCAGCTCGTCCAACCTGGCCGTGGCCTACGGCATCTCGGTGTCGGCCACGATGCTGATCGACACCCTGCTGCTGGCCGTGGTGGCACGTTCGCTGTGGCCGAAGTCGCGTGGCTGGCTGCTGCCGCTGTGCGTGGTGTTCTTCATCATCGACCTCGGCTTTGTCATCGCCAACGGCGCCAAGCTGCTGCAGGGCGCCTGGTTCCCGGTGGTGCTGGGCATCTTCCTGTTCACCATGATGCGCACCTGGCGGCGTGGCCGCGAACTGCTGCGTGATGAGATCCGCAAGGACGGCATCCGCCTGGACACCTTCCTGCCGGGCCTGATGCTGGCACCGCCGGTACGCGTGCCGGGCACCGCGGTATTCCTCACCGCCGACCCGACCGTGGCCCCGCACGCGCTGATGCACAACCTCAAGCACAACAAGGTGCTGCACGAGCGCAACGTGTTCCTGCACGTGGAAACCCTGCCCATTCCCTATGCGATGGAAGGGCAGCGGCTGAAGATCGAGTCGGTGGGCGACGAGTTCTACCGGGTCTATGTGCGCTTCGGTTTCATGGAAACCCCGGACGTGCCGCTGGCGCTGATGCGCTCGTGTGACCACGGTGGCATCTACTTCGACCCGATGGACACCACCTTCTTCGCCAGCCGCGAAACCATTGTGGCCACCGCCAACCGCGGCATGCCGATCTGGCGCGACAAGCTGTTCGCGCTGATGCACCGGAATGCCGCGCCCGCGACCGGCTTCTTCCGGATTCCGGGCAACCGCCTGGTCGAACTCGGCGCGCAGGTGGAGATCTGACCGCGCGGGGTCGGATCCCTTTTCCGCAGGAAAAGGGCTCTGACCCCATGTCTTGAGCCATCCACACATCCATCCACGCATGGCGTGGATCTACCGTGTCGACCAAGGTCGACACCCACCAAGAGTAGGCAGAGCAGGCCACGCCATCCAGGCAGATCGCAGAAACCTGTCGAAGGCGGGGTGGGTCCGGTTGCGGGGGCGTGAGCCGCATGGATGCGGCGACCGAGCTTACATGGACGTACTTGCAGCGTCCCCCGCAAGCGGACCCACCCCGCCATTCCCCAGGAAGCCCGCTTCGGCTGTTGCTCTGGATGTTGCCGTTGCTGTTGCCTCTGCGGGTGCCGGGCGCAGCCCGGCCGAAACCCGTACTTTTGCCGCATAATCAGCACATGACCGACGACCGCATCATCGGCGCCGGCGCCACCCGCGAGGATGACGCCGCCGACGCCAGCATCCGCCCCAAGCGCCTTGCCGACTACCTCGGCCAGGTGCCGGTGCGCGAGCAGATGGAAATCTACATCCAGGCGGCCAAGGGGCGTGGCGACGCGCTCGACCACGTACTGATCTTCGGGCCGCCGGGCCTGGGCAAGACCACCCTCAGCCATGTCATTGCCAACGAACTGGGCGTGGCCCTGCGGGTGACCTCCGGCCCGGTGATCGAAAAGGCCGGCGACCTGGCTGCGCTGCTGACCAACCTGCAGCCGCACGACGTGCTGTTCATCGACGAGATCCATCGCCTGTCGCCGGTGGTCGAGGAAGTGCTGTACCCGGCGATGGAAGATTTCCAGATCGACATCATGATCGGCGAGGGCCCCGCCGCCCGCTCGATCAAGATCGACCTGCCGCCGTTCACCCTGATCGGCGCCACCACCCGCGCCGGCCTGCTGACCGCGCCGCTGCGCGACCGCTTCGGCATCGTCCAGCGCCTGGAGTTCTACAGCGTCGAGGAACTGACCCGTATCGTGCGCCGCTCCGCCAGCATCCTCGGCATCGACTGCACCGCCGATGGGGCAGGGGAGATCGCGCGCCGCGCGCGTGGTACCCCGCGTATCGCCAACCGCCTGCTCCGACGCGTGCGCGACTATGCGCAGGTCAAGGCCGGTGGCCACATCGACGAGCCCGTGGCCCAGGCCGCGATGAAGATGCTCAAGGTCGACCCGGAAGGCTTCGATGAGCTTGACCGGCGCCTGCTCAAGACCATGGTCGACTACTTCGATGGTGGCCCGGTCGGTATCGAATCGCTGGCCGCGGCGCTGTCCGAAGAGCGTGGCACGCTGGAAGACGTGGTCGAGCCGTACCTGATCCAGCAGGGCTTCCTGGTGCGTACCGCGCGTGGCCGCATGGCCACCCACAAGGCCTACCGGCACATGGGCCTGAAGCCGAAGAACCCGCCGCAGGACCTGTTCGCGGAGGTTCCCGATGTCGGTTGAGCCACTATTCAGTTGGCCGACACGCATTTACTGGGAAGATACCGACGCTGGCGGCGTGGTCTACCACGCCCGCTACGTGGCCTTCATGGAACGGGCCCGGACCGAATGGATGCGCGCGCTCGGCTACGGCCAGGAGCGTATGCGCGCCGAGCACGGGATGGTCTTCGCGGTGCGCTCGATGCAGATGGATTTCGTCAGGCCGGCACGGCTGGATGACACCCTGCAGGTGACTGCCCGCCTGGTCCAGCTGAAGAAGGCCAGCATGGTCTTCGACCAGCAGATCCTGCGCGACGGCGAGCTGCTGCTGTCGGCCCAGGTCCGCATCGCCGCACTGGACGCGGCCAGTTTCCGCCCGCGTGGCATGGACGAGGCTGTCCTTGCCGTGCTGCAACCCCACCTCCACCCCGAATCCGAACACTGAGGAACAACGGATGATCGCAACGCTCCTGGCCCTGCAGGCCACGGTCACCGAGGCACTGCCGGCCGACGTCAGCAACGCCGCGACACAGACCCTTGCCCAGGCCACCACCGGCGGCGGCATCAACTACCTCGAACTGATGGCCAAGGCCAGCCTGCCGGTGAAGATCATCGTGCTGCTGCTGCTGGTCGGCTCGTTCGTCAGCTGGGTGATCATTTTCCGCAAGGCCCGCGTGTTCAAGCAGGCCACCCGCGAAGCCGACGAGTTCGAGAACCGCTTCTGGTCCGGCGCGGACCTGGGCAAGCTGTACAGTGCGGCCACCGACCGCAGCCGCAGCGTGACCGGCCTGGAAGCCATCTTCGAAGCAGGGTTCCGCGAATACACCCGCCTGCGTGACAAGCGCCGCCTGGATGGTCGCGCACAGCTGGAAGGCGCGCAGCGCGCGATGCGCACCACCTATACCCGCGAAGTGGACCAGCTCGAGCGCAACCTGGAGCTGCTGGCCAACATCGGTTCGACCGCGCCGTACGTGGGCCTGGTCGGCACCGTGTTCGGCATCATGGTGACCATGCACGACATGATCAGCAGTGGGGCGCAGGCCGGCATCGCCGCCGTCGCGCCGGGCATTTCCGAAGCCCTGTTCGCTACCGCCATCGGCCTGTTCGTGGCGATCCCGGCGGTGTGGGCCTACAACCGCTTCACCACGCGCGTTGAGCGCATGTCGGTGCGGTTCGAGACCTTTGCCGAAGAGTTCAGCTCCATCCTGCAGCGCCAGAGCGCTGGCGACGAGTAAGCGCCTGACCCGGGAGTCCAAGCCATGTCCGCTGCCATCGGTCGCCGCAAGCGCCGCAAGCTGAAATCGGAAATCAACGTCGTTCCCTACATCGACGTCATGCTGGTGCTGCTGATCATCTTCATGGTCACCGCGCCGCTGCTCACCCTGAGCTTCGACGTCGACCTGCCGCAGTCCAACGCCAAGGCGCTGGAGAGCAAGCAGGACCCGGTGATCGTCTCGGTGCGCCAGGACGGCCAGCTCAGCCTGAAGCTGCCCGATGCCAAGGAACCGACCGCCGTGTCGGCCGAGGAACTGGAAGGCCGCCTGGCCGGCATCGCCGCCCAGGACAAGGGCGTGCGCGTGATCGTCGCCGCCGACCGTGCCGTGGCCTATGAAAAGGTCATCGCCGCGATGGATGTGATCAAGCGCGCCAAGGTAGACAAGGTAGGCCTGGCCACCGATGCACGCTGACGCCCTGCCACCCCCGCATCAGCGCGAACCCGGCTGGGGCCTGCCCCTGGCATTGGCGTTGCTGGTGCACCTGCTGGTCGCGCTGGTCTTCATCGTGGCCTGGTTCTGGTCGCCCGAGCGCAACACCGACGCCGCCGCCGGTGATCCGTCGGTCGAGGCCAGCCTGGCGCTGTCTGCGTCGGAGGCCTCCGCTGCGCGCCAGGCCCTGCGCCAGTCGGAAAAGCTGGAAGACCTGCCGCCGCCGGTGGCCGAGCCCATCCCGGTGCCGGAAGACACCATTCCGCCGCCGCAGCCGATCCCGGAACCGCGCCCACAGGACGCCCCCACGCCGCAGCAGCAACAGGCGCAGGAGCGTGTCGCGCAGCCGGATACCAAGGATCAGGAAGCGGTGAGTGCGCTGGCCATCTCCCAGGAGAAGGCCAAGCAGGAACAGGAAGCCAAGCGCCGCCAGGAACAGATCGACCTGACCGAACGCAAGCGCCAGGAGGAAGCCGAGCAGAAGCTGCGCCTGGCCAAGCAGCAGGAAGCGGACGAGAAGAAGAAGCAGGCCGAGCAGGAGCGCGTGGCCGCTGACAAGGCCGAGGCCGAGAAGCAGAAGAAGATCGCCGAGATCCGTGCCCGCCGCGAGCAGGCCGAGAAGGAAGCCAAGCTGGCCGAGCAGAAGCTGCGCCAGGTGGCCGCCGCGCGCAATGCCGCCGGCAGTGCCGCTGCCGGTTCCAGTGGTGCCTCGCAGCCGGCCGCCGGTGGCGGTGGCAACAGCGACGACCTTTCGGCCAAGTACGCAGCCGCCATCCAGGCCAAGGTGCTGTCGCAGTGGGTGCGCCCGGATACGGTGCCGTTGGGCCAGCGCTGCCAGATCACCATCACCCAGATTCCGGGTGGCACGGTGATGCAGGCCAAGGTCAGCCCGAACTGCCCGTACGACGAGGCCGGCAAGCGCTCGATCGAGGCCGCCGTGCTCAACGCGCAGCCGCTGCCGTACCGCGGCTTCGAGTCGGTGTTCGCACGCACGCTCAACTTCACCTTCACCGCCCAGGATCGCTGAGGCGGGCAGGGCCGGGTGGCTCTCCGCTGCCCGCGTCCACGGATGTCGCGCTTGCCTCTGGCAGGCCAGGTCTCGACCGGGCAGGCTTTGGGCTGCTGTCGGACACCGCCCCGCAGGGCGGCGTGACGGGGAGACGGGCGCGATGTTAGCCACGACGTTAACGGTGCGTGAGAGGACGGGCTGGAACTGACCCGGAATTCACGTACCCTTGGTTCATGATTGCGAAGCGGTTCACTGCCGCTTTGTTATCCCTCGTTCCGGTTTCCCCCTATTGAGCGCTCCATGAAAAAGATGCCTCGCTGGCTTGCCGTGTTTGCGGCCCTGTTGCTGCCCTTTGCTGCCGTCGCGCAGCAGAAGGGGCTGGATATCGACATCATCGGCGGCAATGCTTCCGCGCTGCCGATCACCATCGTGCCGATGCCTTACCAGGGGTCGTCGGCTGCACCGCAGACCGACGTCGCCGGCGTGGTCCGTGCCGACCTGGAGCGCTCGGGCCAGTTCCGTACGCTGCCCGAAGCGCAGATCGTCGAGAAGCCGGTGCGCGGCGGAGACATCCAGTTCGCCACCTGGCGCGCGCTGAAGCAGAACTACATCGTGGTCGGCCGCGTGCTCGACGCCGGTGCCGGCGCCTACCGCGTCGAGTACGAACTGTTCGACGTACCCAAGGGCGAGCGCCTGCTGGGCCTGGCGATGACCGCCCGTGGCAACGCCATGCGCGATGTTGCCCACCAGATGGCCGACGCCATCTACGAAAAGATCACCGGCGTGCGCGGCGCCTTCTGGACCCGCATCGCCTACGTGACCGCCAGCGGCAAGGGCGACGCCATGCGCTACGCGCTGATGGTGGCTGACTCCGATGGCTTCAATCCGCAGACCATCGTGCGTTCGGCCGAGCCGCTGCTGTCGCCGTCGTGGAGCCCGGATGGCAGCAAGCTGGCCTACGTCAGCTTCGAGCGTGGCAATTCGGCCATCTACATCCAGAACATCGGTACCGGCGCGCGTGAGCTCGTCACCAGCTTCCGCGGCATCAACAGCGCCCCGGCGTTCTCGCCGGACGGCCGCAAGCTGGCCCTGACCCTGTCGCGTTCGGGCAACCCGGAAATCTACGTGATGGACCTGGGCAGCAAGCAGCTGACCCAGCTGACCAACCACTTCGCCATCGATACCGAGCCGACCTGGGCGCCGGACGGCAGCGCGGTGTACTTCACCTCCGACCGCGGCGGCCGTCCGCAGGTCTACAAGGTCGGCGCGGGCGGCGGCAGCGCCGAGCGCGTGACCTTCCAGGGCAACTACAATGCCAAGCCCTCGGTGTCCTACGACGGCAAGAAGATCGCCGTCGCCCAGGGCTCGGGCAACAGCTACAAGATCGCGGTGATGGACAGCTCGCTGGGTTCGCCGCGCTGGAGCACGCTGTCCCCGGGCTCGCTGGATGAATCGCCGAGCTTTGCGCCCAACGCGAGCATGGTGTTGTACGCCGCCCGCGAAGGTGGCCGTGGTGTGTTGTATGCCGTCTCGGCCGATGCGCGGGTTCGCCAGCGCCTGGTCCTGGCCGATGGTGATGTGCGCGAGCCGGCATGGTCCCCATACCGTACCCAGCGCTAAAAGAGTGTTAATATTTTCGTTGTCTTGAACCCCTCATCGGCCTAGGAGCCACAAAGGTATCGCCATGAACAAGTCCACCCGCGTTCTGCTTGTTTCCCTGCTGTCTGTGGCCGTCCTGGCCGGTTGCTCGAAGAAGGTGAAGGAAGAGCCGGCAGCCCCGGTCGACACCGGCACCTCGACCACCACCCCGACCGGTCCGTCGACCTCGGGCCTGTACGGCCCGGGCGACCTGGATACCGACGCTTGCCTGCGCCAGCGCGTTGTCTACTTCGACCTGGACAAGGAAGACGTGAAGCCGGAATTCCAGGCCATCATGGCGTGCCACGCCAAGTACCTGCGTGACCGTCCGTCCTCGCGCATCACCCTGCAGGGTCACACCGACGAGCGCGGTTCGCGCGCGTACAACCAGGCCCTGGGTGAGCGTCGTGGCAACGGCGTCAACTCGGCCCTGCAGGCCAACGGTGGCTCGGCTTCGCAGCTGACCGTCGTTTCCTACGGTGAAGAGCGTCCGGTCTGCACCGAGTCGAACGAGTCCTGCTGGTCGCAGAACCGTCGCGTCGAAATCGTCTACACCGCGCAGTAATCCATGCGCATTGGCATCAAACTGATGCTGGTCGTTGCGGCAGCCCTCGTGGCTGCCGCACCGGCGCATGCACAGCGACAGAGCCTGGCTGACCGTGTCGGCGCGCTCGAGCAGCAGATGTACAACAACAGTGCCAACCAGGACCTGTTGAACCAGATCAACCAGCTGCGGCAGCAGGTCACCAGCCTGCAGGCCTCGATCGAGCAGTTGCAGCACGACAACGCCCAGCTCAAGCAGTCCGCCCAGGACCAGTACCTGGATCTGGACAGCCGCCTGAACCGGTTGGAAGGGGGCAATGCGGCCCCGGCCCTGCCGCCCGTTCCGGCGAGCGCGCCGAAGGCCGCACCGGCCCCGGCAAAACCCGCAGCGGCGGCCACTTCCGAGCGGCCGCCTTCCGTCCATGGTGATGCCGGCAGCCTTGCCGCCACCGGCGACGAGCGCACCTCCTACAACGTCGCCTTCGATTCGCTGAAGGCCGGCAAGTACGATGATTCGGCGCAGCTTTTCCTGAGCTTCCTGCAGCTGTACCCGAACGGCGTCTACGCGCCGAACGCGCTGTACTGGCTGGGCGAGAGCTACTACGCCACCCGCAATTTCCCGATGGCCGAGACCCAGTTCCGTGAACTGCTCGCGCGCTATCCGACCCACGACAAGGCCGCTGGCGGCCTGCTCAAGGTTGGCCTCTCGCAGTATGGCGAGGGCAAGGTCGACCAGGCCCAGCAGACGCTGGAGACCGTCGTGGCGCAGTACCCCGGCTCGGACGCCGCGCGCACCGCGCAGGACCGTCTGCAGTCCATCCGCCTCGGCAAGCAGATCCGTTGATCCGCTGACCGGGCGTACAATGCGTACCCTGGCGCCGGGCTGATTTCCGGCAGCCTCCTGTAGAGCCGAGCCCATGCTCGGCTGCTTTCGTTTCCGGCGCCGATAAATCGGTCGCCCGTCCCATGAAGAATTGTTTGCCATGACCGCCGTTACCCCGTCCAACGCCGTCGCCACCCCCAGCGACATCGTGCAGTCGCCGCTGCCGCGCCTGAAGATCACCGAGATCTTCACCTCGCTGCAGGGCGAAGCCGATACCGCCGGCTGGCCGACCGTGTTCGTGCGCCTGACCGGCTGCCCGCTGCGCTGCCAGTACTGCGATACGGCCTATGCCTTCCATGGCGGCACCTGGTGGGACATCGACGACATCGTGGCCGAGGTGCTGGCCCAGGGCGTGCGCCACGTCTGCGTGACCGGCGGCGAGCCGCTGGCGCAGAAACGCTGCCTGGTGCTGCTGCAGAAGCTGTGCGACGCCGGCATGGACGTCTCGCTGGAAACCTCCGGCGCGCTGGACGTCAGCGCGGTGGACCCGCGTGTATCGCGCGTGGTCGACATCAAGACCCCGGGGTCGGCCGAAGCGGCGCGCAACCGCTGGGAAAACCTGCCGCTGCTGACCGCACGCGACCAGATCAAGTTCGTCATCTGCAGCCGCGAGGACTACGACTGGGCCAAGGCCCTGGTCGCCGAGCACGAGCTGGTGAAGCGCTGCACCGTATTCTTCTCGCCCAGCAAGGGCGAGATCACCGCGCGGCGGCTGGCCGACTGGATCGTCGAAGACCGCCTGCCGGTGCGCTTCCAGATGCAGTTGCATAAAATCCTGTGGAACGACGAGCCGGGCCGATGAGCCCGCGCGGCGTTCCCTGATGTAGCTCCGGCGCGGGACAGCGTGCTGGCTTTCCCCTCCCAACCGGATGTTTTACCCATGAAGAAGGCAGTCGTGCTTCTCTCCGGCGGCATGGATTCAGCCGCCGTCATCGCCATGGCCCAGGAACAGGGCTTTGCCGTGCATGCCCTGAGCGTGCGCTATGGCCAGCGCCATACCTCCGAACTGGATGCCGCCGCCCGCGTGGCCAAGGCCCAGGGCGTGGTCGCGCACAAGACCGTGGACGTGGACCTGCGCAGCATCGGTGGCTCGGCGCTCACCGATGACATCGACGTGCCCGAGGCCGGCGGTGCCGGCATTCCGGTCACCTACGTACCGGCGCGCAACACCATCATGCTGTCGCTGGCCCTCGGCTGGGCCGAAGTGCTCGGCGCCAACGACATCTTCTGCGGCGTCAACGCCGTGGATTACTCCGGCTACCCGGACTGCCGCCCCGAGTTCGTGGCCGCGTTCCAGGCGCTGGCCAACCTGGCCACCAAGTCGGGCGTGGAAGGTGCGGGCATCAAGGTACACGCGCCGCTGCAGTTCCTCAGCAAGGGCCAGATCGTCAGCGAAGGCGTGCGCCTGGGCGTGGACTTCGGCCTGACCGTGTCCTGCTACAACGCCGACGCCAACGGCGCCGCCTGCGGCCACTGTGATGCCTGCCGCCTGCGCGCGCAGGGCTTCGCCGAAGCCGGCGTGCCCGACCCGACGCTGTACGCCTGATCGCCCCTGGTAGTGCCGGCCGCTGGCCGGCTTCCCTGATGGGTGTGAATTCCCAGATGGTGGGGGCGAACTGCTCCACGGTGGGTGCGAACCTTGGTTCGCACTCCCTGACCCGCCAGGCATGGCCCGGCGCTACCGTTGCCGCAGCCACCCCGACGCTTCAATAAACGCCCGCACCGCCTTCGGATCGGCATAGTCCAGCTCGATCATCCGCGCGACACCGGCTTTCTCGTCGGCTTGCTGGCGCATGTACTCCTGCGCGATGCGGTAGCCGGCGTAGTACCCCACATCACCCACCCCGAACGGATTACGGGCGCTGTTGTACAGCCAGTTGTCCAGATCCCCGCCGTCCATTTCAGCGACGAAACGCGTGCGGATTTCCGCTTCGTGCGCGGGCCCGTAGCTGTACAGCGGAAGCGCCGGCCGACGCCCACTCAGCCGTTCGGCCACATACTCCGCCACGCCTTCGCGCACCGCGTACTGCGCCAGGCTGCCGGTAGTCTCGCGCTGCTGGGTATGCACGTACTCGTGCAGGTTGTTCTGCGCGTTGTTCGCCCCCGGACGGCTGTCGTAGAAGATCCGCAGGCGGCTGCGCATCGGCTCCGGCAGCTCGCTCACGTCCACGCGTTCATCGCCCAGCGCCATCTCCGCACCGATCAGTACCTTGTCACCCAGCGTGGTCCCGCCAGTACGCAGCACGCCCACGGCATAGGTGATGGTGGCCGGGCGCAGGGCGGGGTAGAGCGTGCGGAAGGCGGCCAGGTCCCGTTCCAGTGTGGCGCTGGCCTGCTGCGCGTTGGCGGTCAATGGGCGTACCGACGTCCAGAAGCGCGGCCACGCACGCATGGCCTCGGCGTATTCGCGGGCGGTGTAGTTACGGACCTGCATCAGCGCATGCAGGCCGGGGCTGCATGGATCGATGTAGCGCGCCTGCACCAGTGCGACGTGGCGTTCAACGTCGGGCTCGGCGCGCACAGCGTCATAAGTGGCCCAGAAGCGGCCGATGTCGTCGGTGACGACCTGGGATGGGGCGGCCAGTGCCGCACAGGGCAGCAACAGGGCGGCAATCAGGCTGAAGGGCAGGCGCATCCGGAATTCCGCGATGGGATCACAGTTGAGATGCGACGTTGGCCCGGAAGGTTTAAGCCCGCGGCCCAGATCGAGGTAGTGCCGGCCGCTGGCCGGCAACCTCGACACACCGGGGTTTCACGCGATCGGCCAAAGTAGGGTAGAATGCCCACCCCGCCGAAAGGCTGGGGCAGTGCAATGGGCCGTTAGCTCAGTCGGTAGAGCAGAAGACTTTTAATCTTTTGGTCGAAGGTTCGAATCCTTCACGGCCCACCATTGCATCCAATGACCCAGGTCATTCAGAAAGGCACCGTAATGCGGTGCCTTTTTTGTTGCCCTGGTCCGTGGCCTCTACTTCGCCCGCATTCCCTTGGCTTTTGCGGCCGCCGCGTCGGCAGCTTGCTGTGCGGCCGTCGCTGCCGCATTCGCGGAACGCACGGCTTCCGCTTGAGCCGCGTCAAAGTCAGCCCGGCGCTGCGCGCTGATCCGGCGTTCCAGTTCTGAATATGCGACGTAGCTCTCCGGATACTTCGCGACGCAGGCCTGCTGCAGCAGCGGGATCGCGTGGTCGGACAATCCCGGTTGGAGGTGGGCGAGCAGGCAGTCCGCATACGCTGCGGATGCTGGCGGAGTGCTGCTGGACTGCGGTGAGGCGGCGGCAAGGGTGGTGGCGATCAATACACTCAACATGGGAACCTCCTTGTGGATATGAGCGTGGCGGCGACCAGTCCTTGAGCCAAAGTGCCCGTTGCATGACCATCACCGGCTCCATGGTGCTCCAGTTCCGGCAGATCGGCAAAGTGCCGCGAACGACAGTGCCTCCGGCGGTCTATGCTCGGCATCTTTCCCAGGATGGGCTGTCCCATGCGTCTGATCGTGCTGTCGCTGTTGTTGTCCGTCGTCTCCGCCGCGCCGCTGATGGCCGCCGAATCCGCGTCGCCCGCCGCCGCCACGCCGCTGGTCATCGGCGAGACCTTCACCATCGAGTCGAAGGCGCTGGGCGAGACCCGTCGTATCAACGTCTATCGCCCGCAGCCGTGGGGGCTGGACCCGAAGGCACCGCTACCGGTGCTCTACATGCCCGACGGCGGCATCGGCGAGGACTTCCTGCATGTGGCCGGGCTGGTGCAGGTGCTCAGCGGCAACGGCAGCATGCGTCCGTTCCTGCTGGTTGGCATCGAGAACACCGAGCGCCGCCGCGACATGACCGGCCCCAGCAAGGACCCTCAGGACCAGAAGATCGCGCCGCGCATCGGCGGCTCGGCGGCCTACCGTACCTTCCTGCGCGATGAACTGATGCCGCAGGTGCGTCAGCGTTACCCGACCACCGAGGAGCGCGCGCTGATCGGCGAGTCGCTGGCCGGCCTGTTCGTGGTCGAGACGCTGCTGCAGGAGCCTACGCTGTTCAACAGCTACATCGCGCTGGACCCCAGCCTGTGGTGGAACCGTGGCGCAATGCTGGCCGGCGCGGCCAAGCAGCTGCCGGCGGTGACGCGTGCGCAGCCGCGCGTGTTCCTGGCCAGCAGTGGGCAGCCAGAGCTGGCTGCGTCCGCCGCGCAGTTGGCCACGCTGCTGCAACAGGCGTCGCCGTCGCCGCTGGTGAAGTACCTGCCGTTGCCGGAGGAAACCCACGCCACGATCTATCATCCGGCCGCGTTGCAGGCGCTGCGCACGCTGTTCCCGGCGCCGCCGCCGGCCTCGCCCTGACCGCACTGGTACCCGCCCGCACACCATGCAACGATGCGGCAGCGGCGCCATCGGGTGCGCCGCCCGCAACGGGAGCGTGTGGATGCAGCGTGTGCGTGGATGGAGTATGGCGGCCTGCCTGGCCGTGAGTGGCTGTGCGATGTCGGTCGCGCCGCCCGCAGTGCAGAGTGAAGCGAAGGACAGTGCGCCGACTGCCACGCCGGGTGTGGTCCTGCCGGACACCGAAGTGCTGCGCGTGCACGACCCTGTCGGCCGCGACTATCCGGTCTGGGTGGCGCTGCCGGCCGACTATGCGGCGCGTCCGGAAAAGCACTACCCGGTGCTGTACGTGACCGATGCGCTGTACAGCTTCCCGCTGGTGCGCAGCGTGCGCAACATGGTCGGGCAGAAGGGCGTCAACATCGAGGATTTCATCCTGGTCGGGCTGCCGCCGCAGGAAGGCCTGACCTCCAAGCAGAGCCGCTCGCGCGATTACACGCCCAGCGACCCGGCGCGTACCGATCCGCGTGATTACAGCGATGACGTCAGCTACGGCGGCGCGGCGCACTACCGCGATTTCCTCGCTGGGCAGGTACTGCCGATGATCGATGCGCGCTACCGCACCGATCCGGCGCGGCGTGCCTATGCGGGTCATTCCTATGGTGGCCTGTTCGGCGCCTATGTGCTGACCACGCGCCCGGACATGTTCCGCACCTACATCCTGTCCAGCCCATCGCTGTGGTTCGACGACCATCGGGTGCCGCGCATGCAGGCCGAAGCCAAGGCGCCGGCGCAGCCGACCACGGTGGTGCTGTCGGTGGGCAGCTTTGAAACGGTCAAGCCCGAACCGCGCTACTTCACCCGCAACGACATGCTGCGCCACAACGCCGAATTCGCCGAGCAGCTGCGCAGCAGCGGGCGATCGTTGAAGGTGGAGAACATGGTGATCGATGACGAGGATCACTTCACCGTCTACCCGGACATGATCACCCGCGCACTGCTGAAGGTGTTCCCGGGTACCGGACCGTACAGCAGCGGTTGATGAATGCCTCAGGCCGCCTCTGCATCCGGCCCGGTCAATACGCCCACATCGGCGTGCCGGAAGCACAGCCGGATGGCGTCGAGCAGCTCGCTCATGTTGTACGGCTTGGGCAGGAAATGGATGCCGTCGCGCAGCTGCGGCAGCACCTGGTGCTGGTCCATGCCCGACGTCACCAGGATCGGCAGCTGGGGATACAGGCCGCGGACCCGGTTGGCGGCTTCAATGCCACTGATCGCGCCCAGATTCACGTCGGTGAACAGCAGGTCGAAACGCTCACCGGCGGCCAGCAGGCCCAGCGCCGCTTCGGCAGAGCTCACGCCCACTACGTGGCAGGCCTGGCTTTCCAGCGCCAGCCGGCTCAGTTCGCGGGTTTCCTCGGCGTCCTCGATGAGCAGGACGCGGGGTTCAACGTGGCGCTTGGACAGCAACATGACGCGACAACTCCGGACAGCAACGGTGAAAAGGCGCGCAAGTATGCGCAAGCCGGTAGTGATCCCGACGTGCACGGCAAGCTAAGCGGGCGTTACAGGCTTCTCTGGCGCCGGAGCCGCACGTGCCAGGCCAGCACCGCGACCGCGAGCAGGGCGGTGCCGATGCGCAGGCTGGTGGCCTGCCAGCCCAATGCGAGGGCGTCATCGAGGCTGAACACATTCCAGGCCAGGTTCATCGAAACATGCAGGACCAGGCCGCACCAGAGCGTGTTGCCGTCAAGGTGGTCGAGCCAGGCGAAGATGAAGCCGCCCAGGGCGATCACCGCGCCGACGAACAGCGCGATGCCGCCACCGTCGAACCCGCCGAAGCCGAGCCAGTGCACCATGCCGAACAACAGCGCCTGCGGCAGTGCAAGCCATGGCCAGGGGCCGCGCACGATCTTTACCAGCAGCACGAAGCCCAAGCCGCGGAAGAGCACTTCCTCGGCCAGCGGGAACAGCACCGCCAGCATCGTGGCATCCAAGACGGTCAGCGCGGTGTTCGGCGTGCCGAGCAGCGCCAGGCCGAGCCAGCAGGGCAGGCTGGCCAGCAACACCCACATGGGACCGCTCCAGCCGTTTGTGCGCAGCCCGAGGCTGGCCAGCAGGCTCATGCCACGGGGCCGCAGCAGCGCGGCCAGCAGCAGTGCCACCAGTACCGCCAGCGCGTTGTCCAACAGGCTGCCGCCATAGGGGATGGGCAGTGCGGGAATCGGTGTGCCGATGGCCGTGGCGATATCGCGCAGGTTCAGGCCAAGGCCGACACCCAGCAGCACCAGCAACAGGCGTGCGGTGGTGGGCAGGCGGGACAACACGGTCATGTACGCATTCCCTGCGGAACAAGGACGCAGCGTGCCACGCGGTATGCATGTGGACACGCGCCGGAAGTCCCTGTGCCATCGGTCACGCGTTGCCGCACAGTCATCGCGGTGCAGGTACAGTCGAAACCAGACCGACAGGAGCAATGCCGATGCTGTGCCCCGTGTGCAAGACCCAGACGCTGCAGATGGCCGAACGCCATGGCATCGAGATTGATTACTGCCCGAGTTGCCGCGGTGTGTGGCTGGATCGTGGCGAGCTGGACAAGATCATCGAACGTGCAGGCGCCGGTGCTGCAGTACCTCCGCCAGCGCCCGTGCAGGCTCAGCCGGCGTCCGCGCCGCCACCGGTGACGCACCGTGATACCCGCCACCTCGGCCAGCGCTACGAGGACAACCGGGGACACGGCTACAAGAAAAAGAAGAAGGACAGCTTCCTGTCGGAGTTGTTCGATTTCTAGTTTGTAGCGTCGAGCCATGCTCGACGTTTGGCGCTAACAGTCGAGCAAGCTTGACTCTACATGGGGCGCATGGTCACGGCCGCCGCAGGATGAACTCGCGGTCGCGCGTGTCACCGACGATGAAGTCGTACTCGCCAACCTTGCTGCAGCCATAGCGCGCGTAGAAGCGCTGCGCGCCGAAATTCTCTTCCCACACGCCCACCCACAGGGTGCGGCGCTGCGGCTGGTCCAGCCACGCCATGAACGCGTCCATCATGCGTGCACCATGTCCGCCGTTCTGGTGTCCGGCCAGGATGTAGAACCGCTTCAGTTCGATGTCACCCTCGCATGCATCCGTGTGCGGCAAGGTGTTGGCACCGGCGGCCAGGTAGCCGACCACGGCGTCATCGTCCAGCAACAGCCAGATGGCACTGCGTGGGTCGGACAGTTCGATGCGCTGCGGTTCGCTGCTGTAGTGCGCCTGCAGGAAATCGTGCAGCTCCTGCGGCGGATAGGAATCGCCCCAGGTTTCGTTGTACGTGGCGATGGCGATCGCCGACAGCGCGTCGACATCGGCAAGGGTGGCGCGGCGGATCTGCAACGACATGGCGGTGCCTGCATTGGAACGTGGCGAAGTGTAGCCGGCCCCGGCGGCTGCCGGGGCTGGCCATTGCTCACGATCTGCTGCTCAGAACCACATGCGCACGCCGGCCACCCAGCGCGTGTCGCGCGCGTGGTCACCGGCATAGTCGGCGGTGTCGCCAAAACTGCGTTCGTGACTGATGCCGATGTAGGGCGCGAAGCGACGGCTGAACTCGTAGCGCAGGCGCAGGCCGGCCTCTACCTTGTTCAGGCCACGGCCGATGCCGTACTCCTGCTCGTCCTTGGCCGCAACGGTAGCTTCCAGTAGCGGCTGCAGGATCAATCGGTTGGTCAGCAGCACGTCGTACTCGACCTCGGCCTTGGCCAGCACCTGGCCGCCGGAGCCCATGTACAGCGTGGCCGAGCTTTCGAACTTGTACGGCGCCAGACCCTGGATGCCGATGGCCGCCCATGTGCGCGAGTCGGACGGGCGGAAGTCCTGGCGCACGCCGACCAGCACGTCCCACCACGGCGACACGCTGCGGCCATACAGTGCTTCCAGTGACGACGATTCGGTGCGGCCGCGGCTGCGTTCGCCATCGGTGCGCAGCCACAGGCGGTTGATGTTGCCGCCGACCCAGCCGGTGGCCTCCCATGCCTGGCCGTTGCTGCTCTTGCCATCCCAATGCTCAAGCCGGTCGATCAGCAGCAGGCTGTTGATCTCCGGCGCGTGTTCCATCGCGCCATGCGCGATCGGCGGGAAGGCGGCGGCGCGGTCGGCATCGGTCGGGACCGGGATCGGTTCGCGCGGTTCGGTGGGTGCAGGCGTGCCGTGGCCCATCGCCCCGTGGTCCATCTGCGAATGGTCCATCGCCGCTGGCTGCATCGTGCCATGGTCCATCTTCGAGTGGTCCATCGTGGAGTGGTCCATGCCGGCCTGATCCGCCGCACCCATGTCCCTCTCCGAATGATCCATCTTTGAGTGATCGACCGGTTCGGCCGGGGTCTTCGCGCTCCTCGCAGGCGCGTTCATCGCGCCCATGTCATGGCCGGCGTGCGACTGCGCGAACACCGGCAACGCGGCGGCCAGGCCCAGGGCCAGCAGGCTGGGGGAAAGCGGTGAGCGGCTCATTCTTCGATCCTCACTTCACGCATCATGCCCGCTTCCATGTGGTACAGCAGATGGCAGTGGTAGGCCCAGCGGCCGAGTGCATCGGCGCGCACGCGATAGCTGCGGCGGGTGCCCGGCGGCATGTCGATGGTGTGCTTGCGGACCTGGAACTCACCTTGCGCGTTTTCCAGATCGCTCCACACGCCGTGCAGGTGGAGCGGGTGCTGCATCATGGTGTCGTTGACCAGCACGATGCGCATGCGCTCGCCGTAGTTCAGCCGCAGCGGCTCGGCGCTGGCGAACGGGACGCCATCGAACGACCAGGAGAACTTCTCCATGTGGCCGGTCAGGTGCAGCTCGATCTCGCGGCTCGGCTCGCGGCCATCCGGGTCTTCGAACAGGCTGCGCATCGCGCCGTAGGTCAGCACCTGGCGGCCGTTGCCGCGCAGGCCGATGCCAGGGTCGTCCAGCTTCGGCTCGGTGGCCGAACTCTGCATGTCCACCAGCGGGTTGTTGCGCTCGCTGGCCGGATGCTTCGGTACCTTGCTGGCGGCACCGCCGCCGTGCGCACCGTGGCCCATGCTGGCGCCGCAGCTACCTTCCGTGCCCTTCATCGCGGCCATGTCGTGGCCACCATGGCCACCACTGCTCATGTCGTGCCCCATGTCGCTCATCGTCAGCAACGGGCGTGGGTCGCGCGCGGGAATCGGTGCCTGCAGCCCGTGGCGTACCGCCAGCGTGCCGGCGGCGTAGCCGGTGCGACCCATGTCCTGGCAGAAAATGGTGAACGCATCCTGGCCGGTGGGTTCGACCAGCACGTCGTAGGTTTCGGCGGGAGCGATGCGGAATTCGTCGATGCTGACCGGGTGGATGTACTGGCCGTCAGCGGCCACCACGGTCATCTTCAAACCGGGGATGCGCACGTCGAAGTAGGTCATCGACCCGCCGTTGATGAAGCGCAGCAGCACCTTTTCGCCACTGCGGAACAGGCCGGTCCAGTTGCCGGCCGGGGCGGTGCCGTTCATCAGGTAGGTGTAGGTATGCGCGTTGATATCGGAGATATCGGTGGGCGTCATCCGCATCCGGCCCCACATGCCACGGTCGGACAGCGCCGCGGACCAACCGTCGCGTTTCGCGTCGCGCAGGAAGTCGGGCAGGGTGCGCTTGTAGTAGTTGTCGTGCTCGGCCAGCTTCTTCATGCGCCGGAACAGCGCGCCCGGATCCATGTCGGTCCAGTCCGACAGCATGATCACGTGCTCGCGGTCGTGGTGGTACGGCGCCGGTTCGGCCGGGTCGATGATCAGCGCGCCGTACAGGCCGGCCTGTTCCTGGAACATCGAGTGGCTGTGGTACCAGTAGGTGCCCGACTGCTTCAGCTGGAAGTGGTAGTGGTAGGTTTCGCCGGGGCCGATGCCGTTGAAGCTCAGGCCCGGCACGCCGTCCATGTTGGCCGGCAGCAGGATGCCGTGCCAGTGGATGGAGGTCGGGTGGCGTTCCAGCGTGTTGCGCACGAACAGGTCCACGGTCTGGCCTTCGCGCCAGCGCAGGATCGGGGCCGGCAACGAGCCGTTGACGGTGATCGCCGGGCGGGTGCGGCCGGTGAAATTGGCCAGCGATTCGCCGATGGCCAGTTCGATGCGGGTATCGCTGAGCACGGCAGGGGCACCGGCCAACCGTGGGGCGGCAGTGGCGGCGGCGAGCGCGCGCTGCGGCACGCCGACAGCGGCGATGCCGGCGACCACGCCACCGGCGGCCAGGCCCTGCACGAACAGGCGGCGCGACGGCATGGGCACAGCGCCCGGACCGGGGGGATTGCGGGTATTCATGGTGGAGACTCCAGACACGGAAAGACGCCGGCAGGCCGCCGGCTCCGGTGCGCAGGGCGCACAGTGCGTGGGGAATCAGCCGATGGGAGGGCGTGAGATCGGCGGCAGCGGCGGCGACGGGCGGCCGGTGGCCGGCATCGGCTGTGGTGCCAGCGACAACGCCGGGCCGGCCATGAACGGCAACGCCTGCACCACCAGCAGCGGGTGCTGGGCGCAGCTGCGCACGCAGTCCTTGATCTGGCAGTGGGCGTCGTGGGCGGGGGCCTTGGCCTGCGGGGCCTGATCGGCCTGCATGGCGGCGTGGTGGTGGCAGTCGGCATTGCCGCCTTCAAGGGCGGCTGCCGCGTGGGCCATCCGGCCCATTTCCTCGTGACCGCTGGCCATGGCCGCGTTCAGCCCGTTGAGCAGCAGGCTGAGCATGAGCACGACACGAAGCAGGGTCGAGGCGAGGGACATGGCGCTAATCTAGCCGCAAGCGGCCGTGGATGCACTTCCGGCTGAATGGCCGGTTCAAGGATGGACCTGCACCAATGTAGAGCCGAACCCGCGCTCGGCTGCTTCTGCGGCCACGGCAGCCGAGCGTGGGCTCGGCGCTACAGGGAGCCCGGCGTTACCCTTCTTCGCGCACGATCTCGACCAGTCGCGGGCCGTAGCGGCTCAGCTTGGTGCCGCCGATGCCGCCGACCCGGGCCAGTTCATCCAGGCTGGTCGGGCGCTGCTCGGCGATGTTGCGCAGGGTGCTGTCGTGGAAGATCACGAAGGCCGGCACGTTCTGTTCGCGCGCCAGTTCGGCACGCAGCCCGCGCAGGGCGTTGAACAGTGCCAGGTCCTGCGGCAGTACCGACAAGCCGGTGCGCTGCGCACTGCGCTCGCGTCCGCTGGTGCTGCTGGCCGGGTCGCGGCGCATGCTGATCTGGCGGCGGCCGGTCAGTACGTCACGGCTGGCATCGGTCAGGCGCAGGCCACCGTGGCCCTCGCTGTCCACTTCCAGCAGGCTGGTGGCGACCAGCTGGCGGAACACGCTGCGCCAGGTGCGCGCATCCAGATCGCGGCCGATGGCGTAGGTGCTGAGCTTGTCGTGGCCCTGCTGCTTCACCTTCTCGTTCTCGCTGCCACGCAGGACGTCGATCAGGTGGCCGACGCCGAAGCGCTGGCCGGTGCGGTAGACACAGCTCAGTGCCTTCTGCGCCGGAATGGTCGCGTCCCACGAGGCCGGCGGCGTCAGGCAGTTGTCGCAGTTGCCGCACGGCTGGGGATAGGTCTCGCCGAAACCGGCCAGCAGCACCTGGCGGCGGCACTGCATGGATTCGCAGTAGCCCAGCAGGTGATCGAGCTTGCCCCGCTCCAGCTGCTTGCGTTCTTCGCCGGCCTCGGATTGTTCGATCATCTGCTTGAGCAGTACCACGTCGCCCAGGCCGTAGCACAGCCAGGCCTCGGCAGCTTCGCCATCACGACCAGCGCGGCCGGTTTCCTGGTAGTAGCCTTCCATCGACTTGGGCAGGTCGGTATGCGCCACGAAGCGCACGTCCGGCTTGTCGATGCCCATGCCGAAGGCAATGGTGGCGCACATGACGATGCCGTCCTCGCGCAGGAAGCGGCGCTGGTTGTTCGCGCGCACTTCCGGCGGCAGGCCGGCGTGGTAGGCCAGGGCGTTGAAGCCCTGGCCGCAGAGGAATTCAGCGGTCTCCTCGACCTTGCGCCGCGACATGCAGTAGACGATGCCGGCCTCGCCACGGTGGCCGCGCAGGAAATCGGTCAGCTGCTTGCGCGCGTTGTCCTTCTGCACCACGGTGTAGCGGATGTTGGGGCGGTCGAAGGAGCTGACGAAGTGGCGTGCTTCCTGCAGGTCGAGGCGCTCGGCGATCTCGCGCTGGGTCGGCGGGTCGGCGGTGGCGGTGAGCGCGATCCGCGGAATCTGCGGCCAGCGCTCGTGCAGTACGGTCAGCTGGCGGTATTCCGGGCGGAAGTCGTGGCCCCACTGCGACACGCAGTGGGCTTCGTCGATGGCGAACAGGGCGATCTGGCTGCGCGACAACAGCGACAGGAAGCGGCCGGTCAGCAGCCGCTCGGGAGCGACATAGAGCATGTCCAGCTCACCCGCGAGCAGTTCGCGCTCGACGCGGCCGGCGGTCTCGGCATCCAGGGTTGAATTCAGGTACTCGGCACGCACGCCGAGCTGGCGCAGGGCTTCGACCTGGTCCTGCATCAGCGCGATCAGCGGCGAGATGACGATGCCACATCCGTCACGCAGCAGGGCCGGGACCTGGTAGCACAGCGACTTGCCACCGCCGGTGGGCATCAGCACCAGGGCATCATGACCGGCAGCCACATGCTCCACGATGTCCTGCTGCGGACCACGGAAATCGTCGTAACCAAAGACGCGTTGGAGCAGGTCGTGCGCGGGACGGGAAGCCATCCGGCTAGTTTACCCCGGCGGGGGAGTCGGCAGGGCTGCGCCCTGCACCTGCTACAAGCCAGAGCAACGTCAAAGGCAACAGCCGGCTCTGGCGTGTCTGCTGGTTGGGCGGGGCGGTGTGGGCTTGCAGGACACGCCGTAAACCCCGCTCCGCGGTCCGGCCCAGCCGCTGGCGGCTGTGCGTTCGGGCGCTTGCGAAGCAGTGCTTCGCAAGCAAAGCGCCCTCACCCCTGGGGGCTCGATGGCGCCATCCATGGCGCCAACGGTCCTGCAAGCCCACACCGCCCCACCCCCGACAGTTTCCCGGTGACGGTGGATCCATCCACGCCATGCGTGGATGAAATCTGTCAGATATCGACAAACAAAATGGGGTCAGATCCGTTTTCCTGCGGAAAACGGATCTGACCCCAAGCAATGCCCTGGCAGATCGCGGAAATCTGTCGAAGGCGGGGTGGGGCCGGTGGCAGGGGTGTGCGCGGCATGGATGCCGCGGCCAAGCCCCCAAGGACGGGTTTACGGCGTCCCCTGCCACCGGATCCACCCCGCCAACCCTCAGGAAACCAGCTTCTGCTCTGGCTCTGGCCGTTGATTTAAGGCCTCTGCGGGTGCAGGGCGCAGCCCTGCCGAATACCCCCAACCCTTACTGGAGCAGGGAACGCAGCATCCAAGCGTACTTCTCGTGTGTCTGCAGCCGCTGGGTCATCAGATCCTCGGTCGGGGCGTCGTCCCCCTTGGCCGCCACCTCCAGCACTTCACGTGCCGTACGGCAGACTGCTTCGTTGGCGACCACCAACTGGCGTACCATTTCACGCCAGTCCGCACTGTCGGTCAGGCCCGGTTCCTCGGCGATCGAGGTCAGCGCAGCGAATTCCCGGTAGGAGCCCGGGGCATTGAAGCCCAGCGCGCGGATGCGCTCGGCCACGTCGTCCAGTGCCGCCCACTGCTCGGTGTACTGCGTCTCGAACATGGTGTGCAGCGAGTTGAACATCGACCCGGTCACGTTCCAGTGGAAGTTGTGCGTCTTCAGGTAGAGCGTGAACGCATCGGCCTGGAAGCGCGACAGACCGTCGGCGATCTTCTTGCGGTCGCCCTGGGTGATCCCGATATCGATGTTCGGTGCCGACGGTGCCGCCGCAGCAAGCTTCTGCTTGCCGGTTTTGGCCTTGGTCGTGCTCTTGGTCTTCGCCATGGGGTTCCTCCTTGTGGAATCGTTGGCCTTCACAATAAACCGGTCGTGATGACTGGTCGCTTTCAAAGTTTTGAACGAACCGATTGATGAACTCTATCGATAAAAATCCATCGCCCCGCCTGCGCCAACAGCGTGCCGCCATCGACGGCGCCATGAGCCGCGACCGGGGCCGTTTGCTGGGGATGCTCTCGCGTTGCCAGGCCAAGCCACAGGATGCGGCACTGGCCGCCACCTTCGAGCAGGCCTTGCAGGCGTCGGTGCAGCGCCGGCAGGTGCGGGCGCAACAGCAGCCGTCCATTACTCTGGACCCGCAGCTGCCGATTGCGCGTGAAGCCGACGCCATCATCGGGCTGATCCGCGAACACCAGGTGGTGGTGATCGCCGGTGAAACCGGCTCGGGCAAGACCACCCAGCTGCCGAAACTGTGCCTGGCCGCCGGCCGTGGCCAGGCCGGCATGATCGGCTGCACCCAGCCGCGACGGATTGCCGCACGTGCGGTGGCCAGCCGTGTCGCACAGGAACTGCAGAGTGAACTGGGCCAGCTGGTCGGCTACCAGGTGCGCTTCAATGACAAGGTCAGCGAAGACAGCCGCATCAAGTTCATGACCGACGGCATCCTGCTGGCGGAGATCGCCAGTGACCGCTGGCTGTCGAACTACGACACGATCATCGTCGACGAGGCGCACGAACGCAGCCTCAACATCGATTTCCTGCTGGGCTACCTGAAGCAGCTGCTGCGCAAGCGCCCGGACCTGAAGCTGATCGTCACCTCGGCCACCATCGACACCGAACGCTTCGCCCAGCATTTCGACAATGCGCCGGTGATCAGCGTCGAAGGCCGTACCTATCCGGTGGAAGTGCGCTACCGCGCGCTGGAAGGCGAGGGCGAAGACCAGGGCGAACGCACCGTCAACGACGCCATCGTGTCGGCCATCGACGAGATCACCCGCCTGGATGCGCGCGGCGACGTGCTGATCTTCCTGCCGGGCGAGCGCGAGATCCGCGATGCGCACCAGTCGCTGGAACGGCGCAAGTACCGCAATACCGAGGTGCTGCCGTTGTACGCGCGGCTGTCCAACCAAGACCAGGACCGCGTGTTCAACCCCGGGCCGAACCGGCGTATCGTGCTGGCCACCAACGTGGCCGAAACCTCGCTGACGGTGCCGCGCATCCGTTACGTGGTCGATCCGGGTTTCGCCCGCGTCAAGCGCTACAGCCCGCGCAACAAGCTGGACCGCCTGCACATCGAGCCGATCTCGCAGGCCAGCGCCAACCAGCGCAAAGGTCGCTGCGGACGTATCGCCGAAGGTATCTGTTACCGCCTGTACGCCGAAGCCGATTTCCAGGCGCGGCCCGAATTCACCGATCCAGAGATCCGCCGCTCCAGCCTGGCCGGGGTGATCCTGCGCATGCTGCAGCTGGGCCTGGGCCGCATCGAGGATTTCCCGTTCCTGGAAGCGCCGGACGAGCGTGCGGTGGCCGATGGCTGGCAGCAACTGACCGAACTGGGCGCGATCGATGCCGAGCGGCGCATGACCACCATCGGCAAGCAGATGGCACGCCTGCCGGTGGACGTGAAGCTTGCGCGCATGCTGGTGGCCGCGCAGGCTGCAGGCTGCCTGCGGCCGATGCTGGTGATCGCCTCGTTCCTGGGCATCCAGGACCCGCGCGAACGCCCACCCGAAGCGCGTGGTGCGGCCGACAGCGCGCACGCGCAGTTCGCCGATGGCCGCTCCGAGTTCGTTGGCGTGCTGCGCCTGTGGGATGCCTACCGGCAGGCCCATGAAGACCTGACCCAGTCCAAGCTGCGCGACTGGTGCGGACGTCATTTCCTCGGCTTCCTGCGCATGCGCGAGTGGCGCGAGCTGCATCGCCAGCTGCGGCTGCTGTGCGAGGAACTGGGCTGGAAGGAGGAGGCCAGCGAGGCGTCGATGGCGCCGTTGCTGGCCGGCAGCAGTGCGCCGGCACCGGCGCGTGACGACGCGGCGGCGGTGAAAGCCACCCGGGGCCAGCTGCACCGCGCCGCACGCCTGGCCCGCGAAGGCAAGGCCGAGGCCGCACCGGCGCCGGTGGCCGTGCGCGCGCAGAAGGAGCAGGCACCGGTAGGAGGTGGTTTCAGCGAACGCGTGCGCGCCGCCGCCTACCAGACCCTGCACCGCGCGCTGGTGGCGGGCCTGCCGACGCAGATCGGCCACCGCACCGAAAAGGGCGATTTCCAGGCGCCGCGCCAGCGTCGCTTCCTGCCGTTCCCGGGTTCGGCGCTGTCCAAGCGGCCGCCGCCGTGGCTGCTGGTGGCCAATCTGCTGGATACGCAGAAGGTGTGGGGCATGACCCTGGCCGCGATCGAGCCGGACTGGGTGATCGCCGAGCTGCCGCACCTGCTGTTGCGCAAGCACTTCGATCCGCACTGGTCGCGCGCACAGGGACAGGTGCTGGCGTCCGAGCAGATCAGCCTGTTCGGCCTGGTGCTGGCGCCGAAGAAGCCGGTGCATTACGGCCGCATCGAGCCGGGCGAGGCACATGACATCTTCGTGCGCCAGGCCTTGGTGACCGGCGAGATCAACACCCGCGCCAGTTTCGTGGCCGACAACCAGAAAGTGCTGGAGGTCGCCCGCGAGGAGGAAGCCAAGCTGCGCCGCGCCGGCATTGTTGCCGACGAGGACTGGCAGGCGCGCTGGTACCTGGACCGGGTACCGCCGCAGATCCATTCGGCGGCGGGGCTGGATACCTGGTGGAAGGGACTGGCACCGGAACAGCGCAAGACCCTGCACTGGTCGCTCGCAGACTTGCTGCCCGGAGAGGGCAGTGAGCAGGAGCGCTACCCGAAATACCTGGCGCTGGGCCAGGCGCGGTTGCCGCTGCACTACCGCTTCGAGCCGGGTGCCGACGATGACGGCGTGACCCTGGACGTGCCGCTGCACCTGCTCAATGCATTGGACCCGGTGCAGCTGGGCTGGCTGGCGCCGGGCTTCGTCGCCGACAAGGCCTCGGCACTGATCCGCAGCCTGCCCAAGGCAATGCGTCGCAACTACGTGCCGGCGCCGGACTTCGGCCGCGCGTTCTATGAGGCGTTTCCGCAGCCCAGCGCCGATGCCATCACCGGCGAACTGGCGCGTTTCCTGTCACGTGCAACCGGTGCCACCGTGACCGCGCTCGATTTCGAGCCCGGTTCGATCGAGCCGCACCTGCACATGAACCTGCGGCTGCGCGACGAGCAGGGCAAGGTGCTGGCCACTTCGCGTGATCTGGACGCACTGCGCGCGAAATTCGGCGGTCGCGCCGGCGATGCCTTCGCTGCACGCGCTGGCCGCGAGATGGCGGCCGATGGCCTGCGCACGTTCCCGGCGACGCCGATACCGTTGCAGGTGCCCGGTGAAGCCGGCGTTCCGGCCTATCCGGCGTTGCTGGACGAGGGTGACAGCGTGGCGCTGCGCATCTTCGCCGATCGGCAGCAGGCACAGGAGGCTCACCCGCTGGGCGTGCGCCGGCTGCTGGAGATCGCCCTGGCCGAGAAGATCAAGCAGGCGCGCAAGCAGCTGCCGGTGGGCGCCAAGACCGGCCTGTTGTATGCGGCGATCGAGTCGCAGGAGCGCCTGCGCGGAGACCTGGTGGATGCGGCGATGAACGCGGTGTTGGCGGAGGGCCTGGAAGACATCCGCGATGCGGCGGCCTTTGAACAGCGCCGTGAGCATGCGGCCAAGGCCCTGTTCGGCGAGGCCATGTCGCGGCTGAAACTGGCCGAAACCATCCTGGCGCTGGTGGCGGAACTGAAGCCGATGCTGGAAGCACCGTTGATGGGTTGGGCGCGCGGCAACCTGGACGACATGGAAGCGCAGCTGTCCGGGCTGATCCACCCCGGCTTCCTGCGCGATACGCCGGCCGACGCGCTGGCGCAGTATCCGCGCTACCTGAAGGCGATGATCCTGCGCACCGAACGCGCCAAGCGTGATCCGCCACGTGACCAGGCACGCATGCTGGAACTGCATCCGTTCCTGGAAGCGCTGGAAACGGCAGAGCAGCAGGGCCTGCGCGATCGCCCGCAATGGCAGGCGCTGCGCTGGGACCTGGAAGAGCTGCGGGTGTCACTGTTCGCGCAGGAGCTGGGGGCACGTACCGGCATTTCGGCGAAGAAGCTGGCGCAGCGGGTGACGGCACTGCGCCAGGCCTCGTAACCCCCGACCCGACCCCGCCGGACGATGACCGGCGGGGTACGGTGGAATGTCATCCACGCGTGGCGTGGATCCACTACTTGGAGCGGCGCACCTTGGGCTGGCTGTTCACGCCTTCCACCTTCATGTACCACACGCCCATCACGCCGGGCTTGATGCTGACCTTGGGCGATTGCTTGCGCACGCCGACCACGCTGGTGCTGTCGGTCTGCTCCCATTCCTGGCCGTTGTCCAGCACGTAGACGCGGCCCTTGCCGAAGCCACGGAACTCGCCCTGCAGCACGCCGGTGATCGGCTCGCTGCTGCCGAAATCGAAGAACCCGCGGTTCTTCACGATCACTTCCTGGCGGCCCTGTTCGCGGGCTTCTTCGCGTACCGCTGCCACAGCCTGGGTCGTCGCCGCTTCAACCTTGCCCTGCAGCCAGCGGTTGAGCGTGGCCAGTTCCTGCGCGCTCAGCTTGTCCAAGCCGGCCGCCTTGAATTCGGTCGGCGACATCTGCTGCTGCAGGTCACCGTCCACCACGCGCTGGGCCAGCGCAGGCGCCGACAGGGACAGCAGCAGTGCGGCGCAGGCCAGCAGCCGTGGACGGAAACGTGGGGCGATCGAGGGCATGGCGGAACTCTCCTGGGTTTGCCGGCGAGTGTAGCGGCATGTCTTCATGCCGGGTGATGGTGGCTGCGGTGATTGTCCCTGATCGGCGCCGGCGCTAGTGTAGGAACCTCTGTCTTGCCTGCTCGATGCTGTGAACCGCGCTTCTGTCCCCGGCCTGGATGCCTTGTTGAACCGTCCCTCCGCCGCGGTGCTGCCCGCTCCGCTGCGCCAGGCCCTGCGCGAACACTGGGAAGCACCCGAGTGCGACCACCAGATGCGCGCCAGCTGGTCGGTGCTGGGCGATACCCTCGATGCACTGTCGATGCTCTCGGCCGACGAAGGCGCGGTGGTTGCCGCGCTGTTGTTCGACCTGCCCGGCCTGCGCGCCAGCCTGGACCAGCTGCCGCTGGGCAACCACAAGGCGGCGGTGATCGGCCTGCTCGACGGCCAGGACGCCGCCGATCCGGTCTGGGCGCTGCATGCTGGCCGCGAGGCCGGGCGCAACAGCGAGGGCCTGCGCCGCCTGCTGCTGGCGATCATCCGCGACCTGCGCGTGGTGCCGATCCTGCTGGCCCGGCAGCTGGCGAGAATGCGCGCTGCCGACAAGCTGGACGACGAGCAGCGCCGGGCGCTGGCGCAGCTGACCCGCGACATCCATGCGCCGCTGGCCAACCGGTTGGGCATCTGGCAGCTGAAGTGGGAGCTGGAGGACCTGGCGTTCCGCCACCTGGAGCCGGAAACCTACCGCCGCATCGCGCGCGAAGTGGACGAAACCCGCGTGGCGCGCGAGCGCTACGTGCAGAACGTGAAGAAGCAGCTGTCGCGCGAGCTGGCCGCACAGGGCATCCATGCCGAAGTGAGTGGCCGCCCCAAGCACATCTACAGCATCTGGCGGAAGATGCAGAAGAAGCGGCTGGCGTTCGACCAGCTGTACGACATCCGCGCGGTGCGGGTGATGGTCGACGACGTCGCCGCCTGCTACGCCGCGCTGGGTGTGGTGCATGCGCTGTGGGCCCCGGTGCCGAGCGAGTTCGACGATTACATCGCACGCCCGAAGGCCAACGACTACCGTTCGCTGCACACCGCCGTGGTCGGCCCGGAAGGGCGCACGATCGAAGTGCAGATCCGCACCCACGAGATGCATTCCCAGGCCGAGCTGGGCGTGGCCGCGCACTGGAAGTACAAGGAAGGCGGCAAGGGCGCGGAAAAGTCGTTCGATCGCAAGATCACCTGGATGCGCCAGCTGCTGGAGCAGGCGCAGGACGGGCAGGGCAATGAACTGGCCGGGGCACTCGACGCCGAGCTGACCGAGGACCGGGTCTATGCGCTCAGCCCGAAGGACGAGGTGCTGGACCTGCCCCAGGGGGCCACGCCGCTCGATTTCGCCTACCAGGTACATACGATGGTGGGCCACCGCTGCCGTGGCGCCAAGGTCAATGGCCGCATCGTGCCGCTGACCTATCGCCTGCGCAGCGGCGACCGTGTCGAGATCCTCACCGGCAAGGAGGCCGACCCCCGCCGCGACTGGCTGATGCCCGCGCTGGGCTTCCTGGCCAGCAACCGCTCGCGCGAAAAGGTGCGCAGCTGGTTCCACAAGCTGGACCGCGCGCGCAACGTGCAGGCCGGGCGCGAACTGCTCGAGCGCGAGCTGAAGCGCCTGGGGCTGCAGCATTCGGATCTGGCGGTGGCGGCGAAGAAGTTCCATGCCGACAGCGTTGACGACCTCTACATCCAGGTGGCGCTGGGCGACACCGGCCCGAACCAGGTCAGCCGTACGCTGCTGGAGGCAGAGCGCGCGGCCAGCCAGCCGGCCCCTGCGCCGGCGCTTCCGCGCCCGACCGCCCGCCGCGAGAACCTGGGCAAGTCCAAGTTCACGGTGCAGGGCGTGGGCAATCTGCTGGTGCAGCTGGCGCGCTGCTGCCAGCCGGTGGCCGGCGAACCGATCGTCGGCTACCTCACCCGTAGCCGCGGTGTCACCGTGCACCGGGCAGACTGTGCCGCGCTGGCCCGGCTGGCGGCCACCAGCCCGCAGCGCATCCTGCCGGTGGAGTGGGGCCAGGCCGGGGGCGGCTACGAGGTGGACGTGGTGGTCGATGCGGTCGACCGCCGCTGGCTGCTGAAGGACATCACCAACCTGATCGCCCAGGAAGACGCCTACGTGCTGGACATCCACAGTGACAACGTGCGCAACAGTGGCCGTGCCCATCTGCGCCTGCGGCTGAAGGTCAGCGACTACGGCCAGTTGTCGAACCTGCTGGGCAAGCTGGACGCGCTGCCGGGCGTGAGCGAGGCGCGTCGCCTCGGCTGAGCTTCACGCTGCCCCGGCTACCCTGCACGCATGGAACGCGAGCCCCCGCATCGCCCGCATGGCGCTGAACATCCTGCGCTGGATCGCGTCCGCCGCGAGGGCCGCTGGTGGTGGCTGCAGGCACGCCATGCGCGGCGGGTCTGGCGATGGGCGCTGGTCGCGGCGCTGGCGGTGTTCGTGCTGCTGGTGCTGCTGCGCAAGCCGCTGGCCGACTGGTTCTGGGACGAGCCGCAGATCGAACAGCTGCTGGTCGAAGGCGATCGCGCGCTCGCCGCCGGCCGGCTGAGTGCGGCCGACGGCAGTGGTGCGCGGGAGCGCTACCAGGCGGTGCTGGCACTGGATGGCGATCGGCCGCAGGCGCGCCAGGGCCTTGCACGAACCGCCGCGGCAGCACTGCAGCAGGCCCGCGACAGGCTGCAGGGCGACGATCTGGAGGGCAGCGCGCAGTCACTGGCGCTGGCCCGCGAGCTGCAGGTGCCGCAGGGCGACGCCGACGCCGTGGCCCGCCAACTGCAGGCGCGGCGTAGCGCCGGCGCCGGTATCGGCGCGTTGCTGGCCCAGGCCCGCAATGCGTTCGCGGCCGGCCGGCTGGACGATGGCGACAGCAGTGCGTTGCCGCTGTTCCAGCGCATCCTGGCACTGCAGCCGGACAACCTGCCCGCTCTGGAGGGGCGCGAGGATGCACTGAGCGATCTGCTGCAGCATGCGCGCGCGCTGGCCGGACGCGGGGAACTGGCTGAAGCCGCTGCGACGTTGCAGCGCGCGCGCCTGTTCGATGCAGGCCACGCCGATCTTCCCGCCAGCCAGGAGGCCCTGGCACGGGCGGTCGACGAGCGCTTGCGGCAGGCACGGCGCGCACTTCAGCGACAGCAGCTGGAACGTGCCGCAAAGGGGTTCCTGGCCGTGCTGGCGGTGGCGCCGGACGATCCCACTGCCCAGCGGGGCCGCGAGCAGGTGCTGCAGGCGGTGCTGGCGCGAAGCCAGATCCAGGCCGACGATTTCCAGTTCGAGGCGGCGCAGCGTGATGCCGTGCTGGCCGAAGCACTGGGCGCTTCGCAGGCGGCACGACAGCAACTGGTGCAGCGCCTGCAGCGTGCACGGCAGGCCCGGGAGGCACTGCAGCAGCCCGCAGTGAGCAACGCGCAGCGTGAACGCGAGCTGCGCGATCACCTGCGCCGGATCGAACGCGCCGAGCGCGCAGGCCAATGGATCAGCCCGCCGGGGCACAGCGCATTCGATGCCCTTCGCGAAGCACAGGCGCTGGCACCGCGCGATTCACGTGTGAAGGCCGCGGCCGCGCGCCTGCTGCCTGCCAGTCGCCGTTGTTTCGACGACAACCTCCGGCAGAACCGGGTGCAGGCTGCAGGTGCCTGCCTGCAGGCCTGGCAGACGTTGTCTCCCACCGCTGGCGGCCTGCCTGCGGCCCGCCAGCGCCTCGCGCAGCGTTGGATTGCGATTGGCAGCGAACGATTGGGCAACGGAGATGTCGCCTTTGCCGAACGTGCGCTCCAGCAGGCGGGCGAGCTTGGCGTCGGCCCTTCCAGCAGCGAGTACCAGCAGTTGCGGCAGCGCCTGCGCGACATCGGGGTGTCGTCGCCCTGAGCCCGCCGCTGCCGGAGGGGCCGCTATAGTAGCCACCCCCGCAACATCCCCACGGAGTGCAGATGACCGTCCTTGTTTCCGGAGCCACCAGCCAGATCGGCCGGTTCCTGCTGCCGCGCCTGGTGCAGGTGCATGGGCGGGTACAGGCAGTGAGCCGGCGACCGCAACCGGCACAGGACGGCGTGCAGTGGCTGTGCGGGGACCTGGCGGCTGCGCTGGACAGCGTGCCGTCTCCGGACTGGCAGGCCATTGCCAGCTTCGGCCCCCTTGAAGCACTGGCGCAGTGGTTGTCGCGGCAGACGGTGGCCCCGGCGCGGCAGGTCATCGCCACCAGTTCGATGAGCTTGCTGAGCAAGCAGGATTCCGAGCAGGCCGACGAGCAGGACGTTGTGGCGATGCTGCAGCGGGGCGAAGCGGGCCTGATCGCGCAGGCCGAGCGTCTTGGCATGGGCTGGACGATCCTGCGCCCAACCCTGATCTATGGGGCCGGCATCGACCGCAGCATCACCCCGATCGTGCAGCGTGCGCTGCGTCTGCGCCTGTTTCCGATTCCGCTGGTGGGAGGCCTGCGCCAACCGGTGCATGCCGACGATATCGCCCGCGCCGTGGTGGCCTGCATCGCCACCGGTGCAGCGTCGGCACGGGTGCTGGAAATCGGCGGTGGCGAGCGCCTGCCCTATCACGCGATGTTCCGCCGCGTGCACGCCAGCCTGGCACAGCCGACATTGGCGCTACCGTTGCCGGGCGCGGCGCTGCGGGGCCTGGCCGCGGTGCTGCCGCGGGCGCGTGGTCCGGTGTCACGCCTGCAGCAGGATCTGATTGCGGACAATGGCCCACTGCAGGCGCTGCTGGACGTACATCCGCGGCCGTTCCAGCCCGACGCGGACACGTGGCGACCGATGAGCGCGGCCCAGGCCGTGCAGCGGATCGCTGCGTATCCCGACAACGGCTAGCCAGCCACCATATCCATCCTCTTGGGGGGCTCTGCTACCATCCCCCGGCCCTTGTTTCCGCGAGTACGTTCGATGCCTGACGCGCCATCCCGATCGGCCCCTGCCGAGCGCATTGGCGTCGCGCTGTGCACCTACAACGGTGCGCGCTACCTGCAGGCGCAGCTGGACAGCATCCTCGACCAGGATCTTCCGGTGAACGAAGTCATGATCGGCGATGACGGTTCCAGCGACCAGACGCTGCAGCTGCTGCAGGCCTTCGTGCCGCGTGCACAGGCGCTGGGCATCCGTGTCGAGATCGTCCAGCACGCGCGCAATCTCGGCTATGTGCGCAATTTCGCCGATGCACTGATGCGTTGCCAGGCCGACATCCTGTTCCTGTGCGACCAGGATGATGTCTGGCATCCGGGGCGTGTCCGCCGCTATGTTCAACGCTTCCACGCCTACCAGGGCCTGTTGCTGCTGCACAGCGACGCACGGCTGGTGGACGCGCAGGGCGCGCCGCTGGGCCAGCGGCTGCTGGAGGTGCTGGTGGTCCATCCGGCCGAGGTCGAGCTGGAACGCTCGGGCCTTGCGATCGATGCGATCCTGCTGCGCAACTTCATCACCGGTGCCACCTGTGCGCTGCGCCGTGGGCTGCTGGCCGGATCGCTGCCGGTCCCGCCGGGCTGGAGCCACGACGAATGGCTGGCGGTCCACGCATCGCTGCGTGGAGGATTGGATATGCTGGCCGAACCGACCATCGACTACCGGCAGCATGGGAACAACCAGATCGGGGCCAGTCGCCGCGGTTTCCTGCAACGCCTGCGCCATCTCGATCTGTTCGATTCGCAGGCGCGCCAGCGCACGGCCGGGCGCCTGCTTGCCCTGGCCGATCTGCTGGGGCAGCGCGGCGTGGTGGTGGCGCCGGAGCGCTTCCAGGGACTTCACGCGCTCGCCTGGCGCATGGCCTGGTCGCGACTGCAGCTGTATCGCCGCGCGGACGTGCCGGCAGGCTGGATCGCCCATGATGCGCCGCGGTTGATCGCACGCCTGGCCAACGTCTGCCTGGCGGGGGGCGGCTGGAAAGGGGGCTGGGCGGCGCTTGCGGGCGCCTGGGCCGGGTGGCGGGTGCCGCGCGCTGCTTGAACTGCAGTGAAACCGCGGGCCATTGCCTGCCAGCCACCGCGGCGCCTGCGTTAGACTCGCCAGACCCTACCTGCCTGCATCCCCGTGCCCCGACGCTACGATTCCGACGACATCGACGATTTCGACGACGACCAGCAGGATGACAGCCCGCTGTGGCGGCGTCGCCTGATCACCTGGAGCATGGCTGCGGTCGCGTTGGGATTGGGCTTCCTGATCCCTTATACGCTGTACCTGAACCAACAGGTGACCCAGCGCTTCGGCGAACTTCGCTGGCAGATTCCGACCCGCGTGTACGCACGCCCGCTCGTGCTCACGCCGGGCAAGGCGATGGACGCGGCGACCCTGAAGACCGAGCTCGCCGCATCCGCCTACCGCGATGACGGGCAGGGCAAGGAGCCGGCTACCTATGCAGTGAACGGCGGGCGCTTCGTCATTTCCAGCCGTGGCTACAACGATGTGGATGGCCGCGTCGCACCGCGCCGGCTGGAACTGTCGCTGGCCGACGGTGCGGTCGCCTCGCTGCGTGACGCTGACAACCGCAAGGCGCTGAAGGCTGCGCGCCTGGACCCGGCACGTATTGCCACCCTGTACGGGCAGAAGCAGGAAGAACGCCGCCTGATCCGCATGGACGAGGCGCCTGACCTGCTGGTGACCGGCCTGCAGGCGGTGGAGGACAAGGACTTCAACCGCCATCACGGCATCGATCTGTCCGGCATTGCGCGCGCGGTGTGGGTGACGATCCGCTCCGGTGGCCAGAGCCGCCAGGGTGCTTCCACGCTGACCCAGCAGCTGGCCCGCAGCGGCCTGCTGGGTATCGGCAAGGAACAGACCGTCACCCGCAAATTCAACGAAGTGCTGTACGCGCTGATCATGGAGGCGCGCTACGACAAGCGCACCATCTTCGAGGCCTATCTCAACCAGGTGTACCTGGGGCAGCGCGGCAGCCAGGCCATCCACGGCATGTCTTCCGGCGCCGAGTTCTGGTTCGGCCGTGACCTGCAATCGCTGGAAACCGAGCAGATCGCGCTGCTGATCGGCCTGGTCAAGGGCCCGTCCTACTACGATCCGCGGCGCAACCCGGAACGCGCGCTGGATCGCCGTAATTTCGTGCTGGGCAAGCTGCATGAGGCGACGCTGATCGACGATGCCGAGTACCAGCGTGCGTTGAAGGCGCCGCTGGGCGTGCCCAAGACGCCGGGCCTGGTGGCGGCCAACCGCTTCCCGGCCTATGTGGACCTGGTTCGCCGCCAGCTCGGCCATGACTATCCGGAATCGGCGCTGCAGGGCGCCGGCCTGAGCGTGATGACCGGCATGTCGCCGTCTGCGCAGGCCTATGCCGAAGGCGCGGTGACCCGCACCATCAAGTCGCTGGAAAGCAAGCGCCGTCCCGAACTGCAGGCCGGCATGGTGCTGACCGACGTGCACAACGGTGACGTGTTGGCGGTGATCGGCAGCCGTGAGGTGTCCGAGGTGGGGTTCAATCGAGCGATCGAAGCACAGCGCCCGGTCGGCTCGCTGTTGAAGCCGTTCGTGTACCTGCTGGCGCTGGCGCAGCCGGACCGCTACTCGCTGGCCAGCTGGGTCGACGATTCGCCGGTGACGGTGCAGCTCGGCCGTGGCCGCAACTGGAGCCCGGGCAACGCGGACAACCGCAGCCACGGCACCGTGCGCCTGATCGACGCGCTGGCGCATTCCTACAACCAGGCCACGGTGCGCGTGGGCATGCAGGTCGGCCCCGAGCGTGTGACCCAGCTGATCCACGTGCTGGCCGGCATCAAGGCCGAAGCGAATCCGGCGGTGATCCTCGGTTCGACCGACCAGAGCCCATACGCGATGGCACAGCTGTACCAGTTCCTCGCGTCCGGTGGCGAAATCCAGCCATTGCATGCGGTGCGTGGCGTGCTCGATCCGCAGGGCAAGCTGCTCAAGCGTTACGACAAGACCCTGGCACCGGCCCAGGAAGGCGATTCGATTGCCGCCAACCTGATCAGTGTCGGCCTGCAGCAGGTGGTTGCCAGCGGCACCGCGCAGCGGCTCAACGCCGATGGCCTCAGCCGCCTGCAGCCGGCCGGCAAGACCGGTACCACCAATGATGGTCGTGACAGCTGGTATGCCGGTTACACCGGGGATCACCTGGCGGTGATCTGGATCGGCAACGACCAGAACGAGCAGGCTGGCCTGTACGGTGCTACCGGCGCGATGCGGGTCTGGTCGGGTATCTTCCAGCGTCTTCCCAGTGCGCCGCTGCGGGTCAGCAACAAGGGCCTGGACTGGCAGTCGGTGGCCGCCAGCGGCCTCAACACGACCGACGAAGGCTGCCCGGGAGCGCGCCGCTTCCCGTTCGTGGTCGGCTATGCGCCGGCCTATGCGCCCTGTGCACCGGCGGTGTCGCCGGACGGGCAGGGTGAGGCCGAAGGCGAGGGTGGTGGCTGGCGCAGCTGGTTCGGCCTGGACCGCAAGCCGGAAGTGCCTGCCGAACCTGCCGCGACGCCCGCTGCCACTCCTCCCCCGAGCCGATGATGCCGATGAACATGCGATCCCTGCTGCAGCCCCTGGCCCTGACCGGCCTCAGCCTGTCCCTGGCCGCCTGCGTGAGCAGTGCACCGCCGGTGGTCAAACCGGTCGATACCACCACGCCGGCGCAGCGCCTGGCCGCAGTTGACGCAGCCGCTGGCCCGGATGACAAGGAGCTGTCGGTGCAGCCGTTGCGTGACTCGCAGGTGGAAGATCTGCGGGTGACCGCGCAGGCGCAACGCCAAGCCAACGATCTGGCCGGTGCCGCCAGCAGCCTGGACCACGCGCTGGAAATCGTCGCCGGCGACCCGGCGGTGCTGCAGGAGCGCGCCGAGCTGGCGCTGCTGCAGGGGCAGTGGGCGCAGGCGGAGGCGTTCGCGCGCAAGGCGGTCGACCTGGGCTCGAAGACAGGGCCGCTGTGCCGCCGGCATTGGGCGACGATCGAGCAGTCTCGCCTGGCGCGGGGCGAGAAGGAGAATGCGGTGTCGGCGCATGCGCAGCTGGAAGGCTGCACGGTGCCGGGGATCAAGCGGTACTGAGTTTTCAGCCAACGGAACAGCCCCTCGTGGCTGGCTGCTTGGCCGCGTAAAGCAAAAGCCGCGCTTGGCCGGGCGGGGTGGGTCCGCGGGGGACGCCGTGAACCGTCCCTGGGGGCTTGGCCGCGGCATCCATGCCGCGGACACCCCCGCGAAGCCACCCCGCCCGGCCTCTGACAGTTCCCGTGTGCGTCCAGCCACGGAAAAGAAAAAGAAAATCAAAAGCGGGTCGCGCGCTGCGCGCACTCGACCCCTTCTTGTTTCCGTTCGACCCACCGCTTCTGAATCCAGTCGAGCAAGCGCGACGCCACGAAGCACGTCCATCCGTCACCGGGAAACTGTCGAAGGCGGGGCGGGAGGGGCAGGCAGGACCGTTGGCGCCATGGGCCCGAGGCACGCCTCGGGCGGGTTGGGCAGGACGCCCAACCCCGGTCTTGCCGTGTGCGCAGGACAGCGCACACGAGCAAGGCGCCATCGAGCCCCCATGGACGGGTTTACGGCGTGTCCTGCCTGCCCCTCCCGCCCCGCCAAACACGCAGCAACCCAGAGCCATGAACCACGCTGTTGCTGTTGCCTTTGCCTGCGCTCTGGCTTGAAACGGGTGCCGGGCAGCGCCCGGCCGGGTATCCTTTCCCTCTGATGTCCGACCTTGTCCATGCCAGCCGCGAAGCCCTCAGCGACGGCGGCGCGCTCGCCTCGCACCTGGATGCCTTCGTCCCGCGTCCGGCACAGCTGCACCTGACCGAAGCCATCGCCGATGCGCTGCAGCAGCGTGACCCGCTGCTGGCCGAGGCCGGTACCGGCACTGGCAAGACCTTTGCCTACCTGGTGCCGGTGCTGCTGTCCGGGCTGCGTACCATCATTTCCACCGGAACCCGCGCGCTGCAGGACCAGCTCTACCACCGCGATCTGCCACGGGTGCGTCAGGCGCTGGGTGTCGGCCTGCGCAGTGCGCTGCTGAAGGGGCGCGCGAACTACCTGTGCCGCTATCGCCTGCAGCAGGCGCGCGGCGAGCCGCGTTTTTCCAGCCCCGAACAGGCGGCGCAGTTCCAGCGCATCCTGGCCTGGTCCGGTCGTTCGGAGTTCGGTGACATCGCCGAACTGGAAGGCCTGGCCGATGATTCGCCGCTGCTGCCGATGGTCACTTCCACTGTCGACAACTGCCTGGGTACCGACTGCCCGTTCTGGGATGACTGCTTCGTGGTGCGCGCGCGGCAGCGTGCGCAGGCGGCCGATGTGGTGGTGGTCAACCATCACCTGCTGCTGGCCGATCTGGCCCTGAAGCAGGATGGCTTCGGTGAACTGCTGCCGGGGGCGCAGGCCTTCGTCATCGACGAGGCACACCAGCTGCCCGAATTGGCCGCGCAGTTCTTCGGCGAAGGTTTCGGCATGCGCCCGTGGCAGGAACTGGGCCGCGACTGCCTGGCCGAAGCGCGTGGCGTCGGCGGCGCGCAGTCGGCGCTGCAGGAACCGGTCGACCAGTTGCAGCAGGCGCTGCTGGCCCTGCGTTCGGCGATGGAGGGACTGCCGCCGCGTGGCACGCAATGGCGCGCGTTGGCGATGCCGCAGGTGCGCGATGGATTCGATACGGTGATGGCGGGGTTGGTGACGCTGGAGCAGGCACTGCAGCCGCTGCGCGAAGCCGCGGCGGGCCTGGATGCCTGCCATGCACGGGCGCGCGAAGCGGTCTCGCGGCTCAGCCGCTGGCTGGGCGATGACGAACCTGCCCTCGATTTCGATACCGACCCGGCGGAAACCGCCACTGCCGCTGATGTGCTCTGGTACGAGCTCACGCCACGTGGTTTTCGCTGCCAGCGCACGCCGATGGATGTGTCCGGCCCGTTGCGTGAGCATCGCGAACGCAGTCGCGCGGCATGGATCTTCACCTCGGCGACGCTGACCGTGGGCGGTGGCTTCGACCACATCGCCACCCGCCTGGGCCTGGACGATCCGCACACGCTGGTCCAGCCGAGTCCGTTCAATTGGCCCGAGCAGGCATTGTGCTACCTGCCCGAAGGCCTGCCTGATCCGGCTGCGCGGGGCTTCGGTACTGCGTTGATCCAGACCCTGCGGCCGGTGTTGCAGGCCTCGCAGGGCAGGGCATTCCTGTTGTTTGCCTCGCACCGTGCATTGCGCGAGGCCGCCGAGGCACTGCGTGATGGGCCATGGCCGTTGTTCGTGCAGGGCGAGGCGCCGCGCGCGACGCTGCTGCAGCGCTTCCGCGAATCGGGCAATGGCGTGCTGCTGGGCTCGGCCAGTTTCCGCGAGGGCGTGGACGTGGTGGGCGAGGCGCTGAGCGTGGTGATGATCGACAAGCTGCCGTTCGCGGCGCCGGACGATCCGGTGTACGAGGCACGGCTGGAGGCGATCCGCAGCCAGGGTGGCAATCCGTTCCGCGATGAGCAGCTGCCGCAGGCGGTGATTGCGCTGAAACAGGGCGTCGGTCGCCTGATCCGCAGTGAGAGCGACCGTGGTGTGTTGGTATTGTGCGACCCGCGCCTGCTCAACCGTGGTTATGGCCGGGTCTTCCTCGATTCACTGCCGCCATTCCGCCGTACCCGCAGTCTGGCCGATGTGCAGGCCTTCTTTACGCCACAATGGGCGCCCGTGGCCGATCATGCGGCTGCCCCGGCCGCCGTTGCGACCGGCCCCGAGCCGGCGCCCGGTGCCACGTTCCCCCTGTTCTGACCCGATCCGATGAAACTGCTCGCCTTTGAAACCGCCACCGAAGCCTGTTCCGTTGCCCTGCATGTCGATGGGCAGGTGCTGGAACGCTTCGAGATCGCCCCGCGCCGGCATGCCGAACTGAGCCTGCCGTGGGCCGAGGCGCTGCTGGCCGAAGCAGGCATCAGCCGCCGCCAGCTGGACGGTATCGCGCTCAGCCGCGGCCCGGGTGCGTTCACCGGCGTGCGCCTGGCGATCGCCATCGCGCAAGGCATTGCGCTGGCACTGGATCGGCCGTTGCTGCCGGTCTCGACGCTGCAGGTGCTGGCGCTGCGGGCACCGGCGGACGAAACGCAGATCCTGTCGGCGATCGATGCACGGATGGGGGAGCTGTATGTCGCGCGCTTCGAACGTGTAGACGGCCTACCGGTGGCACGCGATGCCGAGCGCGTGTGCGCACCCGCTGCGGTTGCGCTGCCGGAAGGGATGTCGGCCTACGGTGTCGGCACCGGTTTCGGTGCAGCCGAGGGGGCACTGGTGACCCAGCTGGGCACCGGCCTGCGCGGCTTTGATGCGACGGCGCTGCCGCGGGCGTCGGATGTATTGGCACTGGCGGTGCCGGCGTTCGCTCGCGGCGAAGCCATTGCACCGGAGAAGGTCGAGCCGGCGTACCTGCGTGACAATGTGGCGCTGACCCTGGTCGAGCAGCAGACCGCGCGCGAGGCGAAGGCGAAGGCCAACGGCTGAGCCCCTCGTGGCGGGATTGGTCGCGTAGATCAAAAGCCGTGGTTTGGCCGGGCGGGTGGGCTGCGCAGGGGGCGCTGCAAGTACGTCCCTGTAAGCTCGGTCGCCGCATCCATGCGGCTCACGCCCCTGCGCAGCCCACCCGCCCGGCCTCTGACAGTTTCCGTGTGCGTCTGCCACGGAAAATCAAAAAAGAGAATCAAAGTCAAAAGCGGATCGCTTCGCTCGCATCCACGCGTAGCGTGGATGTGTATCGACCAAGGTCGACACCTACCAAAGCAGTGGTGCGCCGCGATCTGTCAGAGGCGGGGCGGTGTCGGGCGGCGGGGTATCCGCGGCATGGATGCCGCGGCTAAGCCTACACGGACGTACTTGCGGCGTCCCCGCCGCCCGACACCGCCTCGCCACGCTTCAGTACACCAACCGCCGCTGTTGCTGTTGCCGTTGCTCTAGCCTTTCAGCGGGTCCCGGGCCGCAGGCCCGGGCAACAAACCCTACCGGTCGTCGCGCAGTTCGCCGCCCGGCAGGAACACCCACGTACGGGTAACCTGCAGGATGTCGATTTCGTCTTCAGTCTTCGGCAATGGCGGGAACGGCTGGGCCAGCTGCACCACCCGCAGTGCGGCCTCATCCAACAATGGCGTCCCGCTCGAACGCAGGATCCGGCTGCTCTCCACGCTGCCATCGCGGCGCACGCCCACGCTGATCACTACCTGGCCGCCGAGGCGGCGCTGCCGCGCCTCATCCGGGTAATTCAGGTTGCCTACCTTCTCGGCACGGTCGACCCAGGCGCGCAGGTAATTGGCATAGGCATACTCACGCGTGCTGGCCGACACGAACTTGCGGTTCGGGCGCTTGGCGTACTGCGCCGAGCGCAGATGTACTTCGGCAGCCAGCCGCGCCATCTCCACGTCGCGCTGTTCGCGTGCGCTCAAGGGCGCATCCGGTTCGGGCTGATCCGGCGTGGGGCGGGACTGCGCCTGCGCCACCACCTCTTCGCCATTGCGGCTGCTGACCACCCGTGCCTGTGGCGGCGGAACCGGCGCGGCCGATTGCTGCTGCTGTGGAACCGGGCTGATTCCGGACTGGGCCTGCGGCACGATGCCGGCCTGGTTGTCGCGCGGACGCTGTGCGCGGTCGTGCTCGCCACCGCCTTCCTGATTGGCCGCGGCCAGGAAATCGGCCTGCTTCGGGGTCAGCGCGGTGCGGGTCTGGCTGAAAATGACTTCCAGTGTCGGCACCAGCGGCGCATCGCCCTTCACGGCGAAGCCCACGCCCAGGATCAGCAGGGCGTGGACCAGCACCGACAGCGCGATGGTCGCCCCCAGCCGTTGCGCTTCGCGCGGCGGCGGGGGCAGGACGGCAGGTGCGGCAGACATCAGCGCAGGCCGGCCTCGAGTGCGTCGAACAGGGTGCCAGCGATGTTCAGGCCGTACTGCGAGTCCAGTTCGCGCACGCAGGTCGGGCTGGTCACGTTGACCTCGGTCAGGTAATCGCCGATCACGTCCAGGCCGACGAAGCGCATGCCGCGGCGCTTCATCTCCGGGCCGACCTGGGCGGCGATCCAGCGGTCGCGCTCGCTCAGCGGGCGGCCTTCGCCGCGGCCGCCGGCGGCCAGGTTGCCGCGGAATTCATCGCCCTGCGGGATGCGCGCCAGGCAGTAGTCCACCGGTTCGCCATCGACCAGCAGGATGCGCTTGTCGCCAGCGGTGATGTCGGGAATGAACTTCTGGGCCAGCGCCAGCTTGCGGCCGCCGTCGGTCAGGGTTTCCAGGATCACGTTCAGATTCGGATCGCCCTGGCCGCTGCGGAAGATCGAGCGGCCGCCCATGCCGTCCAGCGGCTTCAGCACGGCCTGGCCGTGCTCCAGCGCAAAGGCCTTCAAGACCTTCGCGTCGCGGCTGACCAGGGTCGGCGGGCAGCACTGGGGGAACAGCAGCGCGGCCAGCTTCTCGTTGTAGTCGCGCAGGCCCTGCGGGTTGTTGACCACGCAGGCGCCAGCCGCTGCGGCCACGTCCAGCACCTGGGTGTCGTAGATGTATTCGGCGTCGACCGGCGGGTCCTTGCGCATCAGCACGATCTGGCCGGGGCCGAACTCGGTGCGGCTGAACGCGCCCAGCTCATACCAGCCGGCCGGGTCGTCGCGCACCTGCAGCGGCGCGGTCTGGGCCACCGCTACGCCACCCTCCAGGGCCAGGCCGCCCGGGCGCACGTAGTGCAGGGCATGGCCGCGGCGCTGGGCTTCCAGCAGCATGGCGAAGGTGGTGTCCTTGGCGATCTTGATGTGGGCGATGGGATCCATCACCACGATGACGTTCAACGGCATGGGCGCACCTGTCAGGCAAGGCGTTGATGGTAGCGGCAACGCCGCTCGCGCGCCTCCCCGCCGTCCTGCAACGCAGCGTCCGCCCGGCGGTCGCGCACGCATTGCGAAACCCGTCACGTTCAGGAGGGTGCCATGCCCCGCGCCATGGGGCGGCCTTGAAGCGGGCGCGGAAAGTGCGATATAGATACGCTTTCGTAGCGGCCCCCGCCAGAGATCGGGCCGTGCGCTTGGGGATAGGCAATGACTGAAAACACGACTGCGGGCGGGGAACTCGCAGGACTCCGGGTGATGGTCATCGATGATTCGAAGACCATCCGCAGGACTGCGGAAACGCTGCTCAAGCGCGAAGGCTGCGAGGTGGTCACCGCCACCGACGGCTTCGAAGCGCTTGCGAAGATCGCAGACCAGCAGCCGCAGATCATCTTCGTCGACATCATGATGCCGCGCCTGGACGGGTACCAGACCTGTGCGCTGATCAAGGGCAACCAGCTGTTCAAGGCGACCCCGGTCATCATGCTCTCGTCCAAGGATGGCCTGTTCGACAAGGCGCGGGGACGCATCGTCGGCTCGGAGCAGTACCTGACGAAGCCTTTCACGCGTGAAGAACTGCTGGGTGCCATCCGCACATACGTCAACGCCTGACCAGGGGGGAAAGGCACAATGGCTCGTATCGTTCTGATCGAGGATTCACCGACCGACCGCGCGGTGTTCACCCAGTGGCTGCGCCGTGCCGGCCACGAGGTGCTGGAGGCGGACAATGCCGAGGATGGACTGCAGCTGGTCCGCGACCAGGTGCCGCAGCTGGTGCTGATGGACGTGGTACTGCCCGGCATGAGCGGCTTCCAGGCCACCCGCGCGATGGCCCGTGATGCGGCGATCAAGCACATCCCGGTGATCATCGTCAGCACCAAGGCGATGGAAACCGACAAGGCCTGGGGCCTGCGCCAGGGCGCGGCCGATTACATCGTCAAGCCGCCGCGCGAGGATGAACTGATCGCGCGGATCAACGAACTGGTGGCCTGATGCGCTCGCCCTTCGACATTCTCGAAGCCTACGAACGGCGCAGCCTGGCCCACGCGGTGCAGCTGCCCGAGCGGCAGTTCGCCCAGGACCTCTGGCGTGGCGTGGGTTACCGCGTCGGCCAGCGCCGGCTGGTGTCCGATTTCCGCGAAGTGGTGGAAATCGTGCCGATGCCGCCGGTGACCCCGGTGCCGTGCGCGCAGCCGTGGCTGCTGGGCGTGGGCAATCTGCGCGGCAACCTGTTCCCGGTGGTCGACCTGAAGTACTTCCTGGAAGGCACGCGTACCGTGCAGCAGGAAGGCCAGCGCGTGCTGATCATGCGCCAGGCCGGCGGCGACGTCGCCCTGACCATCGATGAACTGTTCGGCCAGCGCAGCTTTGAACTGGACCAGCAGATCGCGGCCGGCACGCTGGCCGAAGGGCGCTACGGCCACTTCGTCGATCGCGCCTTCCACGCCGACGGCCACGACTGGGGCGTGTTCTCCCTCTCGCTGCTGTCGCGTACCCCTGAATTCCGGCAAGCCGCGGCCTGAGGCCGGGCATCGCCCCCTGCATTGAAGATCGAGGTTGAACGATGAGTACTGCTTCGGACGCCACCAAGACCGGCAAGCTGCGGCTGGGCGGCAGCAACCTCTGGCTGTTCCTGCTGCTGGCATCGATGATCCTGTTCGGCGTCAACACCGGCGTCGCCACCTGGCAGGGCAGTCGCCTGGCCGATGCCGGTTCCAAGGCGGCCGACCTGCAGGTGCTGTCGCAGCAGCTGGCCAACCAGGGCCGTGACGCGGTGGGCGGCAACGCGCAGGCGTTCACCGCCTTCAAGGCGACCCGCAACGCGATCGAACAGAACGTGTCGACACTGCAGGGGCGCTACGGCAAGGAGCCGGGCGTGTCCGGTGCCATCGCCACCCTGGGCGAGACCTGGGCGCCGCTGGGCAAGCAGGCCGGGCAGCTGGTCGCCAGTGAACCGGCGGTGCTGGCGCTGGCTGGCAACGCCAACAACTTCACCGGTGCGGTGCCGGGCCTGCAGGCCCAGCTGAACGAGCTGGTGCGTGCGATGTCGGCCTCCGGCGCGCCGTCGTCGCAGGTGTACAGCGCCCTGCAGCAGGTGGTGGTGGCCGGCTCCATGGCCCGTCGCGTGACCGAAATGCGCGCCGGTGGCAGCGCCGCAGCGACGTCCGGCGATGCACTGGCACGCGACATCACCGTGTTCTCGCAGGTGCTCGACGGCCTGCGCAACGGCAACGAGGAACTGGGCATCACCGCCGTGCGCGGTGCCGCCGCCGTCGCCGCACTGGAGCAGTCGCAGCAGAAGTGGGAAGCGATGAAGCAGGACGCTGACGCGATCCTGGCCAGCTCGCGCCAGCTGTTCGCGGCGCAGTCCGCCGCCACCGCGCTGGGCCAGGGTTCGGCCCACATGCTGGATGACAGCCGCAAGCTGTTCGATGCGTTCTCTTCGTTCGGCTCGGTGTCTGACACCCGCCTGTTCCCGAACTTCTGGATCGGTGTGGTATCCGGTGCGCTGTCGCTGATCGCGATCATCGGCTTCGTTTCCACCAACGTGCGCAGCCGCTCGCGCGAGCAGGAACTGCGCTACCAGACCCAGGTGGAATTCAACAGCCGCAACCAGCAGGCGATCATGCGGCTGCTGGACGAAATCTCCTCGCTGGGTGAGGGCGACCTGACGGTGAAGGCCTCGGTGACCGAGGACATGACCGGCGCCATCGCCGACGCGATCAACTACGCCGTCGACGAGCTGCGCCACCTGGTGACCACCATCAACGACACCTCGGCCAAGGTCGCGCTGTCCACCCAGGAAACCCAGGCCACCGCCATGCAGCTGGCAGAGGCGGCGGGCCACCAGGCCAACCAGATCACCTCGGCGTCGGACCGCATCGGCGAAATCGCGGCGAGCATCGAACAGGTGTCGCGCAACTCGGCCGAGTCGGCCGACGTGGCACAGCGTTCGGTGGTGATCGCCGCCGAAGGTGCCGGCGTGGTGCGCGAGACCATCCAGGGCATGGACCAGATCCGTGACCAGATCCAGGAAACCTCCAAGCGCATCAAGCGCCTGGGTGAGTCGTCGCAGGAAATCGGCTCGATCGTGGAACTGATCAACGACATTTCCGAACAGACCAACATCCTGGCGTTGAACGCGGCAGTGCAGGCGGCGTCGGCCGGTGAAGCGGGTCGCGGTTTCGCGGTCGTGGCCGACGAAGTGCAGCGCCTGGCAGAACGTACCTCCGGCGCGACCCGACGCATCGAGAACCTGGTGCAGGCCATTCAGGCCGATACCAACGAAGCGGTCACCTCGATGGAACAGACCACCGCCGAAGTGGTGTCCGGTGCACGCCTGGCCGAGGATGCCGGCACCGCGCTGACCGAGATCGAGCGCGTGTCCAATGCACTGAACACCCTCATCAAGAACATCTCCATCGCCGCCCAGCAGCAGTCGGCTGCGGCCTCGGACATCACCCGCACCATGGGCGTGATCCGGCAGATCACCGGCCAGACCTCGCAGGGTGCCGGGCAGACCGCCGAATCGATCGGCCACCTCGCGCAGCTGGCGGCCGACCTGCGTCGTTCGGTCGCCGACTTCAAGCTGCCGGCGTGACGCGGGCAGGGCGGCGAGCAAGGAACCAGTCGATGAAGCATTTCCATTCCCCACGCCAGAACTCGCGCGGCTTCCGCGCGGCGGCGAACGGAGCGCGTCCATGAGCAGTCTGCGCGATGCGATGAGCCACGCAGCGCTGGGCTGGGTCAAGCCCGAGCTGGACGAGACCCTGCGCCAGGTGCGCAACGAAGTCGAGTACTACGCGGAAGACCCGACCGACGCCAGCCGCATGCGCATCTGCGCCGGCTACCTGCACCAGGTGCAGGGCACCCTGCGCATGGTCGAGCTGTACGCCCCGGCCATGGTGGCCGAGGAGCTGGAACAGCTGGCCAATGCCATTGGCGCCGGTGGCGTGGCCGATCGGGATGAAGCCTGCGCGACCCTGATGCGTGGCAGCGTGCTGCTGCCCGATTACCTGGAGCGCCTGCAGAACGGTCACCGTGACATCCCGATCGTGCTGATGCCGCTGCTGAACGAGATCCGTGCCGCACGTGGCGAAGAGGGCGTACATGACAGCGTGCTGCTGGCATTCGCACCGGACAGCGTCACCGCCACCGAGGCCGAGCTGGACCATGCCCGTGGCAGCCTGAGCGGGCGCAACCGCGAGCTGCTCGATACCGTGGGCAGTGCAGTGAAGGAAGAACTGCTGCGCATCAAGGATGCGCTGGACCTGCACCTGCGTACCGGCGGTGCGCCGGAGCAGCTGCAGACCCAGGCCAACGAGCTCGGTGCGGTCGCCGATACGCTGGGCATGATGGGCCTGGGCGTGGCCCGCGGCGTGGTCGTGCAGCAACGTGATGCCCTGCGTGGCGTGGTCGAGGGCCGCCAGCAGATCGACGAAAACCTGCTGCTGGATATCGCCGGGGCGCTGCTCTACGTGGATGCGTCGCTGGATGACCAGGTCGCCCACCTGGGCGCCGGCGGCAGTGGCCAGGACGATCCGAGCGCAGTGGAGAACCGGCGCACGGTAGAGGTGCTGGCGCACGAGGCCATCGCCAACTTCGCCGCCGCGCGCGAGCACTTCGTCGCGTTCATTGAAACCAGCTGGAACCATGCCGAGCTGCACGACGTGCCGCGCCTGCTGGGCGATGTGTCCGGTGCGCTGCGCATGCTCGACCTGGGTACCGCCGCCGATTACCTGCGCGGTGTGCAGCAGTACATCGAAGCCGAGCTGATCGGTCGCCAGCGCGTGCCGAGTGGCCGCCAGCTGGACACGCTGGCCGACGCCATGGCCAGCCTGGAGTACTACCTGGAAGCCCTGCGCGACCGTCGTCCGGGTCGCGAGGACATCCTCGACATCACCCGCAGCAGCCTTGAGGCGCTGCGCTACTGGCCGTTGCCGGACCACGATGCGGCTGAGCCGGCAGCGTCCGTGCCGCAGTCGATCGAGCGTGAGCCGGTCGTGCTGCAGGGCGAGGCACTGCAGCCAGAGCACATCGAGATCCCGGTACAGTCGGCCGCGCCGGCACCCGGTGAGGTGCCGGTACCGCTGCCGGACTTCACCTTCGATCCGCCACCGGCCACGCCTTCGCCTGCAGCGGCGGACAACAGCTTGATGTTCGGTGGGCTGGGATCCGTCGCCTCCGCGCCACTATCGCTGCGTGACGAGTCGGATGCACCGCTGGTCTTTGCCGCCTCCAGTGCACCTGCACCCGAGGTCCCGCAATGGGATCTGGCACCGTTCCATCCTGAGACCGATCCGCCCGCTCCAGCGGACGATGAGCGCAGTCCGACGTTTGCCAGCTTCGATCCGGTCAGTTTCGAACAGCTCGATGCAGGGCAGGGCGCCGCCGCCCATTGGACGCTGTCGGAGGCGGCTCTGCCAGTGCAGTCCAATGCGACAACCGGCCTGGACGTAGAGGACGCCGCCGACGCCTCGCTGTCCATCGAGACCGGCGCGCATGCCGCACCGGGGTTCGACCCGGTGGCCGCCGAACATGACGCGGTTTCTGCAAGTGACGACGTCGTGTTCCGTTTCGATGCCGATGCGCTGGACAATGCCGACGACGTGTTGTCGCTGCATGCGATGGAGGCATTGTCGCTGGAGGACGCTGCCGGGCTGCATCCGTCGCTGGAGAGCATCGATGCCACTGCCCCTGCGGTGGTGGAAGAGAGCCCGGCTGCCGCAGAGCCGGACATCACCCCTGTGGATGTGCCGGTGGAAGCGCCCGCACCGCTTGCCGATGTGCCGGCAGCGGCGGTGTCGATGATCGACATCGACACCATCGCACCGATTGATTTCAGCGAAGCCGACGCGCAGTTCTTTGCCGAGCTGAGCGCTGCCGCCGCGGACTTCAATCCGCAGGCGACCCCGACGCCGGCCGATGCGGAAGCGCCAGTCGCCGTGGGCAGCGCGGAAGATGCAGACGCCGGCTTCGAGGCCGGCTTCGACGACGATGCCGAGAACATCGACGAGGACATCCGCGAGGTGTTCCTGGAAGAGTTCGACGACGAACTGGCCAACCTCGGAACGTTGCTGCCGGCATGGCGCATGCAGCCGGACAACATGGACCGTCTGCGTCCCATCCGCCGCATCTTCCATACGCTCAAGGGCAGTGGCCGACTGGTCGGTGCACGCACCCTGGGCGAATTCGCGTGGAAGATCGAGGGCATGCTCAACCGCGTGCTCGACGGCAGCCGCCCGGCGACGCCAGCCGTGCTGGCCATGGTCGACAACGCGCATGCCGCGCTGCCGCAGCTGAACGCCGCGTTGCGTCATGGCCAGCGGATCAGCGTGGACCTGCAAGCGATGCAGGCCATTGCCGATCGCGTCGGCGCGGGTGAGGAAACCTATTACGTACCGCTGCCGGTTGCGGCCGCTCCCGCCGCACCGGTGGTCGAAGCCGATGGCGAGGACGAGATCAGCCGCATCCTCGAAGCCGAAGCAATGGCGTCGGTGCAGGCTGAAGCCGATGCGGACCCGGCGCCTGAAGCATTGGGCACGCCGGCCAACATCGACAGCGTGCTGCGCGAGATCCTGGAAGCCGAAGTGGAGGTCCACCAGGCGACCCTGCAGGACTGGCTGCGCTTGGCGCAGCAGGCGCCGCAGCCGGTCAGCGACGCGCTGCTGCGCGCGGTGCACACCATGAACGGCGCCTTCGCGATGACCGAAGTGCCGGAAATCACTGCCGTTACCGGCGGTGCCGAGTCCTACATCAAGCGCGCGCTGGCCGCGGACGTGGTGCCGGGCGACGAGGGCGTGGCTGCGCTGGATGCGACCGCGCAGGCGATCACCGCGACCATGGAAGCGCTGCAGGCCGAGCAGCCGCGCATCACGCCACAGGAAGCGTTGGTACAGCGCCTGCAGGCGCTGGCCGGTGAACTGCCGGAAGCGCGCTGGCCGATGGTCGGGCTGGAGGACGAGGATGAAGAGGGCATCGAGCTGGCGCCTGATGTCGGGCAGGCATCCGAAGCCGAAGCGCCGCTGGCCGGGCTGGACACGCTGGACGAAACCAGCATGGCGTCCGCTTTCGATGTGGCGCCCGATCTCATTGCCGAGCCGCAGCCGCTTGCCGAAGATGCGCTGGAACCGGTTCCAGCTGCAACCGACCCGCAGACGCTGGACATCGCAGCCGACAGCGGCCTGGACGTGGGCGAGCTGACCGCCAGCGACGATCTTTCGCGTTACTTCGACGCCGGCTGGCCGTCGGTGCCGGGCAAAGGTGAACCTGCGGTGGCGGACCCCGGCGCGATTGAATCGATCCAGCCGGTCGAGAGTGCGCCTGTTGTCGAAGTGGCCGAAGCAGATGCCGTGCCCACGATCGCGACGGTCGACGACGCTGATCTGACCATGGCCGACGATCTGTCGCCCTACCTCGACGCCAGTGCGCTGCCGGTGGATGACCGCGACGCGGAAGAGCGGCCGGTGCCTGCGGAAGTTGACGCGATCGACCTGAATACGCCGTTGTCCTTTGATTCGGGCAGTGCCGATGACAGCGTCATTGACGCCGCTGCTGCACTGCCACTCGACAGCGGGCTGTCGAGCCTGCAGGATGAAATGGCTGCGCCGGGTTTTGCAGAACCGGTCACGCTGGCAGCCGCGCTCGAGGCCGGCCTGCACGTGATCGAAGACGAGCAGACCCTGGACGACGACGGGCAATGGCCCGTGCTCGGCCTCCAGGCCAGCGAACTCGCGCCGGGCGAGGCGGAAGCCTTTGCCGAGGATGCGGACGTCGGCGGGGAGGCGGCGGTCGGCGAAGGAGAGAGCGCCGATCAGCCGTCCCCGGCGACGGTGAACGAGGTGAGCGCTGCCGAAGCACTGCAGGCCACCGCCGAGCCGGTGCGGTTCTTCGAACTGGAAGAAGCGCCGGGGCAGGGCACGGCCAACACCGATGCCGAACCTGCCGAGGCCGACGCCGGAGAGCGGGCGCCGCTCCACGATGAAGCCTCCACCCTGGAAGACACCGCGGATGGCGCCGATGCGCTCGACTTCAGCGTGTACGACCGCGAACTGGTCGACATCTTCGTCGAGGAAGGCAAGGATCTGCTCGACCACTGCGATGGCCTGATCAGCGAGCTTCGCAATGCGCCGCAGGATCGCGAGGTGCTGGCCGGCCTGCAACGTGACCTGCACACCCTGAAGGGGGGCGCACGCATGGCCGGCATCAATGCCATCGGCGACCTTGGCCACAGCATCGAATCCCTGCTGGAAGCCGTGGCGGCCGGCCGCACCGAGATCGAACGCCGCGACGTGCAGCTGCTGGAGCGCGGCTTCGACCGCCTGCACCAGCTGCTGACGCGGACCGGTGCCCACCGCGTGGTGGCGCCTGCACAGGACCTGGTGGAGGCCTTCGAGGTCCGCACCACCACCGATATCGCGGCGGCCGCTGCGGCCGCGCGTGCGGCCAGCGAGGCCGAGGCCGTGCCGGCACAGGCTGTGGGCCCGCTGACGACGCCGGCCGATGCCCCGCTGTCGGCACCACTGCCGGCCGAAGGCGTGGCCGACGAAGATCCGCTGGCGCGTCCGCAGCAGGAGCAGGTGCGGGTGCGCGCCGACCTGCTCGACCGCCTGGTCAACCATGCCGGTGAAGTGGCGATCTATCGCTCGCGTCTGGAACAGCAGCTGGGTGCCTTCCGTGGTGCCATGGCCGAACTGGAGCGCACCAATGCGCGACTGCGCGACCAGCTGCGCCGACTCGACCTGGAAACCGAGGCGCAGATCGTCGCCCGCTACCAGCGCGAGCAGGACCAGGCGGACCAGAAGTTCGATCCGCTGGAACTGGACCGTTTCTCCACCCTGCAGCAGCTCAGCCGTGCGCTGAACGAGTCCGCCGCCGACCTTGGCGGCCTGCAGGGCGTCCTGGACGATCTGTCGCGCCAGTACGACTCCCTGCTGCAGCAGCAGTCGCGCGTAAGCTCGGAACTGCAGGATGGCCTGATGCGCGCGCGCATGGTGCCGTTCGACGGTCTGGTGCCGCGCCTGCGCCGCGTGGTCCGCCAGTCCGGCATGGATACCGGCAAGCAGGTCCACCTGACCCTGGAAGGTACCCACGGCGAACTGGACCGCAACGTCCTCGACCGCATGGTCGCGCCGCTGGAACACATGCTGCGCAACTCCGTGGCCCATGGCCTGGAGGCGCCGGAACAGCGCCGCGCCGCCGGCAAGCCGGAGGAGGGCGAGATCGCCATCCGCCTGCACCGCGAAGGCTCGGAAATCGTGCTGGAAGTGGCCGATGACGGCGCCGGCCTGGACCGCGAGGCGATCCGCCGCCGCGCCATCGACCGTGGCCTGCTGGCTGCCGATGCCCAGCCGAACGAGCAGGAACTGGACAACCTGATCTTCGCCTCTGGTTTCACCACCGCCGACCAGGTCAGCCAGCTGGCAGGCCGTGGCGTGGGCATGGACGTGGTGCGCAACGAAGTGCGCCAGCTGGGCGGTTCGGTCGATATCCAGTCAGTGCGGGGCCAGGGCGTGCGCTTCACCCTGCGCCTGCCGCAGACGCTGGCGGTCACCCAGGCGGTGTTCGTGCAGATCGGCGAAACCACCTTTGCGGTGCCGGTCGCATCGGTCAGTGGCATCGGCCGCCTGTCGCGCGAGCGTTTCGAAGCGGCCGACAGCAGCTATCGCTACAGCGGCGAGGACTATCCGCTGTACGACCTCGGCAGCCTGGTCGGGCAGGCCCCGGCGCGTGCCGATGGCCAGGACCAGGTACCGCTGCTGCTGGTCCGTGCCGGTGACCTGCGTGCCGCCGTGGCGATCGACCAGGTGCTGGGCAACCGCGAAATCGTGGTCAAGCCGGTCGGCCTGCAGATCGCGTCGGTGCCGGGCATCTACGGTGCAACCATCACCGGCGATGGCCGCGTGGTGGTGATCCTGGACGTCGCGCCGCTGGTGCGCCGCTTCCTCGCCAACCCGACGCTGCCGGTGCTGGCCAACGCGCCACGCCAGGAGCGCCAGGTGCCGCTGGTGATGGTGGTGGACGATTCGCTGACCATGCGCAAGGTGACCGGGCGCATCCTCGAACGCCACAACTTCGAGGTCAGCGTCGCCCGCGACGGCGTGGAAGCACTGGAGCGCCTGGAAGAACGCGTGCCCGACCTGATGCTGCTGGACATCGAGATGCCGCGCATGGATGGTTACGAGCTGGCCACCGCGATGCGTGCCGACCCGCGCTACAAGGACGTGCCGATCGTGATGATCACCTCGCGCAGCGGCGACAAGCACCGCCAGCGCGCCTTCGAGATCGGCGTGCAGCGCTACCTGGGCAAGCCGTACCAGGAGCTGGACCTGATGCGTAACGTGTACGACCTGCTGGGGATCGCCCGTGTCCGTGAGTGAAGCCCAGGCGGCCCCGGCCGTCGCCCTGCTGGCCCGTCCTGGCGCGGCGCGCGAGCGCCTGCGCGAGGCGTTGTCGCATGCCGATGTGCAGCTGGTGCTGGAAGACGACCCCAACGGCCTGGAGCCGCAGCTGCTGCAGGACGCGCGTCCACAGTTCGTGGTGATCGCGCTGGAAGCGGCCATCGAGGATGCTCTGGAGCGGCTTGAAGCGGTGCTGTCCGCACCAGGCCTGACCCTGGTCTTCGACGAAGCCGAGCTGGCGGCGCGCCGTGATGGCTGGGAGGCACAGCGCTGGGGCCGCCATCTGGCCGCCAAGCTGCACGGCCACCAGCAGGTGCTGCCGCCGGGTGCGGAAGACGAACCCACCCTGCAGCTGGAACCGGGTCACCCGGCACCGCCGCCGGCACCACGGGAAGAAGCGCTCCAGCCGCATCTGGACCAGGCATTGAGCTGGGCCGACGAGGTACCGGCGGACAGCCTGTATGCGCCACCGGCGCACCTGCACGAACCGATCGCGCTGGAGCAGGCACTGGCCGCGCTGCAGCCGGTGGTGCCGGAGCCGCTGGAGGCAGCGCCGATGCAGCCGGTTGCCGCACCGGCAACGCCGCCGGTGTCCTTCGACCACACCGCGTGGTCGCTGGTCGAGGACGTAGCAGACGCACCCGCAGCCACCGGGTACAGCGCCGCGATGGAAGCCCCGCTGCCGTCCTTCGATACCGATCACCTCAGCCTGGTGGACCTGGACACTGCGGCGCCTGCGGGCGCACGTGCCGGCTCGCTGCTGGTGCTGGCCGGCATTGGCGGCCCGGATGCGCTGCGCCGCCTGCTCGGTGCGCTGCCGTCGTCGCTGAGCGTGCCGGTGCTGGTGCACATGCGCCTGGACGGTGGCCGCTACGGCAACCTGGTCAAGCAGATGGCACGGGTGTCGCCGCTGCCGGTGCAGCTGGCCGAAGCCGGCCAGCGTGCAACACCCGGTGAAGTGCGCGTGCTGGCCGATGACATCGGCGTGCAGGCAGCCAGCGACGGCCTGTATTTCGTCAGCGACGCGCAAGGTATTTCGATTGCCGGGCTGCCGGCCGACCACACTGCGCTGGTCCTGCTCAGCGGCGCCGACCTTGCGCATGTGGGTCCGGTGCTGGATCTGGCCGCCGCCGGTGCCTGGGTGGCCGGGCAGGTCGGCGAGGGATGCTATGACCCTGCCGCAGCCACGGCGGTGGTCGCCGCTGGCATGGTGGCGGGTGAGCCACAGGAACTGGCGCAGGCCATCGCCTCGCGCTGGGGCGTGGAAGACGATAACGGAGAGGCACCATGAGCTATGCCAGCAATGACGAAATCCGCGGCGTCCTGATCCAGGCCGGCAACGAGCGCGTGCTGCTGCCCAATGCCACCGTGGCCGAAATGATGTCGCGGGTGCCGGTGCAGCCGGTTTCCGACGCCCCGCGCTGGCTGGTCGGCGAAATCGGCTGGCACGGTTGGCAGGTGCCGCTGGTGTCGTTCGCGCGCCTTTCCGGCCTGGGCGAGGAAGCCGTGGGCGGCCACAACAAGGTCGTCGTGCTGAAGGCCCTCAGCGGCAACGCGCAGCGCCCCTACTACGCGCTGCTGACGCAGAATTTCCCGCAGTTGATCTCGGTGCCGCGCGATGGCCTGCTGGCCGATGCTTCCGAGGAAACCCTGCCGCAGATCGTGCACATGCGCGTGCTGCTGGGTGAGCAGAGCGCGCTGCTGCCGAACCTGGATGCGCTGGAAGCCGCGCTGGATTCGCTGGCGACCTGATCGGCAATCCGCCGGTCGGGTTCCCGGTAGTGCCGGCCGCTGGCCGGCAACCTCATGATCCCTTGGATGCCGGCCAGCGGCCGGCACTACCACCAATCAACCTTACCCCAGGTCGCCCAACCACGCCTGCAATGCCGCGATCGCGGCCAGCCCGGCGGTCTCCGTGCGCAGGATGCGCGGCCCCAGCTGCAGGCCCTGGAATCCTGCCGCTGCCAGCTGATCCCGGTCGCGCGGCGACCAGCCGCCTTCCGGGCCGATCGCGATCACGATGCCGCCGGTCGGCGCCGCGTCGAGCGTCGACAGGCGATGGGCACCGTGCGGGTCCAGCGTCAGCCGCAGCGTATCGGCCGGCAGCGTCGCCGCCGCCTGCGCCAATGCCACCGGCGAGCCCACCTGCGGAATGCGCGCGCGCCCGGACTGGCCGCAGGCCGAGGTCACCACGTTGTTCCAGTGCGCTACGCGCTTCTCCGCGCGCGCGGCATCCAGCTTCACTTCGGTGCGCTCGGCATTCACCGGAACGATGGCGCTCACGCCCAGCTCGGTGGCCTTCTGCAGGATCAGGTCCATCTTCTCGCCTCGGGCAATGCCCTGCAGCAGAGTGATCGCCAGCGGCGATTCGTTGTCCACCGCCTGCACCGCATCGATGCGCACCTGCACCTCGCGCTTGCCAGCGGCGGTCAGCGTGGCGCTGTAGTCGTGGCCATCGCCGTTGAACAGCACGCAGGTATCACCCTCGCGCAGGCGCATCACCCGCACCAGATGGTTGGCCGTCTCTTCCGGCAGGGTCACGGTCTGGCCGCTGTGCAGCGCCAGGTCGATGGGGCAGCGGGTCACGCGCATGCAATCGCCTCGTCAATCGCCGCCAGCGTGGTATGTGCCAGCAGCTCCAGTTGTTCGTCATCCACGCAGTAGGGTGGCATCCAGTACAGCACGTCGCCCAGCGGACGCAGCACCACGCCACGTTTCAGCGCAGCCTTGTAGGCGTGCAGGCCCAGTCGCAGCGCCGGATCGAACGGCGTGCGCTTGTTGCCATCCCGCGACAGCTCGAAGGCCACCACCATGCCGGCCTGGCGGACGTCGGCCACGTGCGGATGGTCGCTCAATGGCGCAGCCAGCGCGCCCATCACCGAGGCGATGCCACGGTTGCGGGCGATCACATCGTCGTCGCGGAAGATGTCCAGCGTCGCCAGCGCAGCCGCACAGGCCAGCGGGTTGCCGGTGTAACTGTGCGAATGCAGGAAGGCGCGCTCGCGCGAGTCATCAAGGAAGGCGTCGTACAGCGCCTGCGTGGCCAGCACCGCGGCAAGCGGCAGGAAGCCGCCGGTCAGGCCCTTGGACAGGCACATCAGGTCCGGCATCACGCCGGCCTGCTCGCAGGCGAACAGGGTGCCGGTGCGGCCGAAGCCGGTGGCGATCTCGTCGGCGATCATGAATGCGCCGTGCGCATCACACAGTTCGCGCACCCGCTGCAGGTACACCGGGTCATGCATGCGCATGCCGCCGGCGCACTGCAGGCGCGGTTCCAGGATCACTGCGCAGATCTCGCCGGGATGCTGGTCAAACAGAGTGGCCAGGCCATCAGCGGCTTGGCGTGCGCGATCAGCCGCACTCTGGCCCGGCTCGGCCAGGTAGGCATCGGGCGAGGGCGCGAACAGGCCTTCGGCCAGCAGCGGCGCGTAGACGCGGCGGTACAGCGGAATGTCCGCCATCGCCAGCGCTCCAAGGGTCTCGCCGTGGTAGCCGTTCTCCAGCGCGATGAAGCGCGTGCGCCGTGGCTCGCCGCGGTTCTGGAAATACTGGAAGGCCATCTTCAGCGCGACTTCAACGCCGGCCGAGCCGTTGTCGGCGTAGAACACCTTGGCCAGCGGCTCGCGGCCGGGCTGGCGTGGCGCCAGCGCCAGCAGGCGCTCGGCCAGGGTGATCGCCGGCTCATGGCCGAAGCCAGCCAGCATCACCTGTTCCAGCTGCCCGGCCTGCGCCGCGATGGCGCCGCCGATGCGCGGCTCGGCATGGCCGAACAGATTGGTCCACCAGCTGCTGACGGCGTCCAGGTAGCGGTTGCCGTCGTGGTCGATCAGCCATGCGCCTTCACCACGGGCGATCGGCACCAGCGGCAGGGTATGCGGGTGCTCACGCATCTGCGTGCACGGATGCCACAGCACCTGCAGGTCGCGTTGCCGCCAGTGCTGGGCCAGCGGGGAGGGGGTTGGGTCTGCTAGCATTTCGGGCTCATGAACATGTTGCTGCCTGCACATTCTATCGGCCCCGGCGCTGGCGCCGGCCGCCGCGGAGATTCCGCATGAACGATGACCGTGCCGGCCGGCGCTTGCCGATCATCCATCGGATCACCGATGAGGAGAACGGCCCCTTCCAGCGCCAGCACCTGGACCTGGAGTTCTCCAACGGTGAACGCCGCCGCTTCGAACGCCTGGTCAGCCGTGGCCATGGTGCGGTGGTGGTGGTGCCGATGCTCGATGACGAGACGGTGCTGCTGGTGCGTGAATACGCCGCCGGCATGCACCGCTATGAACTGGGCCTGGTCAAAGGCCGGATCGACGCCGGCGAAACCCCCGGGCAGGCCGCCGACCGCGAGCTGAAGGAAGAGGCCGGGTACGGTGCACGCCGGGTCGACGTGCTGCGCGCGATGACCCTGGCCCCCACCTACATGAGCCACCAGTCGTGGCTGGTGGTGGCACGCGACCTGTATCCGGAAAAGCTGGCCGGCGACGAGCCGGAAGAACTGGAGGTGGTGCCGTGGAAGCTGGCCGAACTGGACCAGCTGATGCTGCGCGAGGACTTCTCCGAGGGACGCTCGCTGGCGGCGCTGTTCATCGCTCGCCAGTGGCTGCAGGGAACGCGATGATCAAACTGACCACGGACCTGCGCGAGACCGCCATCGCCATCGCCCAGGAAGCCGGACAGGCCATCATGCAGGTGTACGCCGATGGCTTCGAGGTGCAGATCAAGGACGACGACAGCCCGGTCACCGCCGCCGACCTGGCCGCCAACCAGGTCATCGAACTGGGCCTGCGCCAGCTGACCCCGGACCTGCCGATCCTGTCGGAGGAATCGGCGCAGGTGCCGTGGGAGCACCGCCGCCACTGGGGCGCGTACTGGCTGGTGGATCCGCTTGACGGCACCCGCGAGTTCGTCAAGCGCAATGGCGAGTTCAGCGTCAACATCGCGCTGATCTACCAGGGCGCACCAGCGTTCGGCGTGGTGCTGGCCCCGGTCACCGGCATCGTCTGGCATGCCATGCGTGGCGAGCTGGCCTATCGCCGGCAGGGCCTGCACGACACCGTGCTGCGCACCCGCACGCCGGCCACCGCCCCGCTGCGCGTCGCCGCCAGCCGCTCGCACCGCTCAGCGGAAACCGAGGCGCTGCTGGCGCGCATGGGCCGCATCGAGACCATCGCGCAGGGCTCGTCGCTGAAATTCTGCCGGATCGCCGAAGGTGGCCTGGATGTCTATCCGCGGCTGGGCCCGACCTCCGAATGGGATACCGCCGCCGGCCAGTGCGTGCTGCACGCCGCCGGCGGTGCGGTACTGTCGGCCGCGACCGGCAAGCCGTTCCGCTACAACCGCCGCGAAACCCTGTTGAACGGCGATTTCATTGCCCTTGGTGATACCAGCCTGCCGTGGCGCGACTGGTTGTCCGACTGAACCTGGAGGCCGCATGAGCGCGCACGACACCCCCGCCACCGGCAGCGCCGCCGCCCACGAGCTGGAGCGCCTGCTGGCGATCATGGCGCGCCTGCGCGACCCGCAGGGCGGCTGCCCGTGGGATCTGGAGCAGAACTTCGCAACCATCGCGCCGTACACCATCGAGGAAGCCTACGAGGTGGCCGATGCGATCGACCGTGGCGATCTCGACGATCTCTGTGACGAGCTGGGCGACCTGCTGCTGCAGGTGGTGTTCCATGCGCGCATGGCCGAAGAGCAGGGGGCCTTTGCCTTCGCCGAGGTCGCACGCGCGATCAGCGACAAGATGCAGCGCCGTCACCCGCACGTGTTCGCCGACGTGAGCGTCGACGATGCCGACGGCGTGACGCGCAACTGGGACGCGATCAAGCGTGCCGAGCGTGCCGCCAAGGGCGAGCAGGACACCTCCGCGCTGGCCGGCATTTCGCGCGGGCTGCCGGAATGGCAGCGGGCGGTGAAGCTGCAGTCGCGTGCGGCCAAGGTCGGCTTCGACTGGCCCGGCCCGTTGCCGGTGCTGGACAAGGCGGCCGAGGAACTGCAGGAACTGCGCGAGGAGTTCGAACGCGGCGATATCGCCGGCAACAAGGCGCGGCTGCAGGAAGAACTGGGCGACCTGCTGTTCGTCTGCGCCAACCTGGCGCGCCATGCCGACATCGACCTGGGTGCGGCGCTGCGCGGGGCCAACCACAAGTTCGAACGCCGCTTCCGCGCGATGGAAGCGCAGGCCGACGCGCAGGGTGGGGCGCTGGCTGCGATGGGCCTGGATGCGCAGGAAGCGTTGTGGCAGCAGGCCAAGGCGGCGGAGAAAGCGTGAAGACGCTGGGCCTGTTCCTGCTGACCGCGCTGGCCGAGATCGTCGGCTGCTACCTGCCCTGGGTATGGCTGCGCAAGGGCGGCAGCGTCTGGTTGTTGTTGCCGGCCGCGGCCAGCCTGGCCCTGTTCGCGTGGCTGTTGACCCTGCACCCGACCGCCAGTGGGCGGGTCTATGCGGCCTACGGTGGCGTGTACATCGGCACCGCGCTGTTCTGGTTGTGGCTGGTCGACGGCATCCGCCCCAGCCGCTGGGACCTGCTGGGCGCTGCGCTGTGCCTGGCCGGCATGGCGGTGATCATGTTCGGGCCGCGCACCTCATCAGGGTAGCGCCGGGCCGTGCGTGGCTGCGCCTCCTTCCGACCGCGCTGGCGCGCGCAAGCCGGGCATGGCTCGGCGCCACAAGGTCAGCGATGGTGCATGATGGCGACGCCCCTGGTTCCCGGAGCACGCGCATGTCCCGCTTCGCCAGCTTCCGCGAGTTCTATCCGTTCTACCTCAGCGAGCATCGCCACCCGGTATCGCGCCGGCTGCACTTCATCGGCAGCTGCGGGGTGTTGCTGCTGGTTGCGGCGGCAATCCTGCGCGGGCAAGCCATCCTCGTGCTGGCCGCCCTGGTCTGCGGTTACGGCTTCGCCTGGGTCGGTCACTTCTTTTTCGAGAAGAACCGCCCGGCGACATTCCAGCACCCGCTGTACTCGTTCATGGGCGACTGGGTGATGTTCGCCGACATCCTGCGCGGGCGCATGCCCTGGTAGCTCCGCTGTGAATGCGGCCTTCACGCGCTATGCTGGGGCCTGGACGTCATAGATAAGGAAAGCAAGATGTTCCCGACCATGTTCTTTACCGTGGTGCTGGCCTTCGTGGCCGTGGTGATCCTGTTCAAGGCGGTACGGATGGTGCCGCAGGGCTACGAGTGGACCGTCGAGCGCTTCGGGCGCTACACGCACACCATGACCCCCGGCCTGCACTTCCTGATTCCGATCGTGTACGGGGTCGGGCGCAAGGTGAACATGATGGAGCAGGTGCTGGATGTACCCAGCCAGGAAGTGATCACCAAGGACAACGCCGCCGTGCGCGTGGACGGCGTGGTGTTCTTCCAGGTCCTGGATGCCGCCAAGGCGGCCTATGAGGTGGCCAACCTGGAAGTGGCGATGATCGCCCTGGTGCAGACCAACATCCGTACCGTGATCGGTTCGATGGACCTGGATGAATCGCTCAGCCAGCGCGAGGTGATCAATGCCCAGCTGCTGAGCGTGGTCGACCATGCCACCAACCCGTGGGGTGTGAAGGTCAACCGCATCGAGATCCGCGACATCCAGCCGCCGCGCGACCTGCTGGATGCGATGGCGCGGCAGATGAAGGCCGAGCGCGAGAAGCGCGCGCAGATTCTAGAGGCAGAGGGTTCCCGCCAGTCGGAGATCCTGCGCGCCGATGGCGAAAAGCAGGCCACCGTGCTGGAGGCCGAAGGCCGTCGCGAAGCCGCGTTCCGCGATGCCGAGGCGCGCGAGCGCCTGGCCGAGGCCGAAGCGATGGCGACCAAGGTGGTGTCGGCGGCGATTGCCGAGGGCGACGTGCAGGCGATCAACTACTTTGTTGCGCAGAAGTACGTGGAAGCGTTCAAGGAGCTGGCCAGTTCGCCGAACCAGAAGCTGGTGCTGATGCCGATGGAGGCCAGTGGCGTGATCGGTTCGATCGCCGGCGTGGCCGAACTGGCGAAGCAGGCGCTGGCCAGCCAGGACAACAAGGCCGCGGGCAAGCGGCCGCCGCCGCTCGGAGGCTGACATGCGCTGGGAAGTCGTCGGTTGGGGCGCGCTGGCGCTGCTGCTGTTTGCCGCCGAGGCGTTGGCGCCCGGGGCGTTCATGCTGTGGATCGGCATTGGCGCGGCGGCGGTGTTCGTACTGGTTGCGGTGTTCAGCGGCATTCCATTGCTGTGGCAGGTCGTTGCCTTCGTCGTGCTGAGCGTTGTCTCGATCCAGTGCTACCGGCGCTGGGGCAGGGCAAGGGCGCGACCCAGCGATGCACCGTTGCTCAACCGCCGCGCCGAACAACTGGTCGGACGGGTGGTGCCGTTGCAGCAGGGTATCGTTGGTGGGCAGGGCCGGGTCAGCATCGACGACGCGTACTGGCAGGTCAGCGGCCCGGAACTGCAGGCCGGTGCCATGGTGCGGGTGGTAGCGGTGCAGGGCAGCACGCTGGTGGTCGAGTCTGCTGCGGGTAGAGTCGACTGATAGTCGACTGGCATGTGTTGGGTCGGGCGGGTTGGGTTCGGGGTACACGCCGTAAACCCCGCTCCGCGGTCCGGCCCAGCCGCTGGCGGCTGCGCGTTCGGGCGCTTGCGAAGCAGTGCTTCGCAAGCAAAGCGCCCCCAGGGATGGGATCACGGCGTGTCCCGCTCGCCCATACCGCTCCGGCCAAGCCGTCGACTTCGCCGAGCCGATACGCTTTGGCTGTTGCCGTTGCCTGGCCTGTAAAAGGCGCCCGCCGGCCGCAGGCCGGCCAAACACCCCCCGCTGCGCTGCGGCGCGACCTGCAGGCGACCGATCTGGGATAATGGGCATTCTTGTTTCCTCTGCTGCCGGACCCGGTCATGACCCAGAAGACGCTGCTCAACGATACCCACCGCGCCCTTGGCGCCAAGATGGTCGATTTCGGGGGTTGGGACATGCCCATCCACTACGGCTCGCAGCTGGACGAGCACCACCTGGTGCGTCGCGAGTCGGGTGTGTTCGACGTCAGCCACATGACCGTGGTCGACCTGCGCGGTGACCAGGTCAAGCCGTTCCTGCGCCGCCTGTTGGCCAACTCGGTCGACAAGCTGAAGGTCACCGGCAAGGCGCTGTACTCGTGCATGCTGAATCCGCGCGGCGGCGTCATCGACGACCTGATCGTCTACTACCTGGGCGAGGATTTCTTCCGCATGGTGGTCAATGCCTCCACCCGCGAAAAGGACCTGGCCTGGCTGCGCGAGCAGGCTGCGCCGTTCGGCGTCACCGTCGAGCAGCGCCCGGACCTGGCCATCCTCGCCGTGCAGGGCCCGCAGGCGCGCGATATCGTGATCGGCCTGGCCCGCGAAGCCGACCGTGCCGCGTTGACCAAGCTGGGTCGCTTCGCCGCCCTGCAGGTGCAGTCCGACGACGGCGCCGAACTGTTTGTCGCCCGCACCGGTTACACCGGCGAGGACGGGTTCGAGATCCTGCTGCCGCAGGACGCGGTGGTCGCGTTCTGGAACCGCCTGCTGGCGGCGGGCGTGAAGCCGGCCGGTCTCGGCGCACGCGACACGCTGCGCCTGGAAGCCGGCATGAACCTGTATGGCCAGGACATGGACGAAGAGATCAGCCCGTACGAAGCGGCGCTGGCCTGGACCGTGTCGCTGGACGAAGGCCGCGACTTCATCGGTCGCGACGCGCTGGAAGCGCAGAAGGCTGCAGGCACAGCACGCCAGATGATCGGCCTGGTGATGGACGAGAAGGGCGTGCTGCGCCATGGCCAGGCGGTGACCACCGCTGGCGGCCAGGGCGAGATCCTGTCCGGCACCTTCTCGCCGACCCTGGCCAAGGGCATCGCTTTTGCCCGCGTGCCCGCCGGTGAACTCGGCGAGGTCACCGTCGACATCCGCGGCCGGCAGGTGCCCGTGCGCGTGGTCAAGTTCCCGTTCGTGCGCGAAGGCCAGGCCCAGCCCGGCGTGCTCGCCGACGCCTGATCCGGACATGCCGGTCGTCACTGACAGCAGTGGCGGCCGGTTGGTTACACTAGCCCCGTTTTTTCCACCCCTGCATATCTCTGGAGCAGTCCCATGAGCGAGATCCCCGGCGACCTCAAGTTCCTCAAGTCCCATGAGTGGGCCCGTGTCGAAGGCAATGGCCGCGTCACCGTCGGTATTTCCGACCATGCCCAGGGCCTGCTGGGTGACCTGGTCTACGTCGAACTGCCGGAAGTCGGCGCCGACGCCAAGGCCGGCGAACAGATCGCCGTCGTCGAGTCGGTGAAGGCCGCCTCGGACGTCTACAGCCCGATCAGCGGCAAGGTTGTCGAGGTCAACTCGGCCCTGTCCGACAAGCCGGAAACCATCAACGAAGATGCCTACGGCGAAGGTTGGATGTTCGTGGTCGAACTGACCAACGCTGAAGAGGTCAACGAGCTGCTGGACCCGGACGCGTACGCCGAAGCCCTGGAGAACGACGACCACTGAGTCGTCGTTTACGGGTTCTGCAACGGCCACCTTCGGGTGGCCGTTTTTGTTTTGGCGAGTACGTCGGCTCATGACGCAGGGTTTGCTGCGCGCCCTCGACGCGGCATCAGCAGACCCGCGAACGGTACCGAGGGGCGTGCGCAGTTTTGCGCAAATCCGCGTTTCCGCCCCGCGCCGACGCGTCCGGATGTGAAAACTTTTCGCCCCCCGTTGCGGTGCCGTTGTGCTGGCGCTGGTGCCGGCGCCGGCCGGTGCCGGCGTTGCGTGCATGCAGCGGCCGCCAACATGCATGCATCTGCGCAGAGTGCCTATTTCAAGTGGTTTTTGTTCAACGCTTGCGTTGTTGTTGCTGCAGGCAACGCGCGTGCGTGGTGCTTTGTTGGTCGTCGAGGGCGGAGCGTCGCGACCGTGCAGGCAACACCGCGGATGGCGCGGATGTGAAAATTTTTCGCGGGGGTTGTTGACAGTAAAAAAAACCGTGATTAGGTTTCGCCTCAGCAGACCTTGCCTGCCAAACCGAGTGCGCAGAATCAATCGTCCGATGCGAAGCAGCCCCTTCAAGACCACCGCGACCCAGATGACGGTGGACATGGCCCCGCTTCCCCCGGAGAAATGCAAGGCACCTCCCGTTCCGATGCCCGCTCCGCCGATCGAGGCGGGCATTGCCGCATCCGTAACGGCGCGCTTGACGCGCCGGCGGTCCCCGCACGCAGCATCCGCGGGTTTGATCCACCTGGGCGTTTCAACTCCCTATCACTGACGAGGAGCCATCCCATGGCAACCAAGAAAGCTGCGAAGAAAAAGCCCGCCGCCAAGAAGGCGGTGAAGAAGGTCGCGAAGAAGGCCGCTGCCAAGAAGGCAGTGAAGAAGGTCGCGAAGAAGGCGACCGCCAAGAAGGCAGTGAAGAAGGCTGCGAAGAAGGTCGCCAAGAAGGCCACTGCGAAGAAGGCAGTGAAGAAGGCGGCGAAGAAGGTAGCCAAGAAGTCTCCTGCCAAGAAGACCGCGAAGAAGGTAGCCAAGAAGGCCACCAAGAAGACTGCCAAGAAGGCAACGGCCCGCAAGCCGGCCAAGAAGGTCGCGAAGAAGGCGACTGCCAAGAAGGCCGTCAAGAAGACCGCCAAGAAGGCAGTGAAGAAGACCGCGAAGAAGGCCACCAAGAAGGCTGCCCCGAAGAAGGCAGCGAAGAAGGTTGCCAAGCGCAAGCCGGCCGCCCGCAAGAAGAAGGCCGCTCCGGTCGCTCTGCCGGCAACCCCGGCGCCGCTGATCTAAGTACTTCCCGATAGCCGCATCCTGAAACCCCTTCCCTGGCTGCCCAGCGGGGAGGGGGTTTTTTTTATGGAGCCATTGGTAGCGTCGAGCCATGCTCGACCGCCTTGCTGACGGTCGATGCTAGCTGTGCGGCGCCGGTGGAAAGCGCTCCACCAGGAAATCGATGAAGCTGCGCAGGCGGGTCGAGGGATAGCGGTCGTGGGCGTAGACCACGTGCATCGGCCGCCCCGCGTGGCCGTGTTCGGGAAACAGCTGCACCAACCGCCCAGCCTCGACATCCGCGGCCAGAAGCAGTGCCGATTGCAGCACGATGCCCAGCCCATGCAGCGCCGCTGTACGCAGCGCTTCGCCGTTGTTGATCTGCAGTCGACCTGTGGGCACATGGCCGAGCCCGCCAGCATCGGCCTGCAGCCACTGCGCCAGCGCGCTGGGTTCGAAGGACAGGCATTGGTGCCGGGCAAGCGCCAGCAGGTCGGAGGGCGTACCGTGCCGGGCGAGGTATCCGGGCGAGGCGCACATCATCAAGCGATATGGTGCCAATGCACGCGCCACCAGCACGCTGCTGTCGGCCAGCGTGCCGATGCGCAGGGCTGCTTCGAAACCTTCCTCTGCGAGGTCGACCACGCGGTCGGTCAGCACCGCGTCGACACGCACGTCGGGGTAGCGCGCCATGTAATCGGCCAACGCCGGCACCAGCGCATGCGTGCCGAAGATCACCGGCGCGCTGATGCGCAGCGTGCCTGCAGGTGCAAGGTGCTGGTACTGGGCCTGAGCATCGGTTTCCTCCACCAGCCGCAGGATCTCCCGGCAGCGGGCGTAGTAGTCCTCGCCGAACGGCGTCATGTGCTGGCGCCGGGTGGTACGACTGAGCAACTGCATGCCCAGCCGCGCCTCCAACGCACGCAGGTGCTTGCCGGCCATCGTCGGGGAGATGGCCAGTGCTGCCGCCGCAGCGCTGAGGCTGCCCTTGTCCACGATCAGCACGTAGACCTGCATGCTTTCCAGCAGGTTCATCTGACACTCCGGGTGTTGAATGCTGAAACTTTTGCGGAGTTTATCAATCACGGGTGATCAAACAGCATGCACTGCAGGGGCCGGATCCACCGGCCGTGCTGAAAGGAGAACACGATGGATTTGAATCTTGAGGGACGCACAGCGCTGGTCACCGGGGCGGGCAGTGGCATCGGTGCCGCTGTCGCCAGGCAACTGGCCGCGCAGGGCGTACGTGTTGCCATCTCGTCACGGCGGCAGGCACCGCTGCAGGCGCTGGCGGCAGGGATCGAAGCGGCGGGCGCACCCGCGCCGATCATCCTGCTGGGCGATGTCACTGACGCCGGGGACGTGCGACGCATTGCTGACGCGTCGCTGGCGGCGTTGCAGCGGGTGGACATCTTGGTCAACGCGGCTGGCGGTTCGCGGCCAACGACCGTCGATGCAGCCGACTCGATCTGGGAGGAGGCATTGGCGCTGAACTTCTCTGCCGCACGACGGCTGACCCAGGCACTGCTGCCGGCGATGCAGGCGCAGGGATGGGGGCGGGTGATCAACTTCAGCGGTTCGATGGAGCCCCGTTCGGTGAATGCCGCCACCGCGGCGAAAGCAGCGTTGCATCTGTGGAGCAAGGGGCTGTCGTCGGAGGTGGCCGGGCAGGGCATCACGGTGAATGCCATTGCGCCGGGTCGGATCAACAGCCCGCAGATCCTGGACCGCCTGCATCCCACCGAGGAAAGCCGACGCGCGTTCATCGCCAGTAACATCCCGATCGGGCGCTTCGGTGAGCCGGAAGAAGCGGCGCCGCTGGTGGCATTCCTCGCCTCGCCGTTGGCCGGTTACATCACCGGTGCGGTGATTCCGGTGGACGGCGGCATGCACTACTTCGCGCATTAGCCCTCCGTTTGTAGAGTCGAGCGCGGCTCGATTCCACAACAGCCAACAAAAAGGGCGGCCTGCAGGCCGCCCTTCATGCTCACGGTCGCGCCCGCCTGATCAGCGCGGCGACGCCACCGCGCGGTTGCTGGAAGCGCCCTTGCCCTTGCGCTTGTCCTGCTGCGCCGGGCTTGCACCTTCGGCCATCAGGTTGTCGCTGCCGAAGTCGGTGTCCACATCCAGCCAGCGCTGTGCCGGCAGGCCGAGCGCGGAATCGAGCACGGTCGGCAGCAGGCCGCTGGGCAGGCCGCTCTCGCCATTCCACATGATGGCGATGCCGAGATCGCGTTCCGGCACCAGCGCGACCAGGCCGCGGTAGCCCTGTACGGCACCGGCATGGAACACCACGTCGTGGCCGGCGTAGTCGAAGGTGCGCCAGCCCAGCGCGTAGCCGGCCGAGTGCAGGCGCTCGCGGCGCCAGCCCGAACGCATCTCGCCGGGGGTGTTGATCAGGCTCGAATGCAGGGTGGCCAGCAGCGGTGCCGGCAGCACATCGGGGCGATGGCCGGTGTGCGCCAGCAGCCACTGCGCCATGTCGCTGGCGCTGGCGTTGACGCCAGCCGCCGGGGCAACACGGTAGTAGGTCGGCTTCGGTGTCAGCGACACCCAGCCGTTGCGGCTGCGCACGTGCGGGCGCGCCCAGCGCGAGCTGGCCTGGATGCCGGCCAGGCCGAGGCTGGCATCGTTCATGCCCAGCGGCTTGAAGATGCGGCGCTCGACCGACTGCTCGTAGAAGCTGCCGGAGGCGGCATAGACGACGTCGCCGATCAGGCTGAAGGCCACGTTCTGGTAGGCGTAGCAGTCGCCCGGCAGGCACTTCAGGCTGGTGTTGGCCAGCTTCTGGGTCAGCGCGTAGTACTCGGCGTTGCCTTCGATGTCGCGGTCGTAGGCGTTGTAGGGCAGGCCGACGCGGTGGCTGAGCACATCGGCCACGGTCAGGCGGTCGGTGGCTTCGGGCGAGTTGAGGCGGAAGCCCGGCACGTAGTCGGTGACCTTGCTGTCCCAGCGCAGCGTGCCGTCGTTGACCAGCAGTCCGGCCATGGTGCCGGCGAAGGCCTTGGACAGCGAAGCCAGGCGGAACACGGTGTGGGCGTCGACCGGCAGCGGATTGTTGACGTCGGTAACGCCATAGCCGCGCGCGCTGAGGATGCGGCCGCCCTGCACGATGGCCACGGCCATGCCCGGCACGCGCTCGCCATAGGTGAGCTGCTGCGCCATCGATTCGATATTGGCGACGTTGAAGCCTGCGGCGGGCGCCTGCACCTGCGGCACCAGCCCGGTACGGTAGGCCGCCGGCTGGGTGTGGGCAACGGCGGTGGCCGCAGCGGACTCGATGTTGGCCGGCATCGGCGGCAACGGCGGCGGGGTCTGCGCGGTGGTGGACAAGGCAACAGGCATCAACATGCCCAGCAAACCGGTGGCCGCCGAACGGATCGGACGACGCAGGCTGTTCTTTTTCATCGGTGGGACCCGTGCGCGACTGCTGATGGCGATTCTAGCGCCGCTTTTCCTCTGTGCACAAACAAAGCGAAGATGAATGCGCATCTCGTTGAAAAAGTTGGGATTTTGACGCCTCGAAGGCGTGTATCGGAACGTGTCATCCGGACCCGGTCATGACACCGCGTTGCGGCCTTCAGACGGCCACCTGCTGGCGATGTTGCAGTGCATTGGATAACGTACGCGCTTCACCGCCCCGGAGCTTGCCATGCCGCTGTCCAACCGCCGTCATCTGGCGAGGGACGCCGCGTGAGCGCGGTACGAGGGAAGGGCCCGCTGCAGGGGCTGATGGCGGCACTGCGCGAGTCCCCGGCGCTGTGGTGGTCGTTCCTGTACTTCTTCTGCCTGCTCAGCGGCTACTACGTGCTGCGTCCGGTGCGTGAAGCCATGGCCGCCTCGGCGGACCTGGAAACGGTGTTCCCGCCAATGCTGATTGCCTGGTTCGCCGGTCACGGCATCGCGCTGAAGGACTTCGTCCTGCAGTTCCTGTTCTCCTGTGTGTTCGTGATCATGCTGGTGCTGCAGCCGGTGTACGGCTGGCTGGTCAGCCGCTTCCCGCGACGGGTGTTCCTGCCGGCGGTGTATGGGTTCTTCATCGTGACCCTGCTTGGCTTCTACATGATGTTCGACAGCGGCGTGCCTGGCCGCGGCATGGCTTTCTTCTTCTGGATCACCGTCTTCAACCTGTTCGCAGTGGCGGTGTTCTGGAGTTTCATGGCCGATGTCTTCTCCAATGTGCAGGCCCGGGCCTTCTATGGCTACATCGGCGCGGCGGGCACCGTCGGTGCCTTCCTTGGTCCGGTCATCACCAGTGCGCTGGTGCAGCGCGTGGGCATCGCCAACCTGATGCTGGTGTCGGCCGGTTTCCTGGCGATCTGCTTGTTCTGCATCTGGCGCCTGCGGCACTGGGCGGTGCTGCGCGAGCAGGAGCAGCAGTTGGTATCGGGTGAGAAGCCGATGGGCGGCAGCGTGCTGGATGGCCTGAAACTGATCGTGCGCGAGCCGTTGCTGCGCTGGCTGGCGATCATGGTGGTGTTCGGCGTGGGCGTGGGGACGCTGCTCTACAACCAGCAGGCTGCGATCGTGCGTGCGGCGTTCACTGACCCGGCGGCCAGTACCGCGTTCTTCTCGCGCATCGACCTGGCAGTGAACGCGCTGGCGCTGCTGATGCAGGTGGGCCTGACCCGCTGGCTGCTGTCGCGCCACGGCATCGCGCCGGCGCTGCTGATTCCCGGTTTCGCGATCCTGATCGGCTTCTCGGTGCTGGCAGCCTCGCCGATGCCGTTGATGGTCGCGGTGGTGCAGGTGATGACCCGCGCCAGCGAATTTGCACTGGCCAAGCCGGCGCGCGAGACCATCTACACGCGCGTGGACCGGCAGTGGCGCTACAAGGCCGGCGCAGCGATCGACACCGTGGTCTACCGCGGTGCGGACCTGAGCTTTGCCTGGGTGCACAAGGGCCTGTCATTGTTCGGCTCGCACGTGGTGTTCATCGGCGGCATGCTGGTGGCCGCGTGCATGACCGCAGCCGCGTTCGGTGTACTGCGCGAAGAAAAGAAACTGCCGCGCGACCGCTGATTTTCCGGGGCCCGATCCCCATCCCTGTCCAAGGAACTGCCCATGTACTGGATCGCACTCACCCTGACGTTGCTCGTCGCCCTGCTGCACGTCTATTTCCTGGTGCTGGAGATGTTCCTGTGGACCCGCCCGCTGGGCCTGAAGACCTTCCGCAACACGCCGGAGAAGGCGGAGACCACGCGGGTGCTGGCGGCCAACCAGGGCCTGTACAACGGCTTCCTGGCAGCAGGCATCGTGGTGGGGCTGGTGATCGGGCAGCCGGTGCTGGTGACGTTCTCGCTGGCCTGCGTGGTGGTGGCAGGGTGCTATGGCGCCTACAGCGTGAGCCGGCGCATTTTCATGATCCAGGCGGTGCCTGCGATCCTGGCGTTGGTGTTTCGCGCGGTGGCGTGATTTCCAGCCAACGGCGCAGCCCCTCGTGGGTTGGTCGCGTAATGCTTGTCATGGGGTTGGCTGGGCGGGTTGGGTTCGCGGGGGACGCCGCAAGTACGTCCGTGTAGGCTTGGCCGCGGCATCCATGCCGCGGACACCCCCGCGAACCCAACCCGCCCGGCCCCTGACAGGTTCCGTGTGCGGCCAGCCCACGGAGAAGAAAAAGAAGATCAAGAGCAACAGCGGGTCGCTGCGCTCGTGGGTTCTGCGCGCATGAAAAAAGCGGCCGAAGGGCCGCTTTTGCTTTTGCTTTTGCTCTTTTTTTCTCTTCCGTGGGTGGACGCCACAGAGATTTGTCAGAGGCTGGGGGCGGTGAGTTCGCGGGGGTGTCCGCGGCATGGATGCCGCGGCCAAGCCCCCAAGGACGGGTTCACGGCGTCCCCCGCGAACTCACCGCCCCCAGCCAAACCAAGGCTTTCTGCGATCAACCGTCCACCCACGAGGGGCTGCGCCGTTCGCTGGAACACTACTTCGCCGGCGACATCCACATGTCGATGACCGCGCTGAACACCTCCGTCCCCGCGCGGTCGCGCACACTCACCGTCACCGGCAGTGCATAGCCCTCGGCAGCGGCCACGATCGGCTGGGCCGGCAATGCCACCGCCTGCAGCATGCCCCGTGCCTTGGCCAGGTACTGCACCTGCATCCCCTTCGGAATCCAGCGCATGCCCTTCGGCAGCGAGGCGTCGACCATCAGCCCGGCGGTCAGTTCGGCCAGGTTGCACATCGCGATCGCGTGCACCGTGCCGATGTGGTTGCGCACCCTGCGGCGGTCGGCCAGCGTGCCTTCGCAGCGGCCGTGTTCCAGGCGGGTGATGCGCGGCGCGATGCTGGCGAAGTAGGGCGCCTTGAAGCAGACCGCGCGCGAGAACAGCCAGGTGCCGGCAGGCCAGCGTTGCAGCCGGTGGTAGAGCGAGAGCAGAGGCGTGGACATGGTCGGTGTTCCGGTCTTCGGATAGAGCGACGGCGGGCCGAGGCCCGCCGTCGAAGGCAACGCGTATCGCGGGCGATCAGGCGGCCTGCGAATGCGGATCCTTGTGCTGGCGGTCGTAGTAGCTGGCCGCGCGCAGTTCGTGGGTGTCGAAGTCGTCCACGGTGATCGTATCCAGGGTCAGCGTGCGCAGCTCTTCCAGCAGGCTGCGCTCGTCCTGGGTGATCACGCCCTCGGCCACGGCTTCGTCCAGCTGGCTCTTGAAGTCCAGCGCCTCGATGCCCTTGCTCTTCAGCGCCTTCAGGAACTTGCGCTCCACCGGCTCGGCCATGATCGCCTTGCTCAGGTAGCTGTTGATGCGGCCACCCGGGTTGTTCTCGCACGGGGTCAGGAACACGCCACTGGCCAAGCGGTCGCGGGCTTCGTTCGGCGCCATCAGCAGGGCGGCGACGCGGCGGCTCAGGCGGTCGCCCGGGGCCTCGGCACGACGGCCCAGCGGGAAGATCAGCGCCCACATCAGCCAGCCGATCGGGCGGATCGGGAAGTTGCGCAGGGCCGCCGACAGCGATTCCTCGATCTTGTGCACGCTGTCATGGAAGGCCCAGGCCAGCAGCGGCTGGTCGGCCTGCGGTGCGCCTTCATCGTGGTAGCGCTTGAGCATGGCGCTGGTCATGTAGACGTGGCTCAGCACGTCGCCCAGGCGGCCGGACAGCGATTCCTTGAACTTCAGCTTGCCGCCGAGGGTCATCATCGAGATGTCGGCCATCAGCGCCAGGTTGGCCGAGTAACGGTCCAGCTTGCGGAAGTAGCGGCGGGTGTAGGCGTCACCCGGGGCGGCGCCGAAGCGCGCGCCGGTCAGGCCAAACCAGAACGAGCGCACGGCATTGGAGATGCCGAAGCGGATGTGGCCGAACAGGCTGCGGTCGAAGTCCTGCAGGCCGGCACGGGTATCCGGATCCTGCGCGGCCTTCATTTCCTTCAGTACCCACGGGTGGCAGAGGATCGCACCCTGGCCGAAGATCAGCAGGCTGCGGGTCATGATGTTGGCGCCTTCCACGGTGATCGCGATCGGCGCAGCCTGCCAGCTGCGGCCGGCGAAGTTGCGCGGCCCCAGGATGATGCCCTTGCCGCCGATCACGTCCATCATGTCCGAGATCACTTCGCGGCTCATGGTGGTGCAGTGGTACTTGGCGATGGCCGACGGTACCGACGGCACGTCACCACGGTCGACTGCAGCAGCGGTGGCCTGCGACAGCGCGCTGATCTTGTACGCCTTGCCGCCGATGCGGGCCAGCGCTTCTTCCACGCCTTCGAAGCGGCCGACCGACAGGCCGAACTGCTTGCGGATGCGTGCATAGGCGCCGGTCACGGCGGCACCGGCCTTGGCTCCGCCACTGGCGGTGGACGGCAGGGTGATCGAGCGGCCCACGGCCAGGCACTCGTTGAGCATGTTCCAGCCCTTGCCGGCCATGGCCGCGCCACCGATCAGCTGGGTCAGCGGAATGAACACGTCCTTGCCGCGGATCGGGCCGTTCTGGAACGTCGAGTTCAGCGGGAAGTGGCGACGGCCGATTTCAACGCCGGCGGTGTCGCGCGGCAGCAGGCCCAGGGTGATGCCGATGTCGCGGGTGTCGCCGATCAGGCCATCCGGGTCGTACATGCGGAAGGCCAGGCCGATCAGCGAAGCGACCGGGGCCAGGGTGATGTAACGCTTGTCGAAGGTCAGCTTGACGCCGAGCACCTGCTCGCCGTTCCACTCGCCCCTGCAGACGATGCCGTAGTCTGGAATCGAGGTGGCGTCGGAGCCGGCGAACGGACCGGTCAGGCCGAAGCAGGGCACTTCGCGGCCATCGGCCAGGCGCGGCAGGTACTGGTCCTTCTGTTCCTGGGTGCCGTAATGCACCAGCAGTTCACCCGGGCCCAGCGAGTTGGGCACACCGACGGTGGAGCTGACCACCGAGGACACCGAGGCCAGCTTCTGGATCACCTTGTGGTGGGCCAGCGCAGAGAAGCCCAGGCCGCCATATTCCTTCGGGATGATCATGCCGAAGAACTTGTTCTTCTTGATGAAGGCCCACAGCTCCGGCGGCAGGTCAGCGTGGACGTGGGTGATTTCCCAGTCGTTGACCATCGTGCACAGCTCTTCGACCGGGCCATCGAGGAAGGCCTGTTCTTCGGCGGTCAGCTGCGGCTTGGGGTAATTGAGCAGGATGTTCCAGTCCGGATCACCGGTGAACAGTTCGCCCTCGAAGCCAACCGAGCCGGTTTCCAGCGCGATGCGCTCGGTCTGCGACAGCGGCGGCAGCACCTTGCGGAACACCTTCATCATCGGGCCGGTCAGCAGCGGCTTGCGGATGAACGGCAGCAGCAGCGGCACGGCGATGACGGCCAATGCGGCGGCAGCCACGATCGTGGCGGTCTGGTTGACGTAGGGAATGAACCAGCAGGCGACCAGCAGGGCCACGCTGATCAGCGTCCAGGTAACCAGCCGCATGCGGTGGTAGGCGACGAACGCGCCTGCCAGCAGCAGGGCGAGGAAGGGAAGAACGATGCTCATGAGCGTGCTCCGGTGACGTGCTCGTTTGTGGCGGACGAAGCTGCAGCATCCGCTGCGGGCAACACGTCCAGATAGTCCAACACAGTAGCGGTAAAGGCGTCGTTGTCATCGCCGGCGACCATGTGCGTGGCCTGCGGCAGCTGTACATGACGCGCGTGCGGCGCCAACGCCAGGAATTCGGCCACGGTCTGTGGCGTGACCAGGTCGCTTCGGCCGCCGCTGACCAGCAGCAGCGGGCACTTCACCTGGCGTGCGGCCTCGGCCAGCGCATCCTGGTGCTGCTCGCTGTCGCGCGCCAGTTCGGCCACCAGGCGCGGGTCCCAGTGCCAACGCCAGCGGCCGTGGCCGTCCTCGCGCAGCAGTGCGCGCAGCGACTGCTCGGATTTGCGCGGACGGTGCGGCATGTAGGCCGAGATCACATCGGCGGCCTGGGTGAGCGAGGCAAAGCCGTCGGGATGGGCGGTCATGAAGGCCAGGATGCGTTCAACACCGGCGGTATCCCAACGCGGGGTGATGTCCACCAGCACCATCGCTGAGAACAGGCCCGGCCAGCGCGATTCGGCCAGCAGGCCGAACAGGCCGCCCATCGAGGCTGCGACCAGCACCGGCGGGCGTGGCTGTTCCCCGGCCAGCACGATCAGGTCATCAGCGAACTGCTCGCCGTGATAGGGCAGTTCGGCAGAATTCCAGTCCGAATCGCCGTGGCCACGGGCGTCGTAGGCCAGCGTCTGCAGCCCCGCCGCAGACAGGGCCCGCGCGGTGGCGTTCCATGCGTGCCGGGTCTGGCCGAAGCCATGCGCGAACAACACGCGGCCACGGCGGCCGTGGTCGCTGGCGGTTGCGGCCAGGCGTGCGCCATGGGCGGCCTCCAGGCGAAGATCATGGAACGCAGCGGGAGTAGGGGACGTAACCATACTTGCTAGTATGGATCGCTTGTGAGGGAAGTCAATACTGCACGGTATGGTGCGCTGCGGCAGGTGCCCAGGCGGGCGCCGCGACGGTTTCGGCCGCAACCGCGTACTGCAACGAACCCCGGCGTATGGTTAAATCAGCCCATGAATCAACCTGACGCTTCCGCCGGCGAACCGCGCGCCGGCCGCAACAGCCGCCTGAGTGCCGAAGACTGGGCCCAGGCCGCTCTCGATCTGATTGCTGAACAAGGTGTGGGGGCCGTCGCGGTGGAACCGTTGGCGCGGCGCCTGGGCGTGACCAAGGGCAGTTTCTACTGGCACTTCCCCTCGCGTGATGCACTGCTGCAGGCGGCGCTGGAACGCTGGGAACTGTTCGAACAGGAACAGGTGTTCGGCAGCCTGGAGGACGTGCCGGATCCGCGCGTGCGCCTGCGCCAGCTGTTCCAGATGGTGGCGCACGAAGTGCAGCCGCACATCATCTACAGCGAACTGCTGAAGGCGCTGGACCACCCGATGGTGCGCCCGGTGATCGACCGCGTTTCGCAGCGCCGGCTCGACTACCTGGTTGCTTCGTTCCGCCAGGCCGGGCTCAGCTCCACCGATGCACGGCATCGCGCGCGCCTGGCCTATGCCGCCTACGTCGGCTTCCTGCAGCTGTCGCTGCAGCTGCAGCAACCCAAGCAGGCCCGCGAGGATTTCGAGGCCTATGTCGAGCATCTGATCGAGACGCTCATTCCCAGCTGAATGGGAGAATGGCGCCCTGCAAGTGCCGAATGCGCCTTGCAGGCGACCTCAATGCGCCAACGTATGTCGTGGTGAGGCTGGTTTCACGCGATTTGGGCATTTTCTTAACGACTCTTTAATTCCAGATCAAGTGTGGCTACTATCGGGTCACCAGCCGTTTTTTGTGCCTCCCTTTTGGGGCACGTCGGTTGGACTCAGCACACAACCCAAGATCCATGGAGAGAGAGCCCATGAAGTTGAACAGCAACAAGCTGCGCGATGCAGTGTGCGTTGCGCTGGCCGCCAGCGCCGCATCCGTTGCCGGTACCGGGGTGGCGTCTGCCCAGACCGCCACCAACCTGGACCGCATCGAAGTCACCGGTTCGCGCATCCGTACCGTCGACGTCGAAACCGCCCAGCCGGTCCTGACCCTCAACCGCGCTGACATCGAGAAGCAGGGCTTCTCGTCGGTCGCTGACATCCTGCAGAACATCAGCGCCGTGGGTACGCCGCCGATCAGCCGTGCCCAGCCGCTGTCCTCGGGCGAAGCCGTCGGCGGCACCTACATCAGCCTGCGTGACCTGGGCGCCACCCGCACCCTGGTGCTGCTCAACGGCAAGCGCCTGGGCATCACCACCGGTGGCCTGCAGGACATCTCGACCGTGCCGGTCTCGGCCATCGAGCGCATCGAAGTGCTGAAGGACGGCGCTTCGTCGATCTACGGTTCCGATGCCATCGCCGGCGTCATCAACATCATCACCCGTACCAACTTCGAAGGCGCCACCGGCAGCGTCTACTACGGCCAGTACAGTGAAGGCGACGGTGCCACCCGCACCATGGACTTCACCATGGGCGTGAAGGGTGAGCGCGGTTCGCTGACCATCGGTGCCGAGTACGCCAAGGAAGACAAGGTGCGGGCGGCCGATCGTCCGTACGGTGCGTTCCCGCGCAGCTCCAACCACCCGGACTTCGGTTGGACCACCGTCGGTGAGTTCGGCGGTTTCGTCAGCCGTCCGGCCGATGGCCTGCCGGGCGTCACCTATCCGGCCGCCAGCGCATCCAACCCGAACCGCGAAGTGCGCGTGATCCTGCGTGAGGGTGGCAACGCGAACAACAAGGCCGACTACGTCGCGCAGAACGTCAACAGCTTCTCCACCAAGGACAAGACCAACACCAACCTGCAGACCGACCTGCGTACCCCGCAGGAACGCCGTGCAGTGTTCGTCGATGGCATCTACGACCTGACCGACAACGTGCGCCTGCGCACCAACATGCTGTACAGCTTCCGCGATTCGAACCGCCAGATCGCCGGCTACCCGTACGGCGCACTGGCCTTCGGTTCGCCGATTTCGGCCAGCAGTGTGTTCAATCCGCTGGGTGCTGACATCGCCAACTGGTGGCGTCGTACTTCGGAAGTGCCGCGCAACACCCGCGCCGAGCTGACCACCTTCCGCTTCAGCGGCGGCCTGGAAGGCAGCTTCGAGTTCTCCGACCGCCTGTTCGACTGGGATGTCGGCTACCTGTACAACAACAACAAGCTGGTCCAGACCAGCACCGGCGACCTCAACCTGACCGCGCTGCGTGCGGCGGTGGGTCCGTCCTTCATCAACAGCAGCGGCGTGGCGCAGTGCGGTACCGTGGCCAACCCGATCGGGCTGAACCAGTGCGTGCCGTACAACCCGTTCCTGCATGCCGGCATCCAGAGCAACGGTGCCAACGGCGCATTGACCGGCAACACCGCCCTGCAGAACCTGCTGTTCCCGTCCGCGCACTCCACCGCCGAGACCACCACCAAGGTCATCACCGCCAACCTGGCCGGCAGCCTGTTCACCCTGCCTGCCGGCGACCTGGGCTTCGCCGTGGGTGTCGAGCACCGCAAGGAAACCGGCAGCTTCAGCCCGGACGCGCTGGTGCAGTCGGGCAACACCTCCGGCCTGGCCAACTTCCCCACCGGTGGTGGCTACAAGGTTGACGAAGTCTATGCCGAGTTCAACGTGCCGATCCTGGCCGACCTGCCGGGCGCCCGCGAGCTGAGCCTCAACGCGGCCACCCGCCATTCGGACTACGACACCTTCGGCACCACGCTGAACAGCAAGTTCGGCTTCAAGTGGAAGCCGATCGACTCGCTGCTCATCCGCGGTACCTGGGCGGAAGGCTTCCGTGCCCCGACCATCGCCGACCTGTACAGCGGCGGTTCGCAGTCGTTCGACTTCTTCACCGATCCGTGCGATTCGGTCTACGGTGCGGCGCGCACCAATCCTGCGGTGCGTGCCCGTTGCGCCGCCGCACTGCCGGCCGGCGTAAATGCAGCCAACTTCCGCCAGCAGCAGCAGGGCTTCACCCCGACCACCGCTGCATCGTCGCAGACCCCGCTGGCCTTCGTCTCCGGCTCCAACGACCAGCTGACCCCGGAAACCTCGACGTCCAAGACCCTGGGCTTCGTCTGGAGCCCGGGTTTCATCCAGAACTTCAACATGTCGCTGGACTGGTGGGAAATCCGCGTCGAGAACACCATCATCTCGGACACGGCCAACCTGATCCTCAACGACTGCTACATCAACGACATCGCGGCACGCTGCTCGGCGTTCACGCGTGACCCGGTGACCGGCATCGTCAACAACCTCAAGCGCACCGGCATCAACGCCGGTTACCGCGAGGTGGAAGGCTTCGACCTGGATGTCAGCTACCGCCTGCCGACCGATCGTTTCGGCAACTTCAGCGCGCAGTGGACCAGCACCTACACCTCGCGTGATGACCTGGTCACCACCAAGAACGCGGTCACCCACCCGAACCCCCGCACCGGCGTGGGCTGGGCTGGCTACGCCTTCCGCGTGCGTTCGAACCTGAACCTGGGTTGGGAAATGGGTGACTTCGGCGCCAGCTGGACCGTCCGTTACTTCTCCGGCATGAAGGAAGCGTGCCTGAGTGCCGTGACGTTCCCGGAAGAGTGCAACCTGCCGAACTACGCTTCGCCGAACAACCAGGGCGTGGCGGTGGGCAGCGCGACCAACCAGCGTGGCGCGACCGTATTCAACGACGTCCAGCTGCGCTGGAACGCACCGTGGAATGCGACCGTGGCCGTGGGTGCCAACAACGTGTTCGGCCGCGTGGGCCCGACCATGTACAGCCAGCCGAGCGCGAACGTCTCCTACTACGGTGGCTTCGACATCGGTCGCTTCCTGTACATGAAGTACACCCAGCGCTTCTGATCGCGGCGTAATATGTATGTGTGACATGGCCACGCCCCGAAAGGGGCGTGGCTTTTTTCATGGGGCAGCCAGGCTTGATGGCGCAGGCCTTTGCGCAGCCGTGCTGGACCAGGCCGCGCACAGGCGCTTGCGCATCGCCGCGTGGTGGCGGCGAGGTGTCATTACGGGGATGGGCGAAGGGAGCGCGCGCGGAAACGTCGCGGTGAGGCAGCAGGGAGCTTACAGGTCCTGCTCGTAGCGCACGTACGGCACGGTGCCGTCGTCGTTGCTTTCGTTGCGTGGCGAGAACGGATTCTTGCCGCGGCTGATCACGTTCTCGGCGCCCACGGTGAGCTGGCCGGACCATGGCGTGCGCCAGGTCAGGCCGATACCCAGGCCTTCCCACTTGCCGGGCTTGCCGGGCACGTCGATGACGCGGCCGATGATGCTGCCGGTGAAATTGCCGTAGCCGGCGCCGATGCTCAGGCTCTTGCTGTCCCAGCGGTCGGCAATGGCCGGCGAGGCGTCGGCCAGCGGTACCAGGCGGGCCTTGGCGTAGGTGCCGGCAATGGACACGAAGCCTTCGCGGCCGATGTTCTTCTGTGCGAACACGGTCAGGTCATTCTGCTCGGCGCGCAGCGAAGGGGTCTTGTTCGGGCCTGCCAGCCATGCCGGCAGGGTTTCACGGCCGGTGCCGGCGGTGATGCCGAGGCGGCTGCTGCCACGGTTCAATGCGGCGGTGCCGGTGAAACGCCGGCTGTTGAGGTCGTCCTCGTCGCCGAGGCTGGCCAGCATGCAGTGGCTGGCCAGACCGCTCATGCTGGTCCCGCTGCTGCTGCAGAGCAGGCCCAGCGAATCGCCGGAGGACAGGCCAAAGGCCGCATCCAGCGAGTTGCGGCCGAAATGCCAACGCGCCCCGGCCGCCTGCTCACCGGTCGGCTCCAGGTACAGCAGAGCCTCGACCTTGCCGCTGCCCTTGTTCCATACCGGCAGCACGGTGCGGGTGTCCTTGCTCTGCGCATGCACGCCCGTGATCGCGCCAAGGGCGATCATCATGGCCAGCGGTAGACGCAGGAAGGTACGCATCGGACCAGTTCAGACAGGGACGGACAACGGAAGTTCCCGTGGGGACGGGAACTTGATCGTAGGGTGTTTATGAATTCTTAACAAGCCTTGATCCTCCCCAGGTACAAGACTGCCGTTCATTGAAGCCGTTCAGGCGCCGGTACAGCCCCCTGGGCGCCGTGGAACAGTATGCCGAACTCCGTCAATGGAAAGTGATACTCACGCCCGCAGAATTCGCAACGGACCTCGACGGCGCCGGTGTCTGCAGCCGCTGCACGGGCCTCCTCCTCACCCAGCGACTGCAGCATCGCCGCCACCCGCTCGCGGGAACAGGAGCAGGCAAAGGACAGCGGCTTTTCGCCCATCAGCGCCGGCTTCTCCTCGTGGAACAGGCGGTGCAGCAGCTGCTCGGCCGGGGTGGCCAGCAGTTCAGCCTTGCCCAGGGTCTCGAACAGGGCGCTGGCGCGCGCCCAGCCGTCCTCGTCGCCCTCGTCGCCCGGCAGCTTCTGCAGCAGCAGGCCGGCGGCACCATTGCGGTCGGCCGCCAGCAGCAGGCGGGTCGGCAGCTGCTCGGACTGGCGGAAGTAGTCCTCGAAGGCCTCGTCCAGTTCCGGCGCGGTCAGTCCGACCAGGCTCTGGTAGCGCTGTGGTTCACGCGGGTCCAGGCCGGGGTTCTCGATGGTGATGGCGAGGATCGCGTCATCGCCCAGGCTGGACAGGTCGCGCGGCGCGTCGCCGCCTTCGCTGAGCTGGGCGATGCCGCGCAGGGTGCCGGCGGCGGTGCATTCGGCGAACAGGGTGCGCAGGGCAGTGCTGCTGCGCAGCTGGATCGACAGGCGTCCATCGATCTTGGTATGGCCGGTGAACAGCGCCGAGGCCACGCAGGCCTCGCCGAGCAGTTCGGCGGCGGTATCCGGGTACTCGGCGTGGGACAGGATTTCCTGCCAGGTGGCCTGCAGGTGCACGTGGACGCCGCGGACGCCGGCGTCGGGGAGCAGGAAGCGGATCAGGGAATCGGAGTTGGCGGTCATCGGCTCACATCGCGCGTAAACGGGGGCAGTTGCCGGATAATGCGCCGACAACCAGATAGAAGAAGGATGCACCAGTAATGGGGGCAGGGGGAGAGCAGCACAAGGTGGAAGCTGTCGTAGAAGGCCCGCGCCGCAGGCGCTGGCGCTGGAAACGGCTGCTGTGGCTGCCGGTGCTGCTGGCTGCTTTCAGCTGCCTGCAGGTCCTGGTGCTGCGGTTCATCGACCCGCCCGTGTCCATGGTGATGCTGTGGCGCTATGGCGAGGCGCTGGGCGAGGCCGATTGGTCCTATCGCCTGCATTACCAGTGGCGCGACCTTGACCAGATGGCGCCGAGCCTGCCGATTTCGCTGGTGGCCGCCGAGGACCAGCGTTTCCCCGACCACAACGGCTTCGACCTGCAGGCCATCGAGAAGGCCCGCGACCACAATGCCAAGGGCGGGCGACTGCGTGGCGCCAGCACGATCAGCCAGCAGGTGGCCAAGAACCTGTTCCTCTGGCAGGGCCGCAGCTGGATCCGCAAGGGGCTGGAGGTCTGGTACACCGTGCTGATCGAAGCGCTGTGGCCAAAGGAGCGCATCCTGGAGATGTACGCCAACATCGCCGAGTTCGGTGATGGCGTGTACGGAGCTCAGGCGGCGGCGCAGAAGTTCTGGGGCAAGGACGCGGCCAGGTTGAGCCCGGCCGATAGCGCGCGGTTGGCGGCGGTGCTGCCGGCACCGCGGCGCTACAACGCCGCAAAGCCAGGGCCGTACGTGCAGCGGCGCGCCGCCTGGATCCAGCGGCAGGCACGGCAGCTGGGCGGGGCCGCGTACCTTTCGGAAGAGTGAGCGCGCGCCGCCTGATCTACGGCCGGCGGCAACGTACAATCCGGGCATGACCCGCGAACGGCTCACTTTCGTCATCGCCGCCTACAACGAGGCCCTGGCACTGCCGTTGCTGCATCCGCGGTTGTGCGCGGTGCTCGACGCGCTGCCCGACATCGACGGCCACATTCTGTACGTGGACGACGGCAGCCATGACGGGACCTGGGAGGTGATCGCCCGCCTGGCCCAATCCGACGCGCGGGTCTCCGCGCTGAAGCTGTCGCGCAATTTCGGCAAGGAAGCCGCACTGACCGCTGGCCTGGACCTGGTGCGCGAAGGGGCGGCGATGATACTGGATGCCGATGGCCAGGACCCGCCGGAGATTGTGCCGCAGTTCGTCGCGCGCTGGCGCGAGGGCCATGACAACGTCTATGGCACGCGCCTGGCGCGCGATGGCGAGGCCTGGATCAAGCGTGCCACGGCGGCGATCTTCTACCGCGTGATGGGGCGCCTTTCGCGTACGCCGATCCCGGCCGATACCGGGGATTTCCGCCTGCTGTCACCACGCGCGCTGAGGGCGCTGCGCGAGATGCGTGAGCGCCATCGTTTCATGAAGGGGCTTTTCAGCTGGGTGGGTTTCAAGCGCGTGGCGGTGCCCTATCACCGCCACGCACGCGTGGCCGGCACCAGCAAGTTCAGCCTGTGGCGGCTGTGGAACTTCGCCCTGGAAGGCATTACCGGGTTCTCGACCGTGCCTCTGCGCGCGGCGACCTACCTGGGGCTGGCAACCGCGGCGGTGGCCTTCGTGTTCGGCATGTGGGTGATCGTCAAGGCCGCGCTGTACGGCGACCGGGTGGCGGGCTGGCCGACGATGATGGCGGTGATCCTGTTCCTGGGCGGGGTGCAGTTGATCGCGCTGGGCCTGATCGGTGAGTACCTGGGGCGCCTGTACGAAGAGTCCAAGCAGCGGCCGTTGTACCTGGTTGACGCGTGGCTAGCATCCGCCGTGGCAGACTCGGCCCTGCAACCCACCCTCGGAGGGCAGGCAGATGACCACGGTACGGCAACTGTTGGACGGCAAGTCTCCTGAAGTACATGCGGTCGCGCCGGATGCGGCGGTGATCGATGCGATCCGGTTGATGGCGGAAAAGGGCATTGGCGCGGTCCTGGTGATGGACGGGCCGCGGTTGGTCGGGATCCTTTCGGAGCGCGATTACGCGCGCAAGATCGTGTTGCGTGATCGTTCTTCGCGCGATACGGCGGTGGCCGAGATCATGACGACGCAGGTGGTGACGGTGTCGCCGGGCGAACAGGTGGAGCATTGCCTGCAGCTGGTGACCGACTACCGCATCCGCCACCTGCCGGTGGTGGAGGGCGTGCAGGTGCTGGGGGTGATTTCCATTGGCGACCTGGTGAAGTCGGTGATCGATGCGCAGCGCAGGGAGCTGGATCAGCTGCAGCAGTACATCGTGGCGGGATGAGTTTTTCGCTGGCGGGCCTGCGGCCCGCCGGCCCGCTTTTCGAAGCTCAAAGCCAAAGCAGCGCCTTCCTGATACGTTGGGAGGCGGAGGGTGCGGCTGGGCAGGACCCTCCGCCTCTGGACACGTTCCCGCGAGCGCGGTGCGTTTCAGTGCCGGTCCCCCGCTCCTGGTAGATGCCAACCTTGGTTGGCATTGGCTTTTGATTCTGCTCTTTCTTTTGACTTTGAACTTCGCTCTCGTTCCGCGCGCGCAGGAAACTGTCCGGAGCCGGAGCAAGGCGGCAGGCAGGACCGTGAGGCGCATGGATGCGCCGACCGAGCCTACAGGGACGTATTTACGGCGTGTCCTGCCTGTCGCCTTGCTCCGGCTCTACGCGCGGGAAGGGAGGCGCCGCGAACAACGCTGTAACCCTACTTCGCATACTGCCCACCGCAGTTGGCATCCTTGCCCGGCCCCGGTTCAATCGTAGCCAGCAATGCCGCCGGCGGCGCGATGCTGCCCAGTGCCAGGGCCACCGCGCCGCGAATACCCAACGCCTTGAAGTCAGGGCGGAACGACGGGTCCTTGAACGTGCCGCTGATATGCAACGGTGACCGCAGTACCAGGATGCTCTTGTCCTTCGGGCGCGGTTTCAGCAGCAGGTCCAGGGTCTCGTCGCGCAGGCTGACCGTGCCTTCGCCGATGAGGATGGTATCGGTGGTGTCCACCGCCAGTGCCTGGCTGGTCATCAGGCCGTCCTGCACACCGAAGTCGGCGAAGGCGCAGCGCAGCGGAATCTGCTTGTCACCGGTCACCAGGAACTTCAGTGATTCGGTGATATCCAGCCCGGCCAGTTCCATCACCAGGTTGCCGACATGGCCACGGCCCATCGCCAGCCCGACCTTGCCGCTGCTGCTGCCGAGCATGGCGGCGATCGAGTTGCCGTGCCCGCTCAGGTCCACTTCGCCGCCGATGCCGCCCTTGGCCTGCTCGGCCAGCTTCGCATCCGGGAAAAGCTGGCCCAGCTGCACGCCGCGTACGCTGGCCCTCAACGCGGTGCGAATCTGCGCCTGGCGTGCATCCATGCGGATCGTGCTGCGGATATCGCCGCCGGCCACGCCGAAGTTCAGCGGGTCCAGCCGCAGCACGCCGTCATCCAGCAGCAGGTGCGCGTCCATGTCGTCCAGTGGCAACGAGGGCGCGTTGATGCGGTGGGCCTTCCAGCGCACGTCGGCATCCATCGCACGCAGTTTGCCCAGATTGTAGGGCGTGTCGGGCAATACCCGGCTGCTGGCGGCGATGCGGGCGGCCTGTGCCTTTTGTTCCGCGTTCGCGGTTTCGCCGCCGCCGGTCTTCGGTGGCGCTCCCACGAAGCCGGCCAGGTCATCGAAGTCCAGGCGCCTGGATTCCAGTGTCGCGGTCAGCCGTGGACGGTCGCGTCCCACCTCGAACTGCAGGTTGCCAGCGAGGTCGCTGTCACCGACCTTGCCGGTGAAGCTGTCGTAGCGCCAGACGTTGTGGTCGCGCTTCAGGCGTCCGTCCAACGCATAGGGCGGTGAGGGCGGGATGGCGATGCCGAGCAGCGGGTAGAGATCGGCCAGATCCTGGCCACTGAGCGCGAACTGCAGGTCGAACACGCGCAGCTGGAAGGGGTTGGTGAGCGTGCCGCGGGCCACTGCGTGGGTGGCACCGGCGCGGCCGTCGAGGTGGATGCGGAACGGGTGGTCGCTGTCGGTCAGTTCCAGCGGTGATTCGGTACCGCCCTGGAGGGTGAACGGGTTGCCCTGCCAGCGGCCCTTGCCCCGCACCAGCAGCGGCGGCGAGGCATCGGCCTGTTTCGGTTGGCCGCTGCGCACGCCCACGCGGATGTCGGTGCGGCCCAGTGCGTCGAGGAACTGCAGCCGGCCGTCGTCGATGCGCAGGCGCTTGAGTTGCGGGCTGGTGCCGCCAGCGCTGTCACCGAGGAAATCCCAGTTGCCCGGCTCGCCCTTGCGCGGGGCGGTTTCCAGCAGCACGTCCGGTCGGGTCAGGCGCACTTCCGGCAGCTGCACGCTGCCGCGCAGCAGGGGCCATACCCGCACGTCGATCTCGACGCGGTCGGCCGTGGCCATGTTCGGCTGCTTCGCCCAGGCGGCATTGGCGAAAGTGATCGCATCGGCACGGATGGTGCTGGTGCGGCCGAGGTCGACATCCAGGTGGCCGATGTGCAGTGCACGACCGGTGCGTGCATGCACCGCGCGCTCGACCGGACCCTTGAACCAGTTCCAGTCCCACAGCGCGATCACCACCAGGATCACTGCCAGCAGGAAGACCAGGACCGTGAGCCAGCGCCGGCCGCGCGGGCCAGGTCTGCGGAGGCGCCAGCGGCAAGCGCGCGTTGCGGCAGGGGAGGCGGCAGCATTCACGCTGCCATGGTTGCCCCTTCATCGTGGACGGGGCGCGAAGCGTCCATGTGCGTGGTGTGCACAACCCGCGCCGTTACAGCACCTGCATGGTCACCGCGACGAAGTGGCAGACGCTGCCGCCGATCACGAACAGGTGCCAGATCGCGTGCGAATAGGGGATCGATTCGCGGTGATAGAAATAGGTGCCCAGCGTGTACGACAGGCCGCCGGCCAGCAGCCAGCCCAGCGTCCAGCCGTCGATCGAGGCCAGCATCGGCTTGATGGCCACGATCACCAGCCAGCCCATGGCGATGTAGATGCCGGTGGAAAGCGCCTTGAAGCGGCCGGTGTAGAACAGCTTGAACACCACCCCGGCCAGGGCCAGGGTCCAGATCGCGGCGAACAGGCCCCAGCCCCACGGGCCACGCAGGCCGATCAGGGTGAACGGGGTATAGGTGCCGGCGATCAATACGTAGATTGCGCAGTGGTCGAACACCTTCAGGCGGCCCTTGGCGACCGGGTGCTGGATGGCGTGGTACAGCGTGGAGGCGGTGTACAGCAGCAGAAGCGCAATGCCGAATACGATCGCGCCGGCCAGCTGCCAGCCATCGCTGTAGATGGCGGCCAGGGTGATCAGTACCGCACCGGCGCCCAGGGCGAGCACGGCACCGAGGCCGTGGGTCAGGGCGCTGGCGATTTCTTCGCGGATCGAAGCAACGGAAGTCGTGGACATGGCGTAGGCATCGTTCGCGGGGAGGGGGACCCGCACCCCCCTATCATCGCCGCGATGGGCGGCGTCTGCACGCCCGTCACCGTATGGTCGATGAATTGCCGGCCTGCGCCGGGTCCATGGTAGATCCACGCCATGCGTGGATGAACGCCCGGCACTGCAGGAGTCAGAGCCCTTTCCTGCGGAAAGGGATCCGACCGCGTGGCATCAGCCCGCCGAAACCGTATGCGCCGCTTCGCGGGTGGCCGAGAAGCGCACGTCCGGCGAGCGTTCCTGCGCCAGCTGAAGGTTGACCCGGGTCGGTGCCAGGTAGACCAGGTGGCCGGCCGCATCCAGTGCCAGGTTCAGTGCGTTCTTCTCGCGGAACTCTTCCAGCTTCTTTTCGTTGCTGCAGTGGACCCAACGCGCAGTAGTCACGCTGACCGGCTCGAAGGTGGCTTCCACGCCGTACTCGTCCTTCAGGCGGTACGCGGCCACGTCGAACTGCAGCACACCGACCGCACCCAGGATCAGGTCGTTGCTGGTCAGCGGGCGGAAGAACTGGGTCGCACCTTCCTCGGACAGCTGGGCCAGGCCCTTCTGCAGCTGCTTGAGCTTGAGCGGATCACGCAGGCGTGCGCGACGGAACAGCTCCGGGGCGAAGTTCGGAATACCGGTGAAGGTGACCGCTTCGCCTTCGGTGAAGGTATCGCCGATGGAAATGGTGCCGTGGTTGTGGATGCCGATCACATCGCCCGGCCACGCTTCGGCGGCGATTTCACGATCGCTGGCCATGAAGGTCAGCGCGTTGGCCAGCTTCATTTCCTTGCCGGTGCGCACGTGGAAGGTCTTCATGCCGGCGCTGAAACGGCCCGAGCAGACGCGCATGAACGCCACGCGGTCACGGTGCTGCGGGTCCATGTTGGCCTGGATCTTGAACACGAAGCCGGTCAGCTTGTTCTCTTCCGGGGCAATCTCGCGGCCGGTGGTGGAGCGTGCCTGCGGCGACGGCGCATGCTCGACGAAGAAGTCCAGCAGCGGCTGCACGCCGAAGTTGTTCACGCCCGAGCCGAAGAACACCGGGGTCTGCTTGCCGGCGCGGTAGGCCTCCAGGTCGAACGGGTGGCTGGCGCCCTGCACCAGTTCCAGTTCGTCGCGCAGGTCGGCCAGCATCTGTGCACCGATCTTCTCGGCCAGGCCGGGGGCATCGATGGACGGGAAGATGGTCGAGTCCTGGCGGGTGAAGTTGCGGCCCGGTTCGTACAGGTGCACTTCGCCGGTGAGCAGATGCACCACGCCCTTCAGGCGCTGGCCCATGCCGATCGGCCAGGTGACCGGGGCGCACTGGATGCCCAGCACGGTTTCCACTTCATCCAGCAGCTCGATCGGGTCCTTGCCCTCGCGGTCGAGCTTGTTGATGAAGGTCATGATCGGGGTATCGCGCAGGCGGCACACTTCCATCAGCTTGATGGTGCGCTCTTCCACGCCCTTGGCCACGTCGATCACCATCAGCGCCGAGTCCACCGCAGTCAGCACGCGGTAGGTGTCCTCGCCGAAGTCGGCGTGGCCGGGGGTGTCGAGCAGGTTGACGATCTTGTCTTCGTACGGGAACTGCATCACCGAAGAGGTGACGGAGATGCCGCGTTCCTTTTCCAATGCCATCCAGTCGGAGGTGGCGTGGCGGGCGGCCTTGCGGCCCTTGACCGAACCGGCCATCTGGATCGCGCCTCCGAACAGCAGCAGCTTTTCGGTCAGCGTGGTCTTGCCGGCGTCAGGATGGGAAATGATGGCGAAGGTGCGGCGACGCGACGCTTCGTTGGCGACTTCGGACATGGCAGTGGCGCCCGCCCGGGGCGCTTTTCAAAGAGATAAGCGCCCGATTATACCGGCCGGGGCCGTTCAGCGCCCGATGCCGCCCTCGGCCTCGCCCTGGCGGGCGAACTGCAGCTGGCCCTGCTCGGCGAAGATGCGTGCCGGCACCGAACGCAGGCCCATGCCGCGGTTGACCTGCACCACGAAGTGCAGGTGCGGTGCGCTGCTGAAGCCGCTGTTGCCGGACAGGCCGATCGGCTGCCCGGCGCCCACCGCCTGGCCGCGACGCACGCGCATGCCGCCGGCCTGCAGGTGGCCGTACAGGGCCATGCTGCCGTCGCTGTGCAGCACGCGGATGAAGTTGGCGCGGGCACCATCACGTTCGCGGTCCTGGCCGTTGCCTCGGAAGCCATCCTGGATCTGCATCACCGTGCCCTCGCGCGCGGCCAGCACCAGTGTGCCCTCCGGCAGTGCGAAGTCGACCGCGTCGCGGTTTTCCTCGTCGTCGTGGCTGAACCGGCCCTGCGGCGCCTGGTCCACGCGCGGGCGTGCATCATCGAAGGGCAGGCGGTAGGCCACATCCTCGGCCTGTGCGGCGGGGTTGCCTGGTACCGACTGCAGGCGCAGGTCCAGCATCGGGCCGTTGACCGGCGCGGGGAGGTGGCCGACGACCAGGCTGCTGTCGCCCTGTATCAGTGACTGCACCGGCAAGCCGTCGACCGGGTGCCCAGGGGCGGCGCGCAGTTCGATCTGCAACGGCCCGGCCAGGGTGTTGTCGATCCGGGCCTGCCACTGTTCGCCGATCGACTGCAGGCGCAGCTGGGCCATCGGAAGGGGGGCCTTCGCCTCCGCGCTGGCGGGGGCAGGCGCCTTCGGCAGCATCCCCCAGCCCTGGCGCCAGTCGCTGGCGCCGGCAGAGGCGCTGGCCAGCAGCGGCAGGAGCAGGCAGGTCAAGGGCAGGCGTGGCATCAGCGGATTCAGGAAAACGGACCGTCCGGACTGTACCCGATCCTGAACGGAGCGACCGCGACGCCTCTCGCATACCTGTTGCGAAAATATTCATCGCTTTATCCGCATGAAGGGATTGACAGCGCCCGGAAGCGCTGGCATCGTGGCCTCACCATCGAGACCGGCAGAGGGACAGGCCCTTTGAAGCCGGGGCAGCCCGCGGATGCGAAAGCGTTCGCGTAGGTGCCAAATCCTGCGGGGACCGTGGCGTCCACCGAAAGATGGTTCGATCCATGCACCGCACGTGCATCTCGAACGCGAGCCCCGCGAAGGCTCGATGGCCGATTCCCCAACCGGATCCCGCCATGAGCTTCGCTGCCAGTACCGCCGTTCGCCCCGAACCCTTTGTCCCCGTCAGCGTGCCGGTCGAAGACCGCGTGCATGCCGAGCGCGGTGAGTTCGCCGCGGTGCTGTCGATGCGTCACGCTGGCCCCAGCCCGGTGCGCCTGCGCTATGAGTGGGTCGGCCCGGCCAATGCGCCGGTGGTGGTGCTGGCCGGCGGCATCTCCGCCCATCGCCATGTGGCGTCCAACGCACAGTTCAGCGAGAAGGGCTGGGCCGAAGACCTGGTCGGCAGTGGTCGCACGCTGGATCCGCAGCAGTTGCGCGTACTGGCGTTCGACTTCATCGGGGCCGACGGTGCGTTGGACGTGCCGATCGATACCGCTGACCAGGCCGATGCGCTGGCACTGCTGCTGGATCATCTGGGTATCCGCACGCTGAAGGCCTTCGTCGGCTACTCGTATGGCGCGCTGGTCGGCCAGCAGTTCGCGATCCGTCATCGAGCCCGGGTGCGCCAGCTGGTGCTGGCCAGCGGCGCGCATCGTCCGCACCCGTATGCCGCGGCCTGGCGCGCACTGCAGCGCCGCGCCGTCGCCCTCGGCCAACTGCAGTGCGGCGAAGACCACGGCCTGGCGCTGGCCCGGCAGTTCGCCATGCTCAGCTACCGCACCCCGGAAGAGTTCGGCGAGCGCTTCGACGCCGCGCCGGAAGTGATCAACGGCCGCGTGCGGGTCGCCGCCGAGGACTATCTGGACGCCGCCGGCGCGCAGTACGTCGCGCGCACGCCGGTGACCGCCTACCTGCGCCTGTCCGAATCGATCGACCTGCACCGCGTGGACCCCGCCGCCATCCTGCCGCCGACCGTGGTGGTCGCGGTGGAGGGTGACCGCCTGGTGCCGCTGGCCGACCTGGTCGGCCTGGTCGAGGGGCTGGGGCCGCGCGGAAGCCTGCGCGTGCTGCGCTCGCCCTATGGCCACGACGCCTTCCTCAAAGAAACCGATCGCATCGACGCGATCCTCGCCACCGCCTTCCGCACCTCTGGAGAGTCCGCATGAGCCTGCACGCCAACGAGCCGTCCTGTAGCCGCACCACTGCCGCCGTCCGTGCCGGCATCGATCGGGACACCGCGCATGGCGCGGTCACGCCGCCGATCGTGCTGTCGTCGAACTTCAGCTTTGAAGGCTTCGGCAACAAGCGCCAGTACGACTACACGCGCAGTGGCAACCCGACCCGCGACCTGTTGGGTGAAGCGCTGGCCGAGCTGGAAGGCGGTGCGGGCGGCGTGATCACCGCCACCGGCATGGGCGCGATCAACCTGGTGCTGAACGCGCTGCTTCAGCCGGGCGATACCCTGGTCGTGCCGCACGACGCGTACGGTGGCAGCTGGCGGCTGTTCAATGCGCTGGCGAAGAAGGGCCATTTCGAGCTGGTCACCGCCGACCTGACCGATCCGCGCGCGCTGTCGCAGTCGCTGGCCACCCAGCCGAAGCTGGTGCTGGTGGAAACGCCGTCCAATCCGCTGCTGCGCATCACCGACCTGCGCTTCGTCATCGATGCCGCGCACAAGGCAGGTGCTCTGGTTGTGGTCGACAACACCTTCCTGTCGCCGGCCCTGCAGCAACCACTGTCGTTCGGTGCGGATCTGGTGCTGCATTCCACCACCAAGTACATCAACGGCCACAGCGACGTGGTGGGTGGTGCGGTCGTCGCGCGCGATCCGGCACTGCATGAGCAGCTGGTGTGGTGGGGCAACGCGCTGGGCCTGACGGGTTCGCCGTTTGATGCCTTCCTGACCCTGCGTGGCCTGCGCACGCTGGATGCGCGCCTGCGCGTGCATCAGGAGAACACCACGTCGATCGTTGCGCTGCTGGACCAGCATCCGGCGGTCGGCCGCGTCTATTATCCGGGTCTGGCCGATCACCCGGGCCACTCCATCGCTGCTCGCCAGCAGAGTGGCTTCGGCGCGATGCTGTCGTTCGAACTGGCGCACTGCGCGGGTGATGATCCGCACGCGGCGGTGCGCGCGCTCGTCGATGGCCTGCGCTGTTTCACCCTGGCCGAATCGCTGGGCGGCGTCGAAAGCCTGATCGCGCATCCCGCCACCATGACCCATGCGGCGATGACCGCCGAAGCGCGTGCCGCGGCCGGCATCAGCGAAGGCCTGCTGCGCCTGTCGGTTGGCATCGAGGCCGAGCGTGACCTGTTGGCCGATCTCGGCGCCGCGCTGCAGCGTGCCGAAGCGGTGATTGATGCGGCTGCGCGCCGCAAACAGGTGGTGGATGCATGAGCGCGCTCGCCGCAGAAATTCCTGCTCTGGGCGTTGGACGCCTGGCGCTGCTGGGCACCGGCACGGTCGGCTCGGCCTTCGTACAGCGTTACCAGGCATTGCGGGCGCGTGGGCTGGAACTGCCCAGCGTGCAGTGGCTGGCCAATTCACGCACTGCGCTGGAGATCGATCGTGACCTGGCCTTGCCGCTGGAACTGGCACGGCGTGCACCGCGCGATGGCCAGAGTTCGCCACCGTGGGCGAGTGCCGAAGGACTAGAGCGTGGCGACGTGGTGGTCGACGCCACCGCCAGCGAAGACGTGGCCGCGCGCCACGTGCAGTGGCTGGCGCGGGGCGTGCATGTGGTGACCGCCAACAAGCTGGGGCGTGGTGCGCAGCTGGCCCGCGCGCAGGCCATTGCGGAAAGCTGTGCCGACAGTGGCGCACGCTATGGCGACAGCGCGACGGTGGGCGCGGGCCTGCCGCTGTTGAGCAGCCTGCGTGCACTGGTGGCCGGTGGCGATCACATCCATGCCATCGAAGGCGTGCTGTCCGGTTCGCTGGCGTGGCTGTTCCATCGTTATGACGGCCAGTCGCCGTTCTCGGCGGCGGTGCGCGAGGCGCTGGCTGCCGGCTACACCGAGCCCGATCCGCGCCTGGACCTTTCCGGTGAAGACGTGCGTCGCAAGCTGCTGATCCTGGCCCGCAGCAGCGGGTTGGCGCTGGATGCGTCGCAGGTAGAGGTGGATTCACTGGTGCCTGAAGCGCTGGCAGCGCTGCCGCTGGAGGATGCGGTGGCGGCGCTCGAGCAGCTGGATGCGCCGTTGCAGGCGCGCTGGCAGCAGGCGCATGACAATGGCCGCGTGCTGCGTTTCGTTGGCCGTGTCGATGGCGAGGGTGCGCAGGTGGGCCTGCGTGAGTTGCCTGCCGATCACCCGTTGGCGCAGGGCGCGGGCACCGACAACCGCGTGGCCATCCACAGCGATCGCTATCACCGCCAGCCGTTGTTGATCCAGGGCCCGGGCGCGGGCGCGGAAGTCACCGCCGCCGCGCTGCTGGATGACGTGTTGCGGATCGTCGGCTGATCGCATTGCTTCTGTAGAGCCGAGCCCATGCTCGGCTGCTACTGGCCAGATCCCTCTTGCTGGATAAGCCGAGCATGGCTCGACTCTACAGGGGAGGGCTGCCGTTCAATGCGCCTTCAATGCCTTCAGCAACGCCGCGTTGAACTGCTTCGGGTCCTGCACCTGTGGCGAATGGCCCAGTTCGGCGAACTCGATCAGCGTCGCGCCGGGAATCGCCGCGGCTGCCGCCTTCCCGAGCACCGGATAGTTGCCCAGCGTCGCCTTCACCGCTGGTGGCGCCAGGTCGCGACCGATCGCGGTGCGGTCCTTCTGGCCAATGAACAGCGTGGTCGGCACCTGAACATTCTTGAGTTCGTAGACCACCGGCTGGTTGAACACCATGTCCGAGGCCAGCGCCTGGCTCCATGCAACGGCCTGCTTGCCCTGGCCTTCGTACATGCCCGACTGCATCCGCGCCCACGGTTCATATGCCGGCTTCCATTTGCCGTCGTAGTACACATCCAGCTGGTAGCGGCGGATGCTGTCATAGCTGATGTTCATCTCGCCGGCGTACCACGCGTCCACGCTGCGCCAGGGAACACCCAGCGCCTTCCAGTCTTCCAGCCCGATCGGGTTGACCAGTGACAGGCTGCGCAGGTCCTGCGGGAACATCAGCGCGTAGCGCACCGCCAGCATGCCGCCCATCGAATGACCGACCAGGTGCACCGGGACATCACCCAGTTGCAGCTGTTGCAGCAGGGCATGGGTGTTGGCGGCCAACTGCGCGAACGAATACTGGTAACGCTCGGGCTTGCTGGATTTGCAGAAGCCCACCTGGTCCGGGGCGATCACCCGATAGCCGGCGGCAACCAGTGGCTTGATCGATTCCTTCCAGGTGGCGGCACAGAAGTTCTTGCCGTGCAGCAGCACCACCACGCCGATGGGTGCCTTCTTCGGCGCGATGTCGAGGTAGGCCATTTCCAGCGGCTGCCGCTGCGATTCCAGCGCGAAGGTCTTCACCGGATAGCCGTAGTCGAAACCCTCCAGCCGCGGCCCGTAAGTGGGCGCGGCCAGCGCAGGCAGTGGAAGGCAGGCAAGCAGGGCGGCAGCGATCACGCGCATGGGGCGGTCCTGGATAGGGGAGCCCCGAGCCTAGCCGGAACGCAGTGACGGTGTCGTCCGACCGGGCAAGGGCGACGAGGTAGAGTCGACTGGGTAGAGTCGACTGTTAGTCGACTACCTTCCCCACAACGAGCGAAAATCCCGCGCTGCGCGCGATAGTCGACCAACGGTCGACTCTACCTGTGGCTCGGCGCCATCGCGCCGGGACCGGTCGGCCTCAACACTCGATGACGTTCACCGCCAGGCCGCCACGGCTGGTTTCCTTGTACTTGTCCTGCATGTCACGGCCGGTATCGCGCATGGTCTTGATCACCTTGTCCAGCGACACCTTGTGCTTGCCGTCGCCACGCATCGCCATGCGTGAGGCGTTGATCGCCTTCACCGCGCCCATCGCATTGCGTTCGATGCAGGGGATCTGCACCAGCCCGCCGATCGGGTCACAGGTCAGGCCGAGGTTGTGTTCCATGCCGATTTCCGCGGCATTCTCGATCTGGCTCGGGTTGCCACCCAGCGCCGCGACCAGGCCACCGGCCGCCATCGAGCAGGCCACGCCCACTTCGCCCTGGCAGCCCACTTCGGCGCCGGAGATCGAGGCGTTTTCCTTGTACAGGATGCCGATCGCTGCCGAGGTCAGCAGGAAGTCGAATACGCGCTGTTCGTTGGCGCCGGGGCAGAAACGGTCGAAGTAATGCAGCACCGCCGGCAGCACGCCGGCAGCGCCGTTGGTCGGCGCCGTCACCACACGACCACCGGCGGCGTTTTCTTCGTTCACCGCCAGCGCATAGAGATTGACCCAGTCCAGCGTGGTCAGCGGATCGCGCATCGCTGCTTCCGGCTTCGACGACAGCTCGCGGTACAGCGCCGGCGCACGACGGCCCACCTTCAGGCCACCCGGCAGCACGCCTTCCTCGCGGATGCCGCGCGCCACGCACGACTGCATCGCACTCCAGATCTCGCGCAGATTGGCGCGGATCTCGTCTTCGCTGCGCCAGCACTTCTCGTTCTCGAACATCAGCTGGGCAATGCTCAGGCCGCTGCGCGCGGTCTGCGCCAGCAGCTCGTCGCCGCTCTTGAACGGGTAGGGCAGCGGGGTCTCGTCGGGCACGATGCGGTCATCGGCCGCATCATCCTGGTTGACCACGAAGCCGCCACCGACCGAGTAGTAATCGCGGGTGGCGATTACTTCATCCTCGGCGTTGTACGCGGTGAAGCGCATGCCGTTGGTGTGGTACGGCAGCTTCTGGCGCTTGTTCATGCCGAGGTCGCGCTTCTCGTCGAAGGCGATCTCGTGCTGGCCCATCAGCTGGATGCGCTTGCTGCTGCGGATACGCTCCAGGGTGGCCGGGATGATGTCCGGGTCGATCAGGTTCGGCCGCTGGCCTTCCAGGCCCAGCAGGATCGCCTTGTCGGTGCCATGGCCGCGGCCGGTCAGCGCCAGCGAGCCATAGACATCGGCGCGGATGCGCGCGACTTCGTTCAGGCGACCCGGGTCGAGCAGCCAGCGATGGATGAATCGCTCGGCGGCCTTCATCGGCCCGACGGTGTGCGAGGAGCTCGGGCCAATGCCGATCTTGAAAACGTCGAACGTGCTGACAGCCATGGTTGCCGTACTGCGGGTACCGGAGGAGACCGCTATTCTAGCGGTTCATGCCGAACTTCCATGGCTGCGGCGCAGCATTTCGGCAGAGGGAGCAAAACCGGTGTTGACCCTGTTCCAGCGCGATGACTGCCACCTGTGCGACATGGCCCTGGCCGAGCTGGCCAAGGCGCGGGCACCGGAGTTCGAATCGGTGTTCCTGGATGACCAGCCTGCGCTGGAAGCGCGCTACGGCGCGCGGGTGCCGGTGCTGCGCGACGAGACCGGTGGTCGTGAGCTGGACTGGCCGTTCGACGCCGCCACGGTCCAGGCCTGGCTGGCCGACGTTCGGTAGTGCCGGCCGTTGGCCGGCAACCCCGCGATGCCCGGTGATGCCGGCCAGCGGCCGGCACTACCAGGCGCGGTTTATTTCGCGTCGAACTTCACGATCGTGCTGATCGCGGTTTCGTCCGGGATGGTCTTGGTGTCGGCCCAGTCGCCGCCGCCGACGCCGAAGTCCAGGCGCTTGACCGTGGCCTTGCCGGTCAGCACCGGCTGGGTGCCCGGCTTCCAGGTGAAGGTGAGGGTGACCGGCTTGCTGACGCCTCGCAGTTCCAGTGTGCCATCGGCGGCGAACTGGTCATTGCCCACCGCGCGGAAGCCCTTGGCGGTGTAGCGTGCGGTGGCGAACTTGCCAACATTGAAGAAGTCGGCGGTCTGCAGGGTCGAGTCACGGTCGCTGTTGCCGCTCTTGGCGCCGGCCAGCGGGATCACCACGTCCAGCGAACCGGCGGCAGGATTGGCCGGGTCGAAGCTGAGCTTGGTGGCAAAGCCCGGGAAGCTGCCGGTAAACACTTCGCCGTCGTACTTGGTGGCGAACACCAGGATCGAGCCGGCGCCGGGCGCCTGTGCGTAGTCGGCGGCGAACACCGGGGTGGTGGCCAGCATGCCGGCCAGGGCGGCGGCCACGGCGGCCGGAGTGGTCAGTTTCAGGTTCATCGGTCAGTCCTTCTGAGGGGAGGCAAGCCAGCCGCGCGGCAACATGCGGGACAAGGTCGCATCGCGCTGGAACAGGTGGTGGTAGAAGGCAGCGCCGGCATGGGCCAGCACCACCGCGATCAAAAGCCAGAAGCCGTACTCGTGGATGGCATGCGATACCGCGACCACCTGCGGATCGGGACCGCTCAGCTTGGGCACGTCGACCAGGCCGAACCAGCGGAACGGGCGCAGGCCGCTGGCCGAGTCGTACAGCCAGCCCGACAGCGGGATGGCGAACATCAGCACGTAGAGCAGCACATGGGTGGCACTGGCGATGCGTTCCTGCCAGCTGGGCACGCCCGGCACCGGCTTGGGGGCACCGGCATACAGGCGCCAGCCGAGGCGGAAGAGCACGAGCGCCAGCACGGTGATGCCGATCGACTTGTGCGCGGTATAGACCCAGAAATACTTGGGGGTCTTGGGCAGTTCGCCCATGGTCAGGCCGACCACGCCCAGGGCGAGGATCAGCAATGCGATCAACCAATGCAGGATCTGGCTGACACTCCCCCAGGCGGCGGGGGTGTTCTTGGCGGTCATGAAGGGTCCTCTAGGGGGCCGTCTTGGGGTCGGAGTGTGGAACGGGAGCGGGAGTTCCCGGGGCGTCGCTGCGGTCGAGGGTGGCTTCAGCCTCGATCCTCAGCTGTACTGCATCACCGATGACGCCCGGCCAGGCGGTGATGCCGAACGCGCGCCGGCTCAGCGTGGTGCTGGCGGAAAAACCGGCGGTGCGTCGGAACGGGGGGAGGGGGTAGCGCTTGACGGCGTTGAGGGTCACGTCCAGCGTGATCTCCTGGCTGACCCCGCGCAGGGTCAGGGTGCCGATCACGCGGGCGCGCTTGGCATCGATCGGTTCGACCCGGCTGGAGACGAAATGTGCCTTCGGGAAACGCTCGCCATCCAGAAGGCTGCGGGCCAGCGTGGCCTGGTTCCATTTGGCGTCACCAAGGTCCAATCGCGACACGGGGACTTCGACGTCCAACGTGGCTTCGCGCCAGTTGTCGGGATCGAACTGCAGCCGGCCCTCACTGCCGGAGACCGTGCCCATCGCCTGCGAGTAGCCCGCGTGGTCGATGCTGAACAGCACACGCGTGTGCACCGGATCGAGGCGATAGGTATCTGCATCCGCCCAGGCGGGAGCGGTGGCGAGCAGCATCGGCAGCAGGGCCAGGCAGGGACGCATCGATGGCGGGCTCCGGAAGGGGGACGCTGTGATCATACGCACAGGCCCCTGCCAAGGATGCGTGCATGGCTGCAACAGTTCGTGGTGGTCCTGCCCCGGCAACAGGCTGTTGCAGCCATGACCCCGGCCCTGTGTGACAATCGGGACAGGACAGGGGGTTCAGGATGACGAGCAGCTGGCGCCTGTGGTGCCTGGGCATCGCGGCAACGGGGCTGCTGCTGTTGGCGTCTGCCACGGCGGCTGCAGCCCTGGACATGGCAGAAACACCACGCCTGCGGCGCTTCGGTGCCGCCGAAGGCATGCCTTCGCGCATGGTGCTGGCGCTGGCCGAGGACCGCCAGGGCCATGTCTGGGCCGCAACCGATGGCGGTCTGGTGCGCTACGACGGCAGCTCGCTGCGGGTCTGGGAACATGACCCGGAACAGCCCGGTTCGTTGCCCGGCAACGAGATCGAGACCCTGCTGGTCGATCCGCTGGACCGTGTGTGGGTGGGCATCAATGGCAAGGGCGTGGCCCGCCTGGATGCCGACCGCGAGCGGTTCAAGACCTTCGATGCGGTCAATGGTCCGTGCCTGGGCCAGTTCTGGACGCTGGCCTACGCCGGGGATGCGTTGTGGATCGGCACCAGCAGCCAGGGTATCTGCCGGTTCGGGGAGGACGGCAGCCTGCGCTTCTTCAAGCACGACCCGGCCCGTGCCGACGGCCTGCCCAGCAACACCATCTACAGCAGCCTGGTCGATGCGCGGGGGCGCCTGTGGATCGGTACCGAGGCCGGCGTCGCACGCTGGAATGGCCGTGACTTCGAGCCCGTGGCACCGCACGCGCTGGGCGCATTGAGCGTGCTGCGGATGAGCCGCGATCCGGATGGCTCGATCTGGGTCGGCAGCCAGAACGATGGCCTGTACCGCATCGATGCGCAGGACCGGGTCAGTCGTCCGCGCTGGAGCGACAGCGCCGGCCTGCGCTCGGCGCTGGTGCTGGCCGATCGCCAGGGCGGCTACTGGGCGGGCACGTCCGATGGCCTGCTGCGTGGCGACGCAAGTGCGCTATGGCGGCTCGACGGCGACCGCGGCAGTGGTTTCCTCACTGCACAGAGCGGTGTGCTCGATCTGCTGCAGGACCATGAAGGCGGATTGTGGGTCGCCCTGCTGACCCAGGGACTGGCCTACCTCCCGCCGGACTGGCGCCGCTTCTCGATCTGGAACCAGCTCGATGGCAAGCCGCTGGACAGCCAGTACCTGCTGGGCGCGGCCAGTGATGGCCAGAACTACTACGTGGGTTCGGCGCACGGCGTGTATCAGCTGGACGCGCACGGCACGTTGCGCCTGCTGGCCAGCGACCGCGAGATCGGCAGCGGTGCGGTGTGGTCGGTACTGCCGCGGTCGGACGGGCGCCTGTGGCTGGGGCGTGCCGGCCGCATCAGCGTGTATGACCCGGCCACCCGCGCGCTGCACGACTGGCACATCGGTGGAGGCGCCGATCTGCGCCAGCGCATCGACCTGATGCGGCAGGCACCCGATGGCACGGTCTGGCTTTCGGTGATGAACCTGGGCCTGCAGCAGCGCAGTGCGGAGGGCCGGGTGCTGCGCAGCTATCCTCTCGACGATTTCCGCAAGGCGGCCGACTCACCCATCGAGCAGATCCGCTTCGATGCCCATGGCAAGGCGTGGGTGATGGGCGACATGGGCATCTGGCGTGAGCAGGCCGGTCGCTTCGAAGCGGTGCCGGGGGTCTCGCGCGGGCTGATCTACGACCTGGTGTGGGTAGATCCGCAGCAGTTGTGGCTGGCCCGCCAGGGCGCGCTGGAGCGCTACCAGTGGGATGGCATGAGCCTGCGCCTGATCCAGCGCATTGATGGAAGCGCCGGTGTGCCGCCGGTCAGCATGGGCGGCCTGGCATTGGCCGACAATGGCCGGGTGTGGGCGACCACGCCGCGCGGCCTGCTGCGCTGGGACCCGAAAGTCCGGCGCCTGCAGTTGTTCAATGAACGCGATGGCCTGTCCGATGCCGAGTTCACCAGCCGGCCGCCAGCGGTGAATGCCGATGGTCGCGTGCTGGCCGTTGCCCAGACCGGCCTGGTTGCATTCGACGTGAATGCCGACGACGTGGTGCTGCCCGGGTCGTCGCTGGTGATTGCCGAGGTGCGCGTGCGCCGCGACGATGCACGCGGCTGGCAGCCGCTGCCGAACACCGGCACCCTGCTGCTGGGACCGGATGATCGCGACCTGCAGATCGATGCACGGTTGTTGTCGTATGCCAATCCCCAGGGCAACCGCTACCGCTTCCGGGTACGCGGGTATGACCAGAACTGGGTGGAGCAGGGCGGCGACGGCCAGCGCACGCTGTCGCGACTGCCGACCGGCAGCTACGTCATCGAAGTGCAGGCGGCCACCGCCAATGGTGCATGGACGCCTTCGCAGCAGCTGCAGGTGAAGGTGCTGCCACCCTGGTGGCGCAGCGGCATGGCGATCTTCGGCTACATCCTGATCGGTTCGCTGCTGCTGCTCGTCCTGGTCTGGTCGATCCGTGCGCGCCTGCGCCGTCGCCAGCAATGGCAACTGACCGTGCACAAGCAGGAGCTGGCCGAACAGGCCTCGCAGGCCAAGAGCCGGTTCCTGGCCACGCTGGGGCATGAAGTGCGCACGCCGATGACCGGCGTGCTTGGCATGAGCGAGTTGCTGCTGGCCACACCGCTGGACCCGGTGCAGCGTAGCTATGCCGGCTCCATCCAGCAGGCCGGCAGCCATCTGCTGCGGTTGGTCAACGATGCGCTGGACCTCGCGCGCATCGAAGCCGGTCGACTGGAGCTGGATCTGCGTCCGTTCGACCTGGCCGGACTGCTCGACCAGGTGCAGGCGCTGATGCAGCCCATGGCGAAACAGCGCAAGCTGGATTTCCAGCGTGGCGACGATCCGCCCGGCCCGATCAGCGTCAGTGGCGACGAGATGCGCGTGCGGCAGATCCTGCTCAACCTGCTGGGCAATGCCATCAAGTTCACCGAGCGCGGTCATGTCGGCCTGGCCGTGCACCTGGAAGAGAACGGCGGCGGTCTCTGCTTCGAAGTGCACGACAGTGGTCCGGGTATCAATGCCGAGCAGCAGGAGCGGCTGTTCCACCGATTCGAACAGGCGGAGGGGCCGCGCACGGCCTCGCGCTATGGTGGAAGCGGGCTGGGCCTGGCGATCTGCCAGGAGCTGGCCGTGGCGATGGGCGGGCGCATCGAAGTGGACAGCCAGCCAGGCAAGGGCGCGCGTTTCCGGGTGCGGTTGCCGCTGCCCTGGACCCGGCAGGCAGCCGCCACGGGCGAAGCGCCGGCACTGCCGATGCTGCCGCCACTGCGCATCCTGCTGGTGGAGGACGATGCCACCGTGGCCGAGGTCATCGCCGGCCTGCTGCGCAGCCGCGGCCATGAGGTGGTGCATGTGCTGCATGGCCTGGGGGCTTTGTCGGAGATCGCTACCGACGGCTTCGATGTCGGCCTGCTCGATCTCGACCTGCCTGCGCTGGACGGCACTGCGATCGCCCGCCAGCTGCGCACCCTGGGCTACGAACTGCCACTGGTGGCGGTGACCGCCCGCTCCGATGCGTATGCCGAATCGCAGGTGCTCGCTGCCGGTTTCGATGGTTTCCTGCGCAAGCCGGTGACCGGCGACATGCTGGTGGCAGCGATCATCCAGGCTCGCGCCAAACGACAGACCACACCTTGAAAACGTCGACGCCGGGCGTGAACGGCGCGACTTTCGGTTTACCATGCCGACGCCCGCGGCGCGGGAATCATCAGGCAGCGTGAGGAGGCAATCGGTGGTGTATCTGCGGGCGGCAATGCTGCTGCTGATCCTCCTGTGCGGCCTGTCACCCGCTGCCGCGCAGCCGGTGCCACCGAGCCCGCGCCAGGTGACGGTATTCGACGGCCTGCCGTCCAATACCGTCAACCGCATGGCCGAAGACCGCTATGGCTACCTGTGGATCGCCACCAACGACGGCCTGGCCCGTTACGACGGGCGCAACTACCGGATCTGGCGTTCTGAGGATGGCCTGCGCGACAACCGCATCTGGACGGTCCTGGTCGATGCGCGCAACCAGCTCTGGATCGGGACCGAGAACGCGGGCCTGGTACGGATGTCGGCCGACCGCCGCCAGCTGCATTTCTACGACCGCAGCAGCCAGCCGTTGATGGGGACCAACACGGTCTGGAGCCTGGCGACCACGCCGGACGGTGCGATCTGGTTCGGGACCCACGAAGGTGGGCTGTACCGGCTGGACAGCCAGGACCGCCTGCAGCGTTTCCTGCCCGAGGCCAACAATCCCCGCAGCCTGCCTGCCGCCTCGGTGCCGTACCTGGCTACGCTGGCCGATGGCAGCCTGTGGGTCGGCACCAAGCATGGCGTGGCGCGCTGGACCGGCACCGACTTCGAGCGGGTCGGCACCGACGTCATTCCCAGCCTGCTGATCAATGGGTTGACCAGCGAACCCGATGGCAGCCTGTGGATCAGCACGATGGCCGGCGCCACGGTGCGTCGCCCCGACGGGCGTTTTGAATCGCCGCCCTGGAAACTGCCGCCGGGCGAGCAGGTGCTCGGCATGATGCTGCGCGATGAACAGGGCGGGCATTGGTTGGATACCCGTACCGGGCTTGGTCGGGCCGTGGATGGGCAGTACCAGACCGTTCCGCTGTACAGCGCCGTTGCGCGCGGGCCGGTGCGGCCGAACTGGACGGGCGCCTACGAGGACCGCGAAGGCGGCATCTGGTTGGCCAGTACCAATGCCGGCCTGTGGCACCTGCTGCCGCGCTGGTGGCAGTTCTCGGTGCTGTCGCGATTGGAGGACGACACCGGTTCGCTGCGCAATGCCTTCGTGCTCGGCACCAGCCCTTCCAGCAATGGCGGCATCTGGACGGTCGGCAGCCACGGCGCGCTGGACCGGTTCGATCCCAGGACCGGCAAGATCGAGCAGCACCGCACCTGGGTCAATGGCATGTACTGGCTGTCCTCGGTACGCGAGGATCGCCGTGGCCAGGTCTGGATCGGCTCGACCGATGCGTTGCTGCGCTATGACCCGAAGCGACGTGAGCTACGTCGCTGGGGCCGTGATGCCGGGGCCGACGCGACCATGGAAGGGGTCATCGAGTCGATGATGACCTGTGACGGCGACAGTCTATGGTTGATGTTGCCTGCAGGCCTGCAGCAGCGTGACCTCGACGGTCGCCTGCGCCGCCAGCTGGAAAACGGCCAGCGCGGCCTGCAGCAGGGCCAGCTCAACCTGGATGTGGAATGCGGGCCGCAGGACCACATCTGGCTGGCCAGTAGCCGTGGCCTGCTGCAGTGGCTGCCGGAAAGCGAGCGCTTCCAGCCGGTGCCGGGCGCGCCGGCGACCGCGATCCATGCGTTGCACGTGGGCCGCGATGGCCAGGTCTGGCTGTCGGAGGATGGCTGCCTGTCGCGCTACCGCTGGAGCCAGGGGCGGCTTGAACGGCAGGCCGTGGTCGGCGCGGAGCAGGGTTACCCGGCGATCTCCGCTTCCGGGCTGGTGGTCGACGCACAGGGGGTGGCCTGGGCCACCAGCGCGCGCGGCCTGGTCCGGGTTGGCGCCGACGGCCAGAGCGTGCGCCTGTACGGCGTCCACGACGGCCTGCCCAGCCAGGAGTTCCGCGAGCACACGTTGACGATGTCCGGCGATGGCCATCTGGTGGCCGGTACCCCGGCCGGCGTGGTGGTGTTCGACCCGGAACAGGTGCGGCCGTCGGTGCGGCGGGCGCCGTTGGTGATCGAACGGGTCGAAGTCCGCCGCAACGAGCAGGTACTCGACCTGACCCACGACACGCCCTTGCAGATTGCCGATGGTGACCGTGACCTGCGCATCGTCGCGCGACTGTTGTCATTCGCCGATTCGGCCTCCAACAGCTACCGCTACCGCCTGGCCGGCTACGACCCCGATTGGGTGGAAGTGGGGCCGGCCGGTGAGCGCCTGTTTTCGCGCCTGCCGCCGGGCAGCTACCGCCTGGAGGTACAGGCGCGCTCGGCCGACCATGTCTGGTCGCGGGTGCAGAGCCTGGAATTCCGTGTACAGCCACCGTGGTGGCGCAGCCTGTCCGGGCTGCTGGTGCTGGCCTCGATCGCGCTTCTGCTGACCAGTTGGTTTGCCTGGTTGTATCGCCGTCGCCTGCAGCGGCGCCATGCCTATCAGCTGGCACTGCATAAACAGGAACTGGCCGAACAGGCCTCGGCGGCCAAGACCCGCTTCCTGGCCAATCTCGGCCACGAAATCCGCACGCCGATGACCGGTGTGCTCGGCATGAGCGAACTGCTGCTGGCCTCGCCGCTGGACCCGCAGCAGCGCGGCTACACGCAGTCGATCCGGCACGCCGGCGAACACCTGCTTCACCTGGTCAACGATGCACTGGACCTGGCACGGATCGAATCCGGACGGCTGGAACTGCAGTCCAAGCCGTTCGCGCTGAGCTGCCTGCTGCAGGACCTGGCCGCGCTGATGGGACCGCTGGCAGCGCAGAAGGGCCTGCGCTTCACCCTCGACAACCAGTTGCCGCCGGGCCTGCAGGCGACCGGCGATGCGATGCGGGTAAGGCAGATCCTGCTCAACCTGCTCTCCAACGCGGTCAAGTTCACCAGCCGCGGAACCATCACCCTGCATGCGCGCAGCGACGGCGAGCTGCGCGCGTTGCATTTCGAAGTGCGCGACACCGGGCCGGGCATCAGCCAGGAACAGCAGCAGCGCCTGTTCCGCCGCTTCGAGCAGGCCGATGGCGCCCGCACCGCGGCGCAGTACGGCGGCAGCGGCCTGGGCCTGGCGATCTGCCGCGAACTGGCGCAGGCGATGCAGGGGCGTATCCAGGTGGAGAGCCAGCTCGGCCGCGGCACGTGTTTTGGCGTGACCCTGCCGTTGCCGCTGGTGGTCGATGCCAATGCAGAGTCCGAGGGCGAAGTGCACCGCGAGGATGCGGCCAACATGCCGCCATTGCGCGTGCTGCTGGTCGAGGATGATGCAACCGTGGCTGATGTGGTGCGCGGGCTGTTGAGTGCGCGCGGCCATGAAGTGGTGCATGCGGGCCATGCGCTGGCGGCACTGCGCGAGATCAGCGCAGGGGATTTCGACGTCGGCCTGCTGGATCTGGACCTGCCGGGCCTGAGCGGCTTCGAGCTGGCCCAGCACCTGCGCAACCAGGGCTACATGCTGCCACTGCTCGCCGTGACGGCACGGACCGATCCGGACCTTCAGCAGCAGGTGGAAGCGGCCGGCATCGGTGGTTTCCTGCGCAAGCCGGTGACCGGTGAACTGCTGGTGGAAGCGATCGCCAGGGCGATGGGCAGGTAGGGTTTATTGCAGGGCTTGCAGCCCTGCACCTGCTGCAAGCCGGAGCAACAGCAACAGCCGAAGCAAAAGCTGGCGTCCTGTGGGATGGCGGGGTGGATCCGGTTGCGGGAGACGCCGTGAACCCATCCATGGGGGCTTGGCCGCGGCATCCATGCCGCGGACACTCCCGCAACCGGACCCACCCCGCCTTCGACAGTTTTCCGCGATCTGTCGGAGCACAGGGTCGGATCCCGTTGCTGCGCAACGGGCTCTGACCCCAATCTGGAATTCGAGATCTGACAGATGTGTCGACCAAGGTCGACACCTACCAACAACCGCGCGTTCCAACAGTCGCTGTTACCCACAGCCGCGTGAACCTGTCAGAGGTGGGGCGGTGTGGGCTTGCAGGACCGTTGGCGCCATGGATGGCGCCATCGAGCCCCCAGGGATGGGTTTACGGCGTGTGCTGCAAGCCCACACCGCCCCGCCAACCCACGGAATGCTCGCTGTTGCTGTTGCTTCGGCTTCTGCGGGTACAGGGCCGCAGGCCCTGCCGAAGCACCCTCACTCCGCAACGTGTTCGACCTGCCGTGGCTCCGGCTTGGTATCGGGCAGCTGCCAGAAGATCATCGTCGAGGTCAGGGTGATCGCGCCCACGCACAGGAACGTGGCATGCAGCGCGGCGGTGGCGCTGTTGCTGTCCAGGTGGTTGCCGAACGCGGCCAGCAGGCTGCCGGCCGCAGCAGCACCAAAGCCGGCGGCGAGCATCATCACCATCGACAGCAGGCTGTTGCCGGAACTGGCGAACTCACGGTCCAGATCGCGCAGGGTCACGGTGTTCATCACGGTGAACTGCAGCGAATTGACCGCGCCGAAGAACGCAAGCTGCAACAGGCGCCAGGCCAGGTGCTGGCCGGGTGTCATCAGGATGAAGCTGGCCATCGCCAGGCCCACCAGCACGGTGTTGACCATCAGCACGCGGCGGTAGCCGTAGCGCTCCACCAGCTTCACCGCCAGTTTCTTTGAGACCATGCCGGCGGCTGCCACCGGCACCATCATCAGGCCGGCGTTCATCGGGCCCAGGCCCAGGCCGACCTGCAGCAGCAACGGGATCAGCATCGGCATGGCGCTGCTGCCGATGCGCGAGAAAAGATTGCCGAGAATGCCGATGCGGTAGCTGGGTACGCGGAACAGCGCCAGCGAGAACAACGGCGCCGTCGAATTGGCAGCGTGCAGCCAGTAACCCACCAGCGCCGCCAGCCCTGCAACGGTCATCAGCATCACCAACGCGTGTGGCGTGCCCAGTCCGGAGATGCCGTCCAGTGCCAGTGACAGCACCACCATCGCGAAGGCCAGCATGATGTAGCCACGCAGGTCGAAACGGGTGCGATGGCTGGCGTAGTGGTCGGGCATGATCTTCATCGCGGCGATGAATCCGATCACGCCGATCGGCAGGTTGATCAGGAACACCCAGTGCCACGAGGCGATCTCCACCAGCCAGCCGCCCAGCGTGGGGCCGATCAGCGGGCCGACCAGGGCCGGGATGGCGATGAAGCTCATCGCGCGCAGGAAATCCTCGCGCGGCACTGATCGCATCACTGCCAGCCGGCCGACCGGCAGCAGCATTGCGCCGCCGATGCCCTGCAGCACGCGCGCACCGACCAGCTGGTGCAGGTGCTGGGCCAGCGCGCAGGCCAGCGAGCCGAGGGTGAACAGAATGATCGCCACCAGGAAGGTGCGACGGGTGCCGTAGCGGTCAGCGATCCAGCCCGAGGCGGGAATGAAGGTGGCCACCGCCAGCGCGTAGCTGAACACCACCGACTGCATCTGCAGCGGGCTTTCGCCCAGGCTGGCCGCCATCGCCGGCAATGCCGTGTTGACGATGGTCGAGTCCAGCATCTGCATGAAGATCGCCAAGGACACCAGCCACAGCAGGGGGCGCTGGCGGTTGTAGGTCGATGGCGATGTGGACATGGGGTGCGGCCGGTGCAGCGTGGGGGATGCCATGATCGCGCACTGTGGGTCACGGCGCGATCAACATCGCGCCGCAACCGTATGCCGAATGCTCAGCGCTGGCTGTGCGCGTGCACCGCGTCGACCAGCACCTGCACGTGGGCCGGGTCCATGTCCGGCGACATGCCGTGGCCGAGGTTGAACACATGGCCCTCGCGCGAACCGCCGTTGCCGGCGGCGTAGGTGTCGAGCACCCGCGCTGCGGCTGCGGCGATCGCATCCGGCGAGGCGTACAGCGTGGTCGGGTCGAGGTTGCCCTGCAGCGCGACGCGGCCACCGGTGCGGCGCATCGCCTCGTCCAGGTCCAGCGTCCAGTCCAGGCCCAGTGCATCGGCGCCGGTCTGCGACAGCGCTTCCAGGTGCAGGCCGGTACCCTTGCCGAACAGGATCAGCGGCGTGCGCTCGCTGCCTTCGCCGCGCTCCAGGCCCTCGGCGATGCGCTGCAGGTAGCGCAGCGAGAACTCGCGGTACATGGCCGGCGACAGCACGCCGCCCCAGGTGTCGAACACCTGCAGCGCCTGCGCACCGGCCGCGCGCTGCGCGCCCAGGTACGCAATCACCGCGTCGGTGGTGACCTCCAGCAGGCGGTGCAGGGCCTGCGGATGGTTCAGCGCCATTGCCTTGATGCGCGCGAAATCCTTGCTGCCGCCGCCTTCCACCATGTAGCAGGCCAGTGTCCAGGGGCTGCCGGAGAAGCCGATCAACGGTACCTGGCCGTCCAGCTCCCGACGGATCAGGCGCACTGCGTCCATCACATAGCCCAGGTCCTGCTCCATGTCCGGTACCGCCAGCCGGGCGATGGCCGCTTCGTCACGCACCGGATGGCGGAACTTCGGGCCTTCGCCTTCAACGAAGTACAGCTCCAGGCCCATCGCATCGGGAATGGTGAGGATGTCCGAGAACAGGATGGCTGCGTCCAACGGGAATCGGCGCAGCGGCTGCAGCGTGACTTCGCAGGCGATCTCCGGGTTCTTGGCCATGGCCAGGAAGCTGCCGGCCTTGGCCCGGGTTGCGCGGTACTCCGGCAGGTAGCGGCCGGCCTGGCGCATCAGCCAGACGGGGGTGCAGTCCACCGGTTCGCGGCGCAGGGCGCGCAGCAGGCGATCGTTGCGGAGAGGGCTGGTCACGATGGGCATTCCTTGGACGAAAGTTGGCAGCGGCGTCAGTCGCCGTGCGAGAGGATCTGGAAGCCGCGATGCAGTTCGGCATCGCGGGCCTTCTCGAAGGCATGACGGGCTTCGTCAGCCTGCAGGAACAGCTCGCGCCGCAGCTGCGAGCGGTTGCCGACGCGGCCGCTCTCGCGCAGCAGCTCCCAGCCGCCGAACAGGTCCGGCTGCAGGCTCAGGCGCAGGAAGCGCGGTGCCTGCGCACCGGCATCGGGATGTTGCAGGTAGACGTGCATGGGCCGATTGTAGCGGGGCCAGGGTGACCCCGGCCGCAACGCGGTCGTGCCGGCGGCTGGCGGGCTTCCTCGTTGCTGACGTTGCCGGCCAGCGGCCGGCACTACCGGGCCGACAGCACCTTCAGCACCGCCGCCTCACCTACGTCCGGCACCACTTCGGCGCGGCCCATGCCGCGCCACAGCACCAGGCGCAGACGGCCGGCCACATTCTTCTTGTCCAGCCGCATGCGGCCGAGCAGGGCCTGCGGGTCCAGCCCGGCCGGGATCGACACCGGCAGGCCGAGCCGTTCCAGCAGCGCCTGCAGGCGTGCGCGATCGGCATCGTCGGCCAGGCCCAGATCGGTGGACAGCTTCGCGGCCAGCACCATGCCCACCGCCACCGCCTCGCCGTGGTTCAGTGCATCGCGGCCCGGGGCCGAGTAGCCCTGCTCGGTCTCGATGGCATGGCCGAAGGTATGGCCGAGGTTGAGCAGGGCGCGCTCGCCCTTCTCGAACGGATCACGCTCGACGATGGCGGCCTTGTGCCGGCAGCTTCGCGCGATGGCTTCGGCCAGTACCGCATCGTCGCCGGCCAGCAGCGCATCGGCATGCTGCTGCAGCCATTCGAAGAACACGGCATCACCCAGCGCGCCGTACTTCACCACTTCGGCCAGGCCGGCACGCAGCTCGCGCGGCGGCAGGGTGGCCAGCACACGGGTATCGGCGATCACCGCGCGCGGCGGATGGAACGCGCCGACCAGGTTCTTGCCGGCCGGGATGTCGACCGCAGTCTTGCCGCCCACCGACGAATCGACCATCGCCAACAGGGTGGTCGGCAGCTGCACGCAGTCCACGCCGCGCATCCAGCAGGCCGCGGCGAAGCCGGCGAGATCACCGACCACGCCGCCGCCGAGGGCGAACACGCAGGCGTCGCGGGTGGCGCCAAGCGCGGCCAGCGCTTCGATCGCACGGCCGAATTCAGCCAGCGTCTTGGAGGCTTCGCCCGCGGCCAGCACATGCTCGCCGACGATCAGGTCGGGGCGTGCGGTCAGAAGGGTCTGCTTCACGGCATCCAGATAGCGCGGGGCCACTTCGCTGTCGCTGAGCAAAAGCACGTGGCGGCCACGCACATGCGAGGCCAGCGCGGTGCCGTCGGCCTGCGCACCGGCGCCGATGGTGATGGAGTAAGGGCGGTCGCCGCCGACGGCGACCTGCAGCAGGGCGGGGGAAGTCATGGGGTCAGGTCCTGGCGCTGCCATTGCGTGGCCAGCTTGACCACCAGGTGGGCGGTTGCGTCGGCAGCGGTGTACGGGTCGGTATCAAGGGTGATGTCGGCCAGTTCGCGGTACAGCGGGTCGCGGTGCGCGGCCAGATCGTGCAGCACCTGCTCACGATCCGGGCGCTGCAGCAGCGGCCTGCCTTTGTCGCGGGCCAGGCGTTCCAGCTGCGCGGTCACGCTGACCCGCAGGTAGACCACGAAGCCGCGCTGGGCGATCAACGCGCGGTTGCCAGGTTCCAGCACCGCGCCGCCACCGGTGGAGACCAGCTGGCCGCGACCTTCCAGCACGCGGGCAAGCGCCTCGCGTTCATGGCTGCGGAAGCCGGCTTCGCCGGAGTGCTCGAAAATGGTCGGGATGCTGGCGCCGGCGGCATCGACGATGGCCTGGTCGACATCGACGAAGTCCAGCGTGAAGCGCTCGGCCAGGCGGCGGCCGATGCAGGTTTTGCCGGCGCCCATCGGGCCGATCAGGATCAGGTTCGGAGCAGGATTCATGCCCTGTGATGCTAACACCTCCGTGCCCTGGCCTTTACGTTCTTCACGTCAGGGTAGGCGTTCCTGCGGGGTCTCCCGCGCCAGCCGGAGTACAGGCCATGACGGTCGCCAAGGTCATCGAAATCACCGCCTCCTCGCCGAAAAGCGTGGAGGACGCCGTGCGCAGCGGTCTGAAGAAGGTCTCCGAGACGGTCAAGGGCATCCAGGGCGCCTGGGTGAACGAGACCAAGGTGGTGACCAATGGCAGCGGCGAAATAACCGAATGGCGGGTCAACCTGCGGGTGACCTTCCTGGTGGAATAGGCGCGCTCAGCGCACGTCCTGCACCTGTCGCTGGCCGTCCAGCACCACCACGTGGTCGGCCAGGGCGGGCAGGGCATGCAGCGCCTGGCGGCTGACCCGCTCGTAGTACTGCACGAAGCGCTCCAGCTGTGGCCGGCTCATGCCGTGCCGGCCCGGCTGCGCGGCCTGCAGGTTCTGCTCCTGCTGCCAGCGCCAGCGCGGTACCACCGAGAAATCCGGCGGCTGCAGGAACCACAGGCGGTCGCAGCGCTGCCACAGCACCGGGTAGTCGCGGGCCAGCGCCTGGTTGCACCAGCGCCGCCAGCGACCATCGGCGTCGGCTTCGCGCTCCAGTGCGTTCAACGGGCTGTCCAGCGCGTCGTCATCCTGCGCGGGGGTGCCCAGGAACCAGCCTTCGAAGACCAGCAGGTCAAGCGGTCGTTGCAGCTGCGGCCAGTGCGCTTCGGGCAGGCGTTCATCGGCCAGCTTGTCGAAGCGAGGCATCGCGAAGGGCTGGCGTGTGGCCACGGCGTCCAGCACTGCATGGGCCAACGGCAGGTCATGGGTGCCCGGCGGGCCTCGGGTGATCAGCAGCGGGTGCACTTGGCGGGCCAGACGCTGCCGCTGTGCGCGGGTCAGGTAGACATCATCGATGGACAGCGTGGCGGCGTTCAGGCCGCGCGACTGGGCGCGCGCCACCACCTGCGCGGCCAGCGTCGATTTGCCGCTCCCCTGCAGGCCGCTGATCGCCAATACTGGAACCGCTGCAGCGTTGCCCAGTGCATCGTCCAGCACCTGTTCGGCCAATGTTTCGGGGAATCCTTTCACCTGGGGCATATACGCAGCAGCGGCCATGCAGCCACAATAGCCCAATCCGTGTGAGAAGAACGCAATCATGAGCGACCTGTACGCCGAAGCCCTGTCCACGTTTGCCGGCCTGTTCGAAGAAGCCAAACAGAGCCGCGAGGTCGAGCCGAACGCGATGACCGTGGCCACTGCCGATACGCACGGCCGTCCCTCGGCACGTACCGTGCTGCTGAAGGCGTTCGACGAGCGTGGTTTCGTGTTCTACACCCACATGGACAGCCACAAGGGCCAGGAACTGCAGGCCAATCCGCAGGCCGCGCTGTTGTTCCTGTGGCGCAGCCTGCGCGAGGCCGGTATCCAGGTGCGCATTGAAGGCCGTGTCGAGCAGGTTGCCGATGCCGAAGCCGATGCCTATTTCGCCAGCCGCCCGCGCATGAGCCAGATCGGCGCGTGGGCCTCGCAGCAGTCGAAGACGCTGGCAACGCGCGAGGAATTCGATGCGCGCGTGGCCGAGGTCGAAGCCCGCTTCGAGGGCAAGGATGTGCCGCGCCCGGAGGGCTGGAGTGGCCTGCGCGTGGTGCCTGACCGCATCGAGTTCTGGTACGGCGCGCAGTTCCGCCTGCACGAACGCTGGTGCTATGAAGCCGGCGCCGAAGGGCGCTGGAGCAAGCGCCTGCTGTACCCGTGATCGCCAGCGCGCCCACGATCCGCCAGGCCACGCCGGCCGATGCGGGCGCGTGGGCGCAGTTGCGTCTCGGCCTGTGGACTGATGCCGATGATCCGCTGGAGGAACTGACGCAGTCGCTGGCAGATGCCGAAGGTGCTGTGTTCTTGGCCTGTGCGGCGGATGGCGAGGCGGTTGGTTTCGCTGAAGTGCGCCTGCGCCATGACTACGTGAACGGCACCGAGTCTTCGCCGGTGGGGTTCCTGGAGGGCTGGTGCGTGCAGCCGCAGTGGCAAGGCCGCGGCGTCGGCCGCGCCCTGCTGACGGCGGTGCAGGCGTGGACGCGCGATGCGGGCTGCCGCGAACTGGCCTCGGACAGTCGCGTGGAAGACGTGCAGGCTCACGCCGCGCATCGGGCCTGCGGCTTCGAAGAGACCGAACGGGTCGTCTATTTCCGCATGCCGCTGGAGCCATCGGCGTGAATCGCGTGGCGCTGTACCGCGTGGTGGTGTTCGTGCCGTCGGCAGCACTGGGCGCTGTGAAGCAGGGCATCCTGGCGGTGGATGCGTTGGCGGCCGGCGACTACGAGCACGGTATGTGGTGGTCGGCGCCGGGGTTCGAACAGTTCCGCCCGCGCGTGGGTGCGTCGCCCGTGCAGGGTGAGGCGGGGCGCACCGAAGTGGTCGACAGCGTACGCCTGGAATTCTGCCTGCCGCGAGATCCGCAGCGGCTGCAGCGCATCTTCGAACAGGGCATCGTGCCGCATCATCCGTGGCAGGTGCCGGTGGTGCAGGTGGAGGAAATCGAGCTTCTGCTGGCCGACGCACGCCTTTTGTAGAGTCGAGCCCTGCTCGGCTGCTGCTCCGACGCATGAGGCAGTCGAGCAGGGCTCGACTCCACAAGAGCAGGCTGTCGCAAATGGACCGGATTGCTTCATCTGCGAGCAGGCCCATAACCGGCACACTCCGATGGATGATCTCGACTTCCGGAGTTGCCATGCCCTCCTGGCGTTGCCTGTTTGCGGTGCCGCCGCCGCGTCACGGCGTGGAAGCGTTCCTGCTGTTGATCGCCCGCATCGTCGCCGGGGTGATGTTCTGCGTGTCCGGCTGGAACAAGGTGTTCACCGATGCGGGCCGCGAACGCATGGTGCATACGCTGGTTGATGCGGGGATCCCGTTCCCGGTGTTCAGTGCGCCGGTGCTCGGCGGCATTGAATGGATTGCGGGCGGCCTGCTGGTGCTGGGCCTGCTCAGCCGGCCTTCGGCCCTGCTGCTGGCGGGGATCTGTGCGGTGGCAGCGCTGACCGATGGCATCGCGCGCATTCCTGCGGGACTGAGCGTGCCGGATTGGTTGAGCTGGTTCTTCTACCTGAGCGAAGTGCCGCTGGGTGTGTTGCTGTTGTGGATTGCCGCAGTGGGGAGTGGACGGTTCGCGATCGAAGCGCGTTGGGCGCGCTGATTGCACTTTATTCCGCGCCCGGCCGACGAGCGTGCTGTAGCGCCTGGACGCTCCAGTAGATCCACGCCATGCGTGGATGGGATGATTGGGAAAAGCGGTGCGAACCAAGGTTCGCACCCACCGGGAATCGCTTCGCACCGCCGAGGGCATCGGTTTGCCCCCAAACAGACATCGGCATCGGTTCGCCCCGGCCAGAGATCGGTGTGCACCAGCCAGATGGCAGGACGTTACAATCCCTCCGCGCGCAGCCAGCGCCATAGCGTGGTGCGTGAGACGCCCAGCGCCTGTGCCATGCCCTCGCGGTCATTGCGGTGTTCCTGCAACAGCGTTTCCAACTGCGCACGCGGCGGCCGCTTGCCATTGCTTTCCACTGGTAGCGCAGCGGCGCCCTCATTCACCAGCTCGGGTGCCAGCTGCAGCAGTCGCGCGGCATCAATCAGCCCCTCACCAGGTTGCCAATGGATGCGCAGCCGATCCACCAGATTGCGCAATTCGCGCACATTTCCGGGCCACTCTGCGGTGGTCAGCACCGCCAGTGCCTCCGCATCCAGTGGCGCGTCGATACCACGCAGCTGGCGGAAGAAATGCTGCGCCAGCAGCGCGATGTCACCGCGCCGGGCACGCAGTGCGGGCAGGGCGATGCGCAGCGCGGCCAGGCGGTAATACAGGTCGCGGCGGAAGCTGCCGGCCGCCACGCGCTGCTCGAGCGACTGCAGGGTCGCGGCCACCACGCGAAGGTCGACCGGGGTCGGCTCGGTGGCACCGACACGCAGTACCTCGCGTTCTTCCAGCACCCGCAGCAGGCGGGTCTGCAGTGGCAGCGGAAGTTCGCCGATTTCATCCAGGAACAGGGTGCCGCCGTCAGCGGCCTCGACCAGGCCGACGCGGCCGCCACGGCGTGCGCCGGTGAAGGCGCCATCGCTGTAGCCGAACAGCTCCGCTTCCAGCAGCGATTCGCTGATCGCGCCACAGTTCAGTGCCACGAAGCGGCCACGGCGTCCGCTGGCGGCGTGCAGCTGGCGCGCCACCAGTTCCTTGCCGGTGCCGGTTTCGCCGGTGACCAGTACGGTGCTGTCATGCGGGGCGTACAGCGTGATCTGTGCGCGCACCTGTGCCATGGCCTCGCTGTCGCCGAGCAGGTCGTGGGCATCGCTGCGCGGTGCGGCACGGCGGCGCGGCGCGGGCCGGCTGCCGCCGGAGCGGGCCAGGGTCTGGGTCAGTTCCAACGCGTGCTCGAACGCTTGCCGTACCGAATCTGCCGAGTACAGCAGCACGCCGGGCAGTCCGGCCTGTTCGGCGTGGTCGATGGCCATGCCGGTGCCGACGATCACCTCGATGCCGTTGGCGCGCAGGTCGGCGATGCAGTCGCGGGCATCCTCGCGGGTGACGAAGCGGCGATGCTCGATGTCCAGGCCGAAGCTCTGCTGGAAGTTGCTGAACACCGGCACGTCGCTGGCGTGGGTGACCAGGCCGATACGGCCGGCGATCCGACGTGCGCGCGCCAAGGCTTCCATCAGGTCGAAGCCGTTGGCCTGGATCGGCACCAGCGGCAGCTCCAGCCGGCTGCGCAGCCAGGCCGCGTTGGAGCCGCCGGCGATGACCACGTCGCAGTGCTCGCGGCGCAGGCGCTGGCCGATCACGTCCACCGCTTCCTCGAAGCCGAGGTTGATCTGCTCGACACGCGCGCGGCGATCGAACTCGGGAATGACGTCGCCGAGAAGACCGGTCAGCCGCGAGACGCTGACGGTCCAGATCACCGGCCGACTGGGGTCGGCATCGGCGTGGCGCAGGGGCGAGCGGGGCAGGTACATGACGGCGCGCGTTGGACGGGATGTTTCATGATACATCTGTTTCAATGTTTCATATGTTTCACTGTTGCGTCGACGTCATTCCCGTGAAATCAACGGCTTGCAGCTTGGCATGGTGCTTGCGGTCTCTTTCCCGTACTCCAACCTGGATTGCCGCATGACAGCTTCCACTCCTTTCTCCGCCGGTGCCCGCTTCCGTGAGGCGCTGGCTGCCGAATCGCCGCTGCAGGTGATCGGCGCGATCAACGCCAACCACGCCCTGCTGGCCAAGCGCGCCGGCTTCCGCGCCATTTACCTGTCCGGCGGCGGTGTTGCCGCGGGCTCGCTGGGCCTGCCGGACCTGGGCATCAACACCCTGGAAGACGTGCTGGTGGACGTGCGCCGAATCACCGATGTCTGCGACCTGCCGTTGATGGTCGACATCGACACCGGCTTCGGCCCGAGCGCGTTCAACATCGCGCGCACCGTGAAGTCGCTGATCAAGGCCGGCGCGGCCGCCTGCCACATCGAAGACCAGGTCGGCGCCAAGCGCTGCGGTCACCGCCCGGGCAAGGAAATCGTCTCGCAGGGTGAAATGGTCGACCGCGTGAAGGCGGCTGCCGATGCCAAGACCGATCCGGACTTCTTCCTGATCGCGCGTACCGATGCCATCCAGGTGGACGGCGTGGACAAGGCCATCGAGCGCGCCATCGCCTGTGTCGAGGCCGGTGCCGACGGCATCTTCGCCGAGGCGGCCTACGACCTGGACACCTATCGCCGCTTCGTCGACGCGGTGAAGGTGCCGGTGCTGGCCAACATCACCGAATTCGGCGCCACCCCGCTGTTCAGCCGCGATGAACTGGCTTCTGCCGGCGTTGCGATCCAGCTGTTCCCGCTGTCGGCCTTCCGCGCCGCCAACAAGGCCGCCGAGAACGTCTACCAGGCGGTGCGCCGCGATGGCCACCAGCGCAATGTGGTGGAGACCATGCAGACCCGCGAAGAACTCTACGACCGCATCGGCTACCACGCCTTCGAGCAGCAGCTCGATGCACTGTTCGCCGCCAAGAAATAAGCAGTACCCTGCACCATCAAGTTTTCGGAGGGAAACATGAACGATACGACCGCAACCCCGACCTTCAAGCCGAAGAAGTCCGTCGCCCTGTCCGGCACCGCTGCGGGCAACACCGCGCTGTGCAGCGTGGGCCGTAGTGGCAACGACCTGCACTACCGTGGCTACGACATCCTGGACCTGGCCAACACCAGCGAGTTCGAGGAAATTGCCTACCTGCTGGTGCACGGCAAGCTGCCGACCCGCGCCGAGCTGGTTTCGTACAAGGCCAAACTGAAGTCGCTGCGTGGCATTCCTGCTGCGGTGAAGGCGGCGCTGGAAGAGCTTCCGCCGTCGGCACACCCGATGGACGTGATGCGTACCGGCGTGTCCGTGCTCGGCTGCGTGGCGCCGGAGAAGGACGACCACAACCATCCGGGCGCGCGTGACATCGCCGACAAGCTGATGGCCTGCCTCGGTTCGATGCTGCTGTACTGGTACCACTGGAGCCACAACGGCCGCGCCATCGATGTGGAAACCGACGATGACTCGATCGGTGGCCACTTCCTGCACCTGCTGCACGGCGAGAAGCCGCAGGAATCGTGGGTGAAGGCGATGCACACCTCGCTGATCCTGTACGCGGAGCATGAGTTCAATGCCTCGACGTTCACCTGCCGCGTCATCGCCGGCACCGGCAGCGACATGTACAGCGCGATCTGCGGTGGCATCGGCGCGCTGCGCGGTCCGAAGCACGGCGGCGCCAACGAAGTGGCGTTCGAAGTGCAGAAGCGCTACGACAGTCCCGATGAGGCCGAGGAAGACATCAAGGCCCGCGTCGAGCGCAAGGAAGTGGTGATCGGTTTCGGCCACCCGGTCTACACCGTCTCTGATCCGCGCAACAAGGTGATCAAGGACGTGGCCCGCGAGCTGTCCGAAGAGCAGTCGAGCATGAAGATGTACAACATCGCCGAGCGCCTGGAATCGGTGATGTGGGACATCAAGAAGATGTTCCCGAACCTGGACTGGTTCAGCGCCGTCAGCTACCACATGATGGGCGTGCCGACCGCGATGTTCACCCCGCTGTTCGTGATCGCGCGCACCGCCGGCTGGAGCGCGCACATCATCGAGCAGCGCATCGACGGCAAGATCATCCGCCCGAGCGCCAACTACATCGGTCCAGAAGACCGCGACTTCGTCGCCATCGACAAGCGCGTCTGATCCACCTGCCGTACCCATCCGGCCGGCCGCGTGCCGGCCGGGTGCTTTCGCCGCCGCACCGCCGGCACCCGGCCCGCCCCAAGTACTCCGCCAGCCCATGAATACCGATTACCGCAAGAACCTCCCCGGCAGCGCGCTGGATTATTTCGACGCGCGTGCCGCTGTCGATGCGATCCAGCCCGGCGCCTACGCCACCCTGCCGTACACCTCGCGCGTGCTGGCCGAGAACCTGGTGCGTCGCTGCGATCCGGCCACGCTCGGCGATTCGCTGAAGCAGCTGATCGAGCGCCGTCGCGACCTCGATTTCCCGTGGTTCCCGGCGCGCGTGGTCTGCCACGACATCCTCGGCCAGACCGCGCTGGTGGACCTGGCCGGCCTGCGTGATGCGATCGCCGACAAGGGTGGCGACCCGGCCAAGGTCAACCCGGTTGTGCCGGTGCAGCTGATCGTCGATCACTCGCTGGCGGTGGAGTGCGGTGGTTTCGATCCGCAGGCGTTCGAAAAGAACCGCGCGATCGAAGATCGTCGCAATGAAGACCGTTTCCACTTCATCGACTGGACCAAGCAGGCATTCCAGAACGTGGATGTGATTCCGCCGGGCAACGGCATCATGCACCAGATCAACCTGGAGAAGATGTCTCCGGTGATCTACGTGCAGGACGGCGTGGCCTTCCCGGATACCTGCGTGGGCACCGACAGCCACACCCCGCACGTGGATGCGCTGGGCGTGATCGCCATTGGTGTGGGTGGTCTGGAAGCGGAGAACGTGATGCTGGGCCGCGCGTCGTGGATGCGCCTGCCCGACACCGTCGGTGTCGAACTGACTGGCCGCCCGCAGCCGGGCATCACCGCCACCGACGTGGTGCTGGCGCTGACCGAGTTCCTGCGCAGGGAACGCGTGGTCGGCGCGTGGCTTGAATTCTTCGGCGAGGGTGCCGCGGCACTGACCATCGGCGACCGTGCCACCATCTCCAACATGTGCCCCGAATACGGGGCCACCGCCGCGATGTTCTACATCGACGCGCAGACCACCGATTACCTGCGCCTGACCGGGCGCGAGGAGTCGCAGGTAGCGCTGGTGGAAAACTACGCACGTACCACCGGTCTGTGGGCCGACGATCTGGCGACCGCGCAGTACGAGCGCGTGCTGCACTTCGACCTGTCCAGCGTGGTGCGCAACATGGCTGGCCCGTCCAACCCGCACAAGCGCGTGGCCACTGCCGATCTGGCCGAGCGCGGCATCGCCGACGAGGCCAAGCTGGAAGCGGGCAAGGCCGAGCAGGCGCAGGGCCTGATGCCCGATGGCGCGGTGATCATCGCGGCCATCACCAGCTGCACCAACACCTCCAATCCGCGCAACGTGATCGCCGCCGCACTGCTGGCGCGCAACGCCAACGCACGTGGCCTGCAGCGCAAGCCGTGGGTGAAGTCGTCGCTGGCGCCGGGTTCCAAGGCCGTCCAGCTGTACCTGGAAGAATCCGGCCTGCTGCCGGACCTGGAGCAGCTCGGCTTCGGCATCGTCGCCTTCGCGTGCACTACCTGCAATGGCATGAGTGGTGCGCTGGATCCGAAGATCCAGCAGGAAATCATCGACCGTGACCTGTATTCCACGGCCGTGCTGTCGGGTAACCGCAACTTCGATGGCCGCATCCATCCGTACGCCAAGCAGGCCTTCCTGGCGTCGCCACCGCTGGTGATCGCCTATGCCATCGCCGGCACTGTGCGCTTTGACATCGAGAAGGACGTGCTGGGCGTGGACGCCGACGGCAACGAGGTGCGCCTGAAGGACATCTGGCCGAGCGACGCCGAGATCGACGCGGTGGTGAAGGCCTCGGTGAAGCCCGAGCAGTTCCGCAAGGTCTACAACCCGATGTTCAACGTGCGCGTGGAGCACGGCGCCGCGGTCAGCCCGCTGTACGACTGGCGCCCGCAGAGCACCTACATCCGTCGTCCTCCGTACTGGGAGGGCGCACTGGCCGGCGAGCGCACGCTGGCAGGCATGCGCGCGCTGGCGGTGCTGCCGGACAACATCACCACCGACCACCTGTCGCCGTCCAACGCGATTCTGGCGTCCAGTGCCGCCGGCGAATACCTCGCGAAGATGGGCCTGCCGGAAGAGGACTTCAATTCCTACGCCACCCATCGCGGCGACCACCTGACCGCGCAGCGCGCCACCTTCGCCAATCCGAAGCTGTTCAACGAAATGGTGCGCAATGACGACGGCAGCGTGAAGCAGGGTTCGCTGGCGCGCGTGGAGCCGGAAGGCAAGGTGATGCGCATGTGGGAGGCGATCGAGACCTACATGGAGCGCAAGCAGCCGCTGATCATCATCGCCGGCGCCGACTACGGCCAGGGCAGCTCGCGTGACTGGGCCGCAAAGGGCGTGCGCCTGGCTGGCGTCGAGGCGATCGTGGCCGAGGGCTTCGAACGCATCCACCGTACCAACCTGATCGGCATGGGCGTGCTGCCGCTGGAGTTCAAGCCGGGCACCACCCGCCTGACCCTGGGGATCGACGGTACCGAGACCTTTGACGTGATCGGCGAGCGTACCCCGCGTGCCGAACTGACCCTGGTCATCCACCGCCGCGACGGCCAGGACGTGATCGTGCCGGTCACCTGCCGCCTGGACAGCGACGAGGAAGTGGCGATCTACGAGGCCGGCGGCGTGCTGCAGCGCTTCGCCCAGGACTTCCTGGAAGGCGCCAAGGTGGCGTAAGGCAGCAGATAGCTGACTTGTATCGAGTTGCCGCCATGCTGGCTTCGGCCCGCATGGCGGTGGTCACGGAGGAGAGGGGTGTTGCCCCATCTGCATGGGAACGGCGTTCTACAACATCGCAGGCACGGTCAACACCGCCTTCATCCTGCTGAGCCTATTGGGTGTGGGCGCGCAGTTGCGCCTGGTGCGCAACCGTCGGGAGCGTGCGGACGCGACTGACAGCGCCACTGCAGTATTGTCGCTGAATCAATTCACGGTCAGCTTCCTGGCGTACCTGTCTTTCTTCGTCTATGGCTACAGCGTCACGCCGTTCAATCACTTCATTGTCTGGCCACGCTTGCTCGCGTCGGTGCTGGTCATGGCCATCCTGGTGGAGATCTGGCGCGACCGACGGAATCGCTCCGCGACGACCAGCGTGTTGGCAGCCGCGCTGCTGCTGATCTGCGCGCTGACCGGCTTGGCCTGGGGTGATCGTCACGCGGACGAGGGCAGGGTGGTGGCCAGTGCGATGATCGTGGCCATCACTGCCTTGCTGGCGCAGGGCTACACGCATCAGATCCTGTTGATCCTTCGCAATGGCCATACCGGTGCAGTGTCGCTGCGGATGAGCCAGTGGATCCTGCTCATGGACCTGTCCACGATCGTATTTGCCTTCGCCATGGGCCTACGGATGGGATGGCCGTTGCTGCTGCTGGCAGTGGTGAGTGGCAGTACCAAGCTGGTCATCCTGTACCTGTTCCGATGGCAGCAGGGAACGTCCGCGCGGGCGCGGCGAAGTCATACTGGAGCGCCTGCGTGATGGCGAAGGCCTCTTTAAGCAACGGCTGGCGCTTTCTGCCCTTGTCGTTGCCTTTGGTGCCTCGCAGACTGTCGCGTGACAGTTCCGCAGTGGAGGTCTATATGGTCAATGTCAACGTGGTGCTGACTGATGAGCTCAAACAGTTCGTGGACCAGGAAGTTCGTGAAGGCGACTACGCCAGCGCTTCCGAGTACGTTCGCGACCTTATCCGTCAGCGTCGGCGAAGCAAGGCTGAAGACCTGCTTCGCCAGTTGATCGCTGAAGGTCTTGCTTCGGGGCCTCCGGCCCCCTGCCTCTGGGGCACTTCCAGAAACTGCTCGAGCGCGCATCGAATCGAAGATGAAGCCAGTACATATGGCCCACCTTAGGGCGGTGCACGGCTCCCAGAGAATTGTTTCACTGCACACAGGAACCCGATCCATGACCTTCCTCCCGCAACTCCGTATTCCCGCCACCTACATGCGTGGTGGCACCAGCAAGGGCGTGTTCTTCCGCCTGCAGGATCTGCCGGAAGCCGCGCAGGTGCCAGGTGCCGCACGCGATGCGCTGCTGATGCGCGTGATCGGCTCGCCAGATCCGTATGGCAAGCAGACCGATGGCATGGGCGGTGCAACGTCCAGCACCAGCAAATGCGTGATCATCTCCACCGCTTCGGTGCCGGACCACGATGTGGACTACCTGTACGGCCAGGTCTCGATCGATACCGCCTTCGTCGACTGGAGCGGCAACTGCGGCAACCTCAGCACTGCGGTCGGCCCGTTCGCGATTGCCAACGGCCTGATCGATCCCGCCCGCGTGCCGCGCGATGGCCTGTGCACCGTACGCATCTGGCAGGCCAACATCGGCAAGACCATCATCGCGCACGTGCCGATGCGCGATGGCGAAGTACAGGAGACCGGCGATTTCGAGCTGGATGGCGTGACCTTCCCGGCGGCCGAGATCCAGCTGGAATTCATCGATCCGTCCGACGACGGTGATGCGGGCGCGATGTTCCCGACCGGCAATCTGGTCGATACATTGGACGTGCCCGGCGTGGGCAGCTTCGAGGTGACCATGATCACCGCCGGCATCCCGACCATCTTCCTCAACGCCGCCGACCTCGGCTACACCGGGACCGAGCTGCAGCCGGCAATCAACGAAGACAAGGCGGCACTACAGAAGTTCGAGACCATTCGTGCCTACGGCGCGCTGCGCATGGGCCTGATCAACACGCTGGAAGACGCGGCAACCCGCCAGCACACACCGAAGGTCGCCTTCGTGGCACCGGCACAGGACTACGTGTCGTCCAGCGGCAAGGCCATTCCGGCCTCGGCGATCGACCTGCATGCGCGTGCGCTGTCGATGGGCAAGCTGCATCACGCGATGATGGGGACCGCCGCCGTGGCGATCGGTACCGCAGCGGCGATTCCGGGCACGCTGGTCAATCGCGCGGCCGGTGGCGGCGAACGCGAAGCAGTAACCTTCGGCCATCCCTCCGGCACGCTGCGCGTGGGCGCGCTGGCCGGCCTCGTTGACGGCCAGTGGACGGTGACCAAGGCCATCATGAGCCGCAGCGCCCGCGTATTGATGGAAGGCAAGGTGCGGGTACCGGCCGAGTAACCAGCCGAACGGCGCCGGCATCACATGCTCTGGTGGATGCCAACCTTGGTTGGCATTGCATTGGCACCGCCCGGGTACGGTCCAGCGCCAGCCTAGGTTGGCGATTACCGGGAGGCGCGGCCTGACCTGCTTCTGAAGAGGAGATCGACGATGTCCGACAACCACACCCCATCCAACGAGCGTGCAGCGTGGGATGCACTGCTGGTGGATATCGTCGATTACGTGCGCGATGCCCGCATCGACTCTCCGCTGGCCTTCCAGACCGCGCACCACTGCCTGCTCGATACGCTGGGCTGTGGCCTGGAAGCGCTGTCCTTCCCGGCCTGCAGCAAGCTGCTCGGGCCGCTGGTGCCAGGCATCAGCGTGGTCAACGGCGCGCGCGTACCGGGCACGCACTACGTGCTGGATCCGGTGCAGGCCGCCTTCAACATCGGCGCAATGGTGCGCTGGCTGGATTTCAACGACACCTGGCTCGCCGCCGAATGGGGGCACCCGTCGGACAACCTGGGCGGCATCCTCGCCGTCTGCGATTGGCTGGGCCGCAACGCGCAGGCCCTGCGCCGACCGCCGCCGACCGTGCACGACGTGTTGCTGGCGATGATCAAGGCGCACGAGATCCAGGGCGTGCTGGCCCTGCAGAACTCCTTCAACCAGGTCGGGCTGGACCATGTGGTGCTGGTCAAGGTCGCCACCACGGCGGTGGTCTCGCAGCTGCTCGGGCTGGACCGCGAGCGCATGCTCAATGCGCTGTCGCTGGCCTGGGTCGATGGCCAAGCGCTGCGCACCTACCGGCACGCACCCAACACCGGCTCGCGCAAGAGCTGGGCGGCCGGCGATGCGACCAGCCGTGGCGTGCGCCTGGCCTTGATGGCAGCCAGCGGTGAGATGGGCTATGCCAGCGTGCTGAGCGCGCCAACCTGGGGCTTCGAGGCCGTGTCCATGCGCGGTCAGGCACTGACGCTGGGGCGACCGTTAGGCAGCTATGTGATGGAGAACGTGCTGTTCAAGATCAGCTACCCGGCCGAGTTCCACGGCCAGACCGCAGTGGAGGCCGCGGTCATGCTGCACCAGCAGTTGCTTGCGATGGGGCGGCGGGTCGAGGACATTGCGCACATCGCGATCCGGACCCAGGAAGCCTGCATCCGCATCATCGACAAGCAGGGCCCACTGCATAACCCGGCCGACCGCGACCACTGCGTGCAGTACATGGTCGCCATCGCATTGCTGCATGGGCGGCTGGTGGCAGAGGACTACGAGGACGATGTGGCGGCGGATCCGCGCATCGATGCACTGCGCGCGAAGATGGGCTGTCATGAGGATCCGCAGCTCAGCGCCGATTACCTGGACCCGGACAAGCGCAGCATCGCCAACGGCCTGAGTGTGCGCTTCAGCGACGGTACTGAGCTGCCCGAGGTACTGGTGGAATACCCGCTGGGCCACGCGCGCCGACGTGAGGAGGGCATTCCGTTGCTGATGGACAAGTTCCGCCGGCACCTGGCCCACCGCTTCCCGACCACCCAGCAGCAGCGCATCCTGGCCGCATCGCTGGACCCTGTGGCGCTGGCGGCGATGCCGGTGACCGACTACGTGGACCTGTACCTGCCGGGCTAGAGCGATCGGTAGTGCCGGCCGCTGGCCGGCAATTCCATCCAATCTGCCATGCCGGTTGCCGGCCAGCGGCCGGCACTACCCGCACTTGGGGCAATTGCCGAATTCGCGTCAACACTTTGACGTGGCCTGCCTATAATGGCCGCCTCGATCAAGGAGTGACGACATGAGCGGTCCGGCACGGCGGAAGCGGTGGGGATGGGCGGCGGCGGTACTGGCAGGAGGCCTGTTGCTGGGCCTGGCTGGCTGCCGCAATGACAGCGGGCAGCTGCCCAAGGCCAGCGGTGAAGCCATCACCACCAAGGCCGAGCAGGTGAAGGAATTCACCCTGCTGCGTGCCTACCCGGACCAGAAGAATGACGGCCTGTCGCTGGCGCTGGAGTTCTCGCGCCCGCTGGTCGGCACCCAGGATTTCGACAAGCTGGTGCGCTTCGAAGAGAAGGTCGGCACCGACGACAGCAGCTGGACGCTGTCCGATGACGGCCTGACCCTGCGCTACCCGTTCGTCGAGGCCGGCAAGGAGTTCAGCCTGGTGGTCTCGCCGGACCTGCTGGCCGCCGATGGCAGCCGCCTGGGCAAGGAGCTGAAACAGAAGGTGTTCAGCGGCGAGCTGAAACCGGTGGTCGGCTTCGCCTCGCAGGGCAGCGTGCTGCCGGCCAAGGACAGTCGTGGCCTGCCGGTGGTCTCGGTGAACGTGCCGGAGGTCGACGTCGAGTTCCTGCGCGTGCGCGAGAAGGACCTGCCGACCTTCTTCAGCCAGTACCAGCGCGGTGGCCGCCGCGGCAGCTGGGAGCTGAGCAGCGACTACGAGCGCAGCCCGATCAACAAGCTGGCAGAGCCGGTCTACGTCAACCGCTTCATCCTGGGCGGCAAGAAGAACGAGCGGGTGCTGACCTACCTGCCGACCCAGGACATCAAGGAACTGCAGGAGCCGGGCCTGTACTTCGCCCTGCTCAAGCGCACCGGTGACTACGAAGGCGAGTTCGATACCGCGTTCTTCTCGGTCAGCGACATCGGCCTGCATACCCGCGCCTACAAGGACAAGCTGTTCGTCCATACCGCCGGCCTGAAGGACGGCGCGCCGCTGAAGGGCATCGACCTGCGCGTGCTCGATGCCAAGGGCGAGGTGGTGCTGAAGGGCAGCACCGACGGCAATGGCAATGCGCTGCTGAACTACACCCTGGATGCCACCCACGTGCTGGTCGCCAGCACCGGCAAGGACACCAGCTTCCTGCCGTTCAACCAGCCGGCGCTGGACCTGAGCGAATTCGCCGTGGCCGGCCGTGACAATGCCTGGTTCGACGTCTACGCCTGGTCCGGCCGCGACCTGTACCGCCCGGGCGAGACCGTGCGCCTGTCCGCCCTGCTGCGCGACAACGACGGCAAGCCGGTCAAGGCGCAACCGGTATTCCTGCGGCTGAAGCAGCCCGACGGCAAGACCTTCCGCGAGACCCGCCTGCAGCCGGGCGACCAGGGCTACATCAACTTCGAGCAGGTCATTCCCGCCGAGGCGCCGACCGGGCGCTGGCAGGTCGAGTTCCGCACCGACCCGGCCAGCAAGGAAGCGATCCAGGGCATGACCCTGCGCATCGAGGAATTCCTGCCGGAACGCATGAAGCTGGACTTGGACAGCGCGCAGAAGACGCTGAAGCCGGGTGAGGACCTGCGCCTGCAGGCCAATGGTGCCTATCTGTACGGGGCACCGGCCAATGGCAACCGCTTCACGGCACGTATGGCGGTGGCCGCCGAGCAGAAGCCGGTGGAGGGCCTGCCGGGCTATTTCTTCGGTGACCCGACCCTGCAGCTGCCGCGCGAGGCCAAGGACGTGATCGATACCACGCTGCCGGGCAACGGCCAGCTGCGTGAGGACGTCGCGTTGCCGGAAGAGGCAGCCAAGGCCAAGGCGCCGATTGCCGTGGTGCTGTCCGGCAGCCTGTATGAAACCGGTGGCCGCACGGTCACCCGTACCCTGAAGCGGGTGATGTGGCCGGCCAACGCCCTGGTCGGTGTACGCCCGCTGTTCAACCCGGAGGACGGTGCCGATTCCAACGGCAACGCGCGCTTCGAATTGATGCGCGTGGATGCTGCTGGTACGCCGCAGCCGGCCAAGGGCCTGAAGATCACTCTGGTGCGCGAGCTGCGCGACTACCACTGGACCTTCAACGACAACCGCTGGGACTACGATTTCACCCGCCGTTTCGAGAACAAGGAAACCCGCACCGTCGATGCCGGCAGCAGTGCGGTCGCCTTCGATTTCCCGGTGGAGTGGGGCGAGTACCGGGTGGACGTGTTCGACCCGTCCACCGGCCTGACCAGCCGTTACCCGTTCCGCGCCGGCTGGAGCTGGGGTGACGACAACCGCGGCCTGGACGCGCGCCCGGACAAGATCAAGCTGGGCCTGGACAAGACCGGCTACAAGGCAGGCGACACGCTTGAGGTGACGGTGACCCCGCCGCACGCCGGCAAGGGCATCCTGATGGTCGAGACCGACCGCATGCTGTACGTGCAGGACATCGACGCCAAGCCGGGTTCGACCTTCAAGATTCCGGTCACCGCCGACTGGGAGCGCCACGACGTCTACATCACCGCGCTGGTGTTCCGCGGCGGCAGTGCGCCGAGCAAGATCACCCCGGCCCGTGCGGTGGGCGTGGTGCACGTACCGATGGACCGCAAGGGGCGCACCGTGGCCGTCGGCCTGGCAGCGCCCAAGCAGATGCGACCGGAACAGGACCTGCCGGTGACGGTCAGCGCACCGCAGCTGGCCGGCAAAATGGCGCACGTCACGGTCTCGGCGGTGGACGTGGGCATCCTCAACATCACCCGCTTCCCGGTGCCCGATGCCGGTGCGCACTTCTTCGCCCAGCGTCGCCTCGGCATCGATGCCTACGACATCTACAGCCGGGTGATCGAGAGCTTTGACGGCGGTGCCGGCAAGCTGAAGTTCGGTGGCGACATGGCGCTGCAGGCGTTGCCGCAGGCCAAGCGCCCGACTGCGCGCGTGCAGACCGTGGACCTGTTCTCTGGCCCGGTGCAGCTCGATGCCAAGGGCATCGCCCGCATCCGCCTGAAGGTGCCGGACTTCAACGGTACCCTGCGGGTGTCGGCACTGGTCTACAGCGATGACCAGTACGGCAAGCGCGACGTGGAAACCGTTGTGCGCGCGCCGATCCTGGCTGAAGCCAGCATGCCGCGCGTGCTCGCTCCGGGCGACCGCAGCACCGTGACCCTGGATGTGCAGAACTTCACCGGCAAGCCGGGCCAGTTCAACGTGAAGGTGGAAAGCGAGGGCCCGCTGAACCTGGGCGAAGGCAGCCGCAGCGTGCAGTTGAATGCCGACGCCAAGACCACGTTGAGCTTCCCGCTTTCGGCACGCGAGGGCCACAGCGTGGCCAAGGTGCGGGTGCGGGTGGACGGCAACGGCTTCAAGGCCGATCGCCGTTACGACCTGCCGGTGCGTGCGGCGTGGCCGCAGGTGCTGCGTTCGCAGGTGCGCACGCTTGATCCGTTGGCCGCGGTCAGCCTCGACAACAGCCTGACCGATGGCCTGATGGCCGAGTCGGTGAATGCGCGCCTGCTGGTCAGCCCACTGCCACCGATCCCGTTCGCCAGTGCGCTGCAGGGTGCATTGAACTACCCGTATGGCTGTGCCGAGCAGACCACCAGCAAGGGCTACGCCGCGCTGATCCTGGACCAGGCAACATCGTCGATGCTCGGTGCCGACGGGCTGGATGCCAAGACCCGCCGCGAGCGCATGGAAGGTGCGTTTGGCCGCCTGGCGTCGATGCAGGTGGCCAATGGCAACTTCTCGATGTGGGGTGACGACGGCTACGTTAACCCGTGGCTGACCCCGTACATCACCGAGTTCCTGCTCGATGCCAAGGACGCCGGCTTCGCCGTGCCCGACAACGTGCTGCAGAAGGCACTCAACCGCCTCAGCGAGGATCTGCTGTCCGGTGGCAACCAGTTCTATGGCCAGGACGACCGCGAGAAGCTGAAGTTCGCCAACCAGGCGTACTCGGGCTACGTGCTGGCCCGGGTCAACCGTGCGCCGCTGGGTACCCTGCGCACGCTGTACGACAACGAGCGCAGCAAGGCGGTCGGCGGCCTGTCGCTGGTCCACCTGGGCGTGGCGCTGTCGTTGCAGGGCGATGCCAAGCGCGGCCAGGCCGCGCTGGCGGCGGCCTTCGCCAAGTCCAGCAGCGAACGCCCGTCGTACTTCGGCGACTACGGCAGTGCGATCCGTGATGACGCGCTGATGATCGCGCTGACCCACGAAAACAAGCTGGCCAAGCCGGCCTGGGATGCACGTGCGGTTGACCTCGGCCGTGGCCTGGATGCGCGCCGCAATGCCGGCTGGATGTGGCTGAGCACGCAGGAACAGGTAGCGATTGCCCGCCTTGGCAAGGCGCTTGCTGCCAACCAGAAGGCGCTGGTAGCCGGTGAACTGGTGATCGGTGGCAACACCGAAGCCATCGGCGAACGCAAGCTGTTCGGCCGCAACTTCAGTGCAAATGAACTCGCCAGCGGCGTGCGCTTCACCCCGCAGGGCCAGCCGCCGATGTTCGCCAGCATCGACGTGGCCGGTATCCCGCGCAGCGCGCCGGCACCGGATAACAGCGTGCTGGGCGTCGAGCGCAGCTACTACGGCACCGATGGCAAGCCGTGGTCGCCGCGGCCGCTGAAGGAAGGCGAAGCCCTGATCGTGCGCGTCACCGTCACCGCTGACACCACGATGCCCGATGCACTGCTGACCGACCTGCTGCCGGCCGGCCTGGAGATCGAGAACTTCAACCTGGGCGATGCCAAGCAGTGGGCCGACGTGGTGGTCGATGGCATCACCATCAGCGACCGGGGTGAAGCCGCCGATACCAAGCACGAGGAATTCCGCGACGACCGCTACGTGGCCGCGCTGAAGCTCTCGCGTGGCAGCAAGGCCAACGTGTTCTACCTGGTGCGCGCGGTGACCCCGGGTACCTACTCGGTGCCGCCGCCGCTGGTGGAGGACATGTACCGGCCGCAGCTGCGCGGCGTCGGCCGCAGCAACCCGACCACGATCACGGTGGTACAGCCGTGACCGCGCGGACGGGCCGCGACGGTGCGGCCCGTCCAGCTGGCAAGCTCCAATGCGGCACGCTGCAATGAAGAACACGATGACGACCCGGCTGGCGACCCTGCGCCGCCGGCTGCAGCCACTGTGGCCGTGGCTGCGCTGGGGTATGGCCGCCACGCTGGCACTGCTGCTGGTGCTGGATTTCGTCTTCCCGCCGCCGCTGCCGAAGCAACGCGATACCAGCACTCTGGTGGTGGCTGCCGATGGCACGCCGCTGCGTGCGTTCGCCGACGCCGAGGGCGTGTGGCGTTATCCGGCATCGACCGACAGCGTCTCGCCGCTGTACCTGCAGGCGCTGCTGACCTACGAAGACCGCTGGTTCTGGCGCCATCCGGGCATCAACCCGCTGGCGATCCTGCGTGCCAGTGGCCAGCTGCTGCGCGGTGGTCGCATCGTGTCCGGTGGCTCGACCCTGACCATGCAGGTCGCACGCATCCTCGATCCGCATACGCGCACGCCCTGGGGCAAGCTCAAGCAGATGCTGCGTGCGGTGCAGCTGGAAGTGCACCTGAGCAAGCAGCAGATCCTGGCCCTGTACCTGGAGCGCGCACCCTACGGCGGCACCATCGAGGGCGTGGAAGCGGCCAGCTGGGCCTACCTGGGCAAGCCGGCGGCGCAGCTGTCGCATGCCGAGGCCGCGTTGCTGGCGGTGCTGCCGCAGGCGCCGAGCCGGCTGCGCCCGGACCGCCATCCGGAAGCGGCGCAGAAGGCGCGCGACAAGGTGCTGTCACGCATGGCCGAGCTGGGCGCGTGGACAGCGGAAGAAGTGGAAGATGCGCGCATCGAGAACGTGGTCGCACGCTCGCTGCGGCCGCCGCTGCATGCCGCGTTGCTGGCACAGCGCCTGCACTCGGCGCATCCGGGCCAGGCACGCATCCAGAGCAGTATCGACATCGGCCTGCAGCGCACCCTGGAAGAACGCGTGGCCAGCTACTTCTCCACGCTGCCCGAGCGCACTTCGGCGGCCCTGCTGGTGGTCGACAACCAGACCCTGCAGGCGCGTGCCTATGTCGGCACGCTGGCGTTCGGTGACCGCCAGCGGCTCGGCCACGTGGACATGGTGCAGGCTTGGCGCTCGCCGGGTTCCACGCTCAAGCCGTTCCTGTATGCAATGGCGCTGGACGATGGCCTGATCCATTCGGAAAGCCTGCTGGTCGATGCGCCGCAGAGTTTCGGCAGCTACCGCCCCGGCAACTTCGACATGGCCTTCAATGGACCGATCGGCGCCTCCAGCGCGCTGCGGCTGTCACTCAACGTACCCTCGGTGGATCTGCTGCAGCGGGTCGGTCCGGCGCGCTTCGCCGCACGCCTGTCGCACTCCGGCATCCAGCTGCGCTTCCCGCCGGGCAGCACGCCCAACCTGTCGCTGATCCTGGGCGGCACCGGTGCGCGGCTGGAAGATCTGGTCGGTGCGTTCGCAGCGCTCAACCGCAACGGCATCGCCGGGCGCGTGCGCTACACCGATGACGAACCGATGATCGAGCGGCGCCTGGCCTCGCCGGGCGCCAGCTGGATCGTGCGCGAGATGCTGGAATCGAATCCGCGGCCGGGGTATAGCGTCGGGACGTTCGATGTCGGTGGCCGCCCGCGCGTGGCGTGGAAGACCGGCACCAGTTACGGGTACCGCGATGCGTGGGCGATCGGCAGCACCCGCCACTACACCGTGGGCGTGTGGGTGGGCCGGCCGGACGGCACACCGCTACCGGGCCAGTACGGCGCGGTGACCGCGCTGCCGCTGATGTTCGAGGTGGTGGACAGCCTGCCGCGCCAGCGCGGTGACTCGGCCGCTGCGCCGATGCCGGCCAGCGTCAGCCAGGAAGACATCTGCTGGCCGACCGGTGAGCGTGCCGAAGGCATGCCTGCTGCGCTCTGCCAGCGGCTGATGCCAGCCTATCTGCTGGAAGGGGCAGCACCACCAACCTTCCCCGAACGCGAGGCACGGCGCTGGCAACCGGGTCGGCAGCGCTACCTTGCCGATGCGCGTACCGGTCTGCGCGTGTCAGCCGATTGTCGCTTGCCGCACGAAGAAGTCGCGCGCGAGATCGCGCGCTGGCCAGCGTTGCTGTCGCCGTGGCTGTCCAAGGCCACGCGCGAAGCCTCGCAGCTGCCGGCGCTGTCGCCGGACTGCCGTGATGATGGCCGCGAGGCCAGCGTTGCGCTGCACATCGATGGGCTCAACGATGGCGCCACGCTGGCGCGCGCGCCGAATTCGGAACATGGCGTACGCCTGCAGCTGCGCGCGCTGGGCAGCGAGCAGGCGGTGGACTGGTTGCTCGATGGACGCTGGATCGCACAGACGCGCGGTGCGCAGCTGATGCAGCGCGAGTTCGCCGAGCCGGGCGCGCACACCTTGACCGCGCTGGCGGCCGATGGCGCTTGGACACAGGTAAGGTTCAACGTCCTGCGGTAGGTGCCAACCTTGGTTGGCACGTGATGAGTGCGCCCACCAGGGTGGGCATCTACCAAGGCGTATGCGGGGCCGCTATTCCCCGATCCACCCATCCAGCAGGTCGGCGAACTCGTCGGCGTGCTCTTCTTCCTGCGCCAGGATCTCTTCAAGGATGCGCTTGGTGGTGGTATCGCGGTCACCGATGAAGTTGATCATCTCGCGATAGCTGTCGATGGCGATGCGCTCGGCCACCAGGTTCTCGCGCACCATGTCGCGCAGGTCGCTGCCTTCCTTGTATTCGGCGTGCGAACGCGCGGTCAGCGTATCCGGGTTGAGATCCGGCTCGCCGCCCAGCTGGACGATGCGCTCGGCCAGCTTGCCGGCATGCGCCTGTTCCTGCTGTGCATGTTCCAGGAACTCGGCCTTGACCGCGTCGGCCAGCATGCCCTTGGCCATGAAGTAGTGCCGGTAGTAGCGCAGAACGCAGACGTACTCGGTGGCCAGTGCGTCGTTGAGCAGCTTGATCACCACCTCGCGGTCAGCGCTGTAGCTGTCTGTGATCGCGCCGTCTTCGAGGTTGCGGCGGGCGCGCTCGCGCAGGGTTGCGCGATCGCTGATGCCAGGAACGTTTGCGGCGGGCTTGCTGGCTTTGGCTGGCTTGCTGGACATGGCTGGCCGTTTCCTTCTGCGGTGGGGAATCAGGTGGGGAGATGCTCCAGCACGTACTCGGCCGAAGACACTTCGAACTGGCCGGGCTGTTCAACCCAGGCCTCTCGAACTACGCCGTCGTCGACGTACAGGGCAAAACGACGCGAGCGGATTCCCATGCCCGACGCGCTCGCATCAAGCTCCAGACCCAGGGCGCGGGTCAGCTCGGCATTGCCGTCGGACAGCATCAGAAGGCCGTCGGGCACGCTCTGGTCGGCGGCCCAGGCCTTCATCACGAACGGGTCGTTGACGGCCATGCAGTAGACGTCGATGCCGCGCTGGCGGAAGGCCTCGAACTTTTCGACGTAGCCGGGAAGGTGACGTGCCGAGCACGTCGGGGTGAACGCGCCGGGCACGGCGAACAGCACCACCTTGCGCGCATCGAACAACGAATGCGTATCAAGCGTTTCAATGCCCTCGCGGATGCGCTTGAGGGTCACTTCCGGAATGCGGTCGCCGACATGGATGGTCATGGGAACTCCTTGCTGGGGCAGGCTAGTGGGCCGGATGGGACAGGGGCGTCAAGACATTGGAAACCCGGTGTGCAGGCCCCATCTTCCGGCGTTGTGGCAGGGGCTTCCAGCCACAGCGTGGCGCACGGGGATGGCAGCCGCATTGCGCAGGATCAGTCGGCCTCACCGGGGCCGCACGAGGGGCGGCGTAGCCTCGCAGGCGCGTAGAATGAACCCGGGGCGGCGCCACCGGCGCGGCCGAAGCGAATCGAGGTAGCTGGATGGAATTCAAGGATTACTACGCCACCCTGGGGGTGGAACCGAGCGCGGGCGAGGCGGAGATCAAGACCGCCTACCGCCGGCTGGCACGCAAGTACCACCCGGACGTCAGCAAGGAGGCTGGGGCCGAAGACAAGTTCAAGGCGGTCAACGAGGCCTACGAGGCGCTGCGTGATCCGGAAAAGCGCGCGGCCTACGACCAGCTGCGCGCGCAGGGCTATCGCCCGGGCGAGGAGTTCAACGTGCCGCCGAACTACGGCGGCGCCGGTGGTTTCAATTTCGAGGAAGTGTTCGGTGGCGGCGGCCCCAACGGCGGCTTCAGCGACTTCTTCGAAAGCCTGTTCGCGCGCCAGCGCGGTGGAGCGGGCGCGGGGGCCGGTCCGGGCTTCAGCAGCCAGGGCCATGCGCCCAACCGCGATACCCGCGCCAAGCTGTCGGTGCCACTGGAAGCGGCCTACAGCGGCGACAGCCTGCGCATCACCGTCAACGGCAAGCAGCTGGACGTGCGCGTGCCCAAGGGCATCCGCCCGGGCCAGGTGATCCGCCTGGCAGGGCAGGGCAACCATGGCGGCAACCTGCTGCTGGAAGTGGAATACGCCGCCCACCCGCAGTTCGAGGTCGATGGCCGCAACATCCTCTATACGCTGCCGCTCACGCCGTGGCAGGCCGCGCTGGGCACCAGCATCAGCGTGCCGACCCTGGGCGGCGCGGTGGAACTGAAGATTCCGGCCGATTCCGATGCCGGCCGCAAGCTGCGCCTGCGCGGGCGTGGCCTGCCGGGCAACCCGGATGGCGACCAGATCGTCGAGATCGAGATCGTGGCCCCGGCTGCGACCGACGAGGCGCAGAAGAAGGCGTACCGCAATCTGGCCAAGGCGTTCGGCGAGACCATTTGAAGGTACTGCCGGCCGCTGGCCGGCAACTTCATTGCCCTGGACGGTGATGCGTGGTTGCCGGCCAGCGGCCGGCACTACCGCGCGCGTCTCAGCCCTGGCCCGCGAACACGCGCTCCAGCACCTCGGACAGCTCGTCCTCCGAGAACGGCTTGGTGATGTAGGCCTTGGCGCCCTGGCGCATGCCCCACATGCGGTCGGTGTCCTGGTCCTTGGTGGTCACCAGGATCACCGGGATATGCCGGGTCGCCTCGTCGCGGGCGAGGGTACGGGTGGCCTGGAAGCCGTTGAGGTTGGGCATCACCACGTCCATCAGGACCAGGTCGGGCAGCTCGGCCTTGGCGGTTTCGACCCCGGCGGCGCCATCGGTGGCGGTCAGGATCTGGTGCCCGAGCTTCTCGACGATGCGCTGTATCCCCAACAGCTGCGACGGTGAGTCGTCGACGATCAGAATGCGTGCCATGTTGTTCCCCATGTAATGCCCGCAGTGTAGTGCGGGCCCATTACCGGCGGGAGGGCCGCGTCTGCCGTCCGTCGCCTGCCTGCGACGTTCAGTCGATCCGCACCACGGTGCGACCCAGCGAACCGCCCGCCAGCATCCGTTCGAACACGGCAGGAAGGCCATCGAGGCCGACTTCGGCGGTGCAGATGCGGTCCAGGTGCTGCGGCTTCCAGTCACTCCCCAGCCGCGACCACACTTCCTCACGCAGTCCGCGTGGCGCATTGGCCGAGGACACGCCCAGCAGCGAGACACCGCGCAGGATGAACGGCATCACCGTCATGTCCAGCGTCGGACTGGCTGCCAGGCCGGCACTGACCACGCTGCCGTAGGGCACTGTCTGCGCCAGCAGGCTGGCCAGCATGTCGCCTCCGGCATTATCGAGGCCACCCCCGAAGCGGGCCGACTGCAGCGCGCCGGTGTCGGCCAGCGCGTCGCGCGGCAGTACCTCGGTGGCGCCGATGCTGCGCAGGAATCCTGCCTGGTCCGGCTTGCCACTGACCGCGTGCACGCTGTAGCCGGCACGGCTGAAGATGGACAGCGCCAGCGCACCGACACCGCCGCTGGCACCGGTGACCGCCAGCGGGCCGAGTTCCGGGGTCTGGCGGTTGTCCTGCATGCGCAGCAGGGCCAGCGCCGCAGTGAAGCCGGCGGTGCCCAGCACCATCGCCTCGCGTGGGGTCAGCCCGGCCGGCTGGGCGATCACCGCGCGCGATTCCAGCCGCACGTACTGGCTGTAGCCGCCGTCGCGTGTCTCGCTGAGGCCGCAGCCGGTGGCCAGCACCGCGTCGCCTTCACGCCAGTCCGGGTCGGTGCTGGCGACCACGGTGCCGGCCACATCGATGCCGCCCACCAGCGGGAAGCGGCGCAGGATCTTCCCCTTTCCAGTACCGGCCAGCGCGTCCTTGTAGTTGACCGAGGACCAGTGGGCGCGGATCAGCACCTGGCCGGGGTTGAGGTCGTCGACCCCGAGCCGGACCAGGCCGCTGCGGTAGCCGGCGTCGTCGTTTTCGATGCGGAAGGCGGTGAACGGGGTGGTGGGGGCCATCGGCGTTGCCTGACTTCGAGGAAAACGCCACCTTACCCCGTTGCCCCCCTTTCGATCCTGCCGATCCGCCCCATCTTGTATGATCGGTGATGGTTTCACGGCTGGCGGTGCGGGAAGGGCCCGCGCCGCAGCCCAAATCTTGATGGAGCGTGCATGGCCTGGAATACACCCGGCGGCAACAAGGGCGGACAAGGCCCCGAGGACAATCGACGCGGGCCGTTCGGGTCACGCGGCGGTGGCAATGGTGGTGGCTGGGGCGGTTTGCCCGGGCCGCTGAAGGACCTGTTCGACGGCGGCATCGTGCGTTGGGTGGTGGCAGCCGTGGTGCTGCTGGTGCTGTTCTCCAGCTTCCAGCTGATCGGCGAACAGCAGCGTGGCGTGGTGCTGCGCTTCGGCCAGTTCTCGCGCATCCTGCAGCCCGGCCCGAACTTCAAGCTGCCGTGGCCGATCGAATCGGTCACCAAGGTCAACGCCACCGAGATCAAGACCTTCTCGATCCAGGTGCCGGTGCTGACCCGCGACGAGAACATCGTCAACGTCTCGCTGAACGTCCAGTACCGCATCGACGACCCGCAGCAGTACCTGTTCGGCACCGTCGATGCCAACCAGGTGCTGGAGCAGTCGGCGCAGAGCGCCGTACGCGAGGAAGTCGGCCGCGCCGATCTCAACGCCGTGCTGAACAACCGTGGCCCGCTGGCCGTGGCCGCCGAGGAGCGCCTGCAGGCGCTGCTGAAGGCGTTCAAGACCGGCCTGACCGTGACCGGCCTGACCCTGCAGGATGCCCGTCCGCCGGAAGAAGTGAAGCCGGCCTTCGACGAGGTCAACGGTGCCCAGCAGGTCAAGGAACGCCTGATCAACGAAGCCCAGGCCTACGCCGCGAAGGTCGTGCCGGAAGCCCGGGGCCAGGCCTCGCGCGCCCGTACCACCGCCGAAGGCTACAAGCAGGCCGTGGTGTCCAAGGCCGAGGGTGACGCGCAGCGCTTCAGCCTGTTGCAGGCCCAGTACAAGGACGCCCCGGAAGTGACCCGCAAGCGCCTGTGGCTGGAGACCGTGCAGCAGGTACTGAGCGAGAACCGCAAGGTGATCGGTGGCGATGGCCGCCAGCTGATCTACGTGCCGATGACCGGCGATACCCGTCCGAGCACGTCGGCTCCGGCCGCAGTGGCCAACCCGGACGTGGTGATGCCGTCGCTGCCGGGTGCAGCGACGGAAGCTTCCCGTGATCCGGGCCGGCCGGTGGGCCGCCCGACCGGGCGACCGAGCGGCCGTGAGGAGGGCAGCCGATGAAGAGTCCTATCTGGATCGCCGTGATCGTGGCGGTGGTGCTGGGCCTGCTCGGCTCGGTGTACGTGGTCCGTGAGGACCAGACCGCCATGGTGCTGAACCTGGGCAAGGTGGTGCGTTCGGACATCAAGCCGGGCCTGCACTTCAAGGTGCCGGTGGTGGAAACGGTGAAGGTCTTCGACCGCCGCTTCCAGGTGCTCGACACCGCGCCGGCGCGCTACTTCACCGCCGAGCAGAAGGACGTCAGCGTCGACTTCTTCGCCATCGGCTACATTTCCAACGTGGGTGACTACTTCCGTGCCACCGGCGGCGATCCGCGCATCGCCAACGCCCGCCTGGCACCCATCATCACCGACTCGCTGCGCAACCAGATCAACTCGCGCACCCTGCAGCAGCTGGTCTCCGGCGACCGCAGCGAGCTGATCGCCGAGCAGCTGAAGGGGATCAACGAGGCGGTGGCCGGCCTGGGCATGCAGATGATCGACCTGCGCATCAAGCAGGTGGACCTGCCGACCGACAGCCAGGTGATCAACGATGTGTACGAGCGCATGCGTGCCCAGCGCAAGCAGGAAGCCGCAAAGCTGCGCGCGGAGGGCGAGGAGCAGTCGCTGACCATCCGCGCCCAGGCCGACCGTGACAGCACCGTGCTGATCGCCGAGGCCGAGCGTGATGCCCAGCGCCTGCGCGGTGAAGGCGATGCCGAGGCGGCCCGCATCTACGGCAAGGCCGGCTCGGCCGATCCGTCGTTCTATGCGTTCTACCGCAGCCTGGAGGCCTACCGTGGCTCCATGACCGACGGCAACGGCGTGATCGTGCTGGACAAGAACGACCCGTTCCTGCAGTACCTGAAGAACGACCGCTGAGGTCGCAGGGCAGTACCCCACGGGGCCCGGCCATATGCCGGGCCCCGTGCTTTTTCCGGAGTCCCCCCATGAAAGATCTGTTTGCCGCTGTCTGCCTGGTCGCGGTGCTGGAAGGCCTGTTCCTGTTCGTCGCCCCGTTCGCCTGGAAGCGCATGGCCGAGCGCCTGCTGGACCTGCCCAGCCCGGCCCTGCGCAGCTTCGGTGGGCTGGTGCTGCTGGCAGGCCTGAGCCTGCTGTGGTGGGCCCGCCACTAGCAGGGTAGTGCCGGCCGCTGGCCGGCAACCCGGGATTGCCGGCCAGCGGCCGGCACTACCGCCTGCGTTCACATGCGTGGCCCGGCTCTGGTGGATGCCAACCTTGGTTGGCATTGCCGGCCAGCGGCCGGCACTACCGGGCGGGGCAGCTGACCGACCTGCTCCTGCGTGGCCAGGCTCTGGTGGATGCCAACCTTGGTTGGCATTGCCGGCCAGTGGCCGGCACGACCGGGCGGGGCGGCTGACCGGCCGGTAAAGCCACCCGTCGGAAAGGTGGCACCCGACCCCGGAAACCCGGATAATGCACAAAAGCCGGACGGGCCTCCCCGTTCGGCTTTTTCCGTGTCTGGGCCTTCCATCGCCGGCCGCTCCCCGTTTGGAGCCGCCTTGCAGGTGCTGGCCAGCCCGCCACGGTTTACCCGTCCGCGGCCCCGATGGCCGCAACAAATCGAGGAGCCCGTCATGGGTCAGTCTGTCGTAGTGTTGGGTGCCCAGTGGGGCGATGAAGGCAAGGGCAAGATCGTCGATCTGCTCACTGAGGAAATCGGCGCTGTCGTGCGCTTCCAGGGCGGCCACAACGCCGGCCACACCCTGGTCATCAACGGCAAGAAGACCGTCCTGCACCTGATCCCGTCGGGCATCCTGCGTGACGACGCGCTGTGCCTGATCGGCAACGGCGTGGTGATCTCGCCGGCCGCGCTGCAGAAGGAAATCGCCGAGCTGGAAGCCTCCGGCGTGGAAGTGCGGTCGCGCCTGAAGATCTCCCCGGCCGCGCCGCTGATCATGCCGTACCACATCGCCCTGGACCAGGCGCGCGAGCGCGCTGCCGGTGGCAAGGCGATCGGCACCACCGGCCGTGGCATCGGCCCGGCCTACGAAGACAAGGTGGCGCGTCGCGGCATCCGCATCGCCGACCTGCATTACCCGAAGCAGCTGGAAGAACTGCTGCGCACCGCGCTGGATTACCACAACTTCGTGCTGACCAAGTATCTGAACACCGATGCGGTCGACTTCCAGAAGACCTTCGACGAAGCGCTGGCCTTCGGCGAATACGTGCAGCCGATGAAGTCCGACGTGGCCGGCATCCTGCACGACCTGCGCAAGCAGGGTAAGCGCGTGCTGTTCGAAGGCGCGCAGGGCGCGCTGCTGGACATCGACCACGGCACCTACCCGTACGTCACCAGCTCCAACACCACCGTCGGTGGCGCGCTGGCCGGTTCCGGCGTCGGCGCCGATTCGATCGACTACGTGCTGGGCATCGCCAAGGCTTACGCCACCCGCGTCGGCGGTGGCCCGTTCCCGACCGAGCTGGACGACGAAGTCGGCCAGGGCATCCGTGACCGCGGCGCCGAGTATGGTGCGTCGACCGGCCGTCCGCGTCGTTGTGGCTGGATGGACATCGTCGCGCTGAAGCGTGCCGTGGCCATCAACGGCATCAGCGGCCTGTGCATCACCAAGCTGGACGTGCTGGACGGCATGGAAAAGCTGAAGGTCTGCATCGCCTACGAATACAACGGCAAGCGCACCGAGTACGCGCCGCTGGACGCGCAGGGCTGGGAAGAGTGCACGCCGGTGTACCTGGAGTTCCCGGGCTGGAGCGAGAACACCCACGGCATCACCAACTGGGACGACCTGCCGCCGGCTGCGCGCGCCTACCTGCGTTCGCTGGAAGAGCTGGCCGGCTGCCCGATCAGCATCGTCTCCACCGGCCCGGACCGCGACCACACCATGGTCCTTCAGGATCCGTTTGCCTGAGGTAACGCCGGGCGCTGCCCGGCGTAGGTGACAGGAAAAGCCCCGCGCAAGCGGGGCTTTTTCGTTACTGTGTCAGCGGGGTCGGCGAGGAAGCAAAGCGATGACCAGGATGTCAGCGTGAAGGGCGAGACGGTCGTGCGGATCACTCTGTGGATGTTGTGGAGCCTGTGGGGCATCGCCTGCCTGGTACTGGTGCTGGGCGCGGCCGCCAATACCCTGGCTTCGCGCACGCAGACGGTGCCGTTGGTGCTGAGCCCTGGCGCAACCGCCCAGATCACCGTCTACCGCCTCATCGATGATCAACTGCGGCTGCGCCTGCGCTATGCCGCGGACGGTACGGAGGCTGACCCCGAGGTGCTGCTGCGCATCGAAACTCCGACCGATCATGGAGACTTCCGCGCAGGGGAGCGTTCGGGAGTGGCCGGGCAGGGCATCAATCGTGCGCTGGCTTCGGTTGAGTCCAGCGGCCTCATGGCGTCCTACTTCGGCTATGGCCGTGGCGACGCATTGCCACGCGGCCGCTCATGGGTGCGGGTAACCGTGCTGGAGGTGGACCCGGCGCTGGCCGATCGCGCGGCCACCGTCGAGCTGCAGCCGCCACTGGATCTGTTGAAGCTGACTGACCTGGATTATGTCTGGTTGTGGCCGTTCTTCTTCTGGAAAGTGGCGGCACTGCTCCTGTTGATTCCAGGAGCTGCCTTGGCGGTGTTCACGTTCACTTTGCGGCGCTGGCAGCACCGGGCTTCGAAGCAGGCGGATTCAGCAGTGGATACGGATTGATCGATTCGCCCTTCCACCACTGCTTCTCCGGCCCCAGCACGTGCACTTCAAAGTGCAGATGCGGAGCCTCGGCACTGGCGTTGCCGGTGCTGCCGACATAGCCGAGGACGTCTCCGCGCTTGATCACCTGCTTCTCCGCCAGGCCATCGGCGTAGCGCTGCAGATGCGCGTAGTAGTAGCACCAGCGGCCACTGGGCTCGAACTGGTAGATCGTCAGGCCACCGCGCTCGCTGTTGAACAGTTTTTCCACCGTGCCATCGGCCACTGCCAGCACCGGCGTACCGGCGGTGGCCATGATGTCGATGGCATCGTGCACGCGGCCTTCGCTGCGCGCATCGGTGAACGTGTCGCGCAGCTGGGAGGCCAGGACGCCCTGTACCGGCAGCAGCAGACCAGCTGGCGCGTCGGTGGCGTTGGACGGCGGCGCGGCCGTGGGAGCCGGGCCGTCCACGCGCGGCGTTGCAGCCGCAGCCACCGCAGGTTGCACTGCGGGCTGGGCAACCGCCACCGGCTCACCTGCATCGCGGTGCAGCCACCAGCCTGCACTCAGCCCCAGCAGAACGCCCACTACGATCAGCTGCGAAAGACGCATCGGCTCACTCCTGCATCACCACGGGGACGGAGGTATCCACCGCATCGGCCACGCGCAGCGCATCCCAGTTGGTCATGCGCACGCAGCCATGTGACTCGGTCTTGCCGACATGGCCGGGCTCGGGCGTGCCATGCAGGCCGTAGTGTGGCTTCGACAGATCGATCCAGACCCGGCCGACTGGATTGTTCGGGCCCGGCGGCAGTGTCGCCTTCTTTTCGCCCTTGCGCGCATCCCAGAACAGCTTGGGGTTGTAGTGAAACGGCGGGTCGCGATACACGCCCAGGATCTTCCATTCGCCGATCGGCAGCGGATCGTGCTGGCTGCCGGAGGAAACCGGCACCTGAGCGATCACCTTGCCCTGCGCATCCAGCAACTGCAGGCTGGAATCGGACTTGTCGACGACCACCTTGGCCGCCTTCGGTAGCGGCGATGGTGCGATATTGGGCACCTGGATGCGGTTGCCCGCCTTGCTCAGATCCACGCCCGGATTGAGCAGCTTCAACAGCTCAGGGGATGCGTGGAAGCGTTCGCCCAGCGACTCTTCGACGTTGTTGAAGCCCAGCGATTTCAGTTTGGCCTGTGCGGCGGGGCCCTTCGGCACCGCCTGGAACGGCCCGGCGACATCCTCGCTGGTCAGCGTGTAGCTGGCCAGGGGGGTGACCGTATCAGCCTGCAGGGCCTGCCAGGTCGCGTCGTCCAGTTCACCGGTGACGGTCAGGCCGTGCGCCGCCTGGAAACCCGACACCGCGCGCCGCTGGTTGCTGCCCACTTCACCGTCGATCTGGCCGGGCGAGAAATTCGCACGGTCCAGCAGCACCTGGGCATGCAGGGCGGAACGTGCTGCGATGTCCTGTCCGGCCTTCTCGGCGATGGGGGCGGGCAGTCCAGGGGGCGGTGCCTGCGCGAACGCCGGCGATGCCAGTAGCGAGAGAGCGAGCAGGGTGGATCGGTACACGGGTAATGGCATTGGGAACTCCAGCAGATGACGCCACCACCTTGCCTGCAGGCCGCGCCGAGCCACCGTGAAAGAGATCTGACGTCTGCATGAGCAGTCGGGTCGTTGCGCGACCGTCCCCGCGCGGGTGCCGCCGGCCAAGGGCTCACCAAGGTGAATGGTGCCCCACGCCATTGGCGGTTGGCGATCAAGATTGCCTGGCGGGCCGCCGATAACGCCACATCCCCCCCGTTTTGGATGTACCGATGAACTACTTGAGGAATGTCAGGGTTGCCTGGCGTCTTGGGCTGGGCTTTGGCCTGTTGCTGCTGTTGGTTGCGGCCGTGGTGGCCACCGGCGCCACCGCCAGTGTCGTGCAGAAGCGCGCGATGCAGCAGGTGGTCGATGTCAGCGTGGCCAAGGTGCGCCTGCTCTCGCAGATGCTCGATGCCAACAACCAGATGATGGTCGTTCGCCGCGAGATGCTGATCCGCCAGGGCGATGACCGTGGCCATGATGAGCAGCGCATCGCCGATCTGGTCAAGCGCTATGAGGCCAGTTGGACGGCCTACCAGGCGCTGCCCAGCGACGCCGAGGGCAAGGCCATTGCCGAGACCATCGCCGCCAAGCGTGCCATCGCGCGTCCGCTCAACAAGCAGACCAGCGAACTGATGGAGCAGGGCGACTACCCGGGCGCCGTGGCGCTGACCCTGGGCCCGGTGCAGGAAGCCGCCAACGGCTGGAACAAGGCGCTGTCCGATGGCGTGGACTTCGAAGAGAAGGAAAGCCGTGAGGCGGCCGCCGAGGCGATCCGCTTGGGCGAGCGCAGCCTGCTGCAGTTGCTGGTGCTGGGCGGCGTTGCACTGCTGGTCGGCATCGCCGCCTCGGTGATGATCGGCCGCAGCCTGACCGGCCCGCTGGCCCGCGCGGTGAACCTGGCCGAGCGCCTGTCCAGGGGCCAGCTGGATCAGGAGTTCCGCCTCGGCGGCCGTGACGAACTGACCCAGTTGGGCGAGGCGATGGCCAGCGTGCGCCAGAGTGTGCAGGCGGCGATCGGCGCGCAGCTGCAGATGGCCGAACAGCACGAGGCGGGTGCGATCCGTTACCGCATGGACGCCAGCGCCTTCCCCGGTGATTTCGGCCGCATGGTGCAGGCCACCAACAGCCTGGTCGAATCGCACGTGCAGGTGGAACTGCTGATGGCCGAAGTGATGCAGCGCTACGCCATCGGTGACCTCAGCCGCGACCTGCCGGACTACCCGGGCGAGAAGGGTACGCTGACCCGCACCCTGGCCGCAGTGAAGCAGAGCCTGATGGCGATCAACGCGCAGATCGATGCACTGGCCCGGGCCGCGCGCGCCGGTGATTTCAGCATGCGTGGCGATGCCGCTGCGTTCCAGTTCCAGTTCAAGGCGATGGTCGAGCATCTCAACGGCATGATGGCCAGTTCGCAGGCCAGCATTGCTGATGTCTCCGATGTGCTGCGTGCGATCTCGCACGGCGACCTGACTGCACGCATGGACGGCGAGTACGACGGTGTGTTCGCCCGCATGCGTGACGACGCCAACACCACCACCGCGCAGCTGACCGGCATCGTGCGTGGCATCCAGGTGGCCGCCGACAGCATCAACAACGCGGCGCAGGAACTGGCTGCCGGCAACAACGACCTGTCGCGCCGCACCGAGCAGCAGGCCGCCAACCTGGAAGAAGCCGCCGCATCGATGGAGGAACTGACCTCGACTGTGCGCCAGAATGCCGAGCTCGCTCGTCAGGCCGACAGTGAAGCGCACGCCGCCGGTGCCGCCGTACGCGAGACCGAGCAGGCGATGGCGCAGATGGCGTCGGTGATGGGTGAGATCGATCAGTCCTCGGCACGCATCTCGGAAATCTCCACCGTGATCGACGGCATCGCGTTCCAGACCAACATCCTGGCGCTGAATGCTGCGGTTGAAGCCGCGCGTGCAGGTGAGCAGGGCCGTGGTTTTGCCGTGGTCGCCAGCGAGGTACGCACGCTCGCACAGCGTGCCGGTGTCGCCGCCAAGGAGATCAAGGAGCTGATCGAAGACGCTGCTGCCAAGGTGAAGAGCGGCCTGGCGGTGACCGTTGAATCGGAAGCCGCGATCGCCCGCGTGGCCCAGGCCAGCTCGCGCACCACGCAGCTGATGAGCGACATCGCAGCGGCCAGCAAGGAACAGGCCGCCGGTATCGAGCAGGTCAACCAGGTGGTGGTGCAGATGGACCAGGTGACCCAGCAGAACGCTGCGCTGGTGGAAGAAGCCACTGCCGCCAGCCGCGCGCTGGAGGAACAGGCGCATGCGCTGACCACGTCGGTGGCGGTGTTCAAGGTGGAGCAGGGCGCGCGCATGCCCATCGTGCCTGCGCAGGCGGCGTAAGCAACCTGCGACTGGATGTTGGATGACGCCCTGCATGCGATGCCCCGCATGCAGGGCACCGCATGCACGCAACCGGTCGGTGCCGCTGGCTAGCGGCCGCGCGCGGCGCGTTCGATCAGCCAGCCGGCTGCGTACAGCAACAGCAGTGTTGGCGGAACCAGTACTGCATACGCGGTCGACCAGGGTTTGCCGTACAGCAGGCTGCCTGCGCCGATGGCATCGAGTGCAGCAGACTGCAGGGTGATGGGGAGCGACATCAGGATATAGGCCCCCTTCGGGTCCGCATCCGACTGCGCGCCGTGAACCAGCCATGCGGTCAACAGCAGGTAGACCACGCAAAGCGCAAGACCGGTCCAGCTCAGTAATCGCCGCATCTTCATCCGCACGCCTCCGTTCAACGGACGTCGAAGTGAGCCTGCAGAGGCAGGCTCACATTCCGCAGCAGATCCCTGACCACCACCTGCGCAGTCCACGTACCTTTCGGATCACTGGCCTCGGCCACGAACTTCAGGTCCAGGTTGGTCATGTACAACAGGGTTGGCGGGCCGGGCAGGGCAGCGGTGAAACAGGGAACATCGCGTTCGTCGATGCTGGTACTGCCGTCCGGGCGCAGCATGCGCAGATCGCAGTGCACCTTGGGCACGCGGTTCTCATCCAGTTGCGGGTTGGACAGGAATGTCAGCAGGAACAATTCACCGCCCGGGTGGACTTCGTCGGCCTGGGTAAAACCGGGAGTGGACTCTGGTGGGGTTTCCCACTTGGCCCGCCAGTCGGCATCGGAGGTGACCAGCAGCGATGCCGCAAAGCCACCGCTGGATTTCATGGCATCGGTCTCCGGCATCGCCTTGCCTGCCCCGTTTATCCAGCCATCGTTGGCGGAACTGTTCAGTGGCAGCATCATGACCATCATGGCCAGCGCGTAGGTCCATCGCATCAGAGGCTCTCCTTGGCAGCCGCGTCCCGCGGCAGAGCGGGCAGTATCGCTCAACCTTGACTGGCAAAGCAGCAGGAGAGCCGGAGCGAAAGTTCCGCTGCCTGCCGATGTGGGCGATGCTTGCCAGCAAAGGAGGTGACATGAGAATCGGGAGCGAGGAAAAGCCGGGCTGTGATTCAGCATCACCCACGCCGCAGCACGTGCTGATGCTGCCCGGGCTGGATGGCTCCGGCAGACTGTCGATCCCGTTTCTGTCAGCACTCCAGGCTCATGGGCTGACGACGCAGGCGATTACGCTGCCTGCGCAGGGAGGGCAGGATCACGCCACGCTGCCCAACGGCTGTGGTCGCAGCTGCCCGGCCATCCCTTCATCCTGCTTGCCGAGTCCTTCTCGGGCCCGTTGGCGGTTGAACTGGCCACGCGACAGCCCGCCGGGCTGCGCGGACTGGTGCTTGCCGCGACCTTTGCGCGTCGGCCGTTGCCATTGCCGGCAGCCAGCGCAGCCCTGCTGACGCCGGCCTGGCCTTTGCCTCCCGTGGCGTTGCTGGCGCGCCTGCTGCTGGGGCGGTGGCGCACCCGCGACCACGTATCGATGCTGCGCGATGCGCTGGCCCGGATTCCGGCGGCCACATTGCGGCGACGCGCCGCAGCGACCCTGCGCGTCGACGTACGCGCATTGCTGCCGGCAATCGACGTGCCGACGCTGTGCCTGCACGCGTGCCATGACCGCCTGCTGTGGCCGCCCAGCGTGGCAGAACTTCAGGCCTTTTTGCCGGATGCCCGGCATGTTTCGCTGGAAGGGCCGCATCTGCTGCTGCAGGCACGCGCTGACGCATCCGCGGCCGAAGTTGCAGCGTGGATGAGGACGCTGTCGCCCTGATCGAAGGACTCAGCCGCGCGCGCGGGTACGCGCGGCCTTCTTCGCCGCCACCTTGCGCACGGTCTTCTTCGCCGCACGTGTCTTCGCCGCCTTCTTCGCTGCAGCACTGCGCGAGGCGGCTGTACCGGCCTTCTTGGCCGCTGTCTTCTTTGCGGTTTTCTTTGTGGCTGTCTTGCGAGCCGGTGCCTTCTTTGCCGCCGCTTTCCTGGCTGTCGTCTTCTTCGCAGGGGCCTTCTTCGCCGCCGTCGTCTTGGTCGTGGCCTTCTTTGTGCCCGACTTTCTGGCAGGCGCCTTCTTGGCAGCCTTCTTGGTGGTCGCCTTCTTCGTACCCTTGCGCGCGCTGCCGCTACGCTTGCCACCACCATCCTGCTTGTTCACGGTCGCCCAGGCAATGCGCTCGGCCGTGCCTTCGCTGGCACCGCGCTCGCGCTCGCTTTCCTCGATGTGCTCGGCCTGGCGCTTCTGTTTATCGGAGTATGCGGATTTGTCACCACGGGGCATGACAGTTCTCCTGTTGCTGTAGTCAGGCCAGCAGGCGCAGCTTGGGTTCGCGCGCCCACTGGCGGGTGGCGGCCGCCGCCAGGAATGCCTTGGCGTCTTCCGCTTCGACGATGCCGGCGTCGTTGCCGACCCTTGCCGCCTTCAGCAGCGTCTGGCCGCCCGCATCGCTGGCGATGGCCTTCAGGTGCGCCCACGCCTGGCTGACGAATTCGATGGCTGCACTCTCTTTCGACAAGGCCTTCGCCGCTTCCGGGCTGAGCACCACGGCTACTGCATCGAACACGGCCGACGGGGTGCCCGCCAGTTGCCCATCCGCCGCCTGCAGCGCGCCATCGCTGAGCGTGGCGCCACCCACTCTGGGGGCGACCAGCTTCACATCCGCACCTGCTTTCCTGGCTGCCTTGCTCAGGCTGGCAATGATCCGGGCATCAGAACCCTCATCGAACAGGATGCCGATGCAGCGCCCTTGCAGGGTGGGTTTGTTGCGACCGATCACCCGTACTTCGGGGGCGGGGGGCATGTCCCGCACTGGAGTAGCGGTCGGCGCCGGGTCGGGCAGTGCAGGCAACGCCAGACCATCGGCCACGCGCTGCGCCAGTGAGTCATCGATGTTGCGCAGGTGACTGACGGTGCGTACCCGCACCTTCAGCGTTTCCACCTTGGACAACTCGAACACCAGCGCCGATGCCAGGTGCGCCTGCTCCGGCTTTTCGAGGCTGCGGAAAAACATGCGGGCCTGGCTGTAGTGGTCGGCGAAACTCTCCGCGCGGGTGCGACCCTTGCGGCCATCGTCGGCGCTGGCATGGCTGCGGAATCCGGCAGGCGTCTCGCGCGGGGTGTCCTCCTGCAGCGAACTGGGATCGTAGGCCACCCGGCCCTTGGGAACCTGCATCTGCATGTGGCCGTCGCGCTGATGATTGGCAAACGGGCACTTGGGCGCATTCACCGGGATCTGGTGGAAGTTCGGGCCGCCCAGGCGCAGCAGCTGGGTGTCCAGGTAGGAGAACAGGCGCCCCTGCAGCAGCGGGTCGTTGCTGAAGTCGATGCCCGGTGGCACGTTGGCCGGGCAGAAAGCCACCTGCTCGGTCTCGGCGAAGAAGTTGTCCGGCCAGCGGTCCAGCACCATGCGCCCGATGACCTGCAACGGCACCAGCGATTCGGGAATGATCTTGGTCGGGTCCAGATGATCGAACGGGAATGCGTCGGCGTCTTCTTCGGTGAACAACTGCACCGCCAGTTCCCATTCCGGGAAGTCGCCGCGCTGGATGGCCTCGAACAGGTCACGGCGATGGAAGTCATTGTCGGCCGACTGCAGCTTCAGCGCTTCGTCCCAGACCGTGGACTGGATACCCAGCTTGGGCCGCCAGTGGAACTTGACGAACGTTGACTCGCCGGCCTCGTTCAGCAGGCGGAAGCTGTGCACACCGAAGCCTTCGATCATCCGCAGCGAACGCGGTATGGCGCGGTCGCTCATCGCCCACATGATCATGTGCATCGATTCGGGCATCAGCGAAATGAAGTCCCAGAACGTGTCATGGGCCGACGCGGCCTGCGGGAAGGCACGGTCCGGTTCCATCTTCACCGCGTGCACCAGGTCCGGGAATTTCATGGCGTCCTGGATGAAGAACACCGGCATGTTGTTGCCGACCAGGTCCCAGTTGCCCTCCCTGGTATAGAACTTCACCGCGAAGCCGCGCACGTCGCGCGGGGTGTCCACTGAACCTGCGCCACCGGCCACGGTCGAGAAGCGGGTGAACACGGGTGTCTTCATGCCAACCTCGGTCAGGATGCGCGCGCGGGTATGCGCCTTCAGTGATCGGGTCAACTCGAAGTAGCCATGCGCAGCGCTGCCGCGGGCGTGCACGATGCGCTCGGGAATGCGCTCATGGTCGAAGTGGGTGATCTTCTCGCGCAGGATGAAGTCCTCCAGCAGCGTAGGCCCCCGAGGTCCCTGCCGCAGGGAGTTCTGGTTGTCTGCCACCGGGATGCCCTGATCGGTGGTCATCGCCGGATGACTGCCCCCGGCCTGCTGGTGCAGTTCATCGCCGCTGCCGCGGTGGTGGTTCTCGGCGTGGGTGGTTGCGCGCTTGCCGGTCGGCTTGCTGGCGGCCATTGACGTTGGCTCCGGATGCTCAAAGAGAACCACGACACTGGAACCGGGCCCGTTAAACCGAGGTCCGGCAAAGGTGAACGTACAGGCAAAAGCAGGCTCGGGTATGCTTGCTCCATGCGAGTCGAGCCCGCCGACATCGAAGCCCTGTTCGACGCCATCCCGGATGTGCTGTTCTTCATCAAGGACCTTCAGGGGCGTTACACCCACGTCAACCAGACCATGCTGCGGCGGCTGGGCCTGCGCGCCCGCAAGGACGTGATCGGACGTACCGCGGCGGAGATCTACCCGACCGGGCTGAGCGCCGACTACGTGGACCAGGACGCCCGCGTGCTGGCCGGTGAGGTGATCGAGAACCTGATGGAGCTGCACCTGTTCGCCAACCGCGAACCGGGCTGGTGCCTGACCTGCAAGCGTCCGCTGGTGGTCGATGGGGCCATCGAGGGCCTGATCGGCATTTCCCGCGACCTTGGCCAGAAGGACAGTCTGGGTACCCAGTACGAGCAGCTGCGGCTGGCGCTGGCCCACCTCAACGCGCACTACGCCGAGAACGTGCGCATGCAGACCCTGCTGGACATCACCGGCTTTTCGCTGTCCAAGCTGGAGCGCAGCTTCCGCAAGGTGTTCCAGATGACCCCGCAGCAGGTGCTGACCCGGCTGCGGATCCAGATGGCCATGCACCTGCTGCACGGTGACGAGAGCATCGCCAGCATCGGCCAGGCCTGCGGTTTCAGCGACCAGAGCGCCTTTACCCGCAAGTTCAAGGCTGAAACCGGTTTCTCGCCGCGTGCCTACCGCGCCCGTATTGGTGGCAGTGTCGGAGAGCCGGCACTGGCCTGAGCCGCCTGCTGCGCTGTGCCTATCCCCGCGGGCATGGGACAGGGTAAGGTGTCGCCCCTGTAGCCCGCCGCCAGCCCTGCCGATGCCCAACTCGATTCCGACCGCTTCACCGTCCCGCCTCGGACATTCGCTCAAGCCCCGCCAGCTGATCATGATGGGCCTGGGCAGCGCCATCGGCGCCGGCCTGTTCCTCGGCTCGGGCGTGGGTGTGCAGGCGGCCGGTCCGGCGGTCCTGGTGTCGTATCTGGTCGCCGGCGCGCTGGTGATCATCGTGATGAACGCTCTGGGCGAAATGGCGGCGGCCAAACCGACCAGCGGCGCGTTCTCGGTCTATGCCGCCGATGCCATGGGCGCCACCGCCGGTGCCACCGTCGGCTGGTTGTGGTGGGTGCAGCTTGTGATCGTGATCGCCGCCGAGGCGGTGGGAGCGGCCGGTCTGCTGGCCACCGTCTGGCCAGCAGTACCTGTACCGATGGCGGCGCTGGCCTTCATGCTGTTCTTCACCGCGATCAACCTGCTCGGGGTGAAGAACTTCGGCGAGTTCGAATTCTGGTTCGCCATCCTCAAGGTGGCGGCGATCCTGGCCTTCATCGCCATCGGCGTGGCGCTGCTGATGGGCTGGCTGCCGCAGGTGACCTCGCCGGGCCTGAGCAACTTCACCGAGCATGGTGGCTTCGCGCCGAAGGGCCTGGCCGGTATTGGCGCTGCACTGCTGGTTGTCGTTTTTGCCTTCGGTGGCACCGAGATCGTGGCCGTTGCGGCGGCGGAGACCGAAGATCCGGAACGCAGCATCGCCCGTGCCATCCGCACCGTGGCGTGGCGCATCCTGGTGTTCTATATCGGCTCGCTGAGCGTGATCATCGCCGTCGTACCGTGGACCAGCGAAGCGTTGAAGTCGCCGTTCGCCGCCGTGCTGGACATTGCCCGTATTCCGGGCGCCGGCACCGCCATCACCCTGATCGCGGTGATCGCGCTGCTGTCGGCACTTAATGCCAACCTCTACGGCGCCTCGCGCATGATGTATTCACTGGCGCAGCGCCGCGAAGCCCCGGCCGTGCTGGGCTGGACCGATCCGCGCCAGGTGCCGGTGATTGCCGTGCTGGCCAGCGTGCTGTTCGGTTTCGCCGCCACGGTGATGGAGCTGCTGTTCCCGGACCGGGTGCTGCCGGTGCTGCTGAACATCGTCGGTTCCACCTGCCTGCTGGTGTGGACGCTGTCGCTGGTGTCGCAGCTGGTGCTGCGCCGCCGCGCGGATCGCCTGGGTACCCGGCTGCCGTTCCGCATGGCCGGCTTCCCGTGGCTGACCTGCTGCGCGCTGGCGATCCTGGCACTGATCTTCGGCCTGCTGCTGAGCGAGTCGCACACCCGCCTGCAGTTCCTGTCGATGGTGGCGCTGACCGCCACCATCGCCGCCGGCAGCGCCATCGCGCGGCGCATGCGCGAGGCGTGACTGAAGCTGCCGGCCAGCGGCCGGCACTACCACGGAGGCTGCACATCCGCCGTGCCATCCTGATCGTGTGGGCCGTCATCGGCCCGTCGACCGGGAGTACCGCATGCTGCGCAGTCGCCCCTTCCTGATGTTTACCGGCCAGGCCGAGGCCGCCCTGGCCCTGTACGCCGAGGCCTTCGCCGATTTCCGCCTGCTGGCAATGCAGCGCCATCCGGACGGCGCCGGTGCCGGCGTGCCCGGGCAGGTCCGACAGGCCATCTTCCTGCTCGGTGGCACCCACTACCTGTGCTTTGACAGCCTGGACGTGCACGATTTCACCTTCAGCCCGTCGATCTCGCTGTTCGTCGAGTGCTCCGGCGCCGAGCAGTTCGAGCGCGCCGCGCGCGTGCTGGGCGAGGGCGGCCACTGGCTGATGCCGGTGGGCGACTATGACTTCAGCAACCGCTACGGCTGGGTGCAGGATCGCTTCGGCGTGTCGTGGCAGTTGAGCCTGGGGCAGATGCCGGACCCGTGATCGGGATTACCGTGGGTGTGGACCCTGGTCCACCCGCCCTCATGAAAACGGCCCGCTTGCGCGGGCCGTTCTCTTTACCGATGCCGCGAGGAATCAAGCCTCGACTTCATCATCCTTGTAGGCATCGACCGGGATGCAGGCGCACATCACGTTCTTGTCGCCGTACACGTTGTCGACGCGCGCCACCGGCGGCCAGTACTTGCTCTGCTTCAGGCTGGCCAGCGGGAAGGCAGCCAGTTCGCGCGGGTAGGCGTGGGTCCACTCGCTGGCGGTCACCGCGGTGGCGGTGTGCGGCGCGTTCTTCAGCGGGTTGTCCTCGCGGTCCAGGCGGCCGTCTTCGATCGCGGTGATCTCCTCGCGGATCTGGATCATCGCGTCGATGAAGCGGTCCAGCTCGTGCAGCGATTCGCTCTCGGTCGGTTCGACCATCAGCGTGCCGGCCACCGGGAAGCTCAGGGTCGGGGCGTGGAAGCCGAAGTCGATCAGGCGCTTGGCGACGTCCTCGGCGCCGATGCCGCTGGTCTTCTCCAGCGGGCGTACGTCGAGGATGCACTCGTGTGCCACCAGGCCGTTGCGGCCGGTGTACAGGGTCTTGAAGTGCGGGGCCAGGCGCTTGGCGATGTAGTTGGCGTTGAGCTGCGCGACCTGGGTGGCCTTGCGCAGGCCTTCGCGGCCCATCATCGCGATGTACATCCAGCTGATCGGCAGGATCGAGGCGCTGCCGAAGCTGGCGGCGCTGACCATGCCGACCGGGCCGTTGTCACCCAGCTTGCCCGGCAGGAACGGGGCCAGGTGTTCCTTGACCGCGCACGGGCCGACGCCCGGGCCGCCGCCGCCGTGCGGGATGCAGAAGGTCTTGTGCAGGTTCAGGTGCGAAACGTCCGAACCCCACTTGCCGGGCTTGGCCACGCCGACCAGGGCGTTCATGTTGGCGCCGTCGGTGTACACCTGGCCGCCGTGCTGGTGGATGATCTCGCAGATCTCGACCACCTCTTCCTCGAACACGCCGTGCGTGGACGGGTAGGTCATCATGATCGCGGCCAGGCGGTCGCTGTACTTCTCGGCGTTGAGGCGGATGTCTTCCACATCGACGTTGCCGTTGGCATCGGTCTTGGTGACCACCACCTTCATGCCGCACATCTGCGCCGAGGCCGGGTTGGTGCCGTGCGCCGAATCCGGGATCAGGCAGATGTCGCGGTGGCCTTCGCCGCGCGAGCGGTGGTATGCCCGGATCGCCAGCAGGCCGGCGTACTCGCCCTGTGCGCCGGAGTTCGGCTGCAGGCTGACCGCGTCGTAGCCGGTGCATTCGACCAGCATCGCTTCCAGCGAGTCGATCAGTTCCTTGTAGCCCAGTGCCTGGTCGGCCGGCACCAGCGGATGGATCTGCGAGAACTCCGGCCAGGTCACCGGGATCATCTCGGCGGTGGCGTTGAGCTTCATCGTGCACGAGCCCAGCGGGATCATCGTGCGGTCCATCGCCAGGTCCTTGTCGGCCAGCGAACGCAGGTAGCGCAGCAGTTCGTGCTCGCTGTGGTGGGTGTTGAACACCGGATGGGTCAGGAACGCGGACTGGCGCAGCAGGCCGGCCGGCAGCGCATCGGCGGTGCTGGCATCCAGCGCCTCGACGTCGGCCTGCGCGCCGAACACGGCGGCCAGCGCGACCACGTCGGCACGGGTGGCGGTCTCGTCCAGGCTGATGCCGACCGAGTCGCTGTCGATCGCGCGCAGGTTGTAACCGGCGGCACGGGCGCTGGCGTGGATCTCATCGGCATGCACGCCGGTGACATGCAGGGTGTCGAAGAAGTCGCCACCGACCTGCACGCCGGCATTGCGCAGCGCTGCGGCCAGGATCGAGGCCAGTCGATGGGTGCGGCGGGCAATGCGGGTCAGGCCTTCCGGGCCGTGGTAAACGGCGTACATCGAGGCCATCACCGCCAGCAGCACCTGCGCGGTACAGATGTTGGAGGTGGCCTTCTCGCGGCGGATGTGCTGTTCGCGGGTCTGCAGGGTCAGGCGGTAGGCCGGGTTGCCCTGGGCATCGATCGAAACGCCGATCAGGCGGCCCGGCATCGAGCGCTTGTAGGCGTCACGGCAGGCCATGAAGGCGGCGTGCGGGCCACCGAAGCCGAACGGCACGCCGAAACGCTGGCTGTTGCCGACAACGATGTCCGCGCCCCATTCGCCCGGGGCAGCCAGCAGGGTCAGGGCCAGCAGGTCGGTGGCCACGGCCACCAGGCCGCCGCGTGCGTGCACGGCATCGACCAGCGCCTTGTAGTCGCCGACCTGGCCAAAGGTGTCCGGATACTGCAGCAGCAGGCCGAAGGCTTCTGCTTCCAGCGCTTCGGCCGGGGCGCCGACGCGCAGCACGATGCCCATGGGCTCGGCGCGGGTACGCAGCAGTTCCAGGGTCTGCGGGTGCACGGCGTCGTGCACGAAGAAGGTGTCCGACTTCGACTTGGCCGAACGCTTGGCCAGGGTCATCGCTTCGGCGGCGGCGGTGGCTTCGTCCAGCAGCGAGGCGTTGGCGATTTCCATGCCGGTCAGGTCGGCGCACAGGGTCTGGAAGTTGATCAGCGCTTCCATGCGGCCCTGCGAGATTTCCGCCTGGTACGGGGTGTAGGCGGTGTACCACGCCGGGTTTTCCAGGATGTTGCGCAGGATCACGTTCGGCGTGTGGGTACCGTAGTAACCCTGGCCGATGAAGCTGCGCAGCACGGTGTTCTTGTCGGCGATCGCACGGATCTTCGCCAGTGCCTGCACTTCGGTCATCGACTCCGGCAGTGCCAGCGGTGCCGGCGACTTGATCTTGGCCGGCACGATGGCGTCGGTCATCGCATCCAGCGACGCGTGGCCGACGACGTCGAGCATCTGCGCGATCTCGGCGTCGTTGGGGCCGATGTGGCGCTCGACGAACGCGTTGTGGTGCTCGAGCTCACGCAGGGAAGGGGTGTTCTGGGACATGGCGAAGGATCCGTCAGGAAAGGGCACACGCACGGGCACAAGCCGCCGGTCGGCGGTCTGCGGGGCGCCCCTCTGTCCTTTTGCCTGAGAGTTTAAAAGCGCGGCGGACCGCAGCTTCGTGCCCCTTCGGCGCCGGATCGAACCGGTCTCTCCAGAGTTGTGTTACGGGTGGTATCGGGCCTGAGCGATTACGGGCGTTGCGCCTTCGGCAGCGGTGTTCCGCTTCTCCCACCGTGTTGCCCGCCGATTATAGCCCGTTGCGGGCGCGGCGGCCGCCTTCGGTCCTGGAGGCCGCGCCTGAATGGCCGATGGCCCGTCCGTGCGTTTTGTGCACTGCTGCATGGCATCAGGTGCAATCCCCACCTATGATGGGCGGATACCCGAATTCATCTGGCGCCGTCCCTGCTGCAGGGGACCGGCGCCCGCCGTGCGTGCCGCGCATGGCCCTGCCGGACGCCTTTCCCATGACCGCCGCTGTTGCTCCCTCCACCCGCCGCATGGCCCTGCTGCTCGCCGGCCTGGCCATGTTCGGTCCGTTCTCGATCGACACCATCTTCCCGGCGTTCCCGCAGCTGGCCCAGCGCCTGGCGGTGGACGAGGTGGCGGTGCAGCAGACCATCAGCGTGTATCTGCTGTTCTACGGCCTGATGAGCCTTGCGCACGGCCCGCTGTCCGATGCCTGGGGCCGCAAGCGGGTGATCCTCGGTGGCCTGGTGGTGTTCGTCGGCGCTTCGGTCGGCTGCGCGCTGTCCACCGACCTGACCACGCTGCTGGCGTTCCGTGCGCTGCAGGGCCTGTCAGCAGGCGTCGGCATGATCGTCGGCCGCGCGGTGATCCGCGACCTGTACCACGGACACGACGCGCAGCGTCTGATGAGCCAGGTATCGATGCTGTTCGGCATCGCTCCGGCCATCGCACCGATCATTGGCGGCTGGATCCTGCTCAGTGGCGCCGGCTGGCCACTGATTTTCTGGTTCCTGGTGGTGTTTGCGCTGCTCCTGCTGGCGGCCACTGCACGCTACCTGCCGGAAACCCATCCGGTGGAGGCACGGGTGCCGTTGTCGCCGCGCGTGCTGCTGCGTGATTACGTGCGCATCGGTTTCAACCCGCGGTTTCTGCGCCTGGCGCTGGCCGGCAGCATCGGTTTCGGCGGCATTTTCCTGTACATCTCCTCGGCGCCGGTGTTCGTGATGCAGCACCTGCATCTGGGCGAGGGTGGTTTTGCCTGGCTGTTCATCCCCACCATCGGCGGCATGACCACCGGCTCGTTCCTGTCCGGGCGCATGGCCGGGCACACCACGCCCACCCGCCAGGTGTCCATTGGTTTCGGCCTGTGTGCGCTGTCGGTGCTGCTGAATGTCGGCTACGTGGCGCTGTCGCCACAGTTCGTGCTGCCATGGGCGGTACTGCCGATCTTCCTGGGCGGCATGGGCATGGCATTGATCTTCCCGATCCTGGCGCTGGCGGTGCTGGACATGTACCCGCACCAGCGCGGCCTGGCCTCGTCGCTGCAGGCCTTCGTGCAGCTGATGATCAGCACGGTGGTGGCCGGCGTGGTGTCGCCGCTGCTCAGTGCCAGCCCGCTGCACCTGGCGCTGGGGCAGGCCGCGTTCTTCGCCGCCGGCTTCGTGTTCTGGTACTGGGAACACCAGCGTGAACGCGCGGCACAGGCGGCCTGCACGGGCCATTGAGCAGCGCGCAGGGGTAGGGCCGGCCGCTTTGCCCGCAACGCTTGCGAAGAGGAACGACCGGACTAGGCTGGGCACTCCAGCCAGCCGGTGCGTGGATGCACGACAGCCAGCCAATCCGATGTCGTTGCATGAGGTTCCCCATGGCTGCGCAGCAGACCTACCGCCTGTTCGAGGTGGCGCTGAAGGAGCGCCGCGTTCTTTCCCCTTCCCTTGACCGCATGGTGTTCACCGGTGCCGACGTGGCGCGGATGAAGACCGAAGGCCCTGACCAGCGCATCAAGGTGTTCTTCCCCTTGCCCGGCCAGGAGGTGCCGCAGGTCCCCAGCGGTGAAGACTGGTACCCACGCTACCGGGCCCTGCCGGACGACAAGCGCCCGCCGATGCGTACCTACACCATCCGCCAGTTGCGCGCCGAGCAGGGCGAGGTCGACGTCGATTTCGTCATCCATGGCGAAACCGGCCCCGCCTCGCGCTGGGCCATGCACGCCCGCCCAGGCGACCGTGTAGTGCTGCTGGCCCCGGACGCCGACTGTGCCGAGAGCAGCGAGGGCTGGGAGTGGAAGCCACCGGCCGGTGTCGGCCAGGTGCTGCTGGTGGCCGATGAAACCGCGTTGCCTGCGGTGGCCGGCATCCTCGAGGAACTGGCGGCCATGGTCGACCCACCGCGCACGCTGGCGCTGCTGGAGGTGGCGCAGGCCGGTGATGCGGTGCACCTGAAGGCGCCCTCCAGCGCCGAGCTGGTCTGGCTGCCGCGCGGGCAGGCCGCCTACGGACAGCGGTTGCTGCAGGCGGTCCAGGCGCGGTTGGCAGCGACCTCGGGCGTGACTGCCGGCGATGCGCTGGAGGAGATCGACGTCGATACGCAGATCCTCTGGGAGCAGGCCGATACCCGGGTGGCCGGGCCGCTGTACGCCTGGGTGGCGGGCGAGGCGGGGGCCGTGATGGCGATCCGTCGCCATCTGGTGCGCGATTGCGGGCTGGACCGCCGCGCGATCACCTTCATGGGCTACTGGCGGCACGGCAAAGTGCTGGACTGAGGGGTGTGAAGCGGTGCTGCGGGCGGGGTGCGCTATCCTTGCGCCCCCCTTCGCAGCGGTACCGCACCATGTCCACCAGCTCCAAGACCCGCCGCGACCAGCGCCGTCGCCAGGAAAAGCAGGCCGCCAACAAGGCCGCCGCGCAGGCCTCGCCGGTGGAGCCGCATGCGGAACTGCGCGATGCACAGCGCACCCTGCTGGCCGGTGTCGTGCGCCGCGACGGCGAATGGGTGCTGGGCATGGATGGCCGCATTGCCGGCCACAGCGAAAGCGCCGCACAGGTGCTGGCGCTGATCATGCAGGCCGGTGAGCTGCACGAACGCAACGGCACGCCGGTGCGCCTGATGTACTCCGATGCACTGCGCGATGCCGCACAGGCCGAAGCCAGGGAGAAGGGCCAGACCTTCGAGGAATTCAAGGCCGAGCTGGCCGCAGCGATGGCCGCGAAGAAGAACAGCTGACTGCTGTTTCGGTAGAGCCGGCCGCTGGCCGGCTGCCCGTTGGGTCTTCATCGCGTAGTTGCCGGCCAGCGGCCGGCACTACCGGAAAGGGACGGATCCTCGCGGACCCGCCCCTTTTTTCATTTTGCCGCCGGGGCCGCGTTGGCCTGCCAGCCGCACATCTGGCCTTCGTTCTGCTGCTTCAGCCACTCGTTGACCGGGGTGAAGTACTCGATCATCGGGCCGGCATCGAGCTTGTCGGTACCGGTCAGCTCCTTCAGCGTGGCCTGCCACGGCTGGCTGGCACCCTTGCTCAGCATCGCCCAGTACTTCTGGCCGGCTTCCTTGTTGCCGTAGAAGGTGCACTCATGCAGCGGGCCCTTGTAGCCGGCCGCATCGCACAGGCCCTTGTAGAACTGGAACTGCAGGATGCGCGCCAGGAAGTAGCGGGTGTACGGGGTGTTGCCCGGCACGTGGTACTTCGCGCCCGGATCGAAGAACTCTTCGCCACGGGTGCTGGCCGGCGCCACGCCCTGGTACTTGGCCTTCAGGTCCCACCACGCCTTGTTGTAGTTGTCGGCAGTGATCGAGCCATCGAACACGCCCCAGCGCCAGCGGTCGATCATCAGCCCGAACGGCAGGAACGACACGCCTGACAGCGCCATGCGCATCTGGTTGTTGATGACCGCCTCGCGGCTTTCGGTCGGCGCATCGACCAGGCCGATCGAGCTGAGGTACTTGGGCGTCATCGCCAGCACGATGGTGTCGCCGATCGCTTCGTGGAAGCCATCGTTGGCACCGCCCTGGAACAGCGGTGGCAGCGGGTTGTAGGCCAGGTCGTAATAGATGTGGCCCAGCTCGTGGTAGATGGTGGTGAAGTTCTCTTCGTTCGGCTTGATGCACATCTTGGTGCGCACGTCGCCTTCCATGTTCATGTCCCAGGCACTGGCGTGGCAGACCACGTCGCGGTCGTCAGGCTTGATGAACTGGGTCTTTTCCCAGTAGGACTGCGGCAGCGACGGCATGCCCAGCGACACGTAGAAGTCCTGCGCGCGCTCGGTCATCTGCTTGGCGGTACGCAGTTCGGCCTCGCGCTGCGCCTTGTACTGCGCGGCCACGTTGGCATCCTTGCCGGCCTTGGCCAGCGCCGCGCTCAGGTTGGTCTGGTACTGCTTTTCCAGCGCCGCGGTGATGTCCAGGCTGCCGGCGCCCGGGTACGGTTCCAGCTGGTCCCACAGGTTCGACCAGTCCTGCTGCCACATGTTGCCCAGCAGGTGCGCGGCGATCAGGCCATTGCCCACTTCGGCCTTGTCCTTGCCATAGGTCTTGTCCAGCTTGCCGCGCGCGTAGCAGTGCAGCTGCTCGTACATCGGCTTGACCTGTTCCCACAGGCGGTCGGTTTCCGGGCCGATCTGCTCCGGCGGCATGTCGTAGCCGCTGCGCCACATCTGGCCGGCATCGGTGAAGCCCATGCCCTTGGCGCCTTCGTTCACCAGGCCGACGAACTTCTGGTAGTCGCCGCGCATGCTCTTGGTGGTGCTGTGCCAGCCCTGCCAGGCGTCAAGCTGCTTGTCGTAGTCGCGGCTGCGCGCCAGTACCTGTTCCAGCTCGCCCAGCTGGCGGCAGGAGTTCGGATCGTTGGCGTCGGTGCAGTACTTGCCAGCGCCGTAGCTGCCTTCCATGCGGGTGGCGATCTGGGTCAGCTCGGCCAGCTTGGCCGGATCGCGCGGCGCCGGCATCGAGGACATCAGTTTCAGCAGGTGGATCGCACGCTTGCTGTCCTCGCTCATCGGCTTGCCGTCGAACTTGGCGGCCTGCTCGATCCAGCTGTTGAGCTGGGTCAGCGAGCGCTCGTTGGCCTTGGCCGCGATGCGTTCGGAATCACTGTTGATGTAGGTGGAAGACAGCCACTGCGCCGAGGTCATCTCCGGGTAGGCGGCCTTGAATTCGGCATTGATGCGGGCCACGAACTGGTCGGCGGTTTCGCCGGCCGGGGCGCTGCTGCTGGCGGTATCGGTGCCTGGGGCAGCTTCCTTTTTGCAGGCGGCCAGGGCCAGCGTGGCGGCGGCGATTGCCGAGGCCAGCAGGAGATGACGGTGTTTCACGGGCGGTCCTTGGGTGGTGAACGACGGCCGAAGGCTAGTGGGCCGTCGCTGCCACCGCAAGTGGCGGAAGTCGGCCGGGCGGCGCCCGGCACCCGCAGAGGCCTTCAAGCAACGGCAAAGGCCGAAGCAACAGCAACAGCGGACTGTCCGTGGTTTGGCGGGGCGGTGTTGGAGTGCGGGGACGCCGCAAGTACGTCCTTGTAGGCTTGGCAGCCGCATCCATGCGGCTGACACCCCGCACTCCGACACCGCCCCACCTCCGACAGATTCCATGTGCTGTCGGTAGGTGTCGACCTTGGTCGACACATCTGTCAGATATCGAATGAGTCATCCACGCATGGCGTGGATCTACTGTGTCGACCAAGGTCGACACCCACCAGGGCAATGCGTCGTTCCAACAGATCGCGGAAATCTGTCGAAGGCGGGGTGGGTCCGGTTGCGGGGGCGTGAGCCGCATGGATGCGGCGACCGAGCTTACATGGACGTACTTGCAGCGTCCCCCGCAACCGGACCCACCCCGCCAATCCACGGAATGCCAGCTTTTGCTTTTGCTTTTGCTGTTGCTGTTGCTGTTGCTGTTGCTGTTGCTGTCGAGGCTGCCGGCCAGCGGCCGGCACTACCGCGGGTGCAGGGCTGCAAGCCCTGCCGAACAACCCTCAACCTTCGCAGTTGGCGAACAGGTCGCGATCGCGCTCATACAGCGAGGTCTTCACCTGCATCAGGCCCAGCACCGACGGGAACAGGTTGTCGTGGTCGGTATACGCCGCCGAACGCTTGCGCACGCACTGCAGGTCCAACCCACGGCTGCTGGCAAAGCCCGGCGAGAACCATATCGTCATCGGTACGCGGGTCTGCTCGGCCGGAGCGATCGCATACGGCACGCCATGCAGGAACAGGCCCTTCTCGCCCAGCGATTCACCATGGTCGGACAGGTAGATCATCGCCGTGTCGTAATCCTGCATGCCCTGCAGGGTGCCGATGGTCTTGCTCAGGAAATGATCGGTGTACAACACCGCGTTGTCATAGCTGTTGGTGATCTCTTCGCGAGAGCAACGGCCGATGTCACGGGTGTCGCAGGTTGGCTTGAAGCGCGCGAAGGCTGCCGGGTAACGCTCGAAGTAGGCCGGACCGTGGTTGCCCAGCTGGTGCAGCACCACCACGCGGTCACCGGGCTTGGCACGCACCTGGGTGGCCAGGTCCTGCAGCAGGATCTCGTCCATGCAGCGGCCATCGGCGCACAGCCCCGGCGTGGTCGCATCGGACAGCGACTGGAACTCCAGCCCTTCGCAGACGCCCTTGCAGCCGGACTGGTTGTCACGCCACAACGGTGCGATGCCGGCGCGGTTCAGCACGTGCAGCAGCGACTGGTGTGCACGGATCTTCTTTTCATCGTAGTCGTGACGTCCCCACGGCGAGAACAGGCACGGCAGCGACACTTCGGTGCTGGTGCCGCAGGAGTGCATGTCGGGGAAGTTGATCACCGGTGCCTGGGCCAACTCCGGGGTGGTGTTGCGGCCACCGTTGAGCCCCCAGTTCTGCGCGCGCACGGTTTCGCCCATGACGATCACCAGCAGGCGCGGCTTGCTGGCCGGGGCGCGTGGCGTGGCCTTGGCGTCGGTGCCGATCGGCAGCTTCGGCGCGCGCTGCACCGGGTTGTCGCCACGCAGCGCGCGCGGCATACCGAGCAGCACGTTGGCCGGGGTGGCGAGATAGCGTACTTCGCGCTGGTTGCGCATCAGCGCCGAGATATCCTGGAACGAGATCAGCGCACCGCCAACTGCGGTCGCCGCCGCCACGACCAGGAAGCCGAGTCGCCACAGCAGGCTGCGGCCCCAACTGCGTCGGCGCAGCTGCACGCGCCACAGCACCACCATCGGCAGCACGGCCAGCAGCAGCACCGGCCACAGCAGCGATACGGTCATCAGCTCGCGGCTCTCCTTGGGGTCGGTCGCCAGCACGTTGCGCAGCATGTCCGCATCCAGATAGATGTGGTAGCGGCTCATGTAGTGCGCAGCGAACGCCGTCACCAGCAGCAACAGGCTGATTACCACTTTGGCATTCCAGCGCCAGACCAGGATGCCCAGCAGCACGCCGTGTGCACCCAGCAGCAACAGCAGCAGCGAAAGCGCGTAACGCAGGCTGCCTGGATGGCTGGCCATCGCGCTGTGCCAGAACAGGCCGTTGCCGGCCACCGCGAAGAACAGGCTGGTCAGCGCGATCAGTGCTTCCGTGGAGAGCTGCGGCCGCCAGTTGCGAAGACCCGCAAGGGCGGGGAGGCGGGCGGGGCGTTGGACCGATGCACTCATGCGTTTGCCTCCTGGCGGTGGGGACGGTCCAGCTGACGGTGGATCAGAACATACAGGCCCAACGAAAGCAGCCAACATATCAACGCGGTGGCAATGTCATGCGAAAGGAAATGGGCGCCCCGCAACTGCTGGCTGATCCCGAACACCAGGCCGGTGCCGAGGCCGATCCAGAGCCCGGTCCAGCGCCAGGACGGCCGCCACAGCAACGCGAAGAAGTACAGGCAGAGCCACGCATAGCCTGCGCTGGCGTGGCCTGCCGGGAAGCAGGCCTGTGCCGGCATGCCTTCCGGGCGCAGGGTGAACAGACCGATGAAAGGCTGGTGGCCACCGTAGCGCAGCAGGTCCCACGGGCATTCCATCGGCACCAGCGACTTCAGCAGGGAGATCACGCCGGTGCCCAGTGCCATGGCAATTACGACATAAAGCAGCGCCCATTGCAGGGTGCGATCGCGACCCTTACGCCAGTGGTGGAAGCACAGCAGGATCACGACCAGCGCCGCCGCCGTGCTCAACCATTTGCCCGCCTTGTGCACGACGCTGCGGGTGATCCAGGCGTCCTGCAGCGCCCAGTGGCTGCCTTCAAGACGGAACAGGTGATCGGCCACCCATTGATCGCCGCCGAAGCCCATCAGCAGCGTAAACAACGGCAGACCGATTGCGACAGGCAGCCAGAGGTGAGTTACGGCAAATCGAGACGCCAGTGGTGATGTCGCAAGCGGCGCTACCGAATCAAGGGGACGGACGGGCATGCTGGGAAGGGGCGGTTCGGGAATCCGCAGTCATGCTCGTCACCTGGATGTCGGAGAAGGGTCGGATGCTCGTTCGTGCCGGGTTAATGTTCGTCCGGCACGTGTCAACGTTCAGTCTTCTTCGGCGGTCGATCCTGTCCGCTCGGCGTGGCACTCCGGGTTCCATGCGGTACCGGGAAGCAGTTGCCAACGATTCCTGTTGGCAACACCGATGTCGATCACTTTGGCCGGGTCCACGCAGGGGCTCATCGCATCGTCCAGCACCAGCAGCCAGCGCTTGTCCGGCGCCTCAGCGAGCCAAGGGCCGGCGTCATGCCATTGCTCTGCCCAGGGCCGCTTGAAGCCGAATTCGCGTACCGGGCGGTCGGCCTGCAGGAGGTTCTGCTCGCGCCAGGCCACCAGCGCCAGTTCGGCATCCGGTCCGATCCGCGCGCCGACCCGGCGCATCAGCGCTGACGCCGATGCATAGGGATCCAGCGCAGGGATCAGTACCAGGCCGTAGAGCATCCACAGCATGCCGTGGGTCAGCAGCACCAGCGTCGCCGCGCGGCGCACCCGCAACCACACGATCAGCGTGGCCAGCGCGATGGCGAAGGTCAGCAGGCCATCGCCCAGCACCGGCAGCAGGGTATCGGGCATGGCGCGGCGTTCCAGCTGGGCCACCGCCCAAGCGTGTTCGGTCAGCAGCATCACGCCCAGCGTGCCAGTGGCCAGCATCAGCACCACGCTGTAGCCGAACAGGTAGCGGCGAACGCACAGGCGGCGCAGCAGGCCGGGCAGCAGCGGGGCTACGGCCAGCGCCATCGCCGGCAACATCGGCAGCAGGTACACCTCGCGCTTGCCCGGGCTGGCGCTGAAGAACACCAGTACCAGCACGGCCCAGCCCAGCAGCAGCCACTGGCGGCGGTCGCCACGGCGGATACGGCGCCACCAGGGCTTGAACAGCATCGGCAGCAGCAGGCTGCCCGGCAGCCACAGGGTAAGGATCACCTGCAGGTAATACCAGGCGGGCTGCCGGTGGTGCCACGCATTGGCATAACGGGTGCCGGTCTGCTTGAACAGCAGCTCGTGCGCATAAGCCTGCAGTTCGGCACTGGGCGTGTGCAGCAGGGCCCAGCCCAGCGGCGCCAGCCACACCCCGACACCCAGCAGGAAGGCCGGGATCAGCCAGAGCAGGGTTGCCGGATGCGGACCCTCCACCGTGCGTCCGCGGCGGCGCTGGTACAGCCACCAGCCGAACCAGGGCAGCACCATTAGCAGCGGCAGGAAACCCACGCCCTTGGTCACCGTGCCGACGCCTGCGGCGAAGCCGGCCAGCCACAGGGCAGGCAGGTTGCGGCGTTCACACAGATGACGCATCAGGCCCCAGAGGGCCACGGTGGTCATGCCCACCAGCACCATGTCGATCTGCGCGCGCTTGGCCATCAGCCCGAACTGCAGGGTGCAGAACAGCGCAGCGACGGCGTAGATGGAATGTCGTGGCGACCATAGCCGCCGCGCCAGGTCCGACACCAGCCACAGGCTGAGCAGGGCGCCCAGCAACGACGGCAGCAGGAAGGACCACTGCCAGCTGCCGACGATCTCGTAGGCGGCGGCCTGCAGCCACATGAAGACGGGTGGCTTCTCCGCATACAGTTCCACGCCGCGGTGCGGCAGCAGCCATTGCCCGCTCTCGACCATGGTCCGGGCCGCCAGCACGAAGCGCGGCTCGTCCGGCGGCTGCGGCTGCCGAAGGCCGATCCCCGCTGCCAGCGCAGCAATGATCAGCAGCCACAACAGGGGCAGGCGCCAACGGCGGGGCAGGGCTACGGGCACGGCAGGCTCCGGGAGCAAAACGGCCATTCTGAGGTGGCGGGGGTGGGAAAAGCGTCAGAGCGGCGCCGGGGCGACCGCATTCCGACATGTGCGGCGCTACCATGGTACGAACTTCCGTGGATGTTTCGTGCATGCGTCTGTTGGTGATCGAGGACAACCGCCAGCTGGTGGCCAACCTGTTCGACTATTTCGAGTCGCGCGGGCATGTGCTCGACGTGGCGCCGGATGGCATCACCGGACTGCACCTGGCCGGGAGCCATCCGTATGACGCCGTCATCCTGGACTGGATGCTGCCGCGCATGGAGGGCCCGGAGGTGCTGCGCCGGCTGCGCGCCGAGCATGCATCGGAAGTGCCGGTGATCATGCTGACCGCGCGTGACGAGCTGCCGGACAAGATTGCCGGCTTCCGCGCCGGCGCCGACGACTACCTGACCAAGCCGTTCGCACTCCCGGAGCTGGAGGTGCGGCTGGAAGCGCTGCTGCTGCGTGCGCAGGGACGCAACCCGCGCAAGCGCCTGCAGGTGGGCGATCTGGTCCTGGATCTGGCCACCCTGGAAGCCCAGCGCGGCACCCAGGTGCTGCACCTGTACCCGGCCTGCCGCAAGCTGCTGGAAGTGCTCATGCGCGCCAGCCCCGGCGCGGTGACCCGCCAGCAGCTGGAATTCGCTCTGTGGGGCGACGAACCGCCGGATGGCGACCTGCTGCGTTCGCATGTCTACGAGCTGCGCCGCAGTGTGGACGGACCGTTCGCCGAGAAACTGATCCATACCCTGCCGCGGGTGGGTTACCGCTTGGCCGTGACCACGCCCAGCGATGCCGGCAAGGATGATGATGAAGGCGAGTAAGCCGGGGCCGTTGTACCGGCGCGTGGTGTGGTGGTTGCTGGGCTATCTGGCGCTGCTGTCGATCGCGGTGTTCAGCGTCGGCAACTACGTGCATGAACATGCAGAGCACGCTGCCTGGCGCGCGCTGCTCAATTCCGAACTGGACAGCATCGTCGAGCACACCGAGCACGAGCCGCACTATCGCTGGCAGGACTCTGACACGCTCAGCCTGTTCCGCTTCGATGAAGGCAACATGCCGGAAAGCGTGCGCATGCTGCACCCGGGGCTGCATGACGGGGTGCCGATCAAGGGGCGGCAGACTGCGGTGATGGTGCGTGACACCGGCTCGATGGGGCGGGTGGCGCTGGCGCTGGACATTTCCGACTTCCATGACCTGGAACAGTTCGCCACGCGCTGGGTGATGCTGGCCGGGGTGATCATGATCTTCGTCACCGTGCTGATGGCGTCGTTCGGCATGGAACGCATGGTGCGCCCGTTGAGCCTGCTGGCGCAGCACATCGCCGCGCTGCGGCCGGGGGTCCAGGGCCAGCGCATCGAGGTCGACCCGCGCGGCAGTTCCGAGCTGCACACCATTGCCGATGCACTGAACGACTATCTGGACCGCAACGAGCAGTTTGTGGAACGCGAGCGGGTGTTCATCAGCACCGCCAGCCACGAGCTGCGCACGCCGATTGCGGTGATGACCGGTGCCGCAGAGCTGGCACTGGAACAGCCGGGCCTGCCCGAGCGCGCGCGCCAGCAGATGCAACGCGTGCTGCGCACCGCGCAGAGCGTGGAGCAGCTGATCGAACTGCTGCTGGTGCTGGCGCGTGACCCGGCGCGCCTGGCCGCACGCGCCGAGCGCATCGCCCTGGACCAGCTGCTGCCGGAAATCGTCGACGACCATCGTCACCTGCTCGGTGACAAGGACCTGAGCATCGGCATCCAGGCGGCCCCGGTGGATATTGTCGCGCCGCTGGCCGTCGTGCAGGCCGCGATCGGCAACCTGCTGCGCAATGCCATCGAGAACAGTGGGCGTGGCCACATTGAGTTGCGCCTGAGCTCGTCGGCGGTGCTGACCCTGCAGGATCCGGGACATGGCATGAGCCCGGAGGAGATTGCGGCGATCCACGCGCGGATGGCCCGTGGCGAGCGCGCCGACCGTGGCGGCGGCATCGGCCTGGACCTGATCGCCCGGCTCTGCGAGCACCTTGGCTGGACCCTGCAGCTGCAGCCCTGCGAGCCGCGTGGCACGCGCGCCACGCTCGATTTCAGCGCTTCACGTCCGGCCTGAACCGGCCGTCCTGGTAGATGCCAACCTTGGCTGGCATGCTGCCCGTCGACCAAGGTCGACGCCTGCCCACGCAATGTCCGTTCGCATTACCGGCCGTTCGGCCGCGCCACATGCTGGTCGATCAGGATCACATTGCCGTCGGGATCGGCCAACTGCAGGTAGCCGGTGCCCCGGCCATGAGGGTCGGTACGCACCGCCAGTTCAATGCCCTTCGCATCCAGTTCCGCCTGCAGTTCACGTACATCCTGGAAGTGGGGCAGTTCCTGCTTGTGCTGGTCCCAGCCCGGGTTGAAGGTGAGCAGGTTGCCCTCGAACATGCCCTGGAACAGGCCGATGACAACGCCGTTGTTGCGCATCACCAGCCAGTTCTGCGCCGGCTCGCCACCGGTCACCGAGAAGCCCAGTGCTTCGTAGAAGCTGCGGGAGGCCGGCAGGTCCCTGACCGAGAGGCTGACGGAGAAGGCGCCGAGCTGCATGGGAGTGGCTCCGGGAGAGGGCAGCCGGCAGTGCAGCATGACCCGGCGTGAAGACAATGTTAATCTCGGGGTGCGCCGCTTCATGCGGCGCTTTTTTTTCCCGCTCTTTCGATCGACAGAGGATCCCATGCCGACCGAACCCGCTACTGCCCTGATCAGCAACGACATCGTTGGCCTGGGCCTGATTGCCGCCACCCTGGCCCTGATCTTCTGGGCTGCAAGTGGCCCGACCCCGTTGTTGAAGAAGATCTTCGCCTGGGTGCCGGCGCTGCTGCTGTGCTACTTCGTCCCCGCCATCTACAACACCGCCGGTGTCATCGACGGCCACAACACCTCGCTGTACAACCCGGTCGCGCGTGACGTGCTGCTGCCGGCCGCGCTGGTCCTGCTGACCTTGTCGATCGACCTCAAGGGTATTGCCAAGCTCGGCCCGAAACTGCTGATCGTGTTCTGCGCCGGTACCGCCGGCATCATGCTCGGCGCCATCGTCTCGTTCCAGCTGATGAAGCTGATCCACCCCGAAACCGTGGCCGGTGATACCTGGGCCGGCATGGCGGCGCTGGCCGGCAGCTGGATCGGCGGCGGCGCCAACATGGTGGCCATGCGCGAAGTGTTCGGCACCGATGCCACCACCTTCGGCCAGTTCGCGGTGGTCGACGTGGCCTGCGCCAGCCTGTGGATGGCCATCCTGCTGTTCCTGGCCAACCGCGCGCAGCAGATCGATACCCGCAACGGTGCCGATACCCGTGCCATCGATGAGATGAAGGCGCGCATCAGTGCCTACGAGGCGCAGAACGCCCGCATTCCCAGCATGACCGACCTGATGGTGATCGTCGGCGTGGCACTGGGCGGCGTCGGCCTGGCCCATGCCATCGCCGCGCCGCTGGCGGGCTGGTTCAAGGCCAATGTCAGCTGGGCCAGCCAGTTCAGCCTGGACAGCCAGTTCGTGTGGGTGATCCTGCTGTCGACAGCGATGGGCCTGGGCCTGAGCTTCACCCGTGCGCGCCGGCTGGAAGCTGCGGGCGCTTCGCGGCTGGGCACGGTGTTCCTGTACTTCCTGATCGCCTGCATCGGCATGCAGATGAACCTGCTGTCGCTGCTGGACCGGCCGTGGCTGTTCCTGCTCGGCGCGATCTGGATGGCCACGCATGTGCTGGTGCTGTGGGTGGTGGCCAAGCTGCTGCGCGCGCCGCTGTTTTTCTTCGCGATCGGTTCGCAGGGCAACATCGGCGCAGCCGCTTCGGCCCCCGTGGTGGCCGCGGCGTTCCATCCGACGCTGGCTCCGGTGGGCGTGCTGCTGGGCACGGTGGGCTACGCCACCGGCACCGGGCTGGCCTATGTCACTGGCCTGATCCTGAAGTGGATGGCCAACGGTTGAGTCCGGGCCGCCCCGGCGTCATGCCTGCGTAGATCCACGCCATGCGCGGATGCATTTCATGGGCCTCCATGAACATGGAAGGGGTCAGATCCGTTTCCCGGAGGAAACGGATCTGACCCCTGATGCATCTCGCCGTCACCGGAAATCTGTCGAAGGTGGGGTGGTGTCGGATGGCGGGGTGTCCGCGGCATGGATGCCGCGGCCAAGCCCCCAGGGATGGGTTTACGGCGTCCCCGCCATCCGACACCACCTCGCCAAGCACACAGAAACCCAGAGCCGACGCCTCAGCTGTTGCCGTTGCTCCGGCCTCTGCGGGCGCCGGGCTGCAAGCCCGGCACCCACCCTGGAACCTCAACAGCAGCGACCACCGTTGCGTCCGCCGTAGCGCGCTTCCTGGCGCTCGCGGAAGAACGTCTTGTAATCCATCGGCTCCTGGTCCGGATGCTTTTCCAGCATGTGCCGGACGTAGTTGTCGTAATCAGGAATGCCACAGCACAGTCGGGCGGTCTGCACCAGGCGCCGCCAGATGCGGCGGTGTGCCTGGTACTGGCCGGCGGGAACCAGTTGCGTGCTCATCACAGATCCACCATTTCATGCGGCTTCAGCGCCACGTACGGGGTCTCGCGGTCGCTGCGCTGAGGATTGCGGCGGGCCGCCAGGATGGTCTTGATCGAATACACCAGCACTGCGCCCACCACCAGCAGGAACAGCGCGGTCAGGCCGGTGTTGACGTAGGCGTTGACCACGATCTGCTTCATCTGCGCCACCGATTTGGCCGGTGCCGTGATGGTGTCGCTGGCGAGGGCGGCCTGGAACTTGTGTGCCTGGGCCAGGAAGCCCTGCGCCGGATTGCTGTCGAAGATCTTGATGAAGCCGGCGTAGGTGGTGCAGATCAGCAGCCAGATGGCCGGCACGGCCGTCACCCACGCATAGCGGTCACGCTTCATCTTGAACAGCACCACCGTGCCCAGCATCAGCGCGATACCCGCCAGCATCTGGTTGGAGATGCCGAACAGCGGCCACAGCGTCTGGATGCCACCGAACGGATCGACCACGCCGGTGTAGAGCAGGTAGCCCCACAGCGCCACGCAGCCGGCGGTACCGATGATGTTGGCGGTCCACGATTCGGTCTTCTTCAGGGCCGGCACGAAGTTGCCCAGCAGGTCCTGCAGCATGAAGCGACCGGCACGGGTGCCAGCGTCGACTGCCGTGAGGATGAACAACGCTTCGAACAGGATCGCGAAGTGGTACCAGAACGCCATCATCGCGTCGCTGCCACTGGGAATCGCTTCGTGCAGGATCTGCGCGATGCCCACCGCCAGTGTCGGTGCGCCACCTGCGCGATGCAGGATGGTCGGTTCACCAATGGCCGCCGCGGTCGCGGTCAGCTGCTCGGGCGTGATGGTGAAGCCCCAGGTGTTGGTGATGTAGTGCGCCGCCGAGGCCGCATCGGCACCGATCACCGCCGCCGGGCTGTTCATCGCGAAGTAGATGCCCGGATCGATGATCGAGGCCGCCACCAGCGCCATCACCGCCACGAACGATTCCATCAGCATGCCGCCGTAGCCGATGTAGCGCATGTGCGCTTCATTGGCCAGCAGCTTCGGCGTGGTGCCGGAGGAAATCAACGCGTGGAAGCCGGAGACCGCACCGCAGGCGATGGTGATGAACAGGAACGGGAACATGCCGCCCTTCCATACGGGGCCATCACCACTGGCAGCGAACTGGGTCAGCGCCGGCATCTTCAGTTCCGGCATCACAATCAGGATGCCGACGGCCAGTGCGATGATGGTGCCGATCTTGAGGAAGGTCGACAGGTAATCGCGGGGGGCCAGCAGCAGCCACACCGGCAGCACCGAGGCGACGAAGCCGTAACCGATCAGCATCCAGGTGATCTGGGTGCCGGTGAAGGTGAAGGCCGGGCCCCAGACCGGATCGGCGGCGACCTTGCCGCCGTACCAGATCGCGGCCAGCAGCAGGATCAGGCCGACCACCGAAATCTCGCCGATCCTGCCGGGGCGGATGTAGCGCATGTACACGCCCATCAGGATTGCGATGGGCATCGTCGCGATCACCGTGAACATGCCCCACGGGCTTTCGGCCAGCGCCTTGACCACCACCATCGCCAGCACCGCCAGGATGATGATCATGATCAGGAACGCACCGAACAGCGCGATGGTGCCGGGCACCTGGCCCATCTCTTCCCGCACAAGATCGCCCAGGGAGCGGCCGTTGCGGCGGCTGGACAGGAACAAGACCATGAAGTCCTGCACCGCGCCGGCCAGCACCACGCCCACCACCAGCCACAGCAGGCCGGGCAGGTAGCCCATCTGTGCGGCCAGCACCGGTCCCACCAGCGGGCCGGCACCGGCAATGGCGGCGAAATGGTGACCGAACAGCACGTGCTTGTTGGTCGGCACGTAGTCCAGGCCATCGTTGTTGATCACCGCCGGGGTGGCCCGGGTCGGATCCAGCTGCATCACCTTGTTGGCGATGAACAGGCTGTAGAAGCGGTAGGCCACCAGGTACAGCGAAACGGCGGCGACGACGATCCACAGGGCATTGATGTGTTCGCCGCGGCGCAGGGCCACGGTGCCCAGACAGAAGGCGCCGAGCAGGGCGAGTACCGCCCAGCCTATTTTGGAAAACCCTTTCATGAGGTGCTCTCTCCCGGAAAGACAGTCAAAGAGTCCCGCGTGCCCTCGGCAGGGTCAATTGGCACAGGACGAATCGGCGGTAGTACTTTGGTCGTACGCTTGTTGTGCTGACATGCAGCGAACATCAGGGATGGAACAATCGGTTGCGGCGCCGTCCATTGGCGTGCGGCCATGTGGCGTCCATCTTCAGTGGCATCCATCCAACAGGAGTCGCCATGAGCTTTCCCGAACCGGTCCGCGTACTGCGGACCATCCGTGGCATGCCCACCTCCGACGGTGCCGGCGTGCGCCTGACCCGCGTCATCGGCGGCCCGACGCTGCCTGACCTGGACCCGTTCCTGCTGCTCGATGAATTCGGCACCGACCGTGCCGAGGACTACATCGCCGGCTTCCCGGAGCATCCGCATCGCGGTTTCGAGACCGTCACCTACATGCTCGACGGGCGCATGCGGCATCGCGACAACCACGGCAACGAGGGCCTGCTTACCCCGGGCAGCGTGCAGTGGATGACCGCAGGCCGTGGCCTGGTGCATTCGGAAATGCCCGAGCAGGAAAGCGGTCAGATGCGCGGCTTCCAGCTGTGGGTGAACCTGCCGGCGAAAGAGAAGATGACCGAGCCGAAGTACCAGGAGTTCGCGCCCGAGCGCATTCCCGTGGTGCGGCCGGACGCCGGCGTGGAAGTGAAGGTGATCGCCGGCAACGTGGATGGCACGCAGGGCCCGATCGTGCAGCCGGCCACCGATCCGCTGTACCTGGACATCACGCTGGCCCCGGATCGCGCCTGGACCTATGCCTTGCCGGAAGGGCACAACGCCTTCGCGTATGTGTTCGAAGGTGCGGTGACGGTGGGTGAGCTGGACGCGGCGCGCGACGTCACCCGCCAGGAACTGGCGGTGCTGGGCGGTGGCGAGCAGCTGCATCTGTCGGCCGGCAGCGAGGGTGCGCGGCTGATCCTGGTGGCTGGTCGTCCGTTGCGAGAACCGGTGATGCGCCATGGCCCGTTCGTGATGAACACGCGGCAGGAACTGATGCAGGCCTTCGTCGATTTCCAGGAAGGCAAGTTCTGAGGCGGTGCCGGCCGTTGGCCGGCAACTGCCTGCGGTCACGGCGGATCGAGGTGCCGGCCAGCGGCCGGCACTACCGTCAGGTCGGCTCGCATTGCGGGGATGCTGCAAGGCAGTCATCCCCGCCATCGTCAGTTCCCGGCAGCCACGGCCGACGGGGTCAGGCTCATCCCCTGCGCCAGCTGTTGCAGCGAACCCAGTTCCTGCGCGCTGTCCGGATACAGCGAAATCTGCGCGTAACGCCCTTTGTCGAGCTTGACCACGCTGATGCGGCGCTCGGCATAACCGGGCGGCTGCTGGCCTCCCAGATCGGGCTGGTACCAGTACAGTGATTCACCGCCGAAGCTGCCCTTTTCGTGGCGCAGCGAGCGGTTCAATGGAAGGTTGGGATCGCGTGCACTGAGCATCAGGCTCAGTACCTCGCGGCCATCGCTGGTGCTGGCGCGGCAGACCAGGAAATCGGCCTGTGCCTGCTGTTGCCACTGCAGGCCGCTGTTGGCCGGCAATGAAGGACATTCGGTGGGAGCCTGCGCGGCGGCCTGGGCCGCAGCGAACAGCAGGCTCGACAACACTACAGGCGCGAACTTCATGCATCCCCCAAGGTGGTGTGTCGTGGCTCCGTCGGATGGACCGGCGGCCTTGGCATCCCATCCCCGGATGCCCCGCCGGCCGGCATGTGCACGGACGGTCAACTCAACCTTAACGGAACGTGAGCGATCGCACAAATTGCGGTTACAAGCGTAACCATTGCGGCCGAAGGTCAGCCGCAATGGTCCGCACAGGCCTCAGCGGTCGTTGCCGAGCCACTTGTAGATGATGCCGCCGATCGCACCGCCCAGCAGCGGGGCGACCCAGAACAGCCACAGCTGGCTGACCGCCCCGCTGCCGGCGAAGAAGGCCACGGCGGTGGAGCGGGCCGGATTCACCGAGGTGTTGGTGACCGGGATGCTGATCAGATGGATCAGGGTCAGCGACAGGCCGATCGCCAGCGGCGCGAAGCCAGCCGGTGCCTTGCCGTGGGTGGCGCCCATGATCACGATCAGGAACACGGCGGTCAGCACCACTTCGCACAGGAAGGCCGCCGCCACGCTGTAACCGCCGGGCGACAGCGCACCATAGCCATTGCTGGCGAACGCACCGGCCTGGCTGCCGTCGATGGCGAAGCCGCTGGCCCCCGAGGCGATCTGCAGCAGGATGAAGCCGGCCAGCAGGCCACCAGCCACCTGGGCGATGATGTACGGCACCAGGTCCTTGGTCGGGAAGCGGCCACCGGCCCACAGGCCGACGCTGACCGCCGGATTGAAGTGCGCGCCGGAGATATGGCCGAACGCATAGGCGCCGGTCACCACGGTCAGGCCGAAGGCGAGCGCCACGCCGAGGAACCCGATGCCCAGCGGATTGCTGTCACCGCCGAACTTGGCGGCCAGCACCGCACTGCCGCAGCCACCCAGAACCAGCCAGAACGTGCCGAGGAATTCGGCGGACAAGCGTTTACCCATGCTCATGTGTTGCACTCCTTTGACGGTCGAAAGTGTGATTTATGTCACATTTCAATGATCAGCGGGTGACTGTAGCGTCAACGCCGGGGGCAGGCATACACCTTCGGATGTGTGCAACACGCGATGTTCAGTACTGCGGCAGCGGGATGAATTCCTTGTCGTCGCCTGGAATGGTCCCGAAGCGGCCGGCCTCCCAATCGTGCTTGGCCTGCTCGATGCGTTCCTTCGAGCTGGACACGAAGTTCCACCACAGGTGACGCGGGCCATCCAGCGGCTCGCCACCGAACAGCATCGCCTTCACCGGCGTCTTCGCGCGCAGGCGGCCGCGTGCGCCGGCCTCGGGAATCACCAGATGCTGTGCAGGGATGTCCACGCCATCCAGCTGTGCGTCGCCTTCGAGGATGTACAGCGCGCGCTCGCGGTGGCCGTCGTCGATATCGATCTCCGCATCCGGGTCGAGATCGATTGCCACGTTGAGGGTGTCGGCGAACACCTTCACCGGCGATTCCTCGCCATAGGCGCGGCCGGCGATGACGCGCAGCCAGGCACCGTTGCGGCGCTGCTCGGGCAACGTAGCCGCGGCGTGGTGGTAGAACGCCGGTTCGATTTCCTCGTGCGATTTCGGCAGCGCCACCCAGGTCTGCATGCCGTGGATCGGGTTGTCGTGATCGCGGTCCGGTTGCGGCGTACGTTCGGAATGGGCGATGCCGCGGCCAGCGGTCATCCAGTTGACGTCTCCGGGGCGGATCACCTGGTCCGAACCGAGTGTGTCGCGATGGCCGATGGCGCCCGACCACAGATAGGTGACGGTGGCCAGGCCGATATGCGGATGCGGGCGCACGTCGATGGCCGTGCCGGGATGCATGAGCGCCGGGCCCATCTGGTCGACGAACACGAACGAGCCGATGCTGCGCGCCTGCAGGGTGGGGACGGCGCGACGGACTTCGAGTCCGCCGATGTCGTGCACGCGCGGGGCGATGATGGTGGTCATGCGGGCGTTCTCGCTGGCAGGGATCAGGTGATCAGCATCGCATGCGGCTGTGACGGGCACATGCCCCGTATGGGTAACAGGGTGTTCCAGCCAACGGCGCAGCCCCTCGTGGCTGTGGGGTTGGTCGCGTAAAGCAAAAGCCGCGCTTGGCCGGGCGGGGTGGGTTCGCGGGGGACGCCGTGAATCCGTCCGTGGAGGCTTGGCCGCGGCATCCATGCCGCGGACACCCCCGCGAATCCACCCCGCCCGACCTCTGACAGTTTCCGTGTGCGTCCAGCCACGGAGAAGAAAAAAGAAAATCAAAGTCAAAATCAAACGCTGGTTGCTTCGCTCCTGGTGGCGGCCCAGGTAGCCACCCACCCGTTCGTAGTGATCCACACCGGAATCGAGATTCACCGACCGTCACCGGGAAACTGTCAGGGGTGGGGCGGTGTGGGCAGGCAGGACCGTTGGCGCCATGGATGGCGCCATCGAGCCCCCATGGATGGGTTTACGGCGTGTCCTGCCTGCCCACACCGCCCCGCCCAACAAACAGAAAAGCCAGAACCGGCTGTTGCTCTGGCTCTGGCTCTGGCTTCGGCGGTTGCCTCTGCGGGCGCCGGGCCGCAGGCCCGGCCGATGAACTCAAATCACCGGTTCGCGCAGGGCGGGGTTGTCCCAGCCCGGGCGCGGGGCAAAGCGGTCGCCGTGACGCTGCTGCAGTGCCTTCAGCCGCTCGACGATCGCATCGGCACCGACCGCACGGATGTGCTGGATCGGACCACCGCGGAACGGGGCAAAGCCGGTACCGAAGATCACGCCGGCATCCAGCAGGTCCGCATCGGCCACAACGCCTTCGTGCAGGCACGCCACCGCCTCGTTCAACAGCGGCAGGATCAGGCGGTCCTCCAGATCGGCCGGGGCCTGGTAATCGCTGGCCACGTCCGGCTTCTTCGGCTTGCCGTTTTCCCAGGTGTAGATGCCCTGGCCGTCCTTCTTGCCGCGCTTGTCCGGCTCCACCGTCTGCAAGGCCGCTGGAATCTGCAGGCCCAGGAACGGCGCCAGTTCGCGGCCGACGCCGGCGGCCACGTCCAGGCCGACGGTGTCGATCAGTTCGATCGGGCCCATCGGCATGCCGAACTTCACAGCGGCCCTGTCGATCACCGGGCCCGGAATGCCTTCGGCATACGCGGTGGCGGCTTCCAACATGTACGGGAACAGCACGCGGTTGACCAGGAAGCCCGGGCTGCCGGCCACCGGTACCGGGAACTTGCCCAGCGCCTTGCAGAACGCGGCCAGGCGGCGCTCGGTCTCCGGCGCCATGCCGTCGTGGTGGATGATCTCCACCAGTGGCATCTGCGCCACCGGGTTGAAGTAGTGCAGGCCAGCGAACTGCGCCGGGCGCTGGATGTGGTCGCGCAGTTCCACCAGCGGAATCGACGAGGTGTTGGTGGTCAGCAGCGCGTCCAGCTTCATCTTCGGTTCCAGCGTCTGGTACAGCGCACGCTTGGCTTCCGGGTTCTCGATGATCGCTTCGATCACCAGGTCGGCCTCGGCCACGCCGTTGCCTTCCAGGTCGGCACGCAGGCGCGCGGCCACGGCGGGGCGCTTGCTCTCGTCGCGCACCTTCTTGGCGAACAGCGCCTGCGCGCGCTCCATGGCGGGGTCGATGAAGCGCTGCTCGCGGTCCTGGAGAGTCACTTCAAAGCCCTTGTAGGCGGCCCAGGCGGCGATGTCACCGCCCATCACGCCGGCGCCGACCACGTGCACGTGGCGGATGCCGGAATCACCACCACCGAGGCCCTTCAGGCGTTCGGTGAGGAAGAAAATGCGGATCAGGTTGCGCGCGGTCGGGGTGCTGGCCAGCTTCACCACGGCGCGGCGTTCTGCATCCAGGCGTGCCTGGATCGGCTTGCCGCCACTGCGCTGCCAGGTGCTGATCAGCGCGTAGGGCGCCGGATACTGGTCCTTCTTGGCCTTGCGCGCGACCTGCTTGACCATCTGCGGTGCCAGCAGCGTGCGTGCCAGCCAGGTGTTGGTGGCCCAGGCCGTTGCGCGCTGCTTGAACGGGCGCGTGGTGCCGGACAGCGCCAGCGCCACGGCGGTGTCGAGCACCACGGCCGGTGCCACCACCTTGTCGACCAGCCCGATGCCACGCGCGGCCGAGGCCGACAGCGTACGGCCGGTCAGCATCATGTCCATTGCCGCGGGCGCGCCGACCAGCTGCGGCAGGCGCGCGCTGCCGCCCCAGCCCGGGAAGATGCCCAGCTGGGTTTCCGGCAGGCCGATTCGGGTGCTGCTGTCATTGGAGGCCACGCGATAGCGGCAGGCCAGCGCCAGCTCGGTGCCGCCGCCCAGGCAATGGCCGTGGATGGCCGCCACGGTGGGGCAGGGCAGCTCGGCCAGCTTCTGGTAGGTAGCCTGGCCGCGGCGGATGGCATCGTTGACGGTGCCGCGACGGTCGAACTCCTGGAACTCCTTCAGGTCCGCCCCGGCAATGAAGCCGGCTTTCTTCAGCGACTGGATCACCACGCCCTTGGGCGGGTCCAGTGCAATGCGCTCAAGCAGGTCACCCAGCTCCAGCAGCACATCCTGCGACATGGCATTGACGCTGCTGTCCTGGCGATCCAGGGAGAGGACCACCACGCCGTCGTCGCGGATCTCGGGGTGCCAGTGGCTGAAGCGGAGACCATCGAAGCCTGAGAGCATGGACGTTCCATCCGGTTGTGTATGGAGAAGCGGCTATGATCCAGAGGTTGTTTCCCCCGCGTCAAATCCCAATAGCAGGGGAGTGGCGACCCCGGATCCATGGCCGTGGACCGGAACGCTAACGGAACGGTGGTTAAAAGCTGGTGCGGCGCCGGGTGATCGGCGACTGAACTTTTCCCGGGATTGGCAGTCTCATTGCCCGACGTCGGTTGGGCTGACAGGAGTGCGGCCCCTCATGGCCGAGGTTGATACACCACAGGAGCTGGATCTGGAACTGGTCCGGCGCGTGCAGCACGGCGAGAGCGCCGCGTTCGATGTCCTGGTGCGCAAGTACCAGCATCGCGTGGTGGCCCTTGTCGGCCGCTACATCGCCGACTGGAGCGAATGTCAGGACGTCGCCCAGGACACTTTCATCCGCGCCTATCGCGCGATCGGAAGTTTCCGTGGCGACGCCCAGTTCTCAACCTGGTTGCATCGAATCGCCGTGAATACCGCCAAAAACTACCTGGCTTCACACAATCGACGGCCACCGACCGATGACATCGACATCGGCGATGCCGAACAGTTCGACAGTGGTACGCGCCTGCGCGACACCGACACGCCCGAACGCGAGTTGATGCGCCAGGAGCTGGAACAGACGGTGATGAAGGCCGTCAACGCGCTGCCGGAAGAGCTCCGGTCGGCGATCACCCTGCGCGAGGTGGAAGGCCTGAGCTACGAGGAAATCGCGCAGAAAATGGGGTGCCCGATCGGCACCGTGCGTTCACGGATCTTCCGGGCGCGCGAGGCGATCGACACCGAACTCCGGCCGCTGTTGGACATCGGCAGCGCCACCCGTGAGAAGAGCCGCGTATGACCAGTAATCCGTTCAACGAATCGCAGAACCATCAATCGCCCGCCGGGCAGCGCCTGGACCAGCGCCATCGCGAGCAGCTGTCGGCCCTGGTCGATGGCGAGCTGGGCGCCGATGAAGCGCGCTTCCTGCTGCGGCGGATGGAGCATGACCCCGAACTGGCCGGCTGCCAGGAGCGCTGGCAGCTGCTGGGCGACGTGATGCGTGGGCAGGCGTCGGCACTGGCCCCGGCGGGGTTCAGTTCCGCCGTGGCTGCTGCCATCGCCGCCGAGCCTGCGCCGCAGGCCGAGCCGCGCCGTCAGGTGCGTCGCAGTGGCTGGCGGGCCTGGGGCGGTGGTGCCGCACTGGCCGCTTCAGTGGCAGCGGTGGCGCTGTTCATGGGCGGTGAGAAGCTGAAGGAAGCCACCCCGGGCGAGCCGTTGGCACCTCAGGTGATCGCCAGCCAGGCGGAGCTGCCGACCGTGCCGACCGATCCTGCCCCGGTTACCGAAGCCTCTGCAGACACGGCCGCGATGGCTGTGGCGGCGGCTCCCGCCCTGGCGATGGCCACTGCCGGTCGCCGCCAGGACACCCGCCGCGCCAGTGCCACCCGCAGCCAGCAGGCCGCGCGTGCCGCCCAGCGTGAGGACGTGCCGCAACGCGCGGTGGCTGCTGCGCAGGCGCCGCTGACCCCGACCATACCGGCCAATGGCAGCCGCAACATGCCGTTTGGCGAGGTCGGTGGGCTGCAGGCGCGACCGTGGCCGCGTTCCAGCCTGGCGCCTGCCGCCGGCGGCGCGCTCAATGCCAGCTTCCCGGCCCATACCGGTGGCGCCGCCTTCTACCCGTTCGAGCCGCGCCTGCAGGACGACCTGCCGGTGCCGCCGCGCCCGCGCGACTGAGCCGGGCGCTTTCACGCCCCGCCTTCAGCGGGGCCCGTATTCCTCTTTCCATCCGATCCGGAGGTTGCCGTCCGATGACTCCCCGACTCCGCACGCAGGCCATGGGCCTGTTGGCCCTGACCCTGCCGCTGGTGGCCTGCGCGCAGGCACCGGCTCCGGCCGCCCCGACCCAGGCTGCTCCAGCCACCGCGCCAAGGGCACCGGCACAGCCGCTGGTTACCGGCCTGCCCGATTTCACCAACCTTGTTGAACAGGTCGGGCCGGGTGTGGTCAACGTCGACACCACCATTGTCCGCACCAACCGCCAGGCTTCGCGGGGCCCGATGGGCGGTGACGACGACATGCCGGAGTTCTTCCGTCGCTTCTTCGGCCCGGACTTCCCGATGCCGGGGCAGGGCCCGGGCGGCCCGGACGGTGGCCCCAGCATCAAGGGCCGCGGCATGGGCTCGGGCTTCATCATTTCGCCCGATGGCTATGTGCTGACCAACTACCACGTGGTGGCCGATGCCAGCGACGTGAAGGTCAAGCTGGGCGACAGCCGTGAGTTCAATGCCAAGGTGGTGGGCAGCGACCAGCAGTACGACGTGGCGCTGCTGAAGATCGATGGCAAGAACCTGCCGACCGTGCGCGTGGGTGATTCCAATACGCTGAAGCCCGGCCAGTGGGTTGTCGCGATCGGCTCGCCGTTCGGTCTCGACCATTCGGTCACCGCCGGTATCGTCAGTGCACTGGGGCGTAGCACGGGTGGCGCCGACCAGCGCTACGTGCCGTTCATCCAGACCGACGTGGCGATCAACCAGGGCAACTCCGGCGGTCCGTTGCTGAACACCCGCGGCGAAGTGGTCGGCATCAACTCGCAGATCTTCTCCGCCTCCGGCGGCTACATGGGCATCAGCTTCGCGATCCCGATCGACCTGGCGATGAGCGCGGTCGAGCAGATCAAGAAGAGTGGCAAGGTCACCCGTGGCCAGCTGGGTGCGGTGGTCGAGCCGATCGATGCGCTGAAGGCGCAGGGCCTGGGCCTGCCCGACAGCCGTGGCGCGCTGGTCAACCAGATCGTCGCCGGCAGTGCCGCAGAGAAGGCCGGTGTGCAGATCGGCGACGTAGTGCGTTCGGTCAACGGCAGCCCGGTCAACAGCTGGTCCGACCTGCCGCCGCTGATCGGTGCGATGGCACCGGGCAGCCGGGTCACGCTGGGGGTGATCCGCGACGGCAAGCCGCGCGACCTCAGCGCCACGCTCACGGCGCTGAGCGAAGACGGTCAGGGCAATGCCCGTGCGGCGTCTGCCGCCAGGCCCGATGCGGCACCGCAGACCGGCGCCAATGCCCTGCTGGGCCTGGACGTGAGCGACCTGACCGCACCGCAGCGCAAGCAGTTCGGCCTGGATGGCAACGAAGGCGTGCGCATCACCGGAGTCAAGGGCCAGGCGGCGCGTGATGCCGGCCTGTCCCCGGGCATGGTGATCCTGCAGGTCGGCCGCACCCCGGTCGGCAGCGTGGAGAGCCTGAACCGGGCGCTGTCCAGCTACAAGAAGGACGACGTGGTGATGCTGCTGGTGCGCACCGGCAACGGCAACAGCGCCTTCGTGGCGGTCAAGGCCGGCCAGTAAGGCCTGCCGGGGCCGCTTCGGCGGCCCCTGTGTCTCCCCTGAAGCCCCGCCCTGGCGGGGCTTCGGCCTTTCCGGGCGGGGCCCGAGCAGTCCGCTTTCGCGGTGGGGCGCCGGGCATGCGATAATCGACCGTTACCCTGACGACGCCGCGCGCCGCCGCCACCTATGTCTTCTGATTCGATGCGGAACATCCGCAACTTCTCCATCATCGCCCATGTCGACCACGGCAAGTCCACGCTGGCCGACCGCATCATCCAGCTCTGTGGTGGCCTGCAGGCCCGCGAGATGGAAGCGCAGGTGCTCGACTCCAACCCGATCGAGCGCGAGCGCGGCATCACGATCAAGGCGCAGTCGGTGTCGTTGCCGTACCTGGCCAAGGACGGGCAGACCTACCATCTGAACTTCATCGACACCCCCGGCCACGTCGACTTCTCCTATGAAGTCAGCCGCTCGCTGGCCGCCTGCGAAGGCGCGCTGCTGGTGGTCGATGCGGCCCAGGGCGTGGAAGCGCAGTCGGTGGCCAACTGCTACACCGCGGTGGAGCAGGGCCTGGAAGTGGTGCCGGTGATCAACAAGATCGACCTGCCGACCGCCGACATCGAGCGCGCCAAGGCCGAGATCGAGGCCGTGATCGGCATCGACGCCTCCGATGCCGTGCCGGTCAGTGCCAAGACCGGCCTGAACGTGCAGGACGTGCTGGAAGCGATCGTGCATCGCATCCCGCCGCCGACACCGCGCGACACCGAGAAGCTGCAGGCGCTGATCATCGACTCCTGGTTCGACAACTACCTGGGCGTGGTCTCGCTGGTACGCGTGATGCAGGGCGAGATCAAGGCCGGTGACAAGCTGCAGGTGATGTCCACCGGCCGCAACCACCAGGTCGACAACGTCGGCGTGTTCACGCCGAAGCGGAAAGTGCTGCCAGCGCTGCGTGCCGGTGAAGTGGGCTGGGTCACCGCCAGCATCAAGGACGTGCACGGTGCGCCGGTCGGCGACACCCTGACCCTGGCCGGCGACCCGGCTCCGAAGCCGCTGCCGGGCTTCCAGGAAATGCAGCCGCGCGTGTTCGCCGGTCTGTTCCCGGTCGATGCCGAAGATTACCCGGACCTGCGCGAAGCGCTGGACAAGCTGCGCCTGAACGATGCCGCGCTGCGTTTCGAGCCGGAAAGCTCCGAGGCGATGGGCTTCGGCTTCCGCTGCGGCTTCCTGGGCATGCTGCACATGGAAATCGTGCAGGAACGCCTGGAGCGCGAGTACAACCTGGACCTGATCAGCACCGCGCCGACGGTGGTATATGAAGTCCTGAAGACCGATGGCTCGATCATCAACATGGACAACCCGGCCAAGCTGCCGCCGGTGAACCAGGTCGAGGAGATCCGCGAGCCGATCATCCGTGCCAACGTGCTCACTCCCGAGGAGTACATCGGCAACATCATCAAGCTGTGCGAAGAAAAGCGCGGCAGCCAGATCGGCATCAACTACCTGGGCAGCCAGGTGCAGATCAGCTATGAGCTGCCGATGGCCGAGGTGGTGCTGGACTTCTTCGACAAGCTGAAGTCGGTCAGCCGTGGCTACGCCTCGCTGGACTACCACTTCGTGCGCTTCGACGCCGGCCCGTTCGTGCGCGTGGACGTGCTGATCAACGGCGACAAGGTCGACGCACTGTCGCTGATCGTGCACCGCAGCCATGCCGACCGTCGTGGCCGCGAGCTGTGCGAGAAGATGAAGGACCTGATTCCGCGCCAGATGTTCGACGTCGCCATCCAGGCTGCGGTCGGCTCGCAGATCATCGCCCGTACCACGGTCAAGGCCATGCGCAAGAACGTGCTGGCCAAGTGCTATGGTGGCGACGTTTCGCGCAAGAAGAAGCTTCTGGAAAAGCAGAAGGAAGGCAAGAAGCGCATGAAGCAGGTCGGCCGCGTGGAGATCCCGCAGGAAGCGTTCTTGGCCGTGCTGCAGATGGACAACAAGTAATCCCGCACCGGCCCTGCGGGGCCGGTCGTCCGGTGACGTTGCAAAGGACCCTGAATGAAACTGTTTGAGATCCTCCTGGTCGTGCTGACCCTGGCCTCGGGCCTGATCCTGCTTGCGGACAAGCTGTACCTCGCCAAGCGTCGCGCCCAGCGCGCCGGCCTGCTCGATTCCGAGCCGGTGCTGGTGGATTACTCGCGTGCGTTCTTCCCGGTGCTGGCGATCGTGCTGATCGTGCGCAGCTTCATTGCCGAACCGTACAAGATCCCGTCCAGCTCGATGATGCCGAACCTGCTGATCGGCGATTTCATCCTGGTCAACAAGTTCTCCTACGGCCTGCGCCTGCCGATCAGCAACACCAGGATCGTGCCGTTCGGCGAGCCCTCGCGTGGCGACGTGGTGGTATTCCACTTCCCCGGCCACAGCGACAACGACCCGGCCAAGGGCGAGAACTTCATCAAGCGCGTGATCGGCGTGCCGGGTGACACCGTGGTCTTCGAAGGCGACGGCGTGATCCTCAATGGCGAGCCGCTGAAGTACGACAACAAGGGCATCTACGCCGGCCACAAGGGCCAGGGCGAAGGCGCCAACCTGCTGGTCGAGCACCTGCCGGGGCGCACCCACACCGTGCTGGAGACCGACTACCCGCGCGGCCAGGGCCAGTGGACGGTGCCGGCCGGCAAGTACCTGGTGATGGGCGACAACCGCGACAACAGCGACGACGGCCGTTTCTGGGGCCTGCTGCCGGAAGAGAACCTGCGCGGCAAGGCCTTCCTGATCTGGCTGAACTGCCAGGGTTGGTTCTGCAAGGATGGCTTCGAGCCGTCGCGGATCGGCTCGAGCATCAACTGATCGGGCATCAACTGAGTACCTTCACATCCAACGCGTATCTGGGGAGAACGCAATGAAGACGATGAACACGCAGCGCGGCATGACCCTGACCTCGTTCCTGACGGTCCTGATCGTGGTCGGTTTCTTCCTCTACATCGGCATGAAGCTGTTCCCGATGTACCAGGAGTACTACGCCGTGCGCTCGGCGATGAAGAGCCTGGCCAACGAGCCGGGCGTGGGCAGCATGGAGCCGTCGCGGATCCAGGACCTGTTCTTCAAGCGCCTGTACATCAACTACTCGGACAATGTGAAGCCGGCCAACGTGAAGTTCGACCGTCGCGACAATGGCTGGACCCTCAAGGTCAACTACGAAGTGCGTCGCCAGCTGATCGGCAACCTCGATGTGGTTGGCAAATTCGATTCTTCCCAGGACCTGACACGAAGCGGTGCCCAGTAAATTCATCCAACGTGGCGACCTGATCGGTCATGCCTTCAGCGACCCGGCCCTGCTCAAGCAGGCGCTGACGCATCGCAGTGCCGGTGCGCCGCACAACGAGCGCCTGGAGTTCCTCGGCGACAGCATCGTCAACATGATGGCGGCCGAGGCGTTGTACCGACGCTGGCCCAAGGCTGACGAAGGGGCGATGACCCGTGCCCGTGCCGAACTGGTGCGCGAAGGCGCGTTGGCGGCGATCGCGCGCACCCTGCAGTTGGGCGAGCGGCTGACCCTGGGCCCGGGCGAAATGAAGTCCGGCGGTCATCGCCGCGACTCGATCCTGGCCGACGCAGTGGAAGCCGTGGTGGCTGCGATCTACCTGGATGCCGGCTTCGAGGCCTGCCGGGCGGTGGTACTGCCCTGGTTCAGCGCTTCGATCGAGGCGCTGCCGGCCTCCGGCCGTCCCGAGAAGGACCCCAAGACCCGCCTGCAGGAATGGCTGCAGGCCCGACAGAAGGCGTTGCCGCAGTATGAACTGGTGTCAGAATCCGGTGACGACCATGCCAAGCACTTCCGGGTACGCTGCAACGTAGCCGACCCGGCCGCCAGCACCGAGGGCGAAGGCGCCTCGCGGCGGCTTGCCGAACAACAGGCGGCTGCGGCCGTCCTAGAACAACTGGATTCCAAGTGAGCGAACAAACTCCTCATCATTGCGGCAGCGTGGCCGTCATCGGCCGCCCGAACGTGGGCAAGTCGACCCTGACCAATGCCCTGGTCGGTGCGAAGGTCAGCATCGTTTCCAACCGTCCGCAGACCACGCGCCATCGCCTGCTGGGCATCGCCACCTACCCGGAAGGCCAGCTGGTGCTGGTTGATACCCCCGGCCTGCACAAGGTGCAGAAGCGGGCGATGAACCGGGTGATGAACCGTGCCGCGCGCGGCTCGCTGGAGGGCGTCGATGCCGGCCTGCTGGTGATCGAGGCCGGTCGCTGGGATGAAGAAGACAGCCTGGCCTTCAATGTGCTGCGCGATGCCGGCATTCCGGTGGTGCTGGTGGTCAACAAGATCGATCGCCTGAAGGAAAAGGGCGCGCTGCTGCCGTTCCTGCAGCAGGTGACCGAAGGCCGTGATTTCGCTGCCGTGCATCCGATCTCGGCGCAGAAGCGCAATGGCCTGGAAGCGTTGGTGCGCGACGTGCTGAAGCTGCTTCCGGAAGCGCCGCCGATGTTCGGCGAGGACGAGATCACCGACCGCAGCCAGCGTTTCCTGGCCGGCGAGCTGGTACGCGAACAGTTGATGCGCCAGCTCGGCGAAGAGCTGCCGTACGCCACCACCGTTGAGATCGAGCGCTTCACCGAGGACGGCAACCTGCTGCGCATCGGCGCGGTGATCTGGGTCGAGCGCGAAGGCCAGAAGGCCATCGTGATCGGCAAGGGCGGCGCCCGCCTCAAGGAGATCGGCGCCAAGTCCCGCCTGCAGATGGAGCGTCTGTTCGGGGCCAAGGTGTTCCTTGAGACCTGGGTGCGCGTGCGTGAAGGCTGGTCCGATGACGAGGCCGCGCTGAAGGCCTTCGGTTACGAGTAAGCCGTTGCGGTCGCTTCGATGATGATCGAGGACGACACCGGCTTCGTGCTGCATGCGCGGGCCTACCGCGAGACCAGCCTGCTGGTCGAGGTGTTGAGCGCGCAGCATGGCCGCGTCGGCCTGCTCGCGCGTGGTGTGTCAACCGCCAAGGGCCAGGTGCTGCGCGCTGCCCTGCAGCCATTGCAGTGGATCCGCTTCAGCGCCCAGCAGCGCGGTGAACTGGCCCAGTTGCGCGGCGCTGAAGCGCTGGATGCGGCCCCGCGTCTGGTCGGCCAGGCGATGCTGGCCGGCTTCTATCTGAGTGAATTGACCCTGCGCCTGGCACCTCGCCAGGATCCGTTGCCTGAGTTGTATCTGGCCTATGGCGAAGCGCGCGCGCGGCTGGCGGTCGGTGCCGGCCTGGCCTGGACGCTACGTCGGTTTGAACGCGAGCTGCTGTCCGCGCTGGGCCTGGGTTTCGAACTGGACAGTGCCAGCGACGGCCAGCCGATCGACCCGGCCGCGCGCTACGAGCTGGACCCACAGGAAGGCGCGCAGCGCCTGCTGAGCGAGCGCGGTGGGGAGCGCCGGGCGGCGGCCACTGGCTCGGCGCTGCTGGCGTTGGCGGCCGACGAAGAGCCCGCTGCCGCCGACCTGGCCAGCCTGCGCCTGCCGATGCGGCGGGTGCTGGCCCATCACCTCGGGCCACGCGGCCTGAAGTCCTGGGAAATGCTCGAGCAGCTCGCGCCCCGCAGGTAGGGGGTGTTCGGCAGGGCTTGCAGCCCTGCACCTGCCGAATCAACGGCAACGTCAACGTCAAAAGCAAAAGCTGGTTATCCGTGGGTAGGCGGGGTGGGTCCGGTTGCGGGAGACGCCGTAAACCCGTCCTTGGGGGCTTGGCCGCGGCATCCATGCCGCGGACACTCCCGCAACCGGACCCACCCCGCCTTCGACAGATTCTTGCGAGCTGTTGGACATGCCGACGGGGTCAGATCCGTTTTCCGAAGGAAAACGGATCTGACCCCAGTTTGAATTTCGATATCTGACAGAGATTCATCCACGCATGGCGTGGATCTACTGGCCACCGGTCAACTGTCGAAGGCGGGGCACTATGGGTTTGCGGGGTGTGAGCGCCATGGATGGCGCGACCAAGGCTACATGGACGTACTTGCGCCGTCCCCGCATACCCACAGTGCCCCGCCATTCCACGGGATGCCCGCTGTTGCCGTTGCTTCGGCTGTTGCTCTGGCTTGAAGCAGGTGCAGGGCTGCAAGCCCTGCCGAACACCCTCAATGCAGCAGGGCCGCCACCGCCGCGCGGAACCCGTCCTGGGCCTGCCCGGACTCCGGCGCATGATGCAGCTGCCGCACCGCCCGTCCCAGCCGTGCCGCGCCGACAAACCCACAGCTCGCCTGCAACCGGTGCAGCTGGCTGCGCAGCTGGTGCTCGTCGTGCTGGTCCACGGCCTGCTCGACCGCGTCGCGTACGCCCGGCAACTCGGCCAGGAACAGCTCGCGCAGCGCGATCAAGTGGTTGCGCTGGCCATTGAGCGCGGCCAGTGCCGCGGTCTCGTCCCAGTCCTGTACCTGCAGCTCGACCGCTGCCGGAGCCGGGGCAACGGAGATCCCCGCCGGGCTGTTCACCAGTGCCCGGCGCACGGCCTTCAGCAACTGGTCGCGGCCCAACGGCTTGACCAGCGTGTCGCTGAAGCCAGCTTCGCGCAGGCGGGCATGGATGGAGGTGTCGCCATCGGCGGTATGCGCCAATGCCGGGGTATCGGGGTGTGAACGGCGCAGTTCACGCAGCAGCTGCGCGCCATTGCCGTCCGGCAGGTTGACGTCGATCAGCCACAGGTCATGCGCGCCGGGCTCGGCGCTGGCCAGCGCGCTGGCCAATGAATCTGCCGTGTCCACGTCCGCCGGTAACGTTTCCAACGCCGCTTTGAAAAAACCGCGGCTGATGATGTCGTCCTCGACAAGCAGGAAGCGGGGCCGGCTGGCCCGCGGGGTCATCTGCATCAGGGCTGCCTCCATGTCAGCTGCTGCAATCATCAAGCACGGCGGCGGCGGGCGCAAGCGGGTCCGGACCCTGCCAGTCAGGATCTGCGACAATGTGCCCCCATTTTTGCCCGCAGCCTGTTGCCACGTGGCCCGATCCCGCTCCCGCATCGACCGTACCCCGTTCCAGACCGAGATCCTCGACCTCAGCCATGATGGTCGCGGCGTCGCCCGCCGTGAAGGCGAGGGCGGCAAGGTCACCTTCGTCAGCGGCGCCCTGCCGGGCGAGGTGGTCATGGCCGAACAGACCGCCCGCAGCCGCCATTTCGACGAGGCACGCACGGTGGAAGTGCTGCAGGCCTCGCCCCAGCGCGTGACCCCGAAGTGCCCGCATTTCGGTACCTGCGCCGGCTGCGTGCTGCAGCACCTGGACGAAGACCAGCAGATCGTCGCCAAGCAGCGCGTGCTGATGGACAACCTGGAGCGGATCGGCCATGTGAAGCCGGGCAAGGTGCTGGCGCCGCTGGTCGGCGAGAGCTGGGGTTATCGCCGCAAGGGCCGCTTCTCGGTGCGCCGGGTCGAGAAGAAGGACAAGACCCTGGTCGGTTTCCGTGAACAGGACCCGCGTTTCGTCGCCGACCTCAGCCAGTGCCTGACCGTGATCCCGGAGATCGGTACCAAGGTCGAGGCCTTGTCGACCTTCATCGAATCGCTCGATGGCAAGCGCGACATCCCGCAGATCGAGTTCATCGCCGGCGATCAGGCGGTGGTGCTGACCGTACGTCACCTGCAGCCGCTCAGCGATGCCGACCGCGCCGCCTGGGCCGCCTTTGGCCAGCAGCATGGTTTCGTGATCTACCTGCAGTCCGGCGGCGTGGACACCGTGCAGCCGCTGGACGGGCAGGGCGTGCCGCTGTCGTTCCGGTTGGCGCCTTGGGACGTGGAACTGGCGTTCCGCCCGCTGGACTTCATCCAGGTCAACGCCAAGCTCAACGAAAAGATGATCGCCCACGCCCTGGACCTGCTTGAGCCGGGCGAGGACGAACGCGTGCTTGACCTGTTCTGCGGCCTGGGCAACTTCACCCTGCCGCTGGCCCGCCGCGTGCGCGAAGTGGTGGGTGTGGAAGGCGATGCCGGCCTGGTCGCGCGTGCCCGTGAGAATGCCGTGCGCAACGGGCTGGCCAACGCCCAGTTCTTCAGCGCCGACCTGACCCAGGACCAGCGCAGCACGCCGTGGATGCGCCAGGGCTTCGACAAGCTGCTGCTGGACCCGCCGCGCTCGGGCGCCATCGAAGTGCTGCAGCAGCTGCCGCTGAAGCAGTTCAAGCGCATCGTCTACGTCAGCTGCCACCCGGGCTCGCTGGCGCGCGATGCCGGCTATCTGGTCAACGAACAGGGCTTCACCCTGGTCAGCGCCGGTGCGATGGACATGTTCCCGCACACCGCGCACGTGGAAAGCATCGCGGTGTTCGAGAAGCGCTGAGCGGCTGTCATCACCCATGGCGCATAATCGCGCCATGGGCATTGAAATCGAACGCAAATTCCTGGTCATCAACGATGGCTGGCGATCCGCTGCGCACCGGGTGACCCCGATGGCGCAGGGCTACATCAACGACATGGGCGCGCTGGATCGCGGTACCCAGAACGCCTCGGTGCGCGTGCGTATCGAGGGCGACCATGCTGCGCTGAACCTGAAGTCGCGCACCATCGGCCACACCCGGCAGGAATTCGATTACCCGATTCCGGTGGAGGACGCGCGCGCGCTGCTGGCGCTGTGCGTGGGTGGCCTGATCGACAAGCGCCGCCATCTGGTCGAGCACGCCGGCCTGACCTGGGAAGTGGACGAGTTCCTCGGCGACAACGCCGGCCTGGTGGTGGCCGAGGTGGAACTGGACAGCGCCGACCAGGCCATCGAACTGCCGGACTGGGCCGGCGCGGAAGTCACCGACGACGCCCGCTACTACAACGTCGCACTCGCCAGTCGTCCCTATTCACAGTGGTGAAACCCTGAAAAGGGGACGGAGGGGATTAAGTCGCTTTCCGCACAGGCGGGGTAAAGACGACTTAATCCCCTCCGTCCCCTTTTTTCGGTGGGGGCGGGCCCCATGTCGGGGGGATGAGAATCGACATCTACTCCGACGTGGTCTGTCCCTGGTGCTGGATCGGCAAGCATCGTTTCCAGCAGGGCGTGCAGTTGCTGGGCGCCGATGCGCCTGAACTCGATATCCACTGGCAGCCGTTCCAGCTGGACCCGGACGCGGACGCAACCCCGGTGCCGCTGCGTGAGGCCTATGTGCGCAAGTTCGGTGGCGTCGAGCGCACCGAGCAGATCCTCGGCCAGACCCAGACCACGGCGCGTGCGGAAGGCCTGCCGATGGACTTCAGCCGGGGCCAGGTGCGGGTGACCACGCTGCCGGCGCACCGGGTGCTGTGGCTGGCCGGCCAGCACGGCGTGCAGGACGCGGTCGGGGAGGCGCTGTTCCGGGCCCACTTCGAGCTTGGCCAGAACCTGGCGGACAGCGCGGTGCTGATCAAGGCCGGTGTGGCGGGCGGCCTGGACGGCGGCGAAATCGCGCAGATGCTGGCCTCCGACCGCGGCCTGGCCGAGGTCGAAGCCAAGCTGGCGGAGGCGCATGCGCTGGGCATCTCCTCGGTGCCGACCTTCGTCATCGATGGAAAGTGGGCCATTTCCGGGGCGCAGCCCCCCGAGGCCTTCGCCAACGCCCTGCGCCAGATTGCCGCCGAACAGGGCGCCCCGGCCACCCCGGCTGGCGACGACGAGGCCTGCGGCCCGGACGGCTGCAAGGTCTGAGCAGATCGGGGTCAGGGCCCCTGCGGGGATCCGGCCCCGGGGTCAGAGCCCCGCAGGGGCTCTGACCGCACACTCCCCTTTTTCTGACCACTGCGCCTGTCGGCCGGTTCTGCGACAATGCGGCACTGCGCCATGCGGGCGCGCGTTGTGGAGATCGACCATGCTGCTGATCGGCGTTGCCGGCACCGAACTGACCGCCCAGGAACGTGACTGGCTGCAGCACGATGCCGTGGCCGGGGTGGTGCTGTTCAAGCGCAACTTCGCCTCCCGCCAGCAGGTGACCGATCTGAGCGCGGCGATCCGCGCCGCCGCGCCGCGCCCGCAGCTGATCTGCGTTGACCAGGAAGGTGGCCGCGTACAGCGTTTCCGCGAGGGTTACAGCGATCTGCCGCCACTGCAGGACATTGGTGCCCTGTATGCCACCGACCCGCAGCAGGCCTTGGCATTGGCCGAACGGCACGCTTGGCTGATGGCCAGCGAAGTACGCGCCAGCGGCCTGGACCTGAGCTTCGCGCCGGTGGTCGACCTTGGCCGTGGCAACCGTGCCATTGGCAACCGCGCCTTCAGTGAAGACCCGCAGGTGGTGGCCGCGTTCACCGCCGCCTACGTGCGTGGCATGCACTCGGTCGGCATGGCCGCCACGCTCAAGCATTTCCCCGGCCACGGCACCGTGCTGGAAGACACCCACGTCGATACTGCGATCGATCCGCGCGCGCTGGACGAGCTGCGTGCGCAGGACCTGGTGCCGTTCCAGGCCGGCATCGCCGCCGGTGCCGATGCGGTGATGATGGCGCACGTGATCTACCCGCAGATTGCGCCTGAACCGGCAGGTTACTCGCCGCGCTGGATCCAGGACATCCTGCGCGGCGAGCTCGGCTTCCGTGGCGTGGTGTTCTCCGACGACATCGGCATGGCCGCCTCGCACAGCGCCGGCGGCGTGCCGGCGCGCGTGCACGCCCATCTGGACGCCGGCTGCGACGTGGTGCTGGTCTGCCACCCGGAGCTGGTCGATGAAGCCCTGCACGCGGTGCAGGGGCGCTCCCTCAATACCGCTGCGCTGCTGGGCCTGATCGGCCGCGGCGCGCTTGGCTGGGATGGCCTGCTGGCCGATGCCCGCCATGGCGACACCCAAACCCGTCTGCTTGAAACCCTTGGAAGAACCGTCTGATGCCCAACCTCACCATTTCCCAGGCCCTGGCCCAGGCTGACCTGCTGGTCGACCGCCCCACCATCGACAAGGCCATTGCTGGTATCGCCGACGCCATCGCGCGCGACTACAAGGGCGAGGTGCCGCTGTTCCTGTCCATCATGCACGGTGCGCTGCCGTTCGCCGGCCAGCTGGCGCTGGAACTGGGCGCGCGCGGCCAGGACGTGCAGTTTGATTACCTGCACGCCACCCGTTACCGCGGTGAAACCACCGGCGGCGACCTGGTCTGGAAGCACAAGCCGGCCACCTCGCTGTTCGGCCGCCGCGTGCTGCTGGTCGACGACATCCTTGACGAGGGCTACACCCTGCAGGGCGTGCGCACCTGGTGCCTGGAACAGGGCGCAACCGACGTGCGCATCGCCGCGATGACCGTGAAGAAGCACGACCGCGCGCTGCCGGACGTGACCGCCGACTACGCCGGCATCGAACTGCCGGACCGCTACGTGTTCGGCTTCGGCATGGACGTCAACGAAACCCTGCGCTGCGTGCCGGCCATCTACGCGATGAAGGAATAACGGCGCAGCCGCCCGCGGCGCGTCTTCTTCTGCCGCCGGCATCCTCGGGTGCCGGCGTTCGTCTTTTCATGGAGTGCTTCGAATGCAACAGATCGCCCTGGCCGTGATCGGCGGTACCGGTGTCTACAACCTGGCCAAGCTTGACGACGTGCAGACCCACGAGGTCGACACCCGCTTCGGCCGCCCGTCGGGCCCGGTGCGCGTCGGTACGCTGCTCGGCCATCGCGTGGCGTTCCTGGCGCGCCATGGTGAAGGCCACTCGCTGCCGCCGCACAAGATCAACTACCGCGCCAACCTGGCCGCGCTGCAGCAGCTGGGCGCGCAGCGCGTGTTGGCGTTGAACACGGTCGGTGGCATCACCGAGAACTTCGGCCCGCGCGTGCTGGCCTGCCCGGACCAGATCATCGACTACACCTGGGGCCGCATCAGCACCATCTGCGAAGAAGAGGGCACCGATGTGGTCCACGTCGATTTCGGCCACCCGTACACGCCGATGCTGCGCAGCAAGATCCTGGCGGCGGCCAAAGTGACCGGCGTCACGGTCCATGACGGTGGCTGCTACGGCGCAACGCAGGGCCCGCGCCTGGAAACCATCGCTGAAATCGCCCGCATGCGCCGCGACGGCTGCGACCTGGTGGGCATGACCGGCATGCCGGAAGCCGCGCTGGCACGCGAACTGGGGCTGGATTACGCCTGCCTGGCGATCATCGCCAACTGGGCTGCCGGCTGTGGTGATGGCGAGGAGATTACGATGGCCGAAGTGCTGGCCAACGTACAGGCGGCCAGCAACGGACTTCCGGAACTGGTGGGCGAATTGGCGCGGGGGTGATTGTCTTCCCCGAGCAAGCTTTGCATACTCAGCTTGTGCGCGGGTTCAGCGTACACCACCCATTCATTGCATAAGGTCTCGCATCACCATGCCGAACGGTACCGTCAAGTGGTTCAACGACGCCAAGGGATTTGGCTTCATCTCGCCGGAGGATGGCAGCGCCGACGTGTTCGCGCACTTCTCCGCCATCAACTCCAAGGGCTTCCGCAGCCTGCAGGAAGGCCAGCGTGTCACCTATGACGTGACCCAGGGCCCGAAGGGTGCCCAGGCTTCGAACATCACGCCGGCCGAGTGATCCACTCGACAGTGCGTTGAAAACCCCGCTTCGGCGGGGTTTTTTTTTGCGCGGCGTGCCCGCGGCCGGTTCGCGATCCACCCGCCTCGGGCACAATGTGGCCATGACGGAACGACTGCGTATCGCCGTGATCGGCTACGGCACCGCTGGACAGGCAGTGTCCATCCTCCTCACCCGTGACGGCCACGAAGTGGAGATATTCGAACGCGTGCCGACGCCGGGACCGGTGGGTGCCGGTTTCCTGCTGCAGCCCAGCGGCCTGCAGGTGCTGTGGCAGATGGGCCTGCTGGATGCGGTGCGCGCGCATGCCGCGCCGGTGCACCGCCTGTATGGCGACACGCCATGCGAGCGCGCGGTGATGGACATGCGCTACGACGGTCTGGATGCGCGCCTGCATGGCCTGGGCATGCAGCGTGGGGCGTTGTTCTCGCTGTTGGACCAGGCGCGCGCGGGGGCAGGCAATCTGCATGCGGGCGTCACCATCGCCGCCGTGGATGCCGAGCAGGGCCGCCTGCGCGACAGCGAAGGGCGCCTGCATGGCCCGTTCGACCTAGTGGTGGCCGCCGATGGCGCGGCCTCTACGCTGCGCAGCACCATTGCCGGCGGTGCCGGGCTGGACCGCGTGTATCCGTGGGGAGCGCTGTGGTGCCTGTTGCCGGCCGAAGACTGGCCGCATGTGCAGGAGCTGCGGCAGCGCTACGTGGCCGCGCGCAAGATGATCGGCCTGTTGCCGGTCGGCACGCGCCCCGGCGATGACACGCCGCGCCTGAGTTTCTTCTGGAGCCTGCCACGCACCGACTTCGAGCGCTGGCAGGCCGATGGCATGACGCCCTGGCTGGACGAGCTGCATGCGCTGTGGCCGCAGGCCAGTGCGCGCTTCGCCCACCTGCGCGATGCCGGCCAGCTGGCGCGCGCGGTCTATCGCGATGCAGTGATGACGCGCTGGCACCAGGGCCGCATGGTGCTGGCAGGTGATGCGGCGCACGCGATGAGCCCGCAGCTGGGGCAGGGGGTGAACATGGCGCTGCTCGATGCGCTGGCGCTGCGCGATGCGGTGCGCACGCATGGCGGTGGTGCCGCTGCATTGCAGGCCTACCAGGCGCAACGCAGGGCCCACGTGGCGGTCTACCAGCGCTGGAGTCGCTGGCTGACGCCGCTGTTCCAGTCCGATCGCGATGCCTGGGCGAAGACGCGCGACGTGCTGCTGGGCCCGATGGGGCGCCTGCCCGGAGGCCGTGGCCACATGCTGCGCGTGCTCAGTGGCACGCAGCAGGGATGGTTCGGTTCGCTTACGCTGGATCCGGCCTTCATCGACGCATTGGCGACGACGATGGAGATACCTCGCAGCAACGCGATCACGGACAGCGTGTGAAGCGTGCCGTCACGTGAATTAACGGTTGCCTCACCGCGGATGTGCGAGAAGTAGGTTGCACGCGACTGCGCGTCGCCCGTTTTCCTTTCCGTGATCAACATCGCGCGTGGCCCGGGCAGCGCGGCTGTTGCGGCCTGTTGCGGCCCGGACGTGCCGCTTGATGTTGAAGAGGAGGACGCCATGTTGTTCGCGGTCGAAGAGCTGGAATCGGAAATCTGCAAGCTGCGTGGACTGCTGCAGATGCTGCACGAGGACCAGCCCGACGTACTGGAGGATGTATTCGAGTTCCATGTCGGCAGCCTGGTCAGCCATGCGTCGCCGGAACACCACGCACGCATCCGGACCTGCGCGCAGGAGATGCTGGCGGCAATCCAGGCCTTGCCGCGGCGGCGTGAGAATGACACCCCTGATTTCCAGTTGATGCCGCAGCTGGGCATTGGCCCGGCCTGAGTCAGGCGACCGGCAGTTCCACCAGGCCGCTTTCCACGCAGGCGATCATCTGTTCGCCGCGGGCGGGGGCAGGCACGATGCCTGCAGTGAATGCGGAGAAGGCCGGCAGGACCGTCATCCGGTCACGCAGCCAGAACGCGGGGAAACGCCGTCGCAGTGGCTTCAAGGCGACCTGCGGGTGCAGATGCCCGGCAATCACATGCAGCGCCGCATCGGGCATCGGCTCATGCCGAAGCAGGAACGGCCGCAGTCGTACTTCATCGTGGATCTGGACCTGCAACTGCGCATGCGGCAGCTGGCGGTCGTGATTACCGCGCAGGACATGCACGTCCAGCGAAGCATTGCGTTCACGCCATCCCAGCCATTGCTGGTACCACCCAGCGCGATGCGCCGGCCCATGCAGGATGTCGCCCAGGATCCACAGCTCGCGACAGGCATGCAGGTCCAGAAGCCGCTGCAAGCGTTGCAGGTCTTCGCCGGTGCCGCCGCTGGGCAACGCGATGCCGGCGCGACGGAACACATCGGCCTTGCCCAGGTGGAGGTCTGCGATCAGCAGTGCCTGCCGCGCGGGCCAGTACAGCGCACGCGCGCCCACCAGGACCACGGACTCACCAGCAAGCAGCAGCGGCAATTCATCGGTCATGGCGGCGCTCCAGTTGCTGGGCCGCGCGCTGCACGCGCATACGCCAGTCTTCATTGCTGAACTGACCGCGCAGGCGTTCGGCCCACAATGGAAAGCCCAGCGGCGTGAGTGATGACGGTCGCTGCAGCGACAGCTGCTGCGTGCCGATCCGCTCCAGTACCTGCTGCACCCCCGGCAGGTCGAGGCTGTCGTACAGCACTTCATGTTCCGCCAGCGCCAGCAGCAGGTGTTCCGGATCGTGCTCGCGCAGCACGTCGTACAGCAGGCCTGCGGACGCCTGCAGCTGGCGCAGTGACCGTGGCATGCCACCGGGCAGGCTGGGCACCAGCAGGCCTGCTACGCGTGCGATGCCCCGGAACTGACGTCGCGCCAGCTCGCCCAGGTTCACTGCCTCGCGCAGATCGGCCAGCAAGCGGTCATTGCCGAACAATGCACGCCATTGTGCCTCATCCAGATCGATCGGCTGCGCCGGCGCCAGTACCAGGCCATGATCGTTCACCGCATAGCCAATGCTGTTGCGTTGCTGGCGGGTGCAGCGCAGCGCCAACAGCGCGGCCAGTGCCTCGTGTACGTGGCGGCCGGCAAAGGGGTAGACGAACATGAACTGGCCTTCGCGGCGCCGCACCTCTTCCACCAGCAGGTGCTCTGGGCCGGGAAGCGCCGACAGCTGCTGCTGCAGTGCCAGCAACGGTGACAACCAGCGGGATTCGGCACTGTCGTCGGCGCCGGACAGCACCCACTCCAGCTCACGGCCGAGTGGCATCGACAGCGGCAACTGGCCTCCCTGCCAGCGCGGCACCACACCATCGCCGCGCCCTCGTGCCAGCCGCACGAAAGCGGTCATGTCGCGCAGCTGCACCAGTTCCAGCAGGCGCCCGGCGAACTGGAAACGGTCGCCGCGACGCAGGCGGCTGGCGAACTGCTCCTCCACTGCACCAAGCCCGCCACCGCGCAGGAACTGCACGCGCACGCTGCCATCGCTGCTGATGGTGCCGATCGACAGGCGATGCCGCAGCGCCTGGCGGCGATCGTGCATGCGGTAGCTGCCATCGGCATCGCACACGACCTTGTGGAAATCGGGATACTGCGCCAGCGCCTGCCCACCCTGCACGATGAAGTCCAGCACGGCCCGCCATTGTTCATCGCCCAGCGTGGCGAAGGCATGGGTGCGACGCACCTGCGCCAGCAGCGCATCACTGTCAAAGCCGCCAGCGAGGGCGCGGCTGACCGCATGCTGTGCCAGCACGTCCAGTGACAACGTCGGCGGTCGACGCGCTTCGACCACGCCTTCGTGCAGTGCGCGGCGCACCGCTGCATATTCGGCCAGTTCCAGTGCGTGGCTGGGTATGCAGACGATGGCCCCCCCGGCGCCGGGACGATGGCGTGCGCGCCCGGCGCGCTGGCGCAGCCGCGCCACGCCCTTGGGGCTGCCCAGCTGCAGTACCTGTTCAACCTCCGGGAAATCCACGCCGAGGTCGAGGCTGGAGGTCGCCACCACGCAGCGCAACGCGCCTGCGCGCAGGCCGTCTTCCACCTGCTGGCGCAGTGCTGGATCCAGCGAGCCATGATGCAGTGCCAGCGTGTCCGCGTCTTCCGGCCATACCGCCGCCAGCGCCTGGTGCCACAGCTCGGCCTGCGCGCGGGTGTTGGTGAACAGCAGGCTGCTGCGTACGGCCATCAGCGCGTCCAGCACGCGCGGCAGCTGCGCCAGGCCGAGATGCCCCGCCCAAGGGAAACGTTCACCGGGTTCCGGCAGCAGGCTGCGCACGCTGATCGCGCGCGGACGAACGCCCTGTACGATCGGTGCATCCTGTTGGCCAGGCAGCAGCACGTCGCGGGCCTGCGGCAGGTTGCCCAGCGTGGCCGACAGTCCCCAGAGCTGCAGGGAAGGAGCGGCGTCGCGCAGCACCGCCAGGTTCAGCTGCAGCAGGACGCCGCGCTTGTTGCCCAGCAGTTCATGCCATTCGTCCACCACCACGCAGCGCAGCTGGCGCATGCGTGGCAGTGTGTCGGGATAGCTCAGCAGCAGTGCCAGCGATTCCGGCGTGGTCACCAGTACGTCGACGCGGCCTTCGCGGGCCTGCCGGCGCTCGCGGTTGCTGGCATCGCCGCTGCGCAGGCCGACCCGCCAGCCCAAGCCCAGCCCGTCGACCACTGCCTGCAGCGCACGTGCGGTATCACTGGCCAATGCCCGCAGCGGCGTCACCCACAGCACCTGCAGCGGCCGCACCGCGCTGGCCCGGCGCGGTGCCGACGGTGGATCGAGCATCGCCTGCAGCAGCGGGCCGCCGAACATGGCCAGCGTCTTGCCGCTGCCGGTGGGGGTGTGCAGCAGCCCGGAGTCGCCCGCCAGATAGTGCCGCCACATCGCGCGCTGGAACGGCAGTGAGCGCCAGCCGCGCGCAGCGAACCAGTCTTCCAGCCTACGCAACGCCTCGCGGCGGTTCATCGCGCCAGCGCCTGCAGCGTGGCCAGCTGGTCGGCTTCCGTGGCGGGCTTGTCGTGGCGCCAGCGCAGGATGCGGGGAAAGCGCACGGCGATGCCGGATTTGTGCCGGCTGCTGCGGTTGACTGCCTCGAAGCCCAGTTCAAACACCTGTTCGGCACGCACGCTGCGCACCGGGCCAAACCGTTCACGGGTGTTGGCGCGGATCCAGCGATCGAGGGCCAGGATTTCCTTGTCATCCAGGCCCGAATAGGCCTTGGCCACCGGCACCAGCGTATCGCCGTCCCAGACGCCGAAGGTGTAATCGGTGTACAGCGTGCTGCGCCGTCCATGGCCGGCCTGCGCATACAGCAGCACGGCATCGATGGTCAGGGGGGCGACCTTCCATTTCCACCAGTCGCCGCGCCGTCGCCCTGACTGGTAGGCGGACGTCCGGCGTTTCAGCATCAACCCTTCCACGCCCCGCTCACGGGCGGCCTCCCGCAACGTGGCCGCCTGCAGCCAGTCTCCAGCGGGTACGTCGGGCGACAGCTGGATGCGTGTATCGCCGAGGGCACCGATGACCTCGGCCAACTGTGCACGCCGTTGCTGCAGTGGCAGCCCGCGCAGATCCTCGCCATCGCGTTCAAGCAGGTCGTAGGCAAGCACGCGCACCGGGGTGTTGCGCAAGGTCGCTGCACCGGGCTTGCGACGCTGGATGCGGGTCTGCAGCGCGGTGAAGGCGCGTGGCAGGTCGTCGCTCTCGTCCCAGGCCAGCAGTTCTCCGTCCAGCACGCAGCCGTCGGGCAGCGCCATCGCGGCCTGTTCAATTTCCGGGAAGCGGCCATCCAGCCGTTCTTCGCCACGTGACCACAGCGCCACTTCACCGCGTCGGCGCAGCAGCTGCAGACGGATTCCATCCCACTTCCACTCCAGCAGCCAGTCTTCGACCGGACCCAGCCGTTCGCCCGGTTCGCCCTCCAGCGGTGAGGCCAGAAAGAACGGGTACGGCTGCTGCCGGTCCAGTGGCAGTTCATCCGGCGACAGCAGCTGCCCCAGCAACGCGGGAGAGGGCACCCACTCGCCGAGCATGCGCTGGGCGATGCGCGCGATGTCCAGGCCGGACCATTCTGCCAGCGCCTGCTGCACCAGCCGTTGCGAGACACCCACGCGCAGCGCACCGGTGAGCAGCTTGTTGAACACCAGGCGCTCGCCGCTGCACAGCTGCTGCCAGCCGGCGACGACCGCCGCACGGCGCACCACTTCGGGCTGGTTGGCCACCGCCAGCAGATGCTGTTCGATCCAGTCCGACAACGGCCGGTCGGCGGCGGGATGCAAGGGGTCATCCAGCAGCAGTGTCAGTGTTTCGGCCAGATCGCCGACCTGAGCGTAGCTGTCTTCCACCAGCCAGGCGGGCAGTCCGGATTCCTCGGCAATCCAGCTGCGCAGCTCACCACTGGCGGCGATCCTGCGGCGTGCGCCGCCGACCTTGCCGCCGCTGAGCAGGTACAGCGCCCACGCCGCATCGTGCGCCGCTGCGTGGCGGAAGTAGTCGACCAGTGCGGCGCGCTTGTCCTGCGTCGCAGTACTGCGGTCCAGGCGCTGGTAGAGCGCGGCGAACGCCTTCATTCCTCGCTCCCGAAGTCGGTGCGAAAGGCTTCAGCCGCCACGCCGCGCTCGCGCAGGAACGGAATCAATGCATCGGTATTGCCATGGGTGGCGATGACCCGCTGCGCGCCGGTCTGTTCGATGGTCTGCAGCAGCGCGGGCCAATCAGCGTGATCGGAAATGACGAAGCCCCGGTCGACGTTGCGGCGCCGCCGGTTGCCGCGCAGCTGCATCCACCCCGAGGCGAACCCCAGTTGATGCGGTCCGAAGCGGCGCATCCACGGCGTGCCTGCGGCCGAGGGTGGGGCCAGGATCAACTGGCCGGCGGCATCGGGTTGACGCCCCTGTTCGGCGACGGTGAGCGTCTCCAGCATCGGGATGTTGGCCTGCCGGTAGACCGACACGCCATTGGCGATGGCGCCGTGCAGCCACGCGGGGCGGTCGTCCAGTGGCAACAACTCGGCCAGCACCCGCTGCGCCTTGCCGAGTGCATAGCACAGCAGGATCGCCGCTTCGCCACGTTGTTCGCATTCGCGGCGCCACGCCACGATCTCTGCGGCGACCGCCGGGGTGTCCGGCCAGCGATAGATCGGCAGCGCGAACGTCGCTTCGGTAATGAACGTATCGCAGGGCACCACTTCGAAGGGCGTGCAGGTCGGGTCGGGTTGGCGCTTGTAGTCGCCGGACGCCACCCATACCCGTTCACCATCGTCGATGCGCACCTGCGACGAACCGAGCACATGACCGGCCGGATGCAGTGATACCTGCACCCGGCCCAAGCGGAACGGCACCCCCTCGGCGTGCGCCTGCACGCCAACATCGCCCAGCCGCCAGCGCAGGATCGGCAGGCTTCCTTCGCTGCAGTGGTATTCGCCCATGCCCGGGCGCGCGTGGTCGCCGTGGCCATGGGTGATGACCGCGCGCGGCACCGGGCGCCAGGGATCGATGTGGAAATCTCCCGCGGCGCAGTACAGCCCCTCCGGACGCAGCACCACCAGATCGTCATTGCCTTCCATGCGGCCACTGTGGCCTGCGCTTCGTGCAGGCGGTGAGAACCGGCCTGAACACGGGCTTGGCGGGGCATGCGGCACAATCGGGCCGCATACCTCTTGCCGCCAGGATGGACCGGATGAGTGGACCCAGCTTCAGCAGCAACGCGCCGTTTGAAACCCATGTGGTGCTGAACCAGCCGCCACCGTTCGCGGGCCGCCAGCTGTGGACCGACGATGTGGCGTTGGCGGAGGCGGTGCATCGCGAGGGTGCCGGTGCCTTAGCGCCACGCCTGGCCGTGTACGGGGCCTTGGCCGGCGACGAGTTGTACCGGCTCGGCTTCGATGCCAACCGTGATCGCCCGCGGCTGCGTACGCACGATGCGCAGGGCCACCGTATTGATACGGTCGAGTTCCACCCTGCGTACCACCAGCTGATGTCCGCAGCGAAGCAGCATGGCGTGGCAGGTTTGTCCTGGCACGAGCCGCAGCCCGGCGCACACGTCGCGCGTGCGGCGCTGAGCTACCTGCACCACCAGGCCGAAGCCGGCACCAGTTGCCCCTTGACCATGACCCATGCGGCGGTGGCAGTGCTGCAGTCGCAGCCGCACCTGGCCGAATGGGCGCGCAAGGCCGCCGCGCCGGTCTATGACCCGCGCGACGTGCCGGTGGCGGACAAGACCGGCATCACGCTGGGCATGGGCATGACCGAGAAGCAGGGCGGCTCGGATGTACGTGCGAACAGCACGCGCGCCGAGCCGATCGATGGCGAACGTTACCGCCTGGTCGGCCACAAGTGGTTCTTTTCCGCGCCGATGTGCGATGGCTTCCTGGTGCTGGCGCAGGCACCGGGCGGGCTGACCTGCCTGCTGATGCCGCGCCGGCTGGCCGACGGCGACCGCAATGCATTCAGGCTGATGCGGCTGAAGGACAAGCTGGGTGACTGGTCCAATGCGTCCAGCGAAGTCGAGTTCTGTGGCGCGCAGGCGTGGCGCGTGGGCGAAGAAGGGCGTGGCGTGGCGACCATCATCGGCATGGTGATGATGACCCGTCTGGACTGCATGCTGGGTGCGGCGGCGGAGATGCGCATGGCGCTGGCGCAGGCGCTGCATCATGCACGCCATCGGCGCACCTTCGGCAAGCTGCTGGTGGAGCACTCGCTGATGACCAACGTGCTGGCTGATCTGGCGCTGGAGTCGGAAGCGGCCACGGTGTTGGCGATGCGCATCGCACGCGCGGTGGATCGTGCCGGTGTGGATGCCAATGAAGCGGCGATGGCGCGGTTGGGGACGGCGCTGGGCAAGTACTGGCTGTGCAAGCGTGCGCCGGCCTTCGTCAATGAAGCGCAGGAATGCCTGGGCGGTGCCGGCTACGTGGAGGAGTCGATGCTGCCCCGCCTGTACCGGCAGGCACCGTTGAATTCGATCTGGGAGGGCAGCGGCAACATCCAGTGCCTGGATGTGCTGCGTGCGCTGGCGCGTGAACCGGAGGCGATGGCGGCGTTGCGCGGTGAGCTGGCGTCGGTGGCCGACCGTGATGCGCGCTATGCAGCGGCATTGCAGCGTTGGGCAGCGGCGCCGCCACCGGAGGAAGCGCAGGCGCGGCTGTTCTGCGAGCGCACTGCGCTGCTGCTGCAGGCGGCGCTGCTGCTGCGTGCGCGCAGTCCGATGGCGGAGGCGTTCGTGCGTAGCCGGCTGGAAGCGGAGCATGGGCTGGCGTTCGGGACGCTGCCGGCGGGGCTGGAGCTGACGGCGATGCTGGCGCGCGCGCTGCCGTAGGGGCGGCCCACGCCGGCTCTCGACACCTACGCTGACAGATTTTCATCAGATAAGGCTCGGGCGCGCCATCCATGGCGCTTACGCCCCTGCGCAACCTACCCGCGCGTCCTTGGACACTTTCCGTGGGCGCACACCACGGAATCAACAGAAGAAGCAGGGAGCGAAAAGCAGAAAAGCCGCGGCAGTGCCGCGGCTTTTCCTGTGGAACCGAGCCGGTGCTCGGCTGCCGGTAAGGCTTAGTGCTTGGCTTCTTCCTTGGCGGCGTTGGCCTTGGCGTCATTAGCGACATCGCGGGCCTTGTCGGCGACCTTCTGCGCGGCGTCGGCGGTGGCGTCGCTGGCGTGCGCGGCGGCGTCGGTTGCGGCGTCCTTGGCCTTGTCGGCGGCGTTGGCAGTGGCGTCTGCGGCCTTGTCCAGCGCCTGCTGGGTATCGGCGGCGGCCTGCTCGGAAGCGGCTGCGGTCTTGTCGGCGGCTTCGCGGGTGGCGGCAGCAGCCTTGTCGACGGCGTCGCGGGCGGCAGCGCCGGCGCTGTCGGCCGCCTGCTGCGCGTCCTGCTTGGCCTGTTCGGCTTCCGGGCCCTTGCAGGCGGCCAGGGCCAGCAGCAGGGAGGCGGCCAGCAGGGTGGTGGTGATCGGACGAATCTTCATGGCGGTCTCCGGCACTGCAATGGATGGGGACGCCAGCCTATTCATGCCGTTGTGAAGACCGGGTCGCGATGCAGGGGCTTGATCGCCGGCATCCACGCAAAGAAAAAGCCGCTGGCGAACCAGCGGCTTTTCCAGAACGGCGTGAAGAAAGAAGTTATTACTTCTTGGCTTCTTCAGCAGCGTCCTTGGCCTTCTCAGCGGTGCCTTCAGCAGCCTTGGCAGCGTCAGCAGCAGCGCCGGCAGCAGCGTCGGTGGCAGCACCGGCGGTCTGGGCAGCGGCGTCGGTGGCGGCGTCAGCAGCGGTGGCGGCGGTGTCAGCGGCCTGCTGGGCAGCGTCGGCGGTCTGGGCGCCAGCAGCGGCGGCCTGGTCGGCAGCAGCCTGGGCTTCGGTGGCGGCTTCGTTGGCCGAAGCAGCGGCGTCCTGGGCAGCTTCCTGCTTCGAGCAGGCGGCCAGGGCCAGAGCCAGGGACATCGCGACCAGCAGCTTGTTGATGCTCATTGTGTAAATCCTCGTCGTTAGAATTAGGCAACGCGCATGCTGCGCGCCGACAACATGATGACAAGCCAAGATTGGGTGTCAAGCGATCCCGCATTCATTTTTGCGAAATCATCGTTAAATCTTTTTAAATCAATTCGATGGCGATTGCCGTTGCTTCGCCGCCGCCGATGCAGAGGGTGGCAATGCCGCGCTTGCCACCACGCGTGCGCAGAGCGTTGACCAGGGTCACCACAAGACGTGCGCCGGAGGCACCGATGGGGTGACCCAGTGCGCAGGCGCCGCCATTCACGTTGAGCTTGTCGTGAGGGATGCCCAGTTCGCGCATCGGGGCCATCGCCACCACAGCAAAGGCTTCGTTGATTTCGAACAGATCGACCTGGTCCAGCGACCAGCCGGTCTTGCCCAGCAGCTTGTGCAGCGCGCCGATCGGGGCGGTGGTGAACCACTCCGGTTCCTGCGAGTGGGTGGCGTGGCCGACGATGCGGGCCAGCGGGGTGATGCCACGTGCGGCCGCGTCTTCCTCGGTCAGCAGGACCACCGCGGCGGCGCCGTCGGAGATGCTGGAGGAACTGGCGGCGGTCACGCTGCCGTCCTTCTTGAAGGCCGGGCGCAGGGTCGGGATCTTGGCGATGTCCGAGCGCCCCGGCTGCTCGTCGGTGGCGACCTCGACGTCACCCTTGCGGGTGGCTACCTTCACCGCGACGATTTCATCGGCAAACGCACCATTGGCCTGGGCAGCCTGCGCGCGCTTGACCGACTCGATCGCATAGGCGTCCTGCTCTTCGCGGCTGAACTGGTACTTGTCCACCGCGCACTCGGCGAATTCGCCCATGGCCTTGCCGTCGTAGGCGTTGACCAGGCCATCGTGGGCCATGTGGTCGACCGCCTGGAAGTTGCCGAAACGGTTGCCGGTACGGGAGTTCGGCAGCATGTGCGGGGCGTTGGACATCGATTCCATGCCGCCGGCGACCACGATGCTGGCCGAGCCGGCCTTGATCAGGTCATGGCCGAGCATGATGGTCTTCATGCCCGAGCCGCACACCTTGTTCAGCGTGGTGGCACCGGCCGACAGCGGAATGCCGGCGGCGATCGCGGCCTGGCGGGCGGGCGCCTGGCCGAGGTTGGCCGGCAGCACGCAGCCCATCAGGACTTCGGAAACGTCGCTGGCCGGGACACCCGATTGTTCCAGCGCGGCGGCGATGGCTGCCGCGCCGAGGGTCGGGGTCGGTACGCCGTTGAACTGGCCGAGGAAGGAGCCGATGGCGGTGCGCTTGGCGGCCGCGATGACGATGTTGGACATGGCAATCTCGTTGATGCGTAAGCAATGTTCGGAAAGGAGACCGGAGGCCGTTGGATGCGCCCCGGTTTCCCGGCAGACTGCGTGGGGGTCGGCCCAAGTATAGAGGGTCGGGGAGGGCTGCCGCTGTGCGGCGCCGAACGCCTGCCGGGATGAAGGCAGGCCAACGTTCACGGGAAGGAATCGATGGAGCGAACGATGATGGTGAGGTCTGTGCTGGCAACCGCGCTGGCGATGGCGCTGACGGCCTGTGGTGGAGGCGGCGGAGGCGGCAGCAACGTGCGCGTCGACCCACCCCCGACCACGCCGCCCCCTCCAACCACGCCTCCGCCGACGACACCACCGCCGGCCAAGCCGCAGGAGCCGGCCTTTGATGCGCATCTTTCAGTCACCAACGCGCGTGCCGCACAGGCCGCCGGCCTGACCGGGCAGGGCGTGCGCATCGGCATCGTCGATTCGGGCGTGCAGCGCAACGCGGTGGCCTTGAATGGTCGCGTGCTGGCCAACTTCAATTACATCGATCCCGCCAGGAACAACCTGGCGGTTGATGACGTGGTCGGGCATGGCACCGCCGTGGCCAGCCTCGCCGCCGGCGCAGCAGTGGGGACCTGGCCGGGCGGTATCGCGCCAGGCGCCCAGATCGTCTCGGCAAGAATCATTTCCGACAAGCCGCCGACCGATGACGGCAGTGGCCAGGGCAATGCCTTCAGTGGGCCGCTGGGCGTGGCCCAGGTCCACCAGGACCTGATCAGCTACAACGTGAAGGTGATGAACAACTCGTGGGGCGGCCTGTACTGGACCGACCTGCCGACCACCGCGCAGGTAGCCGCCGAATACCGGCCGTTCGTGATCAACCACGGTGGCCTGGTGGTGTTCGCCGCCGGCAATGACGGCCGCAGCGAGCCGAGCAGCCTGGCCGCGCTGCCCAGCCAGAAGGGCGTGGCAGGCACGCTTCCGGCGGCCGATCTGGAGCGCGGCTGGCTGGTGGCCACGGCGGTGGACCCGTTTACGCCTGGCGCGCTGGCCAGCTATTCGAATGCCTGCGGCCAGGCGGCCCGCTACTGCCTGGCAGCGCCGGGCAGCGCGGTCTACCCGGATGCCAACGGTGGCAGCTACTACTGGAACTACGGCACCTCGTTCGCCGCGCCGCTGGTCTCCGGTGCGGCGGCGCTGGTCTGGCAGCGCTTCCCCTACTTCAGCAACGATCTGGTGAGGCAGACCCTGCTGGGCACTGCCAAGGACATCGGTGCGCCCGGCGTGGATCCGGTGTTCGGCTATGGCCTGCTCGACATCGGTCGCGCGATCAACGGTCCCGGCCGCTTCGACTGGGGCGATGTGGTTGCCAACGTTGATGCCGGCTCGACCAACTCGATGTGGAGCAACGACATCACCGGCAGCGGTGGCCTGGTCAAGCAGGGCGGAGGCAAGCTGGTACTGGCCGGCAACAACAGCTATTCCGGCGCCACCCGCATCGAGCGCGGCATCCTGACGCTGCAGAACGGTGGCGTGATCCGTTCCAATGTGACGATCCTCGCCCAGCCCGACCCGGACTCCACCGGTCTGCAGTTCAACGGTGGCACGCCGCGGGTGATCGGCAATGTGGTCAACGGCGGCAGCGTGTTCCTCACCACCGGCAACACCACCGGCACCATCGAGGGCAACTACACCCAGCAGCCCGGCGCGCAGCTGATGATCGCGCTCGGTGCCAACGCACTTCAGGTCATCGGCAACGCAACGATCAATGGCGGTGTGCGTGTGCACGGCTTCGTCTCCGGCTATGTGCCGCAGAGCGGAACGCGCCAGGACCTCATCCACGCCGCGGGTGGCCTGAACGGCACCTTCAGTAGCCAAGCCACTTCCACCGGTCTGCAGGGGCTGACCCTGGTGGCACCCACGTATGGCTACGACAGCAACAACGCCTGGTTGAACGTGAACCAGGTCAGCGTCACCGCCGCAGCCAGTGGCCTGAGCGCCTCCGCACAGGCCGCAGCGCAGCGCCTGGAAGGCGCATTCGCAGTGCTCGACGGCAACACCGGCCTGCAGGGATCGCCCTTCGGTGCGGCAGCCGGTGCGCTGCAGTGGGCCGGAGGCGGCCAGCAGGGCCTGGCCGACAGCCTGCAGAGCCTGTCCGGCCAGGCGCATGCCCGCGCCGAGGCCGCCACCTTCGACAGCATCGACATGTCGCGGCGTGCGATTGCCGAGCGCTTCGATCGTGTACAGGCCACCCCGCGCCTGCGCGGGAGCTGGCAGAGCGCGCTGGGTGAGGCGGGGCAGGGCAGCTTCGCCGGCAACGCCGCCGACAGCCGGGGCTGGATGGCCGGCCAGGATCTGCCGCTGGGCGGCAACGGCCTGATGGGCGTCGCCTTCGGTGAGACCCGCAGCAATGGAGGCAGCAGCTTCGACGGTGATCGCGGGCGCGACCGCCAGGCGCAGGCACAGTTGTACGCTGGCTGGAGCCTGGGGCGCGGCTATGCGCTGGCCCAGTTCGGCAGTGGCCAGTTCACCCGCGCGCTGGATCGCCAGCTGCTGCTGGGTGCGGGTGCCTACGGTGTCTCGGCGCGTTACGGCGGGCGTTTCAGCAGCGCCAGCGTGGAAGGCGGATATCGCCTGGGCCGCGCAGGCGCTTCGGTGACGCCCTACCTCGGTGCCAGCACCACGCGTGTCGATACCGATGCGTTCAATGAACTGGGCGGTTTCGGCTTCGGCCTGCGGGGTGATGCCACCCGCGCGCAGCGCAGCCAGATGCTGGCCGGCATCCGCGGCGAGCGGGGCTGGGGGCGTTGGAACCTGCGCGGACACGCCGAGTGGCAGCAGAGGCTGGACGGCGGTGACGCCGATTGGCAGGCCAGTTTTGTCGGCGTGGATGCCTGGGCGCCGCTGGCAGGCTGGGATGCGCCGCGCGGCAGTGCGCTGATCGGCGTGGCGCTGGAATCGTGGTGGGGCCGCAATGGCCGCTTGAGCCTGGGCTTCGACCAGCGTATCGGTGGCGAGGGCGCGCGGCAGGCTGCGTTGCGCTACAGCACCGGGTTCTAGCAATCGGTCGCGCCGGGAAGGCTCCCGGCGCGACGTCTGCAGCCTCAGCCGCCGCGCAGGTTGCCCAGGCGCGGAGTGCTGCGGCCCAGCGGCATCTTCAGCTTGCCGATCGACAGGATGCGGCTTTCCGCGATGCGATCGGCGGCCCGCTGCGGCGCGATGTTCTCGCGCTGCGACAGTTCGAAGATGCGGGTGAGGTTGTGGTAGATGCTGCGGATCAGGCGCATCGCGCGTTCGCGGTTGTAGCCGTCGATCTCCAGCGACACGTTCATCACACCGCCGGCGTTGACGGCGTAGTCCGGGGCGTAGAGGATCCCGCGCGCATGCAGTTCGTCGCCGATCTCCAGGCTCGACAGCTGGTTGTTGGCCGTGCCGCAGATGATCTTGGCCTTGATCCGCGGCAGCGTGTCGGCGTTGATCGCGCCTTCCAGCGCACACGGTGCGAACACATCGGCGTTCACTTCGTGGATCTCGTCCGGCTTGACCGCCTCGGCGCCGAAATCGCTGACTGCACGATCAACCAGGGCACTGTCCAGGTCGGTGACATACAGTTTGGCACCGCGGTCACGCAGCAGTTTCACCAGTTCCATGCCGATGTGGCCCAGGCCCTGCACCGCGATGCTGGTCTTGCCTACTTCCTCATGGCCGAACTTGAAGCGCATCGACGCCATCAGTGCCTGCAGTGCGCCGTAGGCCGTGAAAGGCGCCGGATCGCCGGAGCCACCATGGACCTGGTGCACGCCGGTCACGAACTGGCTCTCCAGGTAGATGTTCTCCATGTCGTTGACGTCGGTGCCAACGTCCTCGGCGGTGATGTAGCGGCCGCCCAGCGAATCGACGTAGCGGCCGAAGGCGCGGAACAGTACCTCGGTCTTGTCCGTCTTCGGGTCGCCGATGATCACCGCCTTGCCGCCGCCCACGTTGAGCCCGGCCAGCGCATTCTTGTAGGTCATCGTCCGGCTCAGCCGCAGCACATCGGCCAGCGCCTCGTCGGTGCTGGCGTAAGGGCGCATGCGCACGCCGCCCAGGGCCGGGCCCAGGGTGGTGTTGTGGATGGCGATGATCGCCTTCAGGCCGGCATCGTGGTTGTGGCAGAACACCACTTGTTCGTGGCCGGTGGTGGCGAGGGTTTCGAATAGCATGGCGTCTCCGATGGCGCGAACAGCGGCGAACTGCAGCGAACGGCCAGTGAACGGTAGGGTCCCAAAACAAAAAAAGCGACGTCGTCAGTGCAGGGGGACGGGTCGCGCGGCGCCATTCTAGTCCATTCCCCCGGTCGCTGCCGTCGACATCGGCGCCCTTCCGGTTAAAGAAGATGAAAGTGCGGCCGATGCTGCGACGACGGCGGGTGGCCGGATTCGCGTGAAGAGGCAGGGCGGTCAGTGACGGCAAGGGCACCACAACGACAGGGCAGGCGGCGATGACGCCGGCCTGGTGGCGATCGCTGCGCGGCTGGCTGGCGCGCTCGACCGGGGCGGCTCCGTTGCGCCTGGCGGCCGTATCGCGACAGGCGGTCGCTGCTGCCGCAGCCAGCCTTCAGGGCGAGGCCCTGCAGGCCGGTGAGATCGCCGCCCACCTGCAGCGCGGCCTGCATGCACTTGCCCTGTACCCACGGCTGGCCGGCGAGCCTGCCCCCGTGCAGGATCCGGCACTGGGCGAAGCGGTGGCGCGCGCGCTGCAGGACCGTGACTGGGCCGCCCGGCACCTGCCACGGCGCCCGCAACTGCTGCCGCAGCTGATCCAGACCGTCAACGACGATGCCGCCTCGGCACGGGTGATGGCGGCGATCATCGGCCAGGACCCGGTGCTGACCGGAAATCTGCTGCGCATCGCCAACAGCCCGGCCTACAAGGTGCATGAGCGGCCGGTGGAAAGCCTGCAGCGTGCGGTGACCCTGGTCGGTACCGAGGGCGTGCGCCAGATCATCAGCGCAGTGCTGGTGCAGCCGGTGATGCAGGTGCAGTGCGGCATGTTTCCGCAGTTCAGCACGATCATCTGGGAGCACGCACTGCTGGCTTCGCGTGCGGCCGCCGATCATGCGCGCACGGTCACCTTCGGTGATGCCTTCGCTGCGCAGTGGCTGGGCCTGGTGCAGGGGCTGGGGTCAGCGCTGGTGATGCGCCAGCTGCTGCAGGAAGCGCAGGCACGCGACGAAACCGTGGAGCCGGCGCTGGCCCTGCAACTGCTCCAGCAATGGTCGTTGCCGCTGGCACAACGCGTGGCTGCAGCCTGGGAGCTGCCCGAGCCCGTGCACCAGGCACTGGCGCCGGAGGCCGATGGCCCACTCGCCGACAGCCTGCGTCTGGCCAGCGCTGCGGCGGCAGCCAGCCTGCTGTGCCGGCATGGACATGCCAGCCAGAGTCGCATGCTGGCCCTGCTCGAACAGTTGCCTTCAGCGCCGCCGCATGCCCTGCGTTGGATCTGGCGGCGCCTGCATGGACGCAGCGTGGAAACACGTGATGAGGCCGGACAGGAAGAGGCGGGTCCAACGCCCTGAGCGCTACAGCTGCGATTCGACCGGCAGCCAGCTGATCACCCGCGACAACCAGCGTTTGCGCGCCGTTGTCCCCGGCTCCGCCTCCACCCAGTGCGGTGGCGGTTCGCGCTCCAGCCAGCGCAACCGGCGACGGTCATCCAGCGCCAGCCACCAGCTGTGCCTAGGATCAGCCAGGCGCAGGTACTCGTCCCGCAGCTGTGCGCCCAGCACCGGATCGTCGAACAGCACGCCCATCTCGGTGTTCAGATAGGCCGAGCGCGGGTCGAGGTTGAACGAACCGACAAAACCGCGGCGGTCATCGACCAGGAACGCCTTGGTATGCAGGCTGGCGCCGCTGCTGCCGAACACGCCGGCATCGCCGGACTGCCCTTGTGCCTTCAGTTCGTAAAGGTGGACGCCGGCTTCGAGCAACGGCACGCGGTAGCCCATGTAGCCACCATGTACGGCGGCGACGTCATTGGCGGCCAGTGAGTTGGTGACCACGCCGACCTGCACGCCCCGCCCGGACATGGCCGAAAAGCCATCCAGGCCCTCGTTGCCGGGAACGAAGTAGGGCGAGATCAACAGGGCCTTGTGCCTGGCGGCCTGCAGCTCGCTGATCAGGGTCGACACCAGCCAGGCAGCGCGATCGTCCTTGCGGTGCTTCATCGGCGGGTCGGACACGATGCGCACTGCACGGCTCCAGCGCAGCGGCTCGGGGCTCGGGCGTTGCCGCTTGCGCGATTCGGCCACGCGCGCCAGGTACGGCCGGGCCACGTCCCGCTGCGCCTCGTGGTCCGATTCGCGCACCAGCAGGCGCAGTTGTGCGTCGGTATGGAAGGCAAGCGCGGATACCGGAATGGCGGTTTCGCTGTTCCAGTAGTCGTCGAAGATGCGGTTGGCCTGCTCCACGGCGGGGCCGGCGACCAGCAGGTCCAGATCCTGGAAGTTCACATCGGTGCGCGCGCTGAAATACTCCTCGCCGATGTTGCGGCCACCGACGATCGCGACGCGGCCATCGGCGATCCAGCTCTTGTTGTGCATGCGGTGGTTCACGCTGAAGAAGCGCTGCACCATCTCCACCATGCGCAGGATGCCGGTCCGGTTGCGGAACGGGTTGTACAGGCGGATCTCGATGTTCGGATGCGCATCGAGCGCCATCATCAGCGCGTCCTTGTCCTTGGCATTCATGTCATCAAGCAGGATGCGCACGCGCACGCCGCGCTCGGCGGCGTCATACAGCGCCTTGGCCATCAGGTGGCCGATCAGGTCGTCGTGCCAGATGTAGTACTGCAGGTCCAGGCTGCGGCCTGCGTGCGTGGTGATCATCGCGCGTGCGGCGAAGGCATCCATGCCATCACTGAGGAAGGCCACGCCGGACTGGCCGGGATGGGCCTCCTGCAATGGCACGATCTGCTGGTCGATGCGGGTCTGCGCCGACTGCAGTGGCAGCACATGCGAAGGCGTGCCCCGTGCCTGCGGCGTGAGGTGGTCGGCCAGCAGCAGGCCGGACAGCACCAGCAGCACCAGCGCAGCGAGAATGATTGCAGCGATGCGCAGCAGGCGTCGCCACAGCGGCTTGGGCAGGCTCATGCCCCGATGGTAGAGCCACGCCATGCGTGAAGGAATGCCTGCAGGATCGACAGGGGGTCAGAGCCCTTGCCTTCGGCACGGGATCCCGCCCCGAGGGGGCGTCACCGATGGGGTCGGATCCCATTCCACAGGAAAGGGCTCTGACCCGCACACCTCAGAACCGCTCGTGGCTGCCCAGGTAGCGCCATTGCCCCGGCGGCAGCGGCCCCAGCGCCACGCGTCCGATACGCAGGCGGCGCACCCCGGTCACCTGCAGCCCGGCGGCTGTCACCGCTGCACGCAGGCCCTTGGCGGTAAGCCCCTTGCCGGCAAAGCGCAGGCGTTGTTCGCTCTGCCAGCTGACCTTGCCGCCGCCGGCCTCCTGCTGCAGACGCGCCATCAGCCATGGCCCACGCTCCGGGCCGCCTTCGGCCACTTCGATCAGGTATTCCTGCTCGGTGCGGCCCAGATTGCGCTGCAGATGGGCCAGCGTGGCCGGATCCTGGCTGACCACCACCAGGCCGCTGTCGCTGGCCGGAAGCGAGGCGGCCAGCTGCAGGCCATGGAAGTGACGCTGCAGAGGACGGATGTCGCTGGCATCGAGTTCGCTGTGGCTGTCACTGCTGACCAGCGCACACAGGGTCTCAGCGGCAACGCCGGCCGGCTTGTTCAACAGCATGCTGACCCGCTCGGCCTTTTCATCGCTGGCCTGCGCGGCTACGACGATCACCGCGCTGTCATCGACCGGGCGCTGCGGCTGCTCCACCACGTCGCCGTTGACCGTGACCCAGCCGCCTTCGATGTAGCGCCGCGCTTCGCCGCGCGGGATGCCGAGCAGGGCGGACAGGCGTTTGTCGAGACGGATCGGTTCCATGGCGGCAAGGTCGGGCAGGGGGCGCGCAGTGTAGCTGCTGCGGCCGGTCAACGCTGGCCGCGGTTGGCCAGCTCGGTCAGGTACAGGCGGGTATCGAACTCCAGCTGCAGGTACTCCGGCTCCATGTGCTGGCACAGCTGGTAGAAAGCCTTGTTGTGGTCGGATTCCTTCAGGTGGGCCAGCTCATGTACCACGATCATGCGCAGGAACGCTGCTGGTGCCTGGCGGAACACGGTGGCGATGCGGATCTCGCGGCTGGCCTTGAGGCGGCCGCCGTGCACGCGGGAAATGGCGGTATGAGTGCCCAGCGCGTGCTTGATCACTTCCAGCGTGTTGTCGTAGCAGACCTTGTTGAGCGGCACCGACTTGCGCAGGTAGCGGTCCTTCAGCTCCTGGGTGTAGTCGTACAGCTGGCGGTCGCTGCGTACCTCGTGCGGGTCGGGATAGCGCTGCTGCAGCCAGGGGCCGAGCTTGCCTTGCGCCAGCAGTTCGCTGACCTGGGCGACCAAGGGTTCGGGATAGCCGGTGAGGTACTTCAGGACTGCCATGCAGGGGCGGCGGGGCGTCGGTAGAATGGGGCATCCAAGATTACACGCGGTACGCACCGACCATGGCAAAGCCCAACGCGCTGCAGGAACAATTGCTCAAGGCCGGCCTGGCCAAGAAGTCGCAGGCCAGCGCCGCCGCGCGCGAGCAGGCCAAGGCCCGGCAGGGCAAGGCCGAATCGACCTCGGCCGACGTCCAGCGCGAGGCTGAACGGGCCCGCGCCGAGAAGGTCGAGCGCGACCGCGCGCTGGCCGCCGAGCGCAATGCGCAGGCCAGGCAGGCTGAACAGAAGGCGCAGGCGAAGCAGATCATCGCGGCCCATGCCGTGCCCCACAAGGGCGATGACGAGTACCGCTTCAGCGATGGCACGGCGATCCGCACCCTGCTGATCGACCCCAAGCTGCGCAAGGCGCTGTCGGTCGGCGTGCTGGTCATCGTTGCCCACGGCGACGGTTACGCGCTGCTGCCACGTGCTGCTGCCGAGAAGGTGCGTGAGCGCGCCCCGGAAGCGATCATCGTCGACCACGGCCAGCCGGGCTCGACCGCGGAGATCTCCACCGGCAACGCCGAGGACGACGCCTACTACGCGCAGTTCCAGGTGCCCGACGACCTGGTCTGGTAAGCAAAAAGGGGACGGAGGGGATTAAGTCGCGATCGACCTGATTGAAGCCCTCCACGTTCTGCTCAGATTGCTGAAGATCAGCCGGGCATGGCTCTGCTCAACACAGGTCTGCTCCTTTGTGCGCGGGTGTATCGTCCCCATATCAGGCGACACACCTGCGGAGGATGGCCATGGCCACCGGTTGGGCGGGAGACGGCGCGGTCCAGGACCAGATCGACGCCACCGTCGACGATGCGATTGCCCGCGCGCGGCGCCAGCTGCGGCAGGGCCCTGGTCTGGAACACTGTGAGGAATGCGACGCACCGATTCCGTTGGCGCGGCGCCAGGCCGTGCCTGGGGTACGGCTGTGCGTGGCGTGCCAGCAGGCGCATGACGACGAAGAGCAGGCGCATGCCGGGTACAACCGGCGTGGCAGCAAGGACAGCCAGCTGAGGTAAGGGGTGTTTTATTGCAGGGCTGCGCCCTGCACCTGCAGAAGCAACGTCAACATCAAAGGCTGGCATTCCGTGGGTTGGCAGGGCGGTGTCGGAGTGCGGGGACGCCGTGAACCCGTCCATGGGGCCTTGGCCGCGGCATCCATGCCGCGGACACCCCGCACTCCGACACCGCCCCGCCTCTGACAGATTTCCGCGATCTGTTGGAACCCGCTGCTGATGCCGACCGTTGGTCGGCACGGGGTCGGATTCAATTTTGACTATCGATATCTGACAGATGAGCCGACCAACGGTCGGCACCCACCAACAGCGCGCGGAATCTGTCAGAGGTGGGGCGGTGTGGGTGGGCAGGACCGTTGGCGCCATGGATGGCGCCATCGAGCCCCCATGGACGGGTTTACGGCGTGTCCTGACCACCCACACCGCCCCGCCATCCCACGGAATGCCGCTCTTGATCTTGCTTCGGCTTCGGCCTCTGCAGGTGCAGGGCGCAGCCCTGCAAAGGCCCCCCCCTCAGCCGTCGCCCTGGATGCCGCCGGGGGCCTGCGCCGGGTCGCGCCAGCGCCGCACCGTGCGCTGGAAGAACAGGTTGTTCGGCAGCTGCAGCACCGTGCCCTCGTGGCCGTCGCCGGTCTCCTGCAGCGTGGTGTAGATCAGGTTCACGTCGATCACCCGGCCCTTCAGGCCCGGTTTCTCGCCGTTCTCCAGCACCTCGATGTAGTCATGCAGGCGGAACGGGCGCGTGGTGAAGATCAGCAGCGTGCAGAAGATGTTGGAGAGCACGCTCCAGGCCGCGAAGAAGGCCACCGCACCCACCGCCGCGAAGCCGGTGAACGCGGTCCACAGTACCGACGGCGATGCGCCGAGCAGGCTGAGGATGTACAGCACTGCGCTGAAATAGACCACGAAACTGGTGATCCGGCGCGCGCCCATCACCATTTCCGGTGGCAGCGTGTAGTGCTCGGCGAAGCGGCGGATCAAGCGCCGTGCCAGCACCCGCAGCAGCCACGCGGCCAGCAGGGTGAGCAGGATCTTCACGGCGATACCCGCGTCGTGGAGCCAAGGGTAGGTCCAGGTCGGCAGGTGATCCTTCAGGGACAACATCATGGGGGCGACGACGGGTGGCAATAACGGCCCTCGATGTTACCCGGCGCGTGCGGGGGATTCGACCGCCGGGGTCCAGGCCAGGCAGACCAGCTCCTGGCGGTGCTGCTGCAGGCAGGCGCGGCCGTTGTCGGGGCGCAGCTGCAGTGACAGGCCCAGCGCCTGCAGCAGGACGCAGGCAGCGATCACCAGCAGGGCGGCGCAGGAAGGGCTGGACATGGCAGGACTCCCGGACGGCAGATTCGCGAAGGACCTTCCATGGATGCAGCAGCCGTCGAAAAGGTTGCATGGCATCGGCCGTCGATCGGCTCTAAACCTTTTCCCGGGTCGCCGCATCCAAGCGATATGCTCGACACCACCATGCCCGCGCCGCCCGCCGCCAACGACGCCGTCGACGAACCCGCTCTGGTACGGGCGGCGGCCGCCGGGGACACCGCTGCCTACGAACTGCTGTACCGGCGTCACGCGCCGCGTGTATTCGCTGTCCTGTGGCGGTTGTGTGGCGGCCAGCAGGCACGTGCCGAGGATGCGCTGCAGGAGGCCTTCCTGCAGGCCTGGAAAGCCCTGCCAGGGTTCCGTTTCGAGAGCAGCCTGTCCACCTGGCTGCATCGGCTGGGGGTCAACGCCGCACTGATGGAACTGCGTGGTCGCGCCGCAGGGCAGGATCACGACAGTCTGGAGGATGTCGATGGCGGCCTGCTGGAACTGGCGGTGCATGACCGTTGCGCGGGTACCGAGCGTGACCTGGAGCGCGCATTGTCGACACTGCCACCACGGGCGCGTGCGGTACTGGTGCTGCACGATATCGAAGGCTGGAAACACCAGGAAATCGCCGAGCAGCTGCAGATGGCTGTCGGCAGTTCCAAGGCACAGCTGCATCGTGCGCGCGGCCTGTTGCGCGCACGGCTGGGAGACATGACATGAGTACACACGAACACGATTCCGATCACGACCTGCTGGCCCGGCTGCGCGCGCTGCCGAACGAGCGCGATGTACCCGCCGATGGCTGGGCACGCCTGTCCGCCCGGCTGCCGCCGCGTGAATCGCAGGCAGCGCCCGCGCCAACGGACAACGTGGTGGTCCTGCCGGTGCGTTCGCGGCGCCGCTGGTGGTTGCCGGCCGGCGCTGCCCTGGCTGCCAGCTTGGCACTGTATGCGGTGGCGCCGTGGCGGCATGCGCAGCCGGATACGCCGGCGCCATCCGCCCTGCAGCTGCAGGCCGCGGCGATGACCGAGCAGTATCAGCAGGCCGTCGCTTCGCTGCCCGATGGACGGGCGCCGGAATGGCAGCCGGCCCTGCACGAACTGGATGAAAGCGCGGCGCAGATCCGTGCCGCCCTGGCGCAGGACCCGCGTGCGCCGCACCTGCTTGGCCAGCTCAAGCGCACCTATGCGCTGCGGCTGGAACTGACCCGGCAGGCGGCCTATGCCGCCGAGTCCGGCTTGACGACCTGAGGAGACCCCCATGACCCGAACCCTGATTTCCTGCTGTGTCGCGCTGCTGCTGACCCCTGCCGTGGCACTGGCCGACATCCGCATCGACGAGCGCCACACCTTGGCTGCGGGCGGTCGCATCGAGCTGAGCAACGTGGCCGGCAAGGTGACCGTGCGTGGCTGGGACCGCAATGACGTGCAGCTCACCGGCACGCTCAGCGACGGCCTGCAGTTGCGCCAGGAAAAAAGCGCCAACCGTGTGCGCTGGGAGATCGAATATCCGCGCCGCAGCAACAGCGGTGGTGCAACGCTGGTGTTGAACGTGCCGCGATCGGTGGAGCTGCTGCTGAGCACGGTCAGCGCCAGCCAGGACATCAGTGGTATCGACGTGCGACGGCTGCAGGCCGACACGGTCAGCGGCAGCCTGAGCGCGGCTGGCCGCAGTGGCGACAGCAAGCTCAACACGGTCAGTGGCAGTGTCAGCGCACGCCTGCAGACACCGAAGCTGGATGTGAACACCGTCAGTGGCCGCATCGAGGCCGGCGGTGGCGTGTCCGGTGATATCGGTGCGCAGACGGTGTCCGGACGGGTCCAGGTCGACGCCGGGCGCGTGCAGCGACTGGCGGTGGAAACCGTTTCGGGCAGCATCGATCTGGCAGCAGCCGGGTTGGCGCCCGGCGGCCGCATCAATGTCGAATCGGTCAGTGCCTCGGTCACGCTGAGCCTGCCACGCACGGTGTCGGCACAGCTGTCGGTGAACAGCTTCAGCGGCTCGATCAACAGCGACGCCGGTCAGGTGGAGCGGCCGCGCTACGGGCCGGGCAGCCATCTCGATACGCGTCTGGGGGGCGGCGATGGAGACATCCGCATCCAGTCGCATTCGGGCAGTGTGCGGGTACGCCTGGATCGCTGAGCACGGTCCGGCAGGCCGCGGCGGCAGCGCCGCCGCGGTCGGTACTGGGTCAGCTGGCTTTCTTCAGCGCCCAGGTGGTGCCGAGGACTTCGATCTTGCCACCGGCCTTGCGGAACGCTGCCAGGTCCGAAGCGATCGAATCGCTGCTGACCACGGTGCTGGCGGCCGCGCCCTTGCGTTCGCTGCGGATGCTGTTGCTGGCCTTCGCGGGGGTCTTTGCCTTGCGGGGCATGGTTGCTCCTGTCAGGTGGAAGGGGAGGAAAGCGCCCAGGCATCGGCCTGGCGCAGGTAGTCCTGCCGCTCGCGGCGGCAGTCATCGCCGCCCATCGAAAACTGGCGGCAGATCGCCGGGCGCTGCGAATAGATCGTGCAGCGCAGGTGATAGGGATCGATCGCCGCGCACCAGCCTTCCTCGTTGCGCGCCATCACGGCACGGCCGTGGGTGTCGCGTGACAGGAACTGGCCAGGCACGTGGTCGCCGGGCTGCAGCAGCACGGGCAGCCGGCAACAGACCGCGTCACAACGGCGGCAGTCGATGGGTGCAGGTGCTGCGTCAGGTTGTAAGGCCACAGGGGCCTGGCGGGTGCCCAAAGCGGGTCTCGATGGCGGCTCAGGTGCTGCGCGGACCATGAACGAGCCAGGAAGGCATGGCCGCTAGGCCCGCAGGGCGGGCCAGGCTGCACCGTGGACACACACCGGCGTGGCCGGTGGAAGGTGCAGCGGGGTTCTAGCCGACCAAGAGTAACTTAGACCGCGTAACGTTTTGTTAATCCTGGCAGGCTGCCGCCAACGCCAGGCCCTGGACCACGCCCAGCGAGGGCTCGCCGTGGACCATGCGGGCCCCCGGGAAGGCCTCGGCCACGGCCTGGCGCAGGTAGCCGGCACGGGACATGCCGCCGGTCAGGAACACCGCATCCGGGTCGCCCCCGATGTCGCTGCGGACCTGGGCCAGCAGTTCCCGGATCTGCTCCAGGTAGCCGTGGGCGGCGGCGGCCAGGCCATCGGCGCTGCTGTCGGCATGCAGGTCGCGGGCGATGTAGTCCAGCGTGCTGCGGTGCTCGCTGGCGGCGCTGAGGGCGATCTTGGCGCGTTCGACATCGCGGTACAGGCGGGCGGTATTGCCGGTGTCCTGCAGGGCCTGCAGGCGCCCGCCCCACGGCTCGTCGACGTGATCGTATTTGTGCTGGCGGAAGTCGCGCTGGCGCGTCATGTCCTGCACGGTGGCTGCTTCCACATAGTGGTGGGCGGGCACGCGGGTGATGCCGCGGCCGAACAGCGGCATGTAGCTGGACAGGCTCAGCGCCAGATCAATGTCGGTACCCCCGCGGGCGATACCCCACGCGCGGTGGATACGCGGGGCGTCGTCGCCGCCGACTTCGGCATGCGCGATATCGGTGGTACCGCCGCCGATGTCGACGATCACCGCCTGGTGCCGCTCGCGGCTTTCGGCGTGGTAGTGCATGGCCGCCGCGGCGGGTTCTTCGAGGAAATCGATCTGGTCGAAGCCGGCCTGGGTGGCGGCCTCGCGCAGGATATCCAGTGCCTGGTCATTGCCGGCCGCGCCGATCGAGCTGCGGAACTGCACCGGGCGGCCGAGCAGAGCGGCACGCAGCGGCTGGCCAAGCTGGGCGCTGGCGGTCAGGCGGATGTGTTCGAGGATGTGCGCGGCGATGCCGGTGATGGTCTGCTTCGCGCGTGGGTGCAGGTTGTAGCCCAGCATCGACTTCGGGCTCTGCACCAGGTTGCCTTCGTGTTCCTCGAAATAGGCTTCCAGCGCGTCGTCGCCGTAGACCGCGTTCTGCAGCAGGTCGCTGGCGCTGCGTTCCTTGCCGGCGCGGGCCTCCATCCATTCACGGCGCAGGGCGCGCAGGGCTTCACGGCGCAGCGCCTGCGGGGTGCGTTCCTGGCCGGCGGCACGGGCTGCACGCGCGGCGCTATCGATCATCTGCTGCAGCTGGTGTTCCTGGCCGTCGTCGAGCTGGAAGTCGTCCGGGTCGGGCACCACGCCGGGGAAGTACACGCTGGTGCGGAACTGTTCGGCGTCACCGAAACGGATCGGCAGCAGTTTCCCCTCATGCACGATGGCGGCGGCGGAATTGCTGGTACCGAAGTCGATGCCGAGGCACATGGGGAGTTCCGGGGGCGGTCAGGGGCCGCGCACTCTGCTGCAGTTCGCCGCCGACTGCAAGTTCCAGCGTCGCGGCTGCTCCAGCCGTGGTCATGGCGGCGGCCGGGCACCTGCCAGGGAGCCGGGGCCCCGGACCGGGCGGTTACAATGGCGGCTGTTGATTCACTTTGAGGTACTTGCCGATGTCGTCTGTTCCCGCCTGCCCGCAGTGCACCCTGGAAAACACCTATGCCGATGGCGCGCTGTGGATCTGCGCCGATTGCGGTTTCGAATGGACCGCCGAGGAAAGTGCCGGTTCGACCCTGGTCGTGCGTGACAGCAACGGCAATACCCTGCAGGCCGGCGACACCGTCACCGTGATCAAGGACCTGAAGGTGAAGGGGTCTTCGATCCCGCTGAAGCAGGGCACCGTGATCCGCAACATTCGCCTGGTCGAAGATGATGCCGAGCACATCGAAGGCAACTCGGACAAGATCAAGGGCCTGGTCCTGAAGACCTGCTTCCTCAAGAAGGCCTGATCGGTCTCAGCGCCTGGCCTGCTGCTGCGCGCGCCAGCGGGCCAGGCTGTCGAGCTTGGCCTGGTAGCGTGCCTGCTCCGGTGCACCACCCAGAAGCTGCGCGCGGGTCAGTTCACGGTCGGCGCGTTCAAGCTGCCCGGACAGGAAATACACGCGCGCCAGCCCGAAGTGGAACTGGTGCGCGGTGTCATACAGGCGTACGGCCTGCCGGTAATAGCGGATGGCTTCGGCCAGCTTTCCGGCCTGCTCGGCCTGCGTGCCCAGCATGTACTGCGCGAACGGGTCCTCACGCTGCACCGACTTCAAGCGTCGCTCCAGAGCCTTGGCCTGCGCATCCAGCCCAAGCTGCCGATACAGCGCGCTGGCATTGGTCAGCGCCGCATCCTGGCGGCCGTCCAGGCGCAGGGCGCGGTCCAGTGCCTCCCGCGCCGCACCGGTGTTGCCCTCACGGTTGTCGAGCACACCCAGGTTGTTCCAGACCGAGGGGAACGCGCGATCCTGCACGACCGAGGCATCGAAGAACGCGCGGGCGCCGACGAGGTCTCCTTCGGCCATGCGTTCGGCACCTCGATTGTTGTAGAAATGCGCCAGTGCACGCGCGCGGCTGACCGGCTGCGGGCCGCGGCGGTCGTAGAGTACGTTGCGATCGAGGTCGACCGTGGCGTAACGCCCCGCGATCTCCACGCCCGCGTTGACGTGGCCCACACTGTAGACCACGCCGGCGTCCTGGTCCTGGTACCAGGACACGACCTGGCCGACTTCCTGGACGCGGGCCTGGATGCCAGCCTCGCGCGCCAGTGCCACGAACATCAGCGTGAAGGCGAGGCAGTTGGCGCGGCGCTGCTGCCAGACTTCGTCCACGGTATAGGTCGCGTTCGCGTCGTACTGCAGGTCCAGCCCCTGGCGGCCGAAGATCATTTCCACCAGTGCCTGCAGCCGCTGCTCGCGCGATGAACTGCGGTCGATCACCTGCGCCTGCAGCATCGCGCGCATTGCGGGAGGAATCGCGAAGACCTGTTCCGGTGAGGGGACCTCCACCGGGGGGACGCTTCCGATGGGCGGGAGTGCATCGGTGCGCGGGTGGTCCTGTGCGCAGAGCGGCGCGGCCATCAAAGCGGCCAGGACCACGACGAAGATGCGGGCGGCAGGGCGGTACATGACAGTTCCCGGCAGCGGCGGGCGCTCCCGCCTGCAGCGAGTGTAGACCCGGCGGCGCCGCGCTGCAGTGACCGTTGGTCGGCGCGTGGCCGGTACGGCGTTTCATCCACAACCGATGTGGACCAGCGCTCGACAAAGCTGTGGACAACCGCGTCCAGGCCTCACCGGGCAAGCGTTGTGAGTATGTGGTGAAAAAACCATCAGCTTGCCGCGGGGCTGCGCAGGCGGGATGATCCGGGTATGGATTTCTCTCCGCTGACGCTGGCTCCTGCGCAGTGGCAGGCGCTGCAGGACAGCTACGCAACGCCGCCCCGCGCCTACCACCACTTCGGACACGTACGCGCGGTGCTGCAGCACTGCCAGGACGTGGCTGACGGCCCGGGCTGGCAGAGGCCCGCCGAGGTGTACCTGGCCGTGCTCTACCACGACGCGATCTATGTGGCGGGCCGCAAAGACAACGAAGGGCGTTCGGCGGCGCTGGCCCTGCAGGCAATCGCACGGGCCCCGGAACTGGCCGGCGTCGACGCCGCGCGGGTCGAGCAGTTGATCCTGCTGACAGCCCGCCATGGCGATCTGGGCCCGGACGACGTTGATGCCGAGGCCGCGCTGTTCCTGGACTGCGACATGGCGATCCTGGCCGCGCCCGAGCCGGTGTTCGCCGCCTACGATCGTGGCGTGGCCGAAGAGTACAAAGGGGTCGTGCCGGGCTTCCTGTACCGCGCCGGGCGTCGCCGTTTCCTGCAGGGGCTGCTGCGGGCGCCGCGCATCTTCCTCAGTGACTTCTTCCACCAGCGCCTGGATGCGGCGGCTCGGGAAAACCTGCGTCGACAGCTGGCCCGCTGAGCTGGACCGGTACACTTGGGCCTGCTCTCACCGATTGTCGCTTCCCACTGTGTCCGTCCCTGATCCCGACCCCCGCCCGCTGCCCCCCGAAGAGCCCGGTCCCAACGAGTGCTGTGGCAGCGGCTGTCCGTTGTGCGTGCTGGATCTGTATGCCGATGAGCTGCAGCGCTATCGCAAGGCGCTGGCCGAATGGAAGGCACGGCATCCGGAGGCAACGCCATGAGCCGTGCGCGTCCGGCGGCGGTGCTGGCACTGGTGGCGCTGCTGCTGTTCGTGGGTACCGCGCTGTGGACCCAGGTCGCGCGCAGTGATCTGGACTGGGTGCGGGCAACCTTGAGCCTGTACCTGCACGGGCCGTGGGGCCTGGCATTGCGCGCTGCCTACTGCCTGCTGGCGCTGGCCATTGCGGCGCTTGGCATTGCGCTGTATCGCGGCAGCATCGGGCCGCGCCGCAGTGCGGCGGCGCCGCTGTTGTTCACTGTCTCTGCACTGGGGCTGGCGACGGTCGCCATCGGTGACAGCTGGCTGCCTGAAGCGACCCCGCTGCTGGCATCGTTCATCCATGGACTGGCAGCCAACACCGCGTTCCTGTGTGCCAGCGTCGGCATGCTGCTGCAGGCCTGGTATCTGCGCCGCGAACCGGGTTGGCAGTCTGCCGCGGGCCTGCTCTGGGGCTGGGCATGGCTGGCCTTCGTGCTGCTGTGGCTGCATGTGCTGTGGCGTGGTGGACCACCGCGTGGGCTGGGACAGAAAGTGGTGATCGCGGTGATCGTTGGCTGGCTGCTGTATCTGGCGATGGCCCTGTACCGGCGCAGCCGTCGGGCCGCAGCCCACTGAATCCCCAACGGCCTGCGCCGGTACGTGCCGTGCACGCGGCGGCGGCGTATCGTGTGCGCATTCCATCGGGGATGCGACATGAAGCGTGCAGGGCTGGGCAGGGCAATGGGTGTGGTTCTGGCGTTGGCAGCGCTGCCGGCAATGGCGGCGGCCAACGTGCAGCAGTTCAGCCACGGGCGGTTCGAGCAGATTCCGGTGCACATGCCGGCTGGCACGCCGCAGCGTGTGGTGATCTGGTTCCATGAATCCACCGCCGGTGGTGATACCAGCCGCCTTCCGATCGAGGCCCTGCGTGCCGATGGCGCGATGGTCGCTGCCGTGGACATCGCGCATCTGCGCAGCGTGCTCAAGCGCGAGGGGAATCCGACCTGTTCGTTCGGTTCCGGCGACGTCGAGAACTTCTCGCGCTGGTTGCAGGCCTCCCTGCACCTGCCTGGCTACCACCTGCCGCTGGTCGGTGGTGATGGTGAAGGCGCCGAGATGGCCTACACGCTGGCCGCACAGGCCGATACCCAGGTATTCGCCGGCCTGCTGACCACCGGCTTCTGCCCGGATCACAGCCACGAGCGCATGGTCTGCGGCGATGGTGTGAAGCACAACAAGCTGCAGCCTGCCGAGTTGAATTCCCCGTGGCTGAGCGCCGCCGGCGACCATGGCTGCAAGGTTGGCGAGGCCAGCCGCTTCCTGCAGCAGGTGGCGATGGCACGCGAGTTCAAGCGCACCGCGCGCGGCGATGCTTCACCCGGCCTGGTGGCGGCGGCGCGGGTGATCGGCGCGCAGGCCGGCGTCAGCCTGGCACCGCCACCAGCCGCGCTGAAGGGCCTGCCGATAGTGGAAGTACCCGCTGCCGGTAATGGCGACACGCTGGCCGTGTTCGTTTCCGGCGATGGCGGCTGGGCCGGCCTGGACAAGGACGTGGCATCGTCGCTCAACGAGCATGGCGTGGCCGTGGTCGGCATCGACTCACTGCGCTACTTCTGGAGCGAACGCACGCCGAAGGGATTTGCCACTGACCTGCAGAAGATCATCGATCACTACCGCCAGCAGTGGCATCGCGACAAGGTGATGCTGATCGGTTTCTCGCAGGGTGCCGACGTGCTGCCGGCCACCATCAACCAGCTCGATGCCGATACCCGCGCAGCGCTGGATCGTATCGTGCTGTTGTCGGTAGGCAGGAAGGCCGACTTTGAATTCCACGTCAGCAACTGGCTGGGTGGTGGCGGCGATGGTCTGCCGATCGCGCCGGAAGTGGCGAAGCTGCCGGCGGCCAAGACCCTCTGCGTGTATGGCGACAAGGATGACGACGCGCTGTGCCCCGGCCTGCCGGCCAACGACGGCGTGCAGAAGGTGAAGCTTCCGGGCGACCATCACTTCAATGGTGATTACGACCGATTGGCCGAAGTGATCCTCAAGGGCGGGGCGTAGCGCCGGGCCACGCCCGAACGCTGTCGCCGCCGTGTCGACCAAGGTCGACACCTACCGGGTGGTTTGCAGCGCCGGGCCATGCCCGGCGGCTCAGGGCTTCAGTTACGCCGCGGGTCCAGAGAGATCAGGCGCGTGGCATCCAGCAACGCGGCCGGCAGATGCATGCCGCCGGGTGCTGCCAGATAGCGCGGTCGCCACTGCGGGTCGAACTTCGACTTGAAGCGGCGCAGGCCACTGAAGCCATAGAAGCGTTCGCCATGCCGCGCGAGCAGGCCGGCCAGTCGGTTCCAGCGACCAGCAAGGCGATGCTGGGCCAGCCCGGACAGCGGCGCCATGCCCAGCGAGAAGCGCGCATAGCCCTGAGCGCGGCCCCACAGGAACAGCTCGATGAACAGGAAGTCCATCGTGCCCTTCGGTGCCTCGTTGACATGGCGCATGAGGTCCACCGACAGCTCGGCACCGGCCGGTGCCTGCCACAGGTTGGCGAATGCCACGATCTGGCCCTCGGCTTCGACCAGTGCCACCGGGAAGCGCGCCAGGTAATCCGGATCGTAGCTGCCCAGCGAGAAACCCTTCTCGTCGCCGGCCTTGTCTTCCAGCCACGCGTTGGAGATCGCGTGCAGGCGGGGAAGCAGGCTGGGAATCTCTTCCACCGGTGCCACGCGGAACGAAAGGCCCCCGCGCTTGCCACGGTTCCAGGCCTGGCGCAGATCGGCGCGTTCGCGGCCTTCCAGGCCGAAGTCGTGCAAGGGCACGATCGCTTCCTCGCCCAGCTTGACCAGGCCCAGGCCCAGGTCGAGATAGGTCTGCCAGTAGGTCTCGCCCACCTGGTAGAACACCGGGCGCAGGCCGAGCCGGTCAGCTTCCTCGCGGAAGCGCCATATCAGCGCGCGCGCCACATCAGGCGGGCCGACCGGATCGCCCATCGCGATCAGCGAACCGCCGTAGCGCTGCATCATCACGAAGCCCTGTTTCGCATCATCGCGCAGCACTGCCTTGTCGGCGGTCAGTACCAGGCAGGCCTGGGTATCGGTGGCACCGGCCAGTACCGGCGCCAATGATTGCAGCGTGGCCTCGTCGGCGGCTGGCAGCGGGCTGCGCGTACTGTGCAGCAGCCGCGCCAGGCCGAACATCACCAGCGCGATCGCCACCACCAGCAGCGCACGCAGCGCACGCGGTGCGTTGCCGGATATCGCAAACTGCCACCACAGTTCGTTCTGGTACTCGACATGGCTGTAGGTGAAGAACAACAGCCAGGTGACCGCCACCAGTACCAGGCCGAGGTTGCGCAGCCATGGCCACGACCATGCTTCATCGAGCAGTGCGCCCTGGCGGTAGAACTCGCGGCGTGCGGCCCACAGCGCCATCGCCACCAGCAGGGCGGAGACCGCGATCAACGGTTGGCCACCGCGCAGCCACAGTGGCAACGGGGTGATCACGCACACGGCCATCGCCAGCATCCATGCGGCATGGCTGCGCCGGGCCAGGCCTTGGCCGATCAGCAGCAGGGCGACGCCGCTGAGACTCCCGATCAGATGGGACGTTTCCAGGATCGGCAGTGATGCGTTGACCAGGTGACGGCGCGGCGTGGGCAACGTGCCGTCGATGACCAGCGCAGCACCGATGCTGAACACCGCCAGCGCGATGATCTGCGGCAACCATGGGCGCAGCGCGTTCCAGCCGGCACGGGTTGCCCCGGCACTGGCCTGCAGCGGCTGGCGCAGCGCGGGTGCAAGCGCGAGCAGGGTGGCCAGCAGCAGGGGCAGCACGTAGTAGGTGACGCGGTAGATCAACGCCGCGGCCAGCACTGCAGCCGGTGCCACCTGTGGCAGCAGCTTCAGCAGGCTCCATTCGAACACGCCGAGGCCGGCGGGCACGGTCGAAACCAGGCCGGCCAGCACCGCGACCAGGTACAGGCCGACGAAGCCGGGCAGGCCGGTCGGCGTCGAGTCCGGAAGCAGCACATAGAACGCGGCACTGGCCAGCACCAGCTCGATCACGCTGAGCACGGTCACCCCGATCATCGTGCGCCGGTCGGGCAGCCACAGCGCATGGCCGAACACGCTGAACTGGCGTCCATCGCGGCCGACCAGCAGCAGGGTGGCCGCATAGGCCAGCAGCGCGACGATGCCGACCACGCGGACCGCATCCGGGTCCAGCGGCAGGGCAAGCGCCGCTGCCGCCGGTTCCATGCACAGCGCCACGCTGATCAGCAGCCACGCACCGAACACGAAGCCGAGCGTGCTCATCAGCACGACCTGGCCGATCTGCGCCAGGTCGAGGCCGGCGGTACGGTAGCCGCGCAGGCGCACCGCACCGCCGGTGAGCGCGGCAAAGCCCACGGTCTGGCCCAGCGTGTGTGCCAGGAACGCGGTGATGCCGATGCGCGCCGGATGCACGCGGATGCCGCTGCGGCGCAGGCCGATGGCATCAAAGCCGATCAGGCAGGCATAGCTGGCCAGGCCCAGCACGACAGTAAGCGCGATCTGCGTGCCACTGAGCTGGTGGAAGGCATGGCGGATGGCGCGGTAGCCGTTCTCATCGAACTCGTTGGCCAGGCCGTGCAGCGCCAGCGCAAGGATCAGCAGCGGGATGACGATGGTGAGGACCCGCTTCCATGCCGGGGTGGAGGGAGCGGTGGCGGGGTCGGTGGTTTCGGTCATCGGCGCAAGGGTGCGTCAGGGAGGGCGAGGGCGGTGTCAATGCAGCCGTGGCGCATCGTGCGCCTGTCGCTGGCATTTGACCAGCGTCGCTGTCGGAAGCCGGTAGTGACCGTGTGTGGAAGGCTGCCCTGCACCCATCGTTGACCGGTTTGGAGGACAATGCAGGCCTGATCACCCGCAGGAGCCACGCCCATGATGGAGCGTTACGACGTCGGACCGCGCATGTCCGAAATGACCGTGTACAACAAGGTCGCCTACCTTTCCGGCCAGATTCCGGAAGACACCAGCCAGGACATCACCGGGCAGACCCGGCAGGTGCTGGCCGAGATCGACAAGCTGCTGGCGCTGGTGGCCAGTGATCGCCAGCACGTGCTGCGCGCCGAAGTGTTCCTGGCCGACATGGCCGATTTCGACGGCATGAACAAGGCATGGGATGAGTGGGTGGTGGAAGGTGCGACCCCGGCGCGCGCCACGGTCGAGGCCAAGCTGGCCCACGCCGACTGGAAGGTCGAGATCGTGGTGACGGCGGCAGTGCCGTAACGGCAAGGTCACCTCCCAGCAGTGGAGGGGGGGTAGAGTCGACTGTTGGTCGACTGTCGCGCGCAGCGCGGGGTTTTGCGCCGCCGGAACGAAGAGCAGTCGACTAACAGTCGACTCTACCCCGCCGCTCCACCGCCGGTTGGTCTGGTGGCTAGGCCGGCACCAGCTCGATGCAGTCGACCGGGCACGGCGGGATGCACAGCTCGCAGCCGGTGCACAGATCGGCGATCACCGTGTGCATGTACTTGGCGCCGCCGACGATGGCGTCCACCGGGCAGGCCTGGATGCACTTGGTGCAGCCGATGCAGTCGGCTTCCACGATCAACGCCACCTGCGGCGCCTTGTGCTCGCCGCGCGAACGATCAAAAGGAATCGCCGGTACGCGCAGAACCTGGGCCAGCGCGCGTGCACCGGCATCGCCACCGGGGGGGCAGCGGTCGACGCCTGCCTCGCCGCGCGCCATCGCCTGCGCGTACGGTCGGCAGCCGTCGTAGCCGCATTGCCCGCATTGGGTCTGCGGCAGCAGGCGGTCGAGGCGTTCGGTCAGGGGCGGGATCAGGCTCATGCGTGGCGAAGGCTGCGCGTCGGGTTACTTCAGGGGTTTGCCGCGGAACCAGCGCTCGTGGGCCAGCGCCAGCATCGGCTTGTCTTCGGAACTGTCACCGTAGGCATGGATGCGCACGTAACGCGACAGATCGAACTGGCGACGGATGTGCTCGACCTTGCGCGGGCCACAGTCGCCACCGGCGTAACGGCCGGTCAGGCGTCCGTCCTGACATTCCAGCCGGTTGCAGATCAACTGCAGGCCCAGCTGCTCGCACCACGGCCGCAGGTACAGGTCCAGCGAGCCGGACACGATCACCACGGTGTGCTGCTGTTCCTTGTGCCAGCGGATCTGCTCCAGCATTTCCGGGCGCACCACGTCGGGCAGGAACTCACGCGAGAAGCCGGCGGCCAGGGTGGCGATGTCGTCACTGTGGCGGTCGCTGAAGGTCAGGCGGGTGACGCGCGCGCGGATGCGTTCGGCCGAGATCAGCTTCAGCTTGTACGCGAGCAGCCACGGGCCGACCTTCCACCACGCCTGCGCCAGCTGTTCGGCGGTGGCCACGCGGCGCAGGAAACGGCCATAGGTATCGCAGGTGGTCACGGTGTGGTCGAAGTCGAACAGCGCCAGTTCCATTCCGTTGCCTCCCATCGCGTTGCCTCCGCTGGCCAATGCTGCCGGCGGGCGCGGCCGAGGCCACGCCCGCTGCGGGCATCAGCGGACCGGCATGCCCGGCTGCGCGCCGCTGTCGGCGTCCAGCAACGCCAGCGCACCGCCGTCGAAACCGGCCGACAGGATCATGCCTTCGCTCAGGCCGAAGCGCATCTTGCGCGGGGCCAGGTTGGCGATGAACACCACGCTGCGGCCGACCAGCTTCTCCGGCTCGCCGTAGCTGCCACGGATACCGGAGAAGATCTGGCGCTTGCCCAGTTCACCTGCATCCAGCTCGAAGCGCAGCAGCTTGTCCGATCCTTCCACGAACTCGCAGACCAGCACCTTGCCGATGCGCAGGTCGAGCTTGGCGAAATCGTCGATGCCGATGTAGGCCGGCGCGTCGGCGCTCTTTGCTTCGTCCTTGGCCGGGGCCGGGGCCGGGGCGGCCGGCTTGGCGGCGGGGGCAGCGGCAGCCGCCGGCTGCAGGGTGTCCTTGGAGGCGTCGATCATGGCGTCAATCTTCTTCGGGTCGATACGGGTGAACAGCGGGGTGTAGTCGGTGATGCGGTGGCCCAGCAGCGGCTGTGCCAGTTCGGTCCAGTCGTTCACCGGCGCGGCCAGGAAGGCTTCGGCCTGCGCGGCGGTGGCCGGCAGCACCGGCTTCAGGGCGGTGACCAGTACGCGGAACAGGTTCAGGCCCTGGCTGCACACGGCCTGCAGCTGCGCGTCGGCGCCTTCCTGCTTGGCGATGACCCACGGCTTGACGTCGTCGATGTAGCGGTTGGCTTCGTCGGCCAGGGCCATGGTCAGGCGGATCGCCGCGGCCGGGTCGTTGCGCTCGTAGGCTTCACGGATCGGCGCCAGGCCGTCGACGAAGCGCTGGTACTGCGCCGCATCGGGCAGCTGCGCGGCCAGCTGGCCGTCGAAACGCTTGCTGATGAAGCCGGCGCAGCGGCTGGCCAGGTTGACGAACTTGCCGACCAGGTCGGCGTTGACGCGGGCGATGAAGTCACCCAGGTTCAGGTCGAGATCGTCGACGCCACCGCCGGACTTGGCGGCGTAGTAGTAGCGCAGCGCTTCCGGTTCCAGGCCGGCATCGAGGAAGGTACGCGCCATCACGAAGGTGCCGCGCGACTTGCTCATCTTGGCGCCGTCCACGGTCAGGTAGCCGTTGACGTGCAGGCGGGTCGGCGCGCGGTGACCAGTGCCGTGCAGCACCGCCGGCCAGAACAGGCCGTGGAAGTTGACGATGTCCTTGCCGATGAAGTGGTGCAGCTCGGTGCTGGTACCGGCGCGCAGGTGCGCTTCGAAGTCCTCGCCGATCCTGCCGCACAGGGTCTGGAAGCTGGACAGGTAGCCGATCGGCGCGTCCAGCCAGACATAGAAGTACTTGCCCGGCTGGCCGGGAATCTGGAAGCCGAAGTACGGCGCATCGCGCGAGATGTCCCACGCGCGCAGGCCACCTTCGGCATTGAGCCACTCACCCAGCTTGGCCTTCACGCCCGGCAGGGCGACGTCGCCGGCCAGCCATTCGCGCAGGAACGCGTCGAAGTGGCCCACCTCGAAGAAGAAGTGCTCCGAATCGCGCATTTCCGGCGTGGCACCGGAGATGACCGAACGCGGTTCCTTCAGGTCGGTCGGCGCATAGGTAGCGCCGCACACTTCGCAGTTGTCGCCGTACTGGTCGGGGCTGCCGCAGTTCGGGCAGATGCCCTTGACGTAGCGGTCGGGCAGGAACATGCCCTTGGCCGGGTCGTAGAACTGCGCCACCGAACGGCGGCTGATGTGGCCGGCCGCTTCCAGCTTCAGGTAGAACTGCTCGGTCAGCGCCTTGTTGGCTGCCGAATTGGTCGAGTCGTAGTGGTCGAAGGCCACGCCGAAGGCGGCGAAGTCACGTTCGTGGCTGGCCTGGATGTTGGCGATGAAGGTTTCCGGGGTGACCCCGGCCTTTTCCGCGGCCAGCATGATCGGCGTGCCATGGGTATCGTCGGCGCAGACAAACCAGGCCTTGCCGCCACTCATTCGCCGCGCACGCACCCAGATGTCGGCCTGGATGTAGCCGACCAGGTGGCCCAGGTGCAGCGGGCCGTTGGCGTAGGGCAGGGCGGTGGTGACGAGCGCGGTACGGGTCATGGTCGCGGGGTGAAGCCGAGGGGAACCGCAGAGTATCGCATGCCCGCAACGAGGTGACCCGGCCGAGGCCGGGTCACGGGGATGAAGCGGGGGCCGGGGCGCTTATTCGCGCTGCCAGGTCTGCGCGCGGCAGATGAAGGCGATGCAGCCGGACACGTCCAGCCGGGTGCCGCCGGGCTGCAGTTCCATCTTCGACTTGTAGGTCTTGCCGTTGGCCGGGTCGAGGATGGTGCCACCGGACCACTTGTTGGCGCCGTCGGCCTTCAGGTTCCAGAGGATGGTCATGCCCTTCACCGGCTTGTTCCTGTTGGCGCCTTCACAGCCGTCACAGACCGGGTTGGGGCCCTTGTCTGAGTGCAGGATGTCGACCACCTTGCCGGTCAGGGTGCCGTTGGCGGCCTGGGTGATCTCGACGATCGACTTCACCTTGCCGGTCTTGTCGTCGATGGTCTTCCAGCGGCCGGCGGCGCCATCGGCGGCCTGCGCCGAGAGCGCGGCCAGGCACAGCGGCAGTGCCAGCAACAGGGTCTTGAAGGTCTTGCGCATGGTCCCCTCCCAGGGTTCATTCCGGCACGATGCCGGTACGGGTCGACTGTATACCCATTCGGCGGGGTATGGGGAAGAGGGGCGTTGCAGGGCTGCGCCCTGCACCTGCGGTAGTGCCGGCCGCTGGCCGGCAACCTCAAAAGCAAAGGCAGCTATCCGTGGGATGGCGGGGCGGTGTGGGTGGGCAGGACACGCCGTAAACCCATCCATGGGGGCTCGATGGCGCCATCCATGGAGCCAACGGTCCTGCCCACCCACACCGCCCCACCTCTGACAGATTTCTGCGGCTGTGGGTAGGTGTCGACCTTGGTCGACACGGTAGATCCATGCCATGCGTGAATGAGGTTTTGGTTGCGGCGATGGGGTCAGATCCCTTTTCCGTCGGAAAAGGGATCTGACCCCCGGGGACGTCAACCGACTTCGCACAACTCCAGCGGCAGGTCGTCGGGGTCGGCGAAGAAGGTGAAGCGTCGGCCGGTGTATTCGTCCACGCGGATCGGTTCGCAGGCGACACCATGCGCGGCCAGGCGCTGGATGAAGGGTTCCAGTGCAGCCACCCGGAACGCGAGGTGGCGCAGACCCTGGGCCTCCGGGCGGCTGGGACGGGGCGGCGGCGAGGGGAAGGAGAACAGTTCCAGCTGGCCGCCGTCGGGCAGGGCCAGATCGAGCTTCCAGGAATCGCGTGCGGCGCGGTGGTTCTCGGCCAGCACGCGCAGGCCGAGGATGCGCACGTAGAAGTCCTTCGAGCGGGCGTAGTCGCTGCAGATCAGTGCGGCGTGGTGGATGCCCAGCAGGGCGTCGGAACCGGGGGTCATTGCAGGGTGTCCAGCCAGCGCTGGGCGATCTTCTGCGCCAGCGGATAGGGTTCGGGGTCGTTGCGGTTGGTCAGCACGATCACGGTCAGGTGCTTCTCCGGGTGGCGCACGATCACGTTGCGGAAGCCGATGCTCTCGCCGCTGTGCCATTGCACCGGGCCGTTCAGGCGCCAGCCGAAGCCGTAGTGCGGCACATCCGGTTCGGGCGTCGGTGTGGCGGGGCTGAACATCGCCCGGCGCGAAGCCTTCGACAGCAGGCGGTCGTCGTACAGCGCCGCATCCCAGCGGGCCAGGTCGTCCAGCGAGGAGTAGATCCCGCCGTCTCCCAGTACAGCGCTGGTAGTGCTCTGGTCGGTGCGCTGCCAGCGGCCATCGATCCTGCTGTAGCCATAGGCGCGTGTGGCGACCGTGTCCACGCCGTCCTGGTGGGCCACGGTATGCGCCATGCCCAGCGGGCGGAAGATGCGTTGTTGCAGGAAGGCGGCGAAATCCTGGCCGGATGCGCGGCCCCCGATCAGTGCCAGCAGTGCATAGCCGCTGTTGCTGTAGCGGTACTGCGTGCCCGGCGCGAAGTTCAGCCGGTCCTGGCGCGACAGCAGGGCCAGCACATCGGCATCGTGTACCTGCCGCGTGTCTGCCGGGTCCATCAGGTCTTCGTAGTCGAGCAGGCCGCTGGTATGCGAGAGCAGGTGGCGGAGGGTGATGCCCGCTGCAGCCGGTGGCAGCTCGGGCAGCCACTGCCGGGCCGGCTGGTCCAGCCCGAGCCGGCCGTCTTCCACCAGCAGCAGCACCGCCGCGGCGGTGAACTGCTTGCTGACCGAGGCCAGCCGGAAGTTGCTGGCGGCTGTGACCGGGGTGCCGTCTTCGACCACCGCAAGGCCGTAGCCACGGCGGAACACCGGCTGCCCGTCATGCAGCACCAGCACTGCGGCGCCGGGCACCTGGCCATCGTAGGCCTGCATCAGGCCGTCGATACCGGCATCCGGTGGGGTCAGCACCGGTGCGGCGGCGCCCGCCAGAGGCAGCAGGCCCAGCACGGCGGCGAACAGGGCGACGGCAGGGCGCATGGTGGCTCCGGAAGCGTCAGGGCGAAAGTGTGGGCGCAGCGCTGGCCGGCTGTGCCATCCAGCGCTCCATCTTGCGGTCCAGCACGTCCAGAGGCATCGAGCCGTCTTTCAGCAGTTCTGCATGGAAGCGGCGCAGATCGAAGGCTGCGCCCTGGCGTGCCTTGGCCTTGTCGCGCAGGGCAACGATGGTCGTCATGCCGGCGACGTTCGACAGTGCCTGGCCGGGCTGGGCCATGATCCGCTCGACTTCGGCGTTGGCGTCATCGCTGCTCATGTCCACCGTCTTCTGCAGGTAGGCCACGGCCTGCTGCTTGCTCCAGCCCTGTGCATTGACGCCGGTGTCGGCGACCACGCGCGCGGCGCGCAGCAGGCGCGAGTACAGGTAGCCGATGCGGTCGTAGGGATCGGTGTAGGCGCCGAGATCTTCGCCCAGCGTTTCGGCGTACAGGCCCCAGCCTTCGACGAAGGCGAGATCGCCACCGAGGCGGCGGAAGCGTGGCAGCTTGGCCAGCTCCTGCTGCAGGCCCAGTTGCACGTGATGGCCGGGAATCGCTTCATGCAGGTACTGCACCGGCACGCTCCAGCGCTTGCGGCTGGGCAGGTCGCGGGTGTTGATGTACAGCACGCCGGGCTGCCCGGGCGGCGACGGCTGGTAGGCGGCAGCGGCGGCGGTCAGCGCCCGTTCCGGTTCCACTGCGCGTACTTCCAGCGCGGACTTCGGCAGCGTATCGAGCACCTGCGGCAGGCGCGCGTTGACCTGCTGCTGCACCTGGCGGTAGCGGCTGATCAGTGCATTGGCATCGCTGTACTGGAACTGGCGATCGTTGCGCATGCTGCGCAGCAGCTTTGCCGGCGTGCCACGCAGCTTGGCGTCCTTCATCACCGTGGCGATCTGTGCCTGCAGTTCCTGCACGCGTTGCTCGCCCAGCGCGTGCAGCTGCGCGGCGGTCTGGTCGCTGGCGGTGGTCTGCACGATCAGGTTGGCGTACCAGGCCTGGCCGTCGGGCAGCGCGCCCATGCCGCTGCTGGCGCGCGTGGCCGGCAGGTACTCGGTGGCGATGAAGCCGCGCAGGGCGCGGTAGGCGGGCATGATGCGCAGTTCGATCATGCGCTTGTACTCGGCACTGATGCGCGCCTTGTCTTCGGCCGCAATCGTGTTCGGCATGGTGCGGATCGGCGACCAGAAGATGCTCTCTTCAGCGGTCGGCTTGATCACTGCATCCAGCTGCGGCAGCACCTTCTCCATCAGGTCGCGCGGCTGCACCACGCCGGCCTTCATGCCCTGGCGCATGTTGTCGATGGCCTGGTCGAACAGTTCGGGAATGCCGAGCGAGCGGCGCGACCAGGTGTCATAGTCCTGCACGGTGTTGAACGGCTGCGCGCCCGCGCCGGAGCCGAGGATCGCCATGATGCTGCCGATGTTGTAGTACTGGCTGATCGGCATCATCCAGCTCGGGTAGCGCTCGGCAGCCAGCGAGGCGCGCGCGTCACGTACGAAGATCTCGTAACTGAGCAGGTCCTGGCCCTGCAGGCCATCGCTGCCGAGTTTTTCGACCTTGCCCAGCCACTGCGTGGTGAAGTCGTGCGACTGCTGGCGCCAGGCGGCGGACAGGATGTTGGGTAGCTGGTCGTTGTAGCGCGGTTCGCCCTGGAACGTGGCCTGCAGCGGGTTCAACCGCATCGAGGCATCCCAGTACTCGTCGTACAGCCGTTCCAGCTGCACCTGCTTGGGCACGGCACGGGCCGGTGCGACCGGACGCGGCGCAGCGCGGCGCGCCGAACTGCCACGGGCCGGTGCGGTGGCACGGGCGGGCCTGGCCTTGGGCTTGGCGGCCTGGCGGGTCTGCGCAGCGGCAGGGCGGCTGGCCTTCTTCTTCGCTGCTTCGGCCGACGGCACGGCACTGAACAGGAACAACGCGGCAATGGCAGCGGCCAGGACGCGGGGGGAATACGGCATCAAGAAGCTTCCGTGGAACACAGATCGTGGAGCTTGCACGATCCGCGCGCGTACGGCCAGCGTGAAGACGCAGTCAGCTTGGCGGCGCTGGGGCTTCAGTCAGCCGCAGCGGCGGCGCGCAGTGCCGCCGCGCGATCGGCGCCCAGATAGCGGGTGATGGCACGCCGCATCAGGTACAGCAACGGAATCAGGGCGACCGCAAAGCCCATCTTGTACACGTAGTTGACGCTGGCGACCGCAAGGAACAGCGAGGTCGGCCAGTGTTGCGGGCCCAGCACGAAGGCGATCCAGATCACCACGAAGCTGTCCACCACCTGCGAGATCGCGGTCGATCCGGTCGCACGCAGCCACACGTGGCGTTCGCCGGTGGCCTGGCGGATGCGGTGGAACACCGCCACGTCGATCAGCTGGCCGAGCAGGAAGGCCACCAGCGAACCGGCAATGGTCCACATGCCCTGGCCGAACACGGCTGCGAACGCGGCCTGGTAGTCGGGCACACCGTGGCCATCCATCGACGTGACCCACCAGCTGGCCGGCGCCAGCGAAATGGCCGCGAAGGCGAACAGGAAGCCGTAGCCGATCAGCACCACCGCCAGCCACGAGATGAAGCGCACGCCGCGCTTGCCGAAAAACTCGTTGATGGTGTCGGTCATGATGAACACCACCGGCCACAGCAGGGTACCGGCGGTGAAGCTGAGCGAGCCGGTCTGGCCGAACAGGTTCCAGTTCAGCGGGGCGATGCCCAGGGTGTCTTCCAGCGCGAAGATCTTCACCCCGATCAGCTCGGCCAGCACCGCATTGCCGCAGAAGAACGCGGCCAGCACGATGAACAGCAGGACCGCGCGGTCCTGCAGCGGGCGCTCGATCGGCGCCGGGGTCATTCGGTGCGTTCGCCGGTGCGTTCGCCGGCGCGGGTGAACGGCACGCTGGACGGTGCGACGGCGCCGCCGGAAATGATGAAGCTCATGGCCTGGTCGACGGTCCAGTCAGTCGGGGTCAGCAGTTCCACTGGCACGATTTCCAGGTAGCCCGAGGTCGGGTTCGGCGTGGTCGGTACATACACCGCGGCCAGCTCACGGTCGGTGCCGTGTTCCTTGATCACGCGGGTGACCAGTCCGACCGATTTCATGTCGCGGTGCGGGAAGTCGATCAGCACCACGCGCTGGGTGCTGCCCGGTTCGGTCTGCAGCATGTCCAGCAGCTTCTTTGCGCTGTCGTAGATGATGCTGGCCAGCGGAATGCGCTTGATGACCGCGCCCACCCAGCGCAGCAGGCGCTGGCCGAGCACGCGGCGGCTGGCCACGCCCACCGCCAGGATCACCAGCAGGGTGGCCAGCAGGGCGATGGTGTCCTGGATCCATTCGGCGCGGACCCAGCCGAGGTAGTGCGGGAAGCTTGTCGCGATCTGCTCGGACAGCGGTACCACCAGCGGGCTGGAAATGCCCGACAGCAATACGAACACGAACTTGACCACGACCCAGGTCAGCCAGATCGGCAGCAGGGTCAGCAGGCCGGTCAGGAACAGGCGCTGCAGGGAGGGGCGGGGGACCAAGGCGGGGGCTTCGAGCGACATGTGCGCATTGTAGCGGTCACTGCCGGTCGATTACGCTGGTGGATCGACTGCGGCAACGAGCCATGGAAGGGAAGCTGTGTTGAAGATTCTGCGCGGACTGGGCTGGACCCTGGCGGGCCTGCTGCTGTTGACCATCGTGGTGTGGTGCGCCTCACGCATGTGGCCGGTGCCGGAATCGCGGTTGCAGGCGCAGAAACGGCTGGAAGCGCGGCTGCCGGCGAGCGGGCGCAACGGTTATGCCCTGTTGTGGACGCTGCCGTTCGACGATCTGGATGCCCGCCAGCGCGAGCAGGCGTTGGCCGAGGACGTGCGCCGTTGGGAGGCCGACCTGCGGGGCAGCAGCGGCGGCCAGACACACCTGGTGGCCAACCATGCCGAGCTGCGCTCGCGGCCCGGTGCCAGTTGCGGGCCGGCCGCCCGCGGCTGCCTCGCCCAGGTCCGCGCGGACCCGCAACGCTTCGTGGAGGCCCATGCCGGGCACCAGCAGTTGCACGCGCGGCTGGATCAGCTCGCCGAAGCAGACTACTTCGTATCGCCGTTCCAGCCGAAGGGCGAGGGCATCCTGGTGCCGATGCCGACCTACGGGCTGGTGGTCGATGCCACCAGCGCACGCGCGCTGGCGTTCGTACAGGGTGACATCGACGGTGCCCTGCGCGGCAGCTGCCGGGGAGTGCAGCTGGGCCGGCGGCTGGTGCCCGGTGGCAGCTATCTGGTCGAAAGCATCATCGGCGCCAGCCTGGTGCAGGCCAACGCGCAGCTGCTGGCCGACATGCTGGTCGAACTGCCTGCCGATCGCCCGCTGCCGGCCGAATGCGAACAGGCCATGCAGCCGATGCGGGCCGACGAGCAGAGCCTGTGCCGTGCGATGCAGGGCGAGTATGCGATGAACCGGGTGGCGATCGAGACCTCGGCGCGGGAATTCGGCGGCGCGCTGGTACTGGACCGCAGCAGCACCCTGGCCCGTGCGGCCGGCAATCTCGGTTGGGCCTGTGGCGCGACGGCGACCGCTGCGCTGGAGGCGGACCGTCCGTTGCCGGTGCCGGCGCCGCCGCAGCGTGACTTTGGTTGCCTGTCGAACGTCATGGGTTGCCTGTTGACCGACATTGCGGGTCCGGTCTATCCGGCCTATTCGTCGCGCACCCAGGACGCCGCGGCGATGCTGCGCCTACTGGGTGCACAGCGCTGGCTGCGGCAGCAGCCGGGGGATCCGGTGGATGCCCTGCAGCGGTTGCCGGCGCAGTTCGCCTCGCCGGTGCGGGTGCCGCGCTTGTCGGCGGATGGCCGCCATCTACAGGTGCCGCGGCGCTCTCCAGCGCGCAGCGCTGATGAGAACCCGTGGCTGTCGGTACCGCTGCAGGCGGAGCCAGCTTCGACTGCATTGGCGCGCGATTGAGGCGCGCTCAGCGTGCGTGTGGCTTCAACCGCAGGTACACCTGCTTGCGGACCTGTGCGACCACCTCGCCGCTTTCATCGATCACGTCGTTGCTGAACCAGCGCAGCACCTTCTCGCCACTGGCCGCTTCGGCGCGCAGTTCGTCCAGCAGCGCGTCGTCGATGCGGAACGACGTCCGCACGATGCCACGGCCCGGCTTGAGGAAGTCGATGGCGCCGGCGCGGTCCCACACGTAGTAGTCGCGGCCGAGGATGTGCAGCAGGCCGAGCATCCAGAACGGATCGGTCATCGCGAACAGGCTGCCGCCGAAGTGGGTGCCGACGTAGTTGCGGTTCCATGGCCGCAGGCGCAGCTCGACATCAATCTGCCGGTAGTCGGGGGTGATGCGGGTGACGTGGATGCCGGTGAACAGGAAGGGCGGCCAGAGGTTGATGCCGAAGCGGAACAGACGGGCGTTCATGCGGATCCGGGGGCGCTGGGCGAGGTGTCCAGTCTAACCATTCGCATGCGTATGTTGCACCCGGTGGCACCGGTCACGCGCCGCCGTCGATCACATACCCGTCGCGTCCATTCGCTTTGGCCCGGTACAGCGCGGTGTCGGCCCCTTCGACGAAATGATGCGGTTGCAGCTCGCCTTCCGGTACCCGGGTAAACACGCCGATGGTGAGCGTCACCCGATCGTCGCTGCCGTCACCGTGTACCGGCAATGCACGTACGCAGTCGATCAGGTCCTGGATGACAAGCCGCGCGCCCTCGGCCGGGGTATCGGGCAATACCAGCGCGAATTCATCGCCACCGTAACGCGCGGCCATGTCGCGCGGACGCCGCGCATGCGCGCCGATCAACCGGGCGACGTCCCGCAGCACGCGGTCGCCGACCTGGTGGCCATGGCGGTCGTTGTGGCGCTTGAAGTGGTCGACGTCGATCAGCGCCAGGCTCAGTGGCTTGCCGTTGCGTCGTGCGGCGTCGCATTCCTGCTGCAGCGCCTGTTCGAAACGCAGGCGATTGCCAAGGCCGGTCAGTGCGTCGCGGTTGGCCTGCCGGTGCCAGGCCGAAATCCGCCAGATCGCCCAGGCCAGCAGGACCAGCAGGACGCCCAGCAGGGCGGTGGCTGGCGCCCACCAGAGGTTGCTGGTGCGCAACAGCAACCAGCTCAGCAGAGGAGCAAGCGGCAGCGAACACAGCGCCGCCAGCCACGGCAGGCGCAGGCCGAGCAGGATCACGCACAGCGCCACCAGCACCGCGCTGATGGTGTGCTGCCAGAAGCGGGGCAGCACCTCGATCTGCTTGTGCTGCAGCAGCATCGAGGCGATGTTGGCCTGGTACTCGCTGCCGCTCATCCAGAACTCGCGGGTGGTCGGGGTCAGCAGGCGCGGTGCGATGCCGCTGGCGGTCATGCCGACGATGATGCGGCGGCCATGCAGCATCGCCATGTCCACGTGGCCATCGAGTACGTCTGCGTAGGAAACCTGCGGCAACTGCTCGGGAGGTCCGGCATAGCGCACCCGCACGTAGTCGTTGCGCCGCCATTGATAAGGCGAGCCCACCTCGGGATCAGGGTCGGGCAGTCCGCGCACCGCGCCCGCGGGCAGGCCGGTCAGGGCCAGCCCGAGCGCCGGCCAATGCGCCTTGCCGATGCCCGCATGCAGGTAGATGCCGCGGGCGACGCCGTCGCTGTCCACCTCAACGTCGGTGTGGCCGATGGCGGCGGCACTGGCCGCGATCTGCGGAACCGGCAGCATTTCCTCGGCCATGCGATCACCGGCTGCCGGTGCGGCCAGCACCGGCAGCACCACCCGGCCATTGCGACGGATGGCCGCGGCCAGCGCCTCATCCTGGCGGCTGTCGCGGCGGTCCGGCTCGGACAGCATCAGATCCAGCGCGACCCGTTCGGCACCGGCATCGGTCAGGCGATCCAGCAACCGGGCGTGGACCGAGCGCGGCCACGGCCATTGGCCGATGCGTTGCAGGCTGCCTTCGTCGATGGCCACGATCAGCACGCTCGGGTCGGGTCGATAGTCCCAGTTGCCGACCATCGCGTCGTAGGTGGCCTCGTCCTGCCGCCACAGCCATTGGCCCTGGCTGGCGACGAGGGTCAGTATCCCGGCCAGCATGGCCAGCAGGATCCGCTTCGACCACGGCAGCGGCGAACGCCTCACAACAGCAGCCACAGCAGCAGGGCACCGCCGCCGGTGCCATAGCAGAGGCGACACGGCAGGGCGATCTTCTGGGCAGGCGAGAACTCGCCGGCATGGCCGTCATCGTCGATGTACTGCACGCGCACATGCAGGGTGCCGCGCCACGGACGCTTGAAGCTGACCTGCGGTTCGGCCATGGTTTCGTCGACCAGGGGTGCCTTGAAGTCGCCGCGGCGGTCGACCTGCACGCGATAGCGCTGGCCTTCGCTGCCGGCCTGCCAACGCAGGGTCAGTTCACCGTGCGCGGCCTCGGGCGGTTGCAGGGCAGGATCCACCGGCTCGTTGCTCAGCTGCAGTGGCAGGGCCTGGCCATAGCGCCCCTGGTGCCCATCGGCACTGCGGGAGGCGATCCGCCAGAAGTAGTGACCCGGCGGCAATGGCTGCGTCAGGCGCAGGTCGGTGCCGGTGCTGGTCTGTTCCTGCAGTGGCTGTACGAAGGTGGAATCAGCCGCGATCTGCAGCACGCTGCTGCGCGCACCGGGGGCCTGGCTCCAGCGGAACCGCGGGCGGTCGCTGTTGATTGTCTGTCCATGCAGCGGGGCCAGGGTCAGCGGCGGTGGGGGCTGGTCGCTGAGTTCGAAGTCGGCACTGGCGTCGATGCCTTCCACACCCTGCGCATCGACCGCGCGCAGCAGGATGCGCAGCTGGCCCGGCGGCAGATCGCCGATGGCCAGGCGGGTATCGGGGGTGGTGGCAGCGAACAGCAGGATCTCCGGCGTGGCTGCCTCTACCACTTCAACGCGGTAATGCGCGGCGCCGGTGACCGGAGTCCATGCCAGCAGCGTCGGCAACGGGGCCAGGCGCAGTTCATCGTTGCGCAGCTGCGGCGCCGGCAGCAGCGCGGAGACCGCATCCGGCGCGGCGTCGGCGCTGGCGCTGCGGGTGGCCTGTCCGGGCTGGACCATGCGCTGGCCATGGGCGTTGCCGACCTGCACCTTGCCCTGCAGGACCTCGGTGGCCGCGGCATCACGACCGTCGCCGGCACTGACCCGGAAGACGGTGCCGCGCACGCTGCTGGTGGCGGTGGGCGCATCGATGATGTAACGCGATGCCGGGCCGCGCGCTGGCGTCACCCGATTGCTGGCGCGGCCCTGCTGCAGGCGCAGGCGGGTGTCGACCATGCCGGTGTGGCCGTAGCGGCTGAGCTGGTCCAGGCGCAGGCGCGAGTACTCACGCAGCTGCAGGCGCGACGCATCGGCAAATTCCAGCGTGACGCTGGATTCGCCCTCGGTCTGTACGGTGTCTCCGATATGCAGTTGCTCGCCGGCCTGGATGGCGCGGCTGGCGCTGCCGTCTCCACTGGACAGTTCGACCTTGCCGCGGACCGAGAGCACCCGCGCCGGTGCCGGTTCGATGCGCAGCCAGCTGATGGGGAAACGCAGCAGCTGGCCGGGCGGCAGCCGGTAGGGGTTGTCGATTCGGTTGTGCTGCTGGAGCTGTTGCCAGCGCACCGAGGGTTTCAGATACACGCCACCCAGATCCCACAGGGTGTCGCCGGGGCGGACCCGGTAGTTCCAGTCCTGCGCGGCGGCGATGGCCGGCAGCAGAAGCAGGGCACAGAGCAGGGCGCCCTGGAAGCGCATGGCAAACAACAGCGAGCGGACGAAGGTCACAGTTTTGCAATCCCGGCAATGCCGGGGTGCAGCTGCAAGACCCCATGGCCCCGACCTCATCCCCCCGAACGGATCGTGGCGGCCCTACGGCCGCCATCGTGCGCATTATTGCCCGCGTCCAGTGCAGGGATTCTGAACGAACCCGGCTTCCGTTCAGAACAGCAGGGAGGCCATCCTGCGGCGGTACTGGCCGACCAGGTCCTCGTCGGAGATCACATTGAAGGCATCGATCAGCGCTTTGCGCGGCAGGCCTTCCTCGAAACTCCGGTCGATCCGCAGCATTTCCAGGAACTGCGCCAGCGCGGCTTCGTCATGGCCGCCGAGCAGCAGCTGCACGCCGCGCAGGTGGCGGGCCTTGAGGTCATTGCCGTTGGCGGCGATGCGCGCGTCCAGCACCTCGGCGGCCGGGGCGTCCTTCAGGGCGGCGGCAAAGGACAGCCGGGCGCGGGCGCGCACGGCGCGGTCGTCGGTGGCCAGGTTGGCGGGCAGGCCGTCGATCAGCGTACCGGCTTCGTCCACGCCGCCGATCTGCAGCAGGGCCAGGGCCAGGTCGAGCTTCAGCTCGTCCTTGTCCGGCTCGGCGGCGATCTGCGCACGCAGTACGTCCACCTGTGCCTGCGGATCCAACGGCGCTTCGTCCTCGGCGGCAGTGTCGCCGACGTCGGCCGGCACGATGCCGTGCTGGGCCAGGAACTCACGCAGCTGGCCTTCCGGGATGGCGCCGGGGAAACCGTCCACCAGCTGGCCGCCCTTGACCAGGAACACGGTGGGCACCGAGCGGATCTGGAAGGCGGCGGCAATCTGCTGTTCCTTGTCGACATCGACCTTGGCCAGCTCGAAGGCACCGTTGTATTCGGCGGCCAGTTTTTCCAGCATCGGGCCCAGGGTCTTGCAGGGGCCGCACCACGTGGCCCAGAAGTCGACCAGCACCGGCGTCTGCAGCGACTTCTGCAGGACTTCGGCCTCGAAGGTCGCAGTGGTGGCGTCGAATACGTAGGTCGTCTCGGTCATGGGGGAGGCATCGATTGGCATCTGGAGACCGATTCTATGGTGACGATCGATGCCAGTCTCAACCCGGACTGCGGCAAATGCCCGACAATGCGTCGTTCCCGCCGCCGTTGCTCCTGGAGCCTGCATGACCTCCCCGTCTTCCCTGTTGTGTCTGTCCGGCCCCGCCGCCGCACTGCTGTTCGTGCTGGCGGTGCTGGGCTTCGGCACCGGCCTGGAAGGTTATGCACAGGCGCGGCACCCGGTGGCCCTGCTGGGCGCACACGGCGTGCCGCACGCGTTGGCCTTCAATCTGCTGGGCTTCGTACTGCCGGGCCTGCTGGCGGTGGTCGTGGCCGAGTGCCTGCGCCGACAGCTGCCGGCCAGTGCTGGCTGGGCGCCGCGGGTGGGCAGCCAGATGCTGTTGCTGGGCGGACTGGCCTTCACCGCGATGGGCTTGATGCCGCTGGATGTGGACGATCTGCACGGGCCGGCCAGCCAGCTGCACGCCAGTGCCTGGATGATCTGGGTGCTGGGCTTCGTCGCCGGCACCCTGTTGCTGGGCATCTCGCAGCTGCGCCAGACGCACGGCCGCGCCCTGGGCGGGGTGGCGCTCGCCTGTGGCGTGCTGGCGGCGCTGGCTGCCTTTGCGCTGCAGGGCGTGCTGCCGGCGCCGCTGGCACAACGGCTTGCATTCGCCTGCTGGGCGGTCTGGCTGGCGCTGGCCCTGCCTCTGTCGCGACCGCGCTGAGATCGGCTCCGGGCGCTGGCGACGCCGGCGGTCGGCGGGCAGGATTGGAGACGTTTGCCGCACTGCGGTACGCTGTACCGCTTTGCCGCCGCATCCGCGTGTTCCATGACCAGCGCTGAAACCAACGCCTACGACCCGCAGCAGGTTGAATCCGCCGCCCAGAAGTACTGGGACGCCACCCGTGCCTTCGAAGTCGACGAGACTTCGGACAAGCCGAAGTACTACTGCCTGTCGATGCTTCCGTACCCGTCCGGTGCGCTGCACATGGGCCACGTGCGCAATTACACCATCGGCGACGTGATCAGCCGCTACAAGCGCATGACCGGCCACAACGTGCTGCAGCCGATGGGCTGGGACGCGTTCGGTCTGCCTGCGGAGAACGCGGCAATCAAGAACAAGACCGCACCGGCGGCCTGGACCTACAAGAACATCGAGCACATGCGTGGCCAGTTCAAGGCCATGGGCTATGCGGTGGACTGGTCGCGCGAATTCGCCACCTGCCGCCCGGACTACTATGTCCACGAACAGCGCATGTTCACGCGCCTGATGCGCAAGGGCCTGGCCTACCGCCGCAATGCGGTGGTGAACTGGGATCCGGTCGACCAGACCGTGCTGGCCAACGAGCAGGTCATCGATGGCCGTGGTTGGCGTTCCGGTGCGCTGGTCGAGAAGCGCGAGATCCCGCAGTGGTTCCTGCGCATCACCGATTACGCCCAGGAACTGCTGGACGGCCTGGATGAACTGGACGGCTGGCCGGATTCGGTCAAGACCATGCAGCGCAACTGGATCGGCCGCTCCGAAGGCCTGGAAATCCAGTTCGACGTGCGTGATGTCGACGGCAGTGCGCTGGATCCGCTGCGCGTGTTCACCACCCGTCCGGATACCGTGATGGGCGTGACCTTCGTGTCGATCGCCGCCGAACATCCGCTGGCCCTGCATGCGGCGAAGAACAACCCGGAATTGGCTGCGCTGCTGTCGGAAATGAAGCAGGGTGGCGTGTCCGAGGCCGAGCTGGAAACCCAGGAAAAGCGCGGCATGGACACCGGCCTGCGTGCCATCCATCCGGTCACCGGCGAAAAGGTGCCGGTGTGGGTCGCCAACTTCGTGCTGATGGGCTACGGCACCGGTGCGGTGATGGCTGTTCCGGGCCACGACCAGCGCGACAATGAAGTGGCAAACAAGTACGGCCTGCCGATCAAGCAGGTGATCGCGCTGAAGGATCCGCGCAACGACGACGAGCGCACCTGGGACGGTGCCCGCTGGCAGGACTGGTACAGCGACAAGAACCGTGCCTTCGAACTGGTCAACTCGGCCGAATTCGATGGGCTGGATTTCCAGGGCGCCTTCGAAGCCCTGGCCGAACGCTTCGAGCGCAAGGCCCAGGGCCAGCGCCGCGTCAACTATCGCCTGCGCGACTGGGGCGTGAGCCGCCAGCGCTACTGGGGTTGCCCGATTCCGGTGATCTACTGCGACAAGTGCGGTGCGGTGCCGGTGCCGGAAGAGCAGCTGCCGGTGGTGCTGCCGGAGGACGTGGCGTTCTCGGGGACTGGTTCGCCGATCAAGACCGATCCGGAATGGCGCAAGACCACCTGCCCGGAATGCGGCGGCGCGGCCGAGCGCGAGACCGACACCTTCGACACCTTCATGGAGTCGAGCTGGTACTACGCCCGCTACACCTCGCCGGGTGCCCGTGATGCGGTCGACAAGCGCGGCAATTACTGGTTGCCGGTCGACCAGTACATCGGCGGCATCGAGCACGCGATCCTGCACCTGATGTATTTCCGCTTCTACCACAAGCTGCTGCGCGACGCGCGGATGGTGGACAGCAACGAACCGGCACGCAACCTGCTGTGCCAGGGCATGGTGATCGCCGAGACCTACTACCGCCCGAACCCGGACGGCTCGAAGGACTGGATCAATCCGGCCGATGTGGAAGTGCAGCGCGACGAGCGCGGCCGCATCACTGGCGCCACGCTGATCGCCGACGGCCAGCCGGTGGTGGTCGGTGGCACTGAAAAGATGTCCAAGTCGAAGAACAACGGCGTGGACCCGCAGGCGATGGTCGACAAGTACGGTGCCGACACCGTGCGCCTGTTCTCGATGTTCGCCGCCCCGCCGGAACAGTCGCTGGAGTGGAACGAAGCCGGCGTGGACGGCATGGCGCGCTTCCTGCGCCGCCTGTGGGCCCAGGTGCAGAAGCACGCCGCCGACGGTGCCGCCCCGGCGCTGGACGTGGCCGCGCTGGACGCCAACCAGAAGGCACTGCGCCGCAAGACCCACGAGACCATCGGCAAGGTCGGTGACGACTATGGCCGTCGCCACAGCTTCAATACCGCCATCGCGGCGGTGATGGAACTGATGAACGCGCTGGCCAAGTTCGAGGACGGCAGCGAGCAGGGCCGTGCGGTGCGCCAGGAAGCGCTGCAGGCCATCGTACTGCTGCTGAACCCGATCACCCCGCATGCCAGCCACGCCCTGTGGCAGGTGCTGGGCCATGGCGAGACGCTGCTGGAAGACCAGCCGTTCCCGCAGGCCGACGCCGGTGCGCTGGTGCGCGACGCGCTGACCCTGGCCGTGCAGGTCAACGGCAAGCTGCGTGGCACCATCGAGGTGGCCGCCGATGCTGCACGCGAGCAGGTCGAAGCACTGGCTCTGGCCGAGCCGAATGCGGCCAAGTTCATGGAAGGCCTGACCGTGCGCAAGATCATCATCGTGCCGGGCAAGATCGTGAACATCGTCGCTGCCTGATGCATCCTGGGCCGGTCACCCACGCGGTGGCCGGTACCTTCCCGGTGCGGGGCCATGCACTTGATGGCCCTGCATTCACGCGGCTTCGGGCAGGCTGTGTGTTGCCGTGATCGCCCGGCTCCGCCAGACTGTCTCCATGACCCGAATCCTGCTTGCCCTCGTTCTTGTCCTCGGCCTTGCCGGCTGCGGTTTCCATCTGCGCAACAAGCTGATGCTGCCGACCGACACGGCGCCGGTGAAGGTGGTCTCCACCGCGCCTTACAGCGAACTGGTCAAGCTGCTCAATCGCAGCCTGCTGGCATCCGGAGCCAAGCTGGCCGACGAGGACAGCAAGGGGCCCAGTACCCAGCTCCAGGTGCTCTCCGAACGCTGGGGCGACCTGCCGATCGCCATCGACTCGCAGGGCCGTGCGCAGGAGTACAGCCTGCGCTATGCGGTGATCTTCATCTTCCGTCGCGAGGATGGCAGCGAGCTGGTGCCGCAGCAGGTGATCGAACTGTCGCGCGACTACGTGTCGCCGCCGACCGACGCCACCGGTACCACCACCGAACGCGAAATCCTGGCCGATGAGCTGCGACGGGAAATGTCCGCGTCGATCATCCGCCGCATCGACAGCGTGGTGCGCGCCGAGATCGAGAAGGGCGGCAGCCTGACGGCGCCGAAGGCCAAGCCGATCGAAGGGGCGGAGCCGGCCGAGCCGGTTCCCGCAGCCAAGCACTGAGTCGCGACGATGGAACTGCGTCCGGAGCAGCTGGCCAGCCAGGGCGCTGACACCCCGCTGGCGCCGGTCTACCTGATTGCCGGCCCGGAAACCCTGCGCGTGCTTGAGGCGGCCGACGCCATCCGTGCACGCGCACGCGCCGCCGGCATTGCCGAGCGGGAAGTGTTCGACGCCGATGGGCGTGATTTCGACTGGAACCAGCTCGACGCCAGCTTCAACGCGCCCAGCCTGTTCAGTGCCCGCCGCCTGGTCGAGGTGCGCCTGCCCAGCGGCAAGCCGGGCAAGGACGGGGCCGAGGTGATCAGCCAGTTCTGCGCCAACCCGGCGCCGGACGTGGTGCTGATGATTACCGCCAACGAATGGAGCAAGGCCCACCAGGGCAAGTGGGCCGAGTCAGTCAATCGCATCGGCGTGCTGTCGGTGGCGTGGGCGATCAAGCCGCACGAACTGCCGGACTGGATCGAGCGCCGCCTGCGTGGCAAGGGCCTGCGTGCCGATCCGGCCGCCGTGCAGCGCCTGGCCGAGCGGGTCGAGGGCAACCTGCTGGCCGCTGCGCAGGAAATCGACAAGCTGGCGTTGCTGGCCGACGGCCAGCCGCTGGACGTGGAACGGATGGAATCGCTGGTGGCCGACGCCGCCCGCTATGACGTTTTCCGGCTGCTGGAAGCCACGTTCTCCGGCCAGCCGCCGGCGGTGCTGCGCATGCTGGCGGGCCTGCGTGGCGAAGGCGAGGCGGTGGCCGCACTGATGCCAATGGTGATCCGCGAGCTGTTGGCTGGTGCCGGCCTGGCCCGGGTACAGGCGCGTGGCGGCAATCTGGCCGCCGAAATGAAATCGCGCGGCATCTGGGAATCGCGGCAGGCGCCCTACAAGCGTGCTCTGCAGCGGCACCCCGAGGGCAAGCGCTGGGAGCGTTTCGTGGCCGAGGCCGGACTGGTCGACCGCATCGCCAAGGGGCGCGCCGACGGTGATGCCTGGCTGGCGCTGGAGCGCCTGCTGGTGGCCGTGGCCGAACCGCGTGCCGTGCGCCTGCTGGCGCGGGCCTGAGTGATGAGCCTGCGGATCTATTACGGGGGCACCTTCGATCCGGTGCACCTCGGGCACCTCGCCATCGCGCGTGCTGCCCGTGACGAACTGCAGGTCGCTGTACGCATGCTGCCGGCGGCTGATCCGCCGCATCGCGCGGTGCCGGGCGCAACCGCTGACCAGCGCTTCACCATGCTCTCGCTGGCCATCGGCGATGAGCCTGGCCTGCTGCTGGACCATCGTGAACTGGACCGCGCCATACGCTTTCCCGGCCGCCCGTCCTACACCGTCGACACCCTGCGCGAACTGCGCGGCGAGCTGGGCCCCAGCCGGCCATTGGCCTGGCTGGTCGGGGCCGACAGCCTGCTGGGCCTGACCCGCTGGCATGAATGGGAGGCACTGTTCGGGCTGGCCCATTTCGTGGTGGCCGAGCGCCCGGGCAGCCCCCTTCAGGCCTCGGTGGATGGCGAACTTGGCCGCGCCCTGGAAGGCCGCTGGGCCGACAACGAGCAGGCCCTGTTCGCCAGTCCGGCCGGGCGCATCCTGCGCCTGCATCATCCGCTGCGCGAGGAATCGGCCAGTGCCGTGCGTGCGCAGATCGCCGCCGGCGGCCCCTGGCGGGCGTTGCTGCCGCCGGCCGTGGCCGACTATGTGGCCGCCCATGGCCTGTACCGCTCCCCTACGCCGTGAATGCCGCCGCCCCGGCTTGCCCGTATAATCGCCCCCACGTTTATCGAGTCGATCCACTTTGAGCAACCAGACCCAGCCCCAGACCATCAAGGTCGATCTGCCCAGCCCGCCGCCGTCCGTGCCGGAACTGCTGGCCAGCGTCCGCCAAGCCACCGAAGACCTGAAGGCCAAGGACCTGGTCGAGATCGATGTGCGCGGCCGGTCCAGCGTTGCCGACTACATGATCGTCGTTTCGGGCACCTCGACCCGCCACGTCAAGTCGATCGCCGATGAAGTCGTGCGCTTTGCCAAGAATCTCGACGTGATGCCGCTGGGTGTTGAAGGCGAGCGCGAAGCCGAGTGGGTACTGGTCGACCTGGGCGACGTGATCGTGCATGTGATGCTGCCGCGCGTGCGTGAGTTCTATGCCCTGGAGCGCCTGTGGACCGTTGGCGACCAGCCGCCGTCCAGCGACGACGAAGTGGCCTGAGCCGCACGTTGATGCATCCCTTCGACGGCGCCGATGGCGCCGTCGACGTTTTGGAGGACCGTTGATGAAAGCCCGCCTGATTGCTACCGGCGAACGCGCACCCGGCTGGGTGGCGCAGGGCTTCGCCGAGTACCAGAAGCGGCTGTCGCACTGGCTGCCGTTCGATCTGGTGGAAATCGAGCCCGGCCTGCGCGGCAAGGGCCGCGATGCGCGCCGCGCCACCGAAGACGAAGGCAGGCGCGTGATCGCCGCACTGCCGAAGAATGCCTATGTGGTGGCGCTGGATGTGCCGGGCCGCCAGCTCAGTTCCGAACAGCTGGCGCAGCGGCTGGAGCATTGGCGTGGGCAGGGCAGGGACCTTGCCTTCCTGATCGGTGGCCCGGAAGGGCATTCGCCGGAAGTTTCCGCGCTGGCCGACGAAAAGTGGTCGATTGGACCATTGACGCTGCCGCACATGCTGGTGCGCCTGGTGGTGGCCGAGCAGTTGTACCGGGCCGCCGCAATGATTGCGAATCACCCCTACCATCGCGCGTGAAGAGTGGTTATACTAGTCGTCTGCCCGAATAGCTCAGCCGGTTAGAGCACTTGACTGTTAATCAGGGGGTCGTTGGTTCGAGTCCAACTTCGGGCGCCACCTTGAAGAGACCTGCATCGCAAGATGCAGGTCTTTTTTTTGCGTTGTTGTAGAGCCGAGCCCTCGCTCGACTCTACAGTGCCAGCTCACCTCTGGAGAACGCCACCAGCGTAGCGATGGCCACCACCAGAATGGCGCCGAACAACACCCATTCCCAACGCGTGAATACCTGCTCACCGCGTTGCAGCCGGGTCAGTGCGAACACCACCACGCCGGGCACATACAGCAGCACCGACAGCAGCAGGTTGTCGAGGCCTCCTGCATACACCAGCCACAACGCGTAGGCACTGGCCAGCAGCGCCACCGCGAAATCACGCCAGCGCACGCCCGGTTCACCCGCATAGGCGTCCCCGCGCCACGCCAGCTGCACGCCGAACGCGGTGGACAGGAAGTAGGGTACCAGGCTCATCGAGGCCGCCAGCAGCACCAGGCCCGTGTAGCTGCCGGAGTTGACCAGCACCAGCAGCAGGAACAGCTGGATCAAGCCATTGCTCAGCCACAGCGCGTTGGCGGGCACGCCGCGCGCATTCTCGCGTCCCAGGAAGGCCGGCATGGTGCCGTCGCCTGCAGCGGCGTACAGCACTTCGGCACACAGCAGCACCCAGGCCAGCAGCGCGCCGAGTACCGAAATGATCGAGCCGACGATGATCACCGTCGCGCCCCACTCGCCAACGATGGCGCGCAGCACGTAAGCCATCGACGGATTGGGCAACCCCGCCAGTTCGGCCTGCGACAGCACGCCCATCGACAGCAGGCTGACCAGTACCAGCAGCAGCCAGACGCCGAGGAAGCCGATCACCGTGGCGCGGCCGACATCGGCGCGACGGGCCGCGCGCCGCGAGTAGATGCTGGCGCCTTCGATGCCGATGAATACCCACACGGTCACCAGCATCATGCCGCGCAGCTGCTGGCCGAGGTCGCCGAGTGCGGGCGTGCCCAGGAAATCGGCGCGGAACACATCCATGCGGAAGGCACCGGCGGCCAGGATCAGGAACAACGTGATAGGCAGCAGCTTGGCCACCGTTACCAGGCCGTTGACGATGGCGGCGGTGCGCAGGCCGCGCAGCACCAGCAGGTGCACGGTCCAGAGAAGTAGCGACGAAGCGGCCACGGCGGCCGGGGTATTGCCTTCACCGAAGACCGGCACGAAGTGGCCGAGGCCACTGAAGATCAGCACGAAGAAGCTGGCGTTGCCGAGCACCGAGGCAACCCAGTAGCCCCACGCGGCGGAGAAGCCGATGTAGTTGCCGAAGCCTTCGCGCGCGTATGCGTAGATGCCGGTATCGAGATCCGGCCGGCGGTTGGCCAGGGCCTGGAACACGAAGGCCAGCATCAGCATGCCGGCGCCGCTGACCGCCCAGCCGAGCAGCGCCGCCGCCGGACCGGCGCTGCGCGCTACGTTCTGCGGCAATGAAAAGATGCCGGCACCGACCATCGAGCCGACCACCAGTGCGGTCAACGCGGGCAGCCCGAGGCGTTGTGATGTCGCGGCCATGATGTCCCCTGCGGCGCTGATGCCGCTGACCCACGGTAGCGGTGGGCCCGTGAACATGCCTGCAAGGCGCACAACGACGAAGGCCCGGGCAGGTGCCCGGGCCTTCGACGGTGGTGCGTTGAGCGGTATTACTTGAAGGTGTACTTGGCGCCGACAGTGAAGTAACGACCGATGGCGCCGCTGAAGTGCATCGGGTTGTAGTTCACGCCGCCATAGGTCAGCGGATCAAGCGGAGCGATGCGATCGAACACGTTTTCGACCGAAGCGCTCAGCTCGAACTCGTCGGTAACAGCCCAACGGCCGGACAGATCGAAGGTGGTGAACGAGGAGATCTTCTTCACCGGCGTGCCGTCGAAGTAGAAGAACTGGTACTTGCCGCCACGCTTGTCGGTGTTGTCCATGCTGGAGATGTAATTGGCAACGCCGCTCACGCTCCAAGGACCCTGTTTCCAAGTGGTACCGAAGTTGATGCGATCCTTCGGCGTACCGATGCAGTTGGTCACGTCGCAGTTGCCGTGCGTGCCCAGGAAGTCATCGGTGCTGCCACCGCTGGTGCGCTCGAATTTCAGCAGGTGGCTCCACTGCAGATCCATCTCCAGCTGGCCCGGGCCGATGTCGAAGGTCTGGCGGATGTCGGTGTCGATGCCGCGAACGCGCGAGGAGCTGGCGTTGATGTAGGCGGTATTGACGGCCAGGATGCTGCCGGTGCCTGCGACGCCGTTGAGCAGGTTGTTGTCGCGCAGGACATTGCCGGCACGGATCGCGTCATCGGTATCGCCCTGGGCGATCTCGTTGGTGCGCTTGATTTCCCAGGCATCGACGGTCAGCGAGGTGGAGCTGGTGGGCTGCAATACGATGCCCACCGAGTAGCTCTTAGACTCTTCCGGCTTCAGGTCCTTGTTCGGACGGGTGATGATCGCAACCGACTGCGAGCCGCAGTCGTCCGGCGAAGCACCCGGGGCCGGATTTTCACCGTCCGGGCAACGGATCGGATCCGAGGCCGTGGAGAAGGCGGCCAGGCCACCGTCTCCGTTCTCGGCCGGGTTCGGTGCACGGAAGCCTTCGGCGTAGCTGGCGCGCAAGGCGATCCAGTCGGCCGGCGTCCACTTCACGCCCAGCTTCGGCGTGGCCTTGCCTTCACCGCTTTCATACTTGTCGTAGCGCAGTGCAGCGGACAGTTCCAACTGCTCCAGCACCGGTGCCGACAGTTCGACGTAACCGGCGTAGACGTTCTGCGTGCCGTCATAGGCGGAGTAGCCCAGGCCGATGATGTCACCCGTGTCGGTGTAGGTCTGCGGGGTCAGGCTGTTGCTGGTCTTGCGCCATTCGGTACCGATCGCCAGGCCCAGCGGCCCCCCCTTCAGATCCATCAGGCTGCGCGACACGGTGAAGTCGAACATGTCCAGGCTGGACTTGGCGCGTGCGCTGATCTTCGGCGAGATGTAGTCGTACAGTGCCTTGGAGTTCAGGTTGGCATTGTCACCGATGCGCCACACGCCACCGGCACAGTTCGCGTCGCCCAGCGCGCACTTCACGGCGCTGTAGCGCAGGAAGCCGGTGCGCTCGTTGACCAGGTCGGTGCCCGAATGCAGGTAGGCGGTGTCATAACTCCAGTCGCCCCAGTTGCCCTTGACGCCGACCAGGAAGCGGTTGAACTCGTTGGTGTTGTCGGTCACGCGCGGGCCGACATCCCAGGCGCTGTAGCGCAGGCGCAACGGGCCGTTGCCCAGGCCGGCAGGCCGGTCAGGATGATTCGGGCCGAGCACCACGGCACCGTCGCCGCTGTTGGCGTTGACCGGGCCACCCGGGTAGCCCCAGCCGCCGGAAACACCGGACGGCGTGTTGCTGAAGGTGGTTTCCTTCTTCGAGTAGCCGATCTCGGTGTAGATCTCGCCGCCCTCGCCGAAGGCGAAGCTGGCACGTCCGAACACGTTGACGTACTTCTCTTCCGGCGAAATGTCGCGGTACAGCTGCGCCGGATCCCACAGGCAGCCCTGCGCGGCCACCGAAGCATCGGTCTGGCCACCAATGGTGGTCAGGCCCTGGCAGCCCGGCAGCGGTACCAGCGTCGCCGGATTGGTCTCGGTGACATTGCGGTCGTCATACACCGAACCGTTCGGTCCGACACCGCCACGGGTCCTGCCGCTGAGGAAGGCGCCGCCCAGGAACTGTGCATTGTTGCCGTAGCCCCACTGGCGGGTGTCGCCGGTGCCGATCCACTTGCGGTTCTTGCGGTCGCTGATCTTGATCGCGTCGCTCTTGCCGACGTCCAGGCTGAAGAAGGCGTTCCAGCCGTCGGTGGCCATGTCGCCGGTACCGGCGGTCAGGGTCGCCTTGCGGGTATCGCCGTCGCCGTCGCCGGAGACGCCATAGGAGCCACGCAGGATGGCGCCCTGGAAATCACTGCGCAGGATGATGTTGACCACGCCGGCGATGGCATCGGAGCCATAGATCGCCGAGGCGCCGTCCTTCAGCACTTCCACGCGTTCAACGGCGTCGAGGGGGATGGTGCTCAGGTCGGTGAAGACCTTCTGTCCATCATCGGCCAGGCCATAGGTCGCCATGCGGCGGCCGTTCAACAGGACCAGGGTCGAGCCCGCGCCCAGGCCGCGCAGGGAGATGCCGGCGCCACCGCCGGCGAAGCCGTTGCCGAATGATTTGGGAATCGAGCCGGCGCCGTTGGCGGTGATGGTCTGCAGGTATTCGGCGACCGTGGTCTTGCCGGTGCGGTCGATTTCCTGGCGGGTCACCACCTGCACCGGGGACGGTGTTTCGGTGTTGGTGCGCGGAATGTTCGAACCGGTAACCGTGATGCGGTCCAGGTTGGTGGCCTTCTCCTGCGCGAAGGCGGAGGTGGAAGCCACGGCGCCAACCAGCAGCAATGTGCCGCCGGTAAGGATGTGGGTGATGGACGATGCCAGGGTGCAGCGGCGGCGGCTGGCGGGCCGTTGGATCAGGTGTTTCACAGCTTCTCTCCTAACTGGAAAACCGTAGCGTTGAGGGCTGTCTCCGGAGTGTCCGGGACGGGCCAATCTAGGTTTCCGACGGGTGACGAAGTCGTGAAATTTTGCTTAATCCGTAACGTTTGAACTGGAACTTTGCCGAGTTTGGCAGTTCGGTCCCGAAGGCCGGTCCGACAGGCGGTCGGACCGGCCCGGGTCGTCAGTCCGGCAACGAGAACTGCACCGGCACCAAACCGATGGCCGGTACCGCTACACCATCACGCTGGGCCGGTTCAAAGCGCCAGCGCTTGAGCACCTGTTGGCGTGCAGCCTGGTCCAGGTGGCGGGAGCCACTGCTGCGCTCGATGCTGACCGCGACCGGCTGGCCGCCGCTGTCGACCTCCACCCGCAGCAGCACCGTGCCCTGCTCATGGTTGCGCAGTGCGGCGACCGGATAGGCCGGTGGCGGGGCGCTGCGGTATTGCAGCTGGGCGCCGGCCAGCGGTGCATGGGTGTCGATGCTCGACGCGAGTTGCGGCGGGGCCGGTTCGGCGGCCGGCAGCATGATGCCCTGCGTTTCCTCCACGGTCGCGGTTGGGGCCGGCAGTGGCGGTGTCGCCGGCTGTGCCTGCGGTTTCGGCACGACCCGGGCGACTTCCTTCGGTTCCTGCAGCACCGGTGGGGGCGGCGTTGGCGGGATCTTCTCGATCAGCCTGACCGTGGTCTTGTCACGCGGGACCTGCACGGCCTGGTAGGTCGCCGGGATCAGGAGCAGCAGGAACGCGAGCAGGTGCAGGGCGATGGCCGCGCTCCAGGCGGCAACGCGGGCGGGGTCGAAGTGCGGGGATGCAACGGGATACGTACGAACCATGGTCCACCTCCATGCCAGTGACGAAGTCCTCAACGCACCAGGGCCCGTGGCGGGGTTGCCGCACGCGGCTGGCAGCCAATCATTAACGCCAGGCCCCGGCCACTGCCTAGAGGCAGGGGCAGGATCGTTGGGCTGGCCTTCAGCCAGCCGCCCCGGTCCATGAAAAAGGCGGGCCCCTGCGGGACCCGCCTCTGTCTACCGGAACGGATGGGATCAGCGACCCAGCTCGAACACCACGTCCAGATTGACCGACACAGTGGATTCGCCCGGGGCGACCGGCGTGGCCTTGTCCATCGCCGCGCCGGCGGCCATGGTCCGCATCATCGGCATCGGGCGGTAACCACCGCCGGCATTCTCGGAGATGCTGACGATGCGGCGCACCTGAAGGCCGAGCGACTTGGCATAGGTCTGGGCGCGGGCCTGGGCCTTCTTCAGCGCGGCCAGGCGCGCTTCGTCATAGACCGGTTCCGGCTGGTCGATCTCGAAGCTGGGGCCGTTGATCTGGTTGGCGCCCTGAGCGGCCAGCGCGTCCAGCACCTTGCCGAGCTTGGCGATGTCACGGACCTTCAGGCTGACCGTGTTGCTGGCCTGGTAGCCGGTGATCTTCGGCGCTTCGTTGTCGGCATAGCGGTACTGCGGATTGAGGCTGACGCCGCTGGTCTGCACGTCGCGCTCGGCGATGCCGGCGGCCTTGATCGCGGCCAGTACCTTGTCCATCTGCTGGGCGTTCTGGCGCATGGCGCTGTTGCCATCGGCGGCCTGGGTGACCACACCGGCCGACAGGGTTGCCACGTCCGGTACGCGGGTGGCTTCGGCATTGGCCGAGATGTTCAGCAGCGTGCCTTCGGCCGCGGCGGCGATCGACGGCGACGACGGGGCGGCATGGGCAGTCATCGAGGTTCCAAGGGCGAGGGACAGGGCAAGCAGCAGCGGGGTGGCGGTCAGGCGCATGGAGAACTCCTTGTTGTGCCGTTGAGGGTGGTGTCGTAGCGATGAACGCGCTGTGAGTCCGTTCGGGGTTCAACGCGTTCCGGGACGGGTTGCCGACGATTCAGGTGGCGGCCTCAGGTTATGCTGTGCCGATGCTCTATCTTGCTTCCCGCTCCCCCCGACGCAACCAGTTGCTGGCCCGACTCGGACGCCCCTTCCAGGCCCTGGACCTGGAGGTCGTCGAGCAGCGCGCGCCCGCTGAAAGCGCCGAACAGTATGTGTGCCGGGTCGCCGCCGACAAGGCGCGCGCCGGCCTGGCCCGGGTGCTGGCCGATGATCCGCAGGCGCGGGTGCTCGGCTCGGACACCGAGGTGGTGCTGGACGGTGAAGTGTTCGGCAAGCCGGCCGACGCCGCCGGCGCCCGCGCGATGCTGGCGCGCCTGGCCGGGCGCACCCACCAGGTGATGACTGCGGTGGTGGTGGTCGGCGCCGACGGGCTGGACAGCGAACTGGTCATTTCCGAAGTGACCTTCGCCCCGATCGCCGCCGCCGACATCGCCGCCTATGTCGCCACCGGCGAGCCGTTGGACAAGGCCGGGGCCTACGCCATCCAGGGCGGGGCCGAGCGCTGGATCGAACATCTTTCCGGCAGCTACTCCGGCGTCATGGGGCTGCCATTGCTGCATACCGATCGTCTGCTGGCGCGCTGTGGCGTGCCGGCCCCCACTGCCGATGCCGCCAGGGAGGCTGCCGATGTCTGAGGAAATCCTGGTCAATGTGACCCCGCGCGAGACCCGGGTCGCGGTGATCGAGAACGGCATGCTGCAGGAACTGCACATCGAGCGCGGTTGGCGCCGGGGTGTGGTCGGCAACATCTACAAGGGCAAGGTGCAGCGGGTCATGCCCGGCATGCAGGCCGCGTTCGTCGAGGTAGGCCTGGAGCGCGCCGCGTTCCTGCACGCCAACGACGTGGTGCGCCCGGCCCCGGTGGCCAGTGCAGACACCGAGAACACGACCCTGCCGCCGCCGGCCAGCGTGCCCATCGTCGAGCTGCTGCGTGACGGCCAGGACATCGTGGTGCAGGTGGTGAAGGACCCGATCGGCACCAAGGGCGCACGCCTGACCACCCAGATCAGCATTCCGTCGCGCTACATGGTGCTGCTGCCGCAATCCAAGGTGGTGGGGGTGTCCGCGCGCATCGAGGATGAAGCCGAGCGCGCCCGCCTGAAGGCCCTGGTGACCGAGCTGTCTGCGCAGCATGGCGGCTACGGCTACATCGTGCGTACCAATGCCGAGGGCCAGCCGGCCGAGGCCATCGCCGAGGACATCGCTTACCTGTCGCGGGTCTGGAACGTGGTCGAGCGCCGCGGCCGCGAAGCGGCCTCGTGCAGCAACATCTATGAAGACCTGAGCCTGCCGCTGCGTTCGGTGCGCGACCTGATCCGCAAGGACGTGGACAAGGTGAAGGTGGACTCGAAGGAAACCTTCGCGCAGCTGCAGGCGTTCGTCGCCAAGTACATGCCGGTGCTGGCCGAGAAGCTGGAACTGTATTCAGGCGATCGCCCGATCTTCGACATGTTCGGGGTGGAGGACGAGATCGGCCGTGCGCTGGACAAGCAGGTGCCGCTGAAATCCGGTGGTTACCTGGTGATCGACCAGACCGAGGCGATGACCACCATCGACGTCAATACCGGTTCGTTCCTCGGCCAGCGCAACCTGGAAGAGACGGTGTTCCGCACCAACCTGGAAGCGGCACAGGCGGTGGCCCGCCAGCTGCGCCTGCGCAACCTGGGCGGCATCATCATCATCGACTTCATCGACATGGACGATGCCGAGCATCGCCGCCAGGTGCTGCGCACCCTGGAAAAGGCGCTGGCCCGCGACCATGCCAAGACCACGGTGTACGACTTCTCGCCGCTGGGGCTGGTGGAGATGACGCGCAAGCGCACGGTGGAAAGCCTGGAACGCCAGCTGTCGGAAACGTGCCCGCAGTGCAGTGGCCGTGGCAGCATCAAGACCACCGAAACGGTGACCTACGAGATCTTCCGCGAGATCACCCGTGCCGTGCGCCAGTTCGATGCCGCACGCCTGCTGGTGATCGCCTCGACCAAGGTGGTCGCGCGCATCACCGACGAGGAATCCTCGGCGGTGGCCGAGCTGGAGGAATTCCTCGGCAAGAGCATCCGCTTCCAGGCGGACGAGCAGTACCTGCAGGAGCAATTCGATGTCGTTCTGCTGTGATCCTCGCCGGCCGCAGGCCGGCGGTGGCCGATGAGCGCGCCGCCGCGCCTGCGACTGCGAAGGATCCGCCGTCATTTCATTGCCGCCTGCGCGGTAGGCCTGGTCGGGCTGGCACTGCTGGTGGGTACCCTCAGCCAGCTGCTGCCGCTGGCCGAGCGTCACCCCGACAGGATTGCCGCCTGGCTGAGTGAGCGTGCCGGCCAGCCGGTGCATTTCGACCAGCTGCAGACGGCCTGGACCCGGCGTGGTCCGCTGCTGCAGCTGAAGGGCCTGCGCATCGGCGCCGGTCAGGGCCTGGCCATCGGCGAGGCCGAAGTGCTGGTGTCGATGTACAGCGGGATGCTGCCTGGTCGCTCGCTGACCGAGCTGCGCCTGCGTGGCCTGGCACTGGACCTGCAGCAGGGCAAGGACGGCCGCTGGTCGGTGCGTGGCCTGCCGAAGTCAGACACGGGCGGTGACCCGCTGGACGCGCTGCGCCGGCTGGGCGAGCTGCAGGTGATCGATGGCCGCTTGGGTGTGCATGCACCGGGACTGGGTATCGATACCACCCTGCCGCGTATCGATCTGCGCCTGCGCGTCAATGGCGACCGCCTGCGTGTGGGCGTGCGTGCCTGGGCGCAGACCGATGCCCTGCCGCTGACCGCAGTGCTGGACGTGGACCGCGCGCGCGGCAACGGGCAGGCCTGGCTGGGTGCCGATCCTGTTGATTTCCATGCCTGGTCGCCGTTGCTGGCAGCTGGTGGCGTGCGCCTGCGCGAAGGCAAGGGTGAGCTGAACCTGTGGCTGACCCTGCGCGACTTCGCGCCGGTGGCGCTGACCACCGATTCGGACCTGCGTGACGTGCGCGTCGACGGTGCACCGATGCCCGACGTGGCAACGCCGCGGTTGCAGCTGCAGCGCTTGCAGGCGCGCCTGCGCTGGCAGCGCCAGGCCGATGGTTGGGCGCTGCAGGTACCGCGCCTTCGTTTGAAGACCGAAGACGGCGAACAACAGCTCGATGGCCTGCAGTTGCAGGTTGGCAGGCAGCTGCGGGTGAGTTCCGGCGAAGTACAGGCCGGTACGGCGCTGCGTGCGCTGGCGCTGAGTGATCGCCTCGAGCCAGGCCTGCGCCATTGGTTGTTCCTGTCCAAACCGCAGCTGGATGTGCGAGAGCTGCAACTGGCCGGCGAACGTGATGGCCCGTTGCGGGCACAGGGCGAGCTGCAGTCGCTGGGCTTTGCCAGCGTTGGCAATTCTCCGGGTCTGCGCGGCCTGGGGGGACATTTCGAGGGCGACGCCGATGGCTTCAGCCTGCAGCTGCAACCGCAACGGCAGCTGCAGTTCGATTGGCCCACCGGCTTCGGCGTGCGGCACGACCTGCACCTGGCTGGACAGATCGTGGGCTGGCGTGACGAGGGCGGTGGCTGGCGTATCGGCACTGCGGCGATGCGCGTGGAAGGCACCGACTACGCGGCCGATGTGCGCGGTGGTGTCTGGTTCCAGGGCGACGGCACGCGGCCCTGGCTGCAGTTGGCGGCCAAGCTGGACGATGTGCCGATGACGGCGGCCAAGCGCTTCTGGATCCACTCCAAGATGAGCAAGGGCGCCACCGACTGGCTGGACATGGCGCTGGCCGGCGGCCAGGTGCGCAATGGCATCGGCCTGGTCAGCGGTGACCTGGACGATTGGCCGTTCGACAACAACGATGGCCGTTTCGAGGCCACCGGCCATATCACCAACGGCGACATCCGCTTCCAGCACGACTGGCCGCTGATGCGCCAGGTCGACGCCGATATCGCCTTCATCGGCCCCGGCTTCGACATGCATGGGCGCGGGGACCTGGCCGGTGTAGCGGTGCAGAAGTTCGAGGCGGGCATCCAGGACTTCGGGCAGCAGCCGCTGTACGTGCGTGCCGATGCGCAGAGCGAGGCCGGCAGACTGCTGGCAATGCTGCGGCAGAGCCCATTGCACAAGGACTATGGCGACACCCTGGACAACCTCACGGCTGCGGGCCCGGCGCATGTGACCTTCGACCTGCTGCAGCCGCTGCACCACGATGAAGGCGGCGGTCACCTGCAGGGCACGGTCGACCTCAATGGTGTGAAACTGGTGGACAAGCGCTTCCAGCTGGCCTTCGACAACATGCATGGGCAGGCGCGCTACAGCAATGGTGGCTTCGGTGCCGAGGAACTGGCGGTGCGCCACCTCGGCCAGGACGGCCGCCTGAGCCTGCGTGCCGGCGGCTACGTGCACGACAGCAGGCTGGCGTTCGAGTCGCAGCTGACGGCCAACCTCGACGCCGGTGTGCTGATTGACCGCGCCCCGGAAATGGCGTGGCTCAAGCCCTATATCGCGGGTAACTCGCCCTGGACCATCGCGGTCAACCTGCCCAAAGTCGCACCGGGAGCGCCCGCACCGCCCAGCGAACTGCGCCTGAGTTCGGATCTGGTGGGAACCCGCCTGGACTTGCCGGCACCGCTGGACAAGCCGGCCACCGAGCCGCTGGCGACCACGGTGGCCGCGCAGCTGCCGATGGGCGCTGGTCGCATCGATGTGGCCTTTGGCCAGCGTCTGGCCCTGGCCGCGCGCAGCCACAACAACCGCACCGGTGTGCAGGTCACCCTGGGCAGCGACCATGCCGATCGCGAGCCGCCGCCCAGCGGACTGTCCGTCAATGGCCGCAGCCCGACTCTGGATGCGCTGGAGTGGATCAGTCTGGCCCGTGGTGGCAACGACGATGACGGCATGCCGCTGCGTGCAGTGGACGTGCAGGTCGGCAAGCTGATGCTGATCGGCGGCGTCTTCGAGCAGACCCGGTTGCAGCTGCAGCCGGGACCGCAGGCGCTGGACGTGCGCCTGGATGGACCTTCGCTGGCCGGTCGCCTGACCGTACCCAACGCCGAAGGAGGCACCATCAGTGGCCGACTCGACCGTGTGCACTGGCAGTCGCTGCCGCCGGCGCCGGGCGCGGCCGCGCCAGCCCGGGTGCAGGCCGGCGCCAACGACATGGACCCGGCCAAGCTGCCGCCGTTCGCGCTGGACATCGCCGACCTGAAGTTCGGCAAGGTGGTGCTGGGCCAGGCGGTGCTGCGTACGCGGCCGCTGGCCAATGGCCTGAACGTGGACGAGCTGCGCTTCCGCGCGCCCGACCAGGAAATCGACATCAGCGGTCGCTGGCTGGGTCGCACCGGTGGTGCCCGCACCGAGCTGACCGCGCAGGTGCGCAGCGAGGACCTGGGCGGCCTGATGCAGAACCTCGACTACGGCGGCCAGCTGCGTGGCGGCTCTGGCCAGGCGCAGCTGCAGGCCTCCTGGAGCGGGGGGCCGTCGGACTTCCAGCTGGCCAATCTGCAGGGCAGCCTTGATCTGCACGCGCGTAATGGCCAGCTGCTGGAGCTGGAGCCGGGCGCTGGCCGTGTGCTGGGCCTGCTCAGCGTGACCCAGCTGCCGCGGCGCCTGATGTTCGACTTCCGCGACTTCTTCTCCAAGGGCTTCGCGTTCAACCAGGTCGACGGCAGCGTGCAGTTCGGGCAGGGCATGGCCCGCACCGACAAGGTACTGATCGAGGGCCCGGCGGCGAACATCACCATCCGCGGCCAGGCCGACCTGCGCAACCAGCGGTTCGACCAGACCATCGATGTCAACCCGCGCGCCGGCAACCTGCTGACGGTGGTCGGCGCGGTGGCCGGTGGCCCGGTGGGCGCGGCGCTCGGCGCGGCCACCAATGCGGTACTGTCCAAACCGCTCGGCGAGATCGGCGCCCGCACCTACAAGGTGACCGGTCCATGGAAGGAGCCGAAGGTGGAAGTGATCGAACGCAGCCGCGACAAGACCCCGCCAGCGCCCGCGCCGCGCCCGGCCCCGGCCGTTCCGCCGCCCGTTACCGACCTGCCACGCTCACGCTGAGCGTGGACCTCCTGTTCACGGGGCTTGCCTGAGCGCCCCAGCACCTCCAGATCGAGAACCATGACTGATATCGCCCTGACGCTTGCCCAAGATCGCCTGCTGCGCCCCGGCGGGCTGGATACCGATGGCCTGGAGCGCACCTTCGGCCAGCTGCTCGGCCCCGGTGTGGACTTCGGCGACCTCTATTTCCAGCACGCCCGCCGCGAGAGCTGGAGCGTGGAAGACGGCATCGTCAAGGACGGTGCCCATTCCATCGAGCAAGGCGTGGGCGTACGGGCGATGTCCGGCGAGAAGACCGGATTCGCCTACTCCGACGACATCCATGCCGACGCGCTGCTGGCCGCGGCGCAGTCGGCGCGTGCGATTTCGCGCGAGGGTGGCGCGCAGTCCGGGCGCTCGCTGCTGCGCGGCAATTCACGCGCGCTGTATCCGGCGCTGGATCCCATCGATGGCGTCGGCAACGAGGCAAAGGTCGAGGTGCTGAAGCGTCTGGACGGCTACCTGCGTGCCGCCGACCCGCGCGTGAAGCAGGTGATGGTGAGCCTGTCCGGCGGCGTGGACACGGTGCTCATCGCGCGCAGCGACGGCGTGCTGGGCGCTGACGTGCGCCCGCTGGTGCGCCTGAACGTGCAGGTGATCGTCGAACACAACGGCCGCCGCGAGTCCGGCTATGCCGGTGGCGGTGGCCGCTATGGCTACGGGGAACTGTTCGCTGATGGCCGCCCGGAAGCGTTTGCGCGCGAGGCCCTGCGCCAGGCGCTGGTGAACCTGGACGCCGTGCCGGCGCCGGCCGGCGTGATGCCGGTGGTACTGGGACCTGGCTGGCCCGGCGTGCTGCTGCATGAAGCGGTCGGCCACGGCCTGGAAGGCGACTTCAACCGCAAGGGCACCAGCGTGTACGCCGGCCGCATCGGCGAACGCGTGGCGGCACCGGGCGTGACCATCGTCGACGATGGAACCCTGGACGGGCGTCGCGGTTCGCTCAACATCGACGACGAAGGCCACCCGAGCCAGTGCACCACGCTGATCGAGGACGGCATCCTGGTCGGCTACATGCAGGACAGTCTCAATGCACGCCTGATGGGCATGGCACCGACCGGCAACGGGCGTCGCGAATCGTTCGCGCACCTGACCATGCCGCGCATGACCAATACCTACATGCGCGCCGGCCAGCACGACCCGCAGGAAATGATCCGCTCGGTGAAGAAGGGCCTGTATGCAGTGAACTTCGGCGGCGGCCAGGTCGACATCACCAGCGGCAAGTACGTGTTCTCGGCCACCGAGGCCTACCTGATCGAGGATGGCCGCATCACCGCGCCGGTGAAGGGCGCGACCCTGATCGGCAACGGTCCGGAAACCATGCAGAAGGTGCGCATGGTCGGCAACGACCTGGCCCTGGACGAGGGCGTGGGCATCTGTGGCAAGGACGGGCAGAGCGTGCCGGTGGGTGTCGGCCAGCCGTCGCTGTTGATCGAGGGCATCACCGTCGGCGGTACCCAGGCCTGAGCCGGGCGATGGCCAGCGCCACCGCCCGCTCCGGCGCGGACTCAGGCCTCGTCGGCCTCGTCGGCTTCGACGTGGCCAGCGTCTTCGGCGCTGGCCTTCAGGCCGAGCGCCGCCGGCAGCATCAGTGCGCGCAGCACCTGGTAGATCTCGCGATAGGCACGCGGCGGCTTGTTCTTCGCCTTCTCGGCCTGCGCATTGCGCACCAGCGTGCGCAGCTGCTGGCGGTCGGCCTGCGGATAATCGTCCAGCAGGGCGGCCAGCGCCTTGTCACCTTCGGCCAGCAGGCGCTCGCGCCAGTCTTCCACGCGGTGCATCATCGCCACTTCGCGGCGGCCGGTTTCGCTGTTGGCATCCAGCGCATCGCGGATCGCATCCAGCGTGGCTTCTTCTTCGCGGCGCATGTGCTTGGCCAGGAACGCCAGCTGGCGCTTGTGGGCGATGTGCGCGGTGATGCGCTTGCACTCGGCGATGTGCGGCAGCAGGTCTTCCGGGATCGGCAGGCGCGCCAGCTGGGCCGGTGTCAGCGACACCAGTTTTTCGCCCAGGGCCAGGACGTCGAGCGCGTCGCGCCGGTTCTGGCTGCGGCTCTTGTCGTGGAATTCACCGGTTTCTTCGTCGCGTCCGCGCATCGTCCATACCTGATTTCAAAAAAAGTCGCCCGGCGTGATGCCGGGCCCAACCCGTACAGGATAAAGCATTGAACGTGATCGCCCCTGAAGCCGCCGTCGGCGACGACAGCCCGGCCCGGCTGGAACGGCTGGCCGACCTCTCCCAGCAGCTGCTCGACCGCGCCCGCGCGCTGGGCGCCAGCCAGGCTGAAGTCAGCTGCAGCGAAGACCGCGGGCTGGAGGTGAATGTCCGCCTCGGCGAGGTCGAAACCGTGCAGTCCACCCGCGACCGCGGCATCGCCGTCACTGTGTATTTCGGCCAACGCAAGGGCAGCGCCAGCACCGGCGACCTGAACGAGGCCAGCCTGGCGGCCACGGTCGAGCAGGCCTGCGCCATCGCCCGGCATACCGAAGATGACGCGGCCGCCGGCCTGGCCGAGGCGGCCCTGATGGCCACCCACTTCCCGGACCTGGACGGCTGGCACCCGTGGGCGCTGCAGGCCGACGAGGCGGTGGACCTGGCCCTGGCTTGCGAAGCCGCAGGCCGTGAGGCCGATGCGCAGATCCGCAATTCCGACGGCGCCTCGGTGTCGAGCATGCAGAGCCTGTCGGTCTATGCCAATTCGCATGGTTTCATCGGCCGTGAGCGCGGCACCCACCATTCGGTCGGTTGTGCGCTGATCGCCGGGCAGGGCGATGGCATGCAGCGTGACGGCTGGTACACCAGTGCGCTGGCTCGCGAGGACCTGGAGGACGTCGACCTGGTCGGACGTCGTGCCGCCGAACGTACTGTCGCCCGCCTGCAGCCACGATCGCTGGCCACCGGCAGCATGCCGGTGCTGTTCGCCCCGGAAGTGGCGCGCAGCCTGGTCGGGCACCTGCTGTCGGCGGTGTCCGGCGGTGCTCTGTATCGCCAGGCCAGCTTCCTGCTGGACAGCGTTGGCCAGCGCCTGTTCCCGGAATGGATGCAGATCGAGGAGCTGCCGCACCTGAGTCGTGGCCTGCGCTCGGCCGCCTTCGATGGCGACGGCGTGGCCACGCGCGCCTCGGCTCTGGTCCGGGACGGCGTGCTGCAGCGCTATGTGCTGGGCAGCTACTCGGCACGCAAGCTGGGCCTGCAGACCACTGCCAATGCCGGTGGCGTGCACAACCTGCAGTTGGCCGCCAATGCAGGCCCGCTGCACGCCATCGCCCGGCAGATGGGCGATGGCCTGCTGGTGACCGAGCTGATGGGGCAGGGCGTGAACGGCGTGACCGGCGACTATTCGCGTGGCGCGGGTGGCTTCCGGGTCGAGAACGGCGAGATCCAGTACCCGGTGGACGGCATCACCATCGCCGGCAACCTGCGCGAGATGTTCAGCAGCATCGAGGCGGTCGGCAGCGACGTCGATCCCCGTTCGCACATCCGGACCGGTTCGATCCTGTTGGGGCGGATGACCATCGCAGGTAATGATTGATGCCGTCGATGGCGTAAGCTATGCCCGCCTGACGCAATCAGCTGGGTGCTGGTTGGTCAAGACCACCCAATGAAAAGGAGTTTTGTCGTGAGTGAATTCGATAACGTCCCGCCGCCGCCACCGGCCACCGCCGACGTTCCGGCCGACCAGCGCACCATGGCCCTGGCCGCGCACCTGCTGGGCATCTTCACCGGCTTCATCGGCGCGCTGATCATCTGGCTGATCAACAAGGACGATGCTGGCAAGGCCTTCGTGACCGACCAGGCCAAGGAAGCCCTGAACTTCCAGATCACCGTGACCATCGCCATGGTCATCAGCATGATCCTCACCATCGTGATCATCGGCGTGTTCCTGGCCCCGATCGTCGGCATCATCAGCCTGGTGTTCAGCATCATCGCTGCGGTCAAGGCCAACAACGGCGAAGCCTACCGCTACCCGTTCGCGCTGCGCCTGATCAAGTAAGATCGTCCGCACGCGGAACTGAAAACGCCCGGCACTGCCGGGCGTTTTCGTGTGCGGGGAATGCCGGGCCGCGTGCAGCGATCAGTGATCGCGTTCCACCGCCAGCGTCGCCAGCGCGCGCAGCGCGTCGGCTTCCTCGCCATACCCGGCCAGGATCGACTGCATGCGCGCTGCGAGCTCGTGCAGCTGGGCCTTTGCGCCGTCCATGCCAAGCAGGGCGGGGAAGGTGCTCTTGTCCTGCGCCTGGTCCTTGCCGGCAGTCTTGCCCAGCTGTTCGGAACTGGCTTCGACATCGAGGATGTCATCGCGGACCTGGAAGGCCAGGCCGAGTGCATCGGCGAAACTGTCGAGCTGGGCCAGCTGCGGTTCGTGGGCCTGGCCGCACAGCGCGCCCATGCGCACTGCCGCGCGGATCAGCGCGCCGGTCTTCAGCGCGTGCATGCGGGTCAGCGCCGCCAGCGTCTGCTGCTGGCCGGTGGCATCGATGTCCAGCGCCTGGCCGCCACACATGCCGGACGCGCCGGAGGCGTGGGCCAGGGTCTGCAGACAGGCGACGCGCAGGGTAGCCGGCAGCGGCGCATCGGCCAGCAGGCCGAAGGCGCGGGTCTGCAGGGCGTCGCCAGCAAGGATCGCGGTGGCTTCGTCGAAGGCGACGTGGGTGGTGGGCTTGCCGCGACGCAGGGCGTCGTCATCCATCGCCGGAAGGTCGTCATGCACCAGCGAATAGGCATGGATCAGCTCGACGGACATGGCCGCCGCATCCAGGCTTTCCGGCTGCGCACCGAACAGGTGACCACTGGCGTAGACCAGCAGGGGCCGCATGCGCTTGCCACCACCAAGCACCGAATAGCGCATGGCCTGATGCAGGCGCTGCGGTGCCTCGGCAGGCGAGGGCAGGGCGGCATCGAGCTGGCTTTCGATACGGTCGCGCCAGCGCGCGAACAGAACCTCAGCCGTCATGGCTGGGCGGGTCGAAGGGCTCGGAGGCTTCCGGCTGCGCCGGATCACTGAGCAGGCGCACGCGCAGTTCGGCCTGCTCCAGCGCCTGCTGGCACTGGCGGTACAGGCCGACACCACGCTCGTAAGCACTGAGCGAAGCTTCCAGGCTCAGCTCGCCGGTTTCCATCTGCTCCACCAGCTGCTCCAGCGATTCGAGCGATTGCTCGAACTGGGCGACGGGGGAGGCGTTTTCGGGGGACTTCTTGGCCATGCGGCAAGTGTGGACGGGCCGCGCGCGGGGGTCAATTCACCAGCCGCCCGGGCGCCACTGCAACTGCGCGTCATGCGCCTGCAACCAGGCCTGCAGCGGTGCGGCGATGACCACGTCGGCGGCGGCCAGCAACTGCGGGCCATCAAAGATCAGCGGCAGCTGCGCGCGTCGCCAGGGGGCGAGGTGCTCGCGTTGCAGGCAGTCCTTCAGCGCGTGCGAATGCTGGCGACCCGGCAGCAGGATGCGCTCGCCGCCCACGCGTGCACGGACCTGCAGTGGCTGTTCGAAAGCGCCGGCGCCCAGCAGGCTCAGCTGGCCGCCGTCGGGCAATGGCAGCGGTGCACGGCCATCCCACACGGCCTGCCAGTCGAGGGGCAGCGAGGGCAACCGGGCCGGCAGCAGATAGGCGTGGTCGCGCCATTGCTGGATCACGTGCTGCTGCCAGCGCACACGCGCCTGGCGGTCGGTGTCGGCCGGCAATAGCTCCTCCAGCGCCTGCTGCAACACCGAGGTCGGCAACGGTGCCGCATCATGGCCCAGCACCCACGCGCGCAGCACGCGTGCTGCGCGGCGCGGCGACATCTGGCGCAGCAGTTCCAGTGACAGCACGCGCGGTGCCACTTCCAGATGCGCGATCAGCTCGGCGTCTTCCTCGTCCAGCAGTTCGCGGGTCTGCCGGCAATGCGTCGCGCTGCCCGCCAATGCTGCAGCCGCATGCGGCCAGCGCTGGCGCAGCAACGGCAACACCTGCAGGCGCAGGAAGTTGCGATCGGCGTGGTCTTCCGCGTTGCTGGGGTCTTCGATCCAGCGCAGCGCGTGCTGGCGCGCGTAGTCGAGCAGTGCACTGCGTGGTACCGCCAGCAGCGGGCGCCACAAGGGATGTTCGCCAAGGCGGCTGTGCGTGGACATCGCCGCCAGGCCATCGACGCCAGAAGCGCGCAGGGCGCGCAACAGGAAGGTCTCGGCCTGGTCGTCCTGGTGCTGCGCCAGTGCCAGCGTTTCGCCTTCGCGCAGCTCAGCCGCGAACGCGGCACGTCGTGCCTGTCGCGCAGCACCTTCGGTGCCCAGGCCTGTGCCGTTCTCGACCTGCACGTGGTGCACGGCCAGCTCAATGCCCCAGGCGTCGCATTGCTGCTGGCAGTGCAGCACCCAGTCATCCGCATCGGGCTGCAGGCCGTGATGCACGTGCACCGCGCGCAGGGCGGTGCCGGAAGTCTGCGCGCAGCGCCACAGCCAGTGCAGCAGCACGGTGGAGTCGACGCCACCGCTGTAGCCCACCAGCAGCGGCGCATCCAGCGGAACGAGGGCAGGGAAGGCAGTCACGGTGGCAAGTATAGGGTTGCTCGGCAGGGCTGCGCCCTGCACCCGCTACGATCCAGAGGAACAGCAACAGCAACAGCAGAAGCTGGTTTCCTGAGGGTAGGCGGGGTGGGTCCGGTTGCGGGAGACGCCGTAAACCCGTCCTTGGGGGCTTGGCCGCGGCATCCATGCCGCGGACACTCCCGCAACCGGACCCACCCCGCCTTCGACAGTTTCCTGCGAACTGTCGGGTTGCTCATGGGGTCAGATCCGTTTTCCTGCGGAAAACGGATCTGACCCCGGATTCAATTCGATATCTGACAGATACGATCCACGCAAAGCGTGGATGGTCCAACCGTCACCGGAAAACTGTCGGGGGTGGGGCGGTGTGGGTGGGCAGGACCGTTGGCGCCATGGATGGCGCCATCGAGCCCCCAGGGATGGGTTTACGGCGTGTCCTGCCCACCCACACCGCCCCACCCAACTCACAGAAAACCAGAGCCGCTTTTGATCTTGCTTTGGCGTCTGCAGGTGCAGGGCGCAGCCCTGCCGAAAACCCTACTTCACCCGACGACCCGAACGGTCGATGCGGAACCACTCTCCGCCTTCCATCGGCGTGTGGCCATCGGCATCCGGCGTACCACGACGGCAACCATTGCAGACCTCGGCCACGCCGTCCTGGAACGGCCATGCGAAATCGAAGGTGCCGGGCACCACCTGGCGGAACGTCAGGTCGAAGTAGCCCACGCGGTTGCCGACGCGGGCGCGCAGCAGGCCTTCCTGCGGCGTTTCCGGGCCATTGTCCCAGGTCAGCACCGGCAGGCTGCGGCCCTTGCGGTCGACGTAGTGGAAACCCTGGTCGGCGTACACCACTGCCAGGCCGTGGTCGTCGTAATTCAGGGCCTTCAGCGTGTCGGCACTGATCTTCGGCCGGTGATCAATCACCTCGCAGTTGGGCAGCGGCCACAACCCGTGTTCGTCGGTCAGCAGCTTGCATGCCGGTGCCTGTGCCGCTGCAGTGGCGCTGACCAGCACGCCAAGAAGGGCCAGCGACCGCGCGAAGCGGCCGCTGGCAGCGTCAGGGCGGGCCTGCCGTGCGATCACTTGGCCTCGGCCTTGCGCTCGAACGCGGTCGGTGCCGGCAGCTGCACCGGCACGCCCTTGTCATCGCAGGTGCCGGCCTGGCACAGGCGCTCGCGCAGGGCCGGGGTGGCCTGCACGATCATGTGATAGATCGCGTTCTGTTCCAGCGTGCCGCGGATCGCCTTGCTGCCCGGGCCGCGTGCCCAGATGCCGACGTCCTCGCCACCGTGCGATTCGGACTTCATCGGCACCAGCGCTTCCTGCATGTAGTCCGGATGCTCGGTGTCGACCTCGCGCAGGTTCGGGCGGCCGTTGGCCGGTTCGAAGCTGCTCGGGTTGTGCGGGTAACGCTTCGGGCCAGCCGGCTGCTGGTTGCTGCTGCCGGTGTGGCCCGGGCCGTTGGCGTAGCTCAGCGTGGTGTACGGCTGGCCGGTGCCGTCCAGCGCGTAGTCCAGCTTGCCGGCGCCATCTTCGCCGCCCTTGTCCTTGACCTTGCCCAGGATCGGGTTGCCGCGCGCCGGGTAGCCGACGAAGTTCAGCGTGTGCGAGTGGTCGGCGGTGACGATGATCAGGGTGTCGTCGGCGGAGGTCAGCTCGTTGGCCACGCGCACTGCGTCGGACAGGGCCACGGTCTCGGTCAGTGCGCGGTAGGCGTTGCCGCTGTGGTTGGCGTGGTCGATGCGCGCGCCTTCGATCATCAGCACGTAGCCTTCCTGGTGCTTGGCCAGATTCTTGATCGCTGCAGCCGTCAGTTCGGCCAGGCTCGGCTCACCGCCCGGATCCTGCGGGCGCTCGTACTCGTAGCGCATGTGGTCCGGCTCGAACAGGCCAAGGATGGCCGGTGCGTTGGCGGCGGCGGCCAGCTGCTTGCTGTTCCACACGTAGGCACCCTGCGGGTGTGCCTGCTGCCATTCCTGCACCAAGCTGCGGCCATCCAGGCGCTGGCCGACCTTGTCGTCGTATTCCGGATCGCGCTCTTCCACGGTGGTGAATTCACCGCGGCCGCCACCGAGGGCGACCAGAGGGCCGCGACCATAGCGTGAGGTCGACAGCAGCTGCTGGGCGATGTCCTTGCAGCCGGCCGCCTTGGCCGCTTCGGTCAGGTCGGTGTCGTTTTCCCAGTTGCGCTCGGGCGAGTGCGCGTAGGTGGCGGCCGGGGTGGCATGGGTCAGGCGCGCGGTGGACACCACGCCGGTAGCCAGGCCGGCGCTGTCGGCCAGCTGCAGCCAGGTCAGCAGGCCCTTGGACAGGCTGTCGGCACAGTCGGTCCGGCTGCCGGCGCTGACGCCGATCGCACCCATGTGGGTCTTCACGCCGGTGGTGATGGCGGTCATGGTGCCGGCCGAATCGGGCGTCTGCGAATCGGTGTTGTAGGTCTTGCTGAATGCCGTGGCCGGGAAGCGCTCCCAGGACAACAGGTTCTCTTCACCGGAGCCACCCTTCTGCTGGCCCTCGTAGATGCGCGAGGCGGCCACGGTGGTCAGGCTCATGCCGTCGCCGAGGAACAGGATGACGTTCTTGGCCTTGCCGGACATCGCACCGTTGGCGGCGGCCTGGGCGGCGCCACTGCGGTACCACCACTGCGGGGTCTCGCCGGCCGGGTGGGCGACGGGGTCGACGGCGACCTTGAGGCCGGCCGGGGCAGTGGCGGGGATGGTGCTGGCGCAGGCGCCCAGCAGCAGGGTGGTGGCGCAGGCGGCCAACAGGGAGACGGAACGGCGCATGGACGCTGGGATCTCACAAACTGTAACGGGACGTTCATTATGCCCGCCCTCGCAAGGCACGCCGATGACACACTGATTTGCCGGTCGGGCGGTCGTTCCCCAGCCGTTGATGGGCTATCGTGCCAGCATCCCTTCCTTCCCTCTGGATTGCCTATGAAGCTGGTCTCTGCCTGGCTGCGGATTCCATTCTGGCAGCGCGTGGTCGGTGGCTTCGTGCTCGGCGCGCTGGCCGGCTGGGCGCTCGGCCCGGCCGCGGAAACGTGGTTCGGCCCGCTTGGCGAGCTGTACGTCACCCTGATCAAGATGATCGCGGTGCCGCTGGTGTTCTTCGCGGTGATCAATGCGATCTCGTCGCTGCACGGCCAGAAGTCGGTTGCCGCGCTCAGTGGCCGCACCTTCCTGTGGTTCGTGATCACCGCTGCGTTGGCGGTGTGCGTCGGCCTGGGTGTGGGCACCGTGCTGCAGCCCGGCGCCGGTGGCCTGCAACTGACGATGGCCAGCAATTACGTGCCGCGCGAAGTGCCCAGCGTGGTGCAGGTGCTGCTGGACGTGGTACCGGCCAATGTCTTCTATGCGCTGTCCGGTATCGGCACCAAGGTCAACGCGGCCGGCGAAACCGTGCTGGCCGCCGGCCGTGGCTCGATCCTGCCGGTGATCTTCTTCGCCGGCCTGGTCGGCTTCGCCATCGTCAAGCTCGGCGAGAAGGTGACCGAGGCGCGCAAGCTGGTCGGCCAGATGAGCGACATCATGATCCAGGTGACCCGCTTCGTGCTGGAAGTCACCCCGATCGGTACCTTTGGCCTGATCGCCGGCCTGGTCGGCAGCTACGGGTTCGAGAAGCTGCTGCCGCTGGGGCATTTCGTGCTGGCCCTGTACGTGGCCTGCGCCCTGCACATCGTGGTGGTGTACAGCGCACTGCTGTTGGCGCACGGACTGAACCCGCTGAAGTTCTTCCGTGGTGCGGCGCCGGGCATGCAGGTTGCGTTCGTCAGCTCTTCCAGCTTCGCGGCGATGCCGGTGGCACTGCGTTCGATCACCCACAACCTGGGCGTGAACAAGGACTACGGTTCGTTTGCGGTGCCGCTGGGCGCCAGCATCAAGATGGACGGCTGCGGTGCCATCTACCCGGCGCTGTGCGCGGTGTTCATCGCGCAGTACAGCGGTGTGCCGCTGACCCCTGAACAGTACGTGGTGGTGCTGATCGCTTCGGTGCTGGGCAGCTTCGGTACGGCCGGTGTTCCGGGTACCGCGGTGATCATGGCTACGGTGGTGCTGAGCGCGGCCAACCTGCCGTTGGAGACGATCGGCTACCTGTATGCCATCGACCGCATCCTCGACATGATGCGCACGATGACGAACGTGACCGGCCAGATGCTGGTGCCGGTGATCGTGGCCAAGGAAACCGGGCTGCTCGACCAGGCGGTGTATGACAATCCGTCCAGCAATGTGGGTGTGGACGACCCCGATCCGACGCCGCCACGCGGCTGAGGTTGCGTGGAGATAAAAGGCCCGCCCTGAACGGCGGGCTTTTTGTTTGGGAGCTGGCTGGCGCGGTGGCGGTCATGCCGTGCCTGGTAGATCCACGCCATGCGTGGATGGAGGCGGTGCCGACCAACGGTCGGCCCCCACCAAAGGTCAGTACCCACCAGAAGAGGTCGGTACCCACCAGAGGTCGGTAGATCCACGCCATGCGTGGATGAAGGCGGTGCCGACCAAGATCGGCAGTTACCCACCATTGCGCGGGCCTAACAAAAAAGCCGCTGCAGGGCAGCGGCTTTCTCGTGTCAGGCGGCGTGGTAGCGCCAACCGGCCAGATCAGAGATCGACCCGGCGGGCCTGCATGAACTTGTTGCCCCAGTAGCCGCTGAGCAGGGTGTCCACGCGCACGTCCTTGCCCGAGCTCGGTGCGTGCAGGAAGCGGCCATCACCCACATAGATGCCGACGTGATCGACGCGGCCCTTGCGGCCGAAGAACACCAGGTCACCGGCGGCCAGCGCGGTGCGGTCGTTGATCAGTTCGGCGTTGTCGTCGTGTGCCATTTCGCGCGAGACGCGCGGCAGCTCAATGCCCAGGGCCGAGCGGAACACGTAGCCGACCAGACCACTGCAGTCGAAGCCGCTGTCCGGGTTGCTGCCGCCCCAACGGTATGGGGTGCCCAGCAGGGTCATCGCGCGACGCAGCAGCGACTGCACCTTGCCATTGTCGGCCGCGGTGCCGACAACGCTGCCATTGGCAGCGCTGCTGGTGTCGTAGTTGGCGAGGAGGCGGCTGAGGTCACCGGCCACCACGGCCGAGCGGTCCATCAGCGGAATGGTGTCGTTGGCGGCCAGGTGAGGCAGCAGGGCGGCCAGGGTAGCGCTGGCGGCGGCGTCGACGCGGCTGCGTTGGGGGGCGGCAGCCTCGGCCTTGGCGGCCGGTCGGGCGATGCTCTCGGCCACCGGGGCCGGGCTCACATCGGAACGGTTCGGAGCAGTCTGCGACCAGGCCGGAAGGCTGGTCAGACACAGTGCCAGGCCAAGCAACAGCGGGCGGGCACTACGTGAAGATACGGAAGTCTGGCCTTCGCTTTTCAGGTCGTCAGTCGTCACGCGTCGGTCACAGGAAAAAAACGATGGGGCATCATGCCCTGTAAAAGCGCGAATAAGTTAAAAATTCCGTTAGTAATTCGTTAGTTGCATGGTGATGTTCGTCACAGTTTTGAACATATTGCCTGTTCATTTTAGCGAAGGACGCGTTTCGCCCCTGTGTAGTGGTCCTTCCAGTAGGGACCGCTGAGCGAGTCGAGGCGCACGGTGCCGCCGGTGCTCGGCGCATGCACGAAACGCCCTTCACCGACATAAATGCCGACATGGGTGACGCTGCCGCGGCTGCCGAAGAACACCAGGTCGCCGGTGGCCAGGCGCTGCGGATCGATCTTCGGACCCTGTACCGCCGCCAGGTCGCGCGAGGTGCGCGGCAGCCGCAGGTCCAGCATCTCGCGATAGACATAGGCCACCAGGCCGCTGCAGTCGAAGCCGGAATCCGGGGTGTTGCCGCCATAGCGGTAGGGGGTGCCGACCAGGCTGATGGCACGCATCAGCACCGAGTTGGCCGCCTCGGGGTTGTCCGGCACGGTCTTCGGCCAGTTCGCGGTCGGCGGAGGCGGAGCGGGGCGGGTGGCCTTGCCGCCGCCGCAGGCGGTCATCAGCACGGGCAGGGCCAGCAGCAGGGCCGGGGCGAGGAGCCGGCGCAGGCCGGACGAAACTGGCGTGATGTGCATGTTCTCCGGATAATGCGCCACCTTGGGATTGGCCGTCATGATGGCGGCGTCCCCGCCGGGCGACAACCCGCCCCAACCCGCCTGCCTCCGGCAGATCCAGACAGAGTTGCGCATGAAGATCGAAAAAGACCGCGTTGTCCGCTTCCACTACACCGTTTCCGAAGTCGGCCAGGAGCCGATCGAATCGTCCAAGGACCGCGGCGAGCCGCTGGCGATCCTGATCGGCCACGGCAACATCATCCCGGGCCTGGAAAACGCCATGATGGACAAGGAAGCCGGCGCGACCTTCAGCGTTGACGTCAACGCAGCCGATGCCTACGGCGAGCGCCGCGAGGGCCTGTCCCAGCGCGTGCCGAAGAAGCATTTCGGCAACACCAAGCTGGCTCCGGGCCAGCAGGTCGTGCTGCAGACCAACTTCGGCCCGCGTGCGGTGACCGTGCAGAAGGTCGGCATGAGCGTCGTCGACGTCGACCTGAACCATCCGATGGCTGGCAAGGACCTGCACTTCGACGTGGAAATCGTCGATGTGCGCGAAGCCGGCAAGGAAGAGATCGACCACGGTCACGTCCACGGCGACGGCGGTCACCACCACTGATCGCAGCGCGATCATGATGGCAGCAACGGCCCGCTTCGGCGGGCCATTGCGTTTCTGGAACACGGCGCGGCCATCCATGGCACGCGGGCCGGCGGCATAATGGCGGACCTGCCCGACGGACGCCCCGTGAACGCCGCTTCTCCTTCCCTGCAACCGGTGGCTTCCGGCGAACGCATCGCCGTGCTGGACGTGCTGCGCGGTGCTGCGCTGCTGGGCATCCTGCTGATGAACATCGAGGCCTTCAGCGGACCGCTGGACCTGGCCTTCACCGGCATCGACGTGCATTGGCAGGGTATCGACTACTGGGCCGATGCCTTTGTCTACGTATTCGTGCAGGGGAAGTTCTTCACCCTGTTCTCGTTGCTGTTCGGCGCCGGCTTCGCGGTGATGGCGCAGCGCGCCGAGGCGGCCGGGCGTGACTTCACCCCGTTCTACCTGCGCCGCAGCGCTGGCCTGCTGCTGATCGGCCTGTGCCACGCGCTGCTGGTCTGGTCCGGCGACATCCTGGTGATGTACGCGTTGGTCTCGTTGCCGTTGCTGGCCTGCCGCGAGGCGCCGCGCAGCTGGCTGCCGTGGATGGGCGTAACGGTCTATCTCGGCGGTGTGGCGATGATGCTGCTGGTCGGCGCGATGGTGTCGATGGCTTCGGCGGAGGACGTGCGGAAGATGCTCACCGACGCGCAGCAGAGCATCGATCTGCAGCGCCTGGTGTACGGGCAGGGCAGCTGGATGCAGGCCAATGCGCAGCGGCTGAGCGAGTTCGGCACGTCGATGGGGGCGATGCTGATCACCGGCCCGGAAGTGCTGGGCATGTTCCTGATCGGCAGCTGGTTTGCCGGCAGCGGCGCGCTGGCCACGCCGGATCGCTTCCCGCGGCTGTATGCGGTGTTGCGTTGGGGGGCGCTGCCCTTCGGCCTGCTGGTCACGCTGCTGGGTGTTGCCTGGAAGCCGTATCTGGCGCCGGGCGCTTACGATCTGCCGGTTACGGCGGCGATGGCGCTGGTGACGATCGGCGGCCTGCTGATGTGCCTGGGTTACCTGGCCTGGATCGTACACTGGCGCGCGCGGCTGGGCTGGCTGGCGCCGGTCGGGCGCATGGCGTTGACCCATTACCTCGGCCAGTCGCTGCTGTGCACCTGGCTGTTCTACCACTACGGCCTGGGCGCGTTCGAAACGATGCCACGCAGCGTGCAGTTGATGTTCGCGCTGCTGCTGTTCACCGCGCAGGTGGGCATCTCGCACGTATGGCTGCGCCGCTTCCGCTTTGGGCCGATGGAATGGCTGTGGCGCGCGATGACCTACCGGCAGTGGCCGCCGATGCGGCGCGGGGCCGGCCAGGGCTGATCGATGCAGGGCGCGCGCGAGGATGTGATCGTGGTCGGCGCCGGTGCCATTGGACTGGCTGCCGCACTCGCGCTGCGTGCACAGGGCCGGCAGGTACGCGTGATCGACCGTGGGCGTGTCGGCGGCGCGACCTCGCATGGCAACTGCGGCACCATCACCCCCAGCCACGCGCCACCGCTGGCAGCGCCCGGCGTGCCGTTGCGCGCGCTGCGCTGGATGCTCGATCCGCGTGCGCCGCTGTACGTGCGTACACGCCTGGACCCAGCATTGTGGCGCTGGCTGCTGCAGTTCGGGGCGCGCTGCAACGCACGCGACTGGCTGCACGCCACGCGGGCACGCGGCGCATTGTTGAATGATTCACGGCTGCGCCTGGCGCAGTGGGTGCAGACGCATGCGCTGGACTGCGAGTTCGAGGCGCGCGGTCTGGACTATGTGTTCGGTGACGCCCGCAATTTCGATCACCACGCTGCCGAGTGTGAGGCGCTGAACGCACAGGGCATTGCCTCGGCGCGCATCGATGGCACCGACTACGCGCGCGACAATCCGGCGTTCCATGATCGCCTTGCCGGTGCGATCCACTTCCCCGGCGATGCCCAGCTGCGTCCGGACCGCTACACCGCCGAACTGGCGCGCGTGCTGCGCGCACAGGGCGTGGTGATCGAAGAACAGTCGGACGTGGAGGTTTTCAGCGCCGACGCGCAGGGTGTGCGCGTGCGTGCCGGTGAACGCATGCTGCAGGCGCGCGAGCTGGTGCTGGCGACCGGGCCGTGGTCACCGCGCTGGGCGCGGCAACTGGATCTGCGCGTGCCGATCCAACCCGGCAAGGGCTACTCGCTGACCTGGTCACGACCGGCGCAGGTGCCGCAGCGTCCAGTCGTGCTGAAGGACCATTCCGTGTTCGTGATCGCCTGGCGCGAAGCGCTGCGGCTGGGCGGCACCATGGAATTCGCCGGTGCCGATCCGCAGCTGCGCACGACCCGCCTGCAGGCCTTGCAGCAGGCCGCCGACCACTACCTGCGCGCGCCACGTGGTGCGCGGCTGCAGGAGCAGTGGTGCGGGTGGCGCCCCATGAGCGTGGACGACGTGCCGTTGATCGGCCGCGCGCCCGCGCATCCTCACGTCTGGCTTGCAGCGGGGCATGGCATGCTCGGCATCAGCATGAGCGCCGGCACCGGCCAGCTGATCGCCGATCTCGTCTGCGGCCGCACGCCGGCGATCGATCCTGCCCCTTACCGACCCGAGCGATTCCGATGAGCACTGCACCCTATGATTACGACCTGATCGTCCTTGGCGGTGGTTCCGCCGGCCTGGCTGGCGCGATCCGCGCCGCGCAGCACGGCAAGCGCGTGGCGCTGCTGGAGCCTGGTGAACTGGGCGGGACCTGCGTCAACGTCGGCTGCGTGCCGAAGAAGGCCATGTGGCTGGCGGCCGACCTGCACGAGCGCATCGGCCTGGCCAGTGCGATGGGTTTCGATGTCAAGGCACGCCCGGCATTGTCGTGGAAGGAGCTGGTGATCCATCGCCAGGCCTACATCAGCAACATCCACACCAGCTACCACAAGCGCCTGGACGAAACCGGCGTGGTGCGCATTCCGGCGCGCGGTCATCTGCTCGATGCGCATACCGTGGCCTGCAGCGATGGCGTGCGTTACAGCGCTGAACACATCCTGATCGCCACCGGCGCGCACCCGCTGCGGCCTGACATCCCCGGTGCCGAACTGGGCCTGGTCTCCGATGATTTCTTCGATCTGCGCGCGGCACCGGCCGAGGTGGCGATCATCGGTGGCGGTTACATCGCGGTGGAGCTGGCCGGCCTGCTGCAGGCACTGGGCAGCAAGGTGAGCCTGCTGGTGCGTGGCCAGCGGCTGCTGGATCGCTTCGATTACGAGCTGACCGATCAGCTGGCCGAGAACCTGAAGCAGCAGGGCGTGCGCATCCATTTCGGCTATCGCCTGCGCGAACTGCAGCGCGATGGCGAACGCGTACGTGCATTCGGCCATGATGGCCCGCTCGACAGCGTGTTCGACGCGGTGTTCTTTGCCACCGGCCGCCGTGGCAACAGCCGCGATCTGGGCCTGGAAGCGCTCGGCATCGGTATCGGCGAACACCAGCAGGTGCAGGTGGACGAATGGCAGACCACGTGTGTGCCGAGCGTGCACGCGGTGGGCGACATCGCTGGCAAGGTCGGCCTGACCCCGGTGGCGGTGGCCGCTTCGCGGCGGCTGATGGACCGCCTGTTCGGTGGCCGCCCGCAGTCGAAGATGGATTACGAGAACGTGGCCAGCGTGGTGTTCTCGCATCCACCGCTGGGCGCGGTGGGCATGAGCGAAGAAGAGGCGCGCGCGCGGTTCGATCAGGTGAGCGTCTACCACAGCCGTTTCCGTCCGATGCTGCAGGCGCTGGCCAATGGCACCCAGCGCAGCCTGTTCAAGATGGTCTGTGCCGGTCCGGAAGAACGGGTGGTGGGCATCCACCTGCTGGGCGAAGCGGCCGACGAGATCCTGCAGGGCTTTGCGGTGGCGGTGAAGATGGGCGCGACCAAGGCCCAGTTCGACGACACCGTGGCGATCCACCCGACCTCGGCCGAGGAAGTGGTGCTGATGCGCTGAGCTGGACGGTTTTAGAGCCGATCCTATGCTCGGCTGCGTTCTGTGCAGACAGGGGCAGCCGAGCGCAGGCTCGGCTCTCCAGGTCACCAGGCGCACCCATGCGACAATGGACGCCCTTGCGCCTTCCCTGGCCGCCCCGTGCGGCCCGCCGTCGTCCTGATGTCCAGCCCCGCTTCCCGTATCGCCACCGCTTCCCCACGCATCGCGCTGGGAGGCATCGGCCTGGCCGCGATCGGCGCCATCGCCGCCTCCGGCAAGGCCATCATCGTCAAGCTCGGCCTGCGTCACGGCGTGGATGCCACCACGCTGCTCGCCCTGCGCATGCTGATGGCGCTACCGCTGTTCGTACTGATGGCACTGTGGTCCGCGCGCCGGGCCGAGCCGCTGTCCTGGGCCGACCGTGCCCGCGTGTTGTGGCTGGGCTTCACCGGCTACTACCTGTCCAGTCTGCTCGACTTCCAGGGCCTGCAGTACATCAGCGTGACCCTTGAGCGCCTGATTCTTTACTTGAACCCGACCCTGGTGCTGCTGATCAACGTGCTGCTGGCGCGCCAGCGGCCCGGTCGGTGGCAGATCGGCGCGCTGGTGCTGAGCTATCTGGGCGTGCTGCTCGCCTTCGGCCACGATCTGCAGCGCGAGGGCGGGCAGATCATCGTCGGCAGCCTGCTGGTACTGGGCAGTGCGCTCAGCTACGCGCTGTACCTGTTCGGCAGTGGGCAGGTGGTCGCACGCATCGGCGCGGTGCGGTTGACCGCCTATGCCAGCTGCGTGGCCAGCGTGCTGGTGCTGCTGCATTTCGCGGTGACCCATCCGCTGCCGTTGCTGTGGCAGGCACCGGCGCCAGTGCAATGGCTGTCGCTGGTCAATGCCACCGTGTGCACGGTGCTGCCGGTGCTGGCGATCATGCTGGCGGTGCAGCGCGTGGGTTCGTCGCTGGCCGCGCAGGTCGGTATGCTGGGCCCTGTTTCCACCATCGTGATGAGCCTATGGCTGCTCGACGAACCGATGGGGCCGGCGCAGATCGCCGGCACCGTGCTGGTACTGATCGGCGTACTGCTGGTGACCCGCCTGCGGCGCTGACACCGGAGCAGGCGCGTGCGCGCATCCTGGCGGTGATCCGCGCGATCCCCGTAGGGCAGGTGATGGGTTATGGGCAGGTAGCGATGCGCGCGGGCCTGCCCGGGCGTGCGCGGCTGACCGCGCGCATCCTGGGCCAGAACGACGACCCGGACCTGCCTTGGCACCGCGTGCTGCGCTCGGATGGGCGAATTGCCATGGAAGAAGGGTCGGCCGGATGGCGCGAGCAGTCACAGCGGTTGCGCGCGGAGGGCGTGGTGGTGGAGAACGGCCGGGTGCGGATGCCGGCGGCTGATCCGGCAGCGGCACTGGATGCCGCTGTGTGGGGCCCGGTCTGAGCACCGCTGGCGACTGAACAGGCCGGACCTGAGGGCCGCCAACAAGACACGGTGCTGCGGCTATGATGGAGGCCGTTCCATGCCGGTACTCCCATGTTCCCGCGACTGCCAACCGTCACCAAGGCCCTGCTGATCGCCAATGCGATCCTGTTCCTGCTGCAGCAGCAGTTCCTGCTCGGCATGCAGACCTTCGAGCCGTTCATGCTGCAACCGCTGCAGCAGGGCTTCGATGCGTTCTCGCCGGGCGGCAACTTCCAGCCGTGGCAGCTGCTGACCTATGGCTTCCTGCATGGCAGCTTCGGCCACCTGTTCTTCAACATGCTGGCGGTCTTCATGTTCGGCGCGCCGCTGGAGCAGACCTGGGGCGAGAAGCGCTTCCTGCTGTATTACCTGGTGTGCGTGGCTGGTGCAGGCGTCTGCCAGCTGCTGGTGGGCACGCTGCTGGAAAACCCGGCGACGGTGCTGGGCGCCTCCGGTGGCGTGTTTGGCCTGCTGCTGGCCTACGGCATGCTGTTCCCCAACCAGCGGGTGATGCTGCTGTTCCCGCCGATCCCGATGAAGGCGCGGACCTTCGTGATCCTGTTCGGCGTGGGCGAACTGGTGCTGGGAATGACCGGCTGGCAGCCGGGCGTGGCCCATTTCGCGCACCTGGGCGGCATGCTGTTCGGCTGGTTGCTGATCCGTTACTGGCGCGGGCAGCCGCCGTTCAACAAGCGCCGCCCGCCCGGCCCACCGAAGCGCCCGAACCATCTGCGCAGCGTCAAATGATCCGAAGGATCATTTGACGCCGTAGGTGCCGACCGTTGGTCGGCACACCGCTACAGGTCCCGCAGCACCACCTGCGCCGCATTGTGCCCCGGTGCACCGGTGACACCACCGCCGGGATGGGTACCCGACCCGCACAGATACAGGCCGGGAAGGGCGCCGCGATAGCCGGCCTGGCCGACCATCGGCCGCGCCGAGAACAACTGGTTGGCGCTCAGTGCGCCGTGGAAGATGTCGCCGCCGACCAGGCCGAAGGTGCGTTCCAGATCGAGCGGGGACAGCACCTGACGACCGAGCACGCTGTCAGCGAAGCCGGGCGCATAGCGTTCAACGGTAGCGATCATCAGGTCGGCTACCGTCTCGCGGTGGTCATCCCAGTGACGCCCATCAGGAAGTACCGGCGCCACGTGCTGGCAGAACAGGCTGGCCACATGCTGCCCGGGCGGTGCCAGTGAATCGTCCAGCGTACTGGGTATCAGCATTTCCACGATCGGTTTGCGCGACCAACCGTCGCGGCGCGCATCCAGCCAGGCGCGATCCATGTAGTCCAGGCTGGGTGCCATGATGATGCCGGCACTGAGGTGATCGCCCGGACCGGGCAGGGCGCGGAACTCCGGTAGCCGCGACAGCGCCACGTTCATCCGGAAGGTGCCGGAACCGCAGCGCCAGTTCGTCATGCGTTCGCGTGTGGCAGCCGGTACCTGCGCCGGCTCCAGCAGCTGTTCGTACAGCAGCTTCGGATTGACGTTGGCGACCACCGCGCGTGCACACAGGGTTTCGCCGTTGGCCAGTTCCACCCCCACGGCGCGGCCCTGTTCGGTCAGTACCCGTCGCACGCCGGCATCCACGCGCAGTTCCGCGCCGGCCTCGCGCGCGGCGCTGGCGATGGCCAGGCTGATCGCGCCCATGCCACCCATCGCATGGCCCCATGCACCCTTCACGCCATTGCACTGGCCGAACACGTGATGCAGCAACACGTAGGCGCTGCCCGGTGTGTATGGACTGGCATAGTTGCCGACGATGCCATCGAAGCCGAACAGCGCCTTGATCGGCTCGCTCTCGAACCAGCGGTCCAGGTATTCCGCCGCCGACAGCGTGAACAGGTCCAGCAGCTCCTGCCGCAGCGGTGCATCCAGCGCCGCCAGTTCGCGGCCGAGCTTCCCCATCTGCCAAAGTGCGGGCAGGCCGCGCCAGCCGCCGGCGACGCCGATGTCCGGTGGCGCGCGGAGAGCCCACGCGCGCAGTACATCGGCGAAGATCTCCAGGCGTGCTTCGTACGCTGGCAGGCGCTGTGCATCCCGCTCGGAGAATCCAGCGACTTCGGCCTGGGTGCGGCCAGGTGCCGACAACAGGTAGCGGTCGTCGGGCAATGGCAGGAAATTGTTGGCCGGGCGCGTGACAATGCGCAGCCCATGCGCATGCAGTTGCAGGTCTTCGATCACCTTCGGTTGCAACAGCGACACCGTGTACGACGCCACCGAGTTGCGGAAGCCGGGATGGAACTCCTCGGTGACCGCCGCTCCGCCGAGCACGCCGCGCCGTTCAAGGACCAGCACGTTCTTTCCGGCCTTCGCCAGATAGGCCGCACAGACCAGGCCGTTGTGGCCACCCCCGATGATGATTGCATCCCAGGACATCAGCACCTCAAAAAAAGGGGACGGAGGGGATTAAGTCGCAATTCGCACAGGGTCGGCAGCGGTGGGCAGAAACGACTTAATCCCCTCCGTCCCCTTTTTCTATTGCCGCTTCGATGGTGGCGATGTCGATCTTCTTCATCGGCATCATCGCGTTGAAGGCGCGCTTGGCCAATGCCTTGTCCTTGCTGGTCACTGCTTCGATCAACATGCGCGGGCTGATCTGCCAGGAGATGCCCCAGCGATCCTTGCACCAGCCGCATTGGCTTTCCTGGCCACCGTTGCCGACGATCGCATTCCACAGGCGGTCGGTCTCGGCCTGGTCCTCGGTCTGGATCTGGAAGGAGAACGCTTCGCTGTGCTTGAACGCGCTGCCGCCGTTGAGGCCGACGCAGGGAATGCCGCAGACGGTGAATTCGACGGTCAGCACGTTGCCTTCCTTGCCGTCGGGGTAGTCGCCAGGTGCGTGATGCACGGCGGTGACCGCGCTGTCGGGCAGGAGGCTGGCATAGAAGGTGGCGGCCTCGAGCGCGCCGTTGTCGTACCAGACACAGATGGTGTTCTTGTGTGCCATGTCGGGGCTCCGCGATGGACGAAGCCGCAGCGATAGCACGCCGGGTGTTAAGCCGGGATGGGTATCACGGTGACCGGAGACTGGGGGGGCGGTAACGGGTGGAGCGGGCTGCAAGCGGCTGATTAATAAACAAAACTTGAACAAAGTTCATGTTTGTATCAAAACTTTTCCTTCAATTTCAATTGGTTATTTTTGTTCAGCCGCCATTGCAAATTAAGAATTGATGAAATTAATATTTGGTTCAGCTACATGGGGCTGTCGCTTCCGTGCAGCAATTCTGCAACTGCAGCCTGATCTTCACCGAATCAAGGAAACTCCATGACCAGCAGCAAGCACGTCGCAAGGTTGAAGCGTACCGCCTTGGCGGTCGTCCTGACTTCTTTCATCGGCGCCGCAGCCGCGCAGAGCACGACCGGTTCGTTGTACGGCAGTGCGCCTGCCGGCACGACCATCGTCGTGCAGAGCGATACGGGCCTGAAACGCTCGGCGACCGTCGACAGCAATGGCCGCTACAACCTCGGCTCGTTGCCGGTGGGCAAGTACACCATCATCCAGCAGCGTGACGGCCAGACCGTCGATCAGCGCGAGAATGTTCTGCTGAAGGTCGGCGTTGGCACCGAGGTGTCGTTTGCCGGTGGCAGCAGTGCCGCCACCACGCTGGAGGCCGTGAACGTCGTCGCGGCGAATGTGCCGAAGATCGATGTCACCAATACGGTGTCCAAGTCGGTCATTACGTCCGAGCAACTGGATGTGTTGCCACTGGGGCGTAGCGCCGAAGCCATCGCATTGCTCGCGCCAGGTGTTGTCGCAGGCAGTGGCGCGTTCAGCAATGGCTCGCGTTCGGTGCTGTCTTTCGGTGGTTCCAGTGTTACTGAGAATGCCTACTATCTGAATGGCTTCCTGGCCAACAATCCGCTCAGCAACCTGGGTGGTATCAGCCTGCCCTATGGGTCGATCGACCAGCAGGAAACGTTCATGGGCGGCTACGGAGCCGGATACGGGCGCTCCACCGGTGGTGTGATCAACCAGCTCGGCAAGCGCGGCACCAATGAATGGCATTTCGGCGTGCAGGCCACCTGGGCCCCGGACTCGCTGTCGGCGTCTGCGGCCACTGTCATCTATCCCAATCGCCAGCTGCCAGATGGATACAGCTACACCGATGACTCGTTGCCTGGTTCGCTCTATCGCTACCGCAAGGACGATGTCGCCACGCGTACCACCTACAGTGGCTATGCCAGTGGCCCGCTGATCGAGGATCGTCTGTTCATTCACCTGGCTGCGGAAAAGGACCGCACCGAAGGTGTGTCCACGAACAGCTCTGCAGCAACGCAGCAGGTGCGCAACCACTACACCATTGATGCGCCGAAGTTCTATGGAAAGATCGACTGGAACATCAACGATAGCAACACGCTGGAATACACCCGCGTGCAGAACACCGATCGCAACGGTGGCTACTACCGATCGTTCGACTACGAGGACCTGGCCGAAGGTGATCGCACCGGCACGTTCCCGAATACCACGAAGCTCAAGGACGACTTTGACATCTTCAAGTACACCGGCTACCTGAACGATGACCTGACCCTGAGTGCGGTATGGGGTCGCAGCAAGGAGAGCAATCTGGAGTCGAATCCGCTGGATACGGCCAACCCCTATCTCAGCGGCCCGGGCAATCAGGATCCGTCCATTACCGGTGGCCGCCCCATCCGCAACGACCAGTCGGCGCTCTATACCAAGTCGTCAGATGCGGGCAGCAAGACCCGAGGCCTGCGTGTAGACCTGCAGTACCGCATCGGCAACCACGAGCTGACCGGTGGTATCGATAACATGTACTTCCAGGGGCATAACGAAGGTCAGGCGATGACCGGGCCGGGGTATGCCTGGATCTATGGTCGTGTTGATCCGGCCTCGTCGCCGAATCCGGGCTTTGATATCACCCCGCCGGGCGGCAATGGCTACTTCGTGCAGAAGTACATCTTCTCCACGACCACCAGCATGTCGGTCAAGCAGAAGGCCTACTATCTGGAGGACCGCTGGCAGGTCACGCCGAACTGGTTGGTGACCCTCGGCATCCGCAATGACAAGTTCACCAACTACAACAGTGCGGCCAAGCCTTACGTCGACAGCGGTGACCAGTGGGCGCCGCGTCTGGGCGCGAGCTGGGATGTGTTTGGCGATTCGTCGCTGAAGGTGTTCGCCAACCTGGGCCGCTACTACCTGGCGTTGCCCAACAGCGTTGCCATTCGTGGTGCTTCCGCCTCGACGTTCACCCGCGAGTACTTCACCTATAGCGGAATTGATGCCAACGGCAACCCGACCGGGTTGACCGCTCTGGGCCCGGGCCCGGTGTCAGCCAACAATGAATATGGCCAGACCCCTGATCCGTTGTCGATTGCGCCGACCGACCTGAAGTCGCAGTACCAGGACGAGCTGATCCTTGGCTTCGAGAAGACGCTGGGCGAGCGCTGGAGCTCCGGTGCCAAGTTCACCTATCGTCGCCTGCAGACGGCCATCGACGATACCTGTGACTCCGATCGCATCCACGACAAGCTTGCCGCGATGGGCGTCGACGACAGCAATCTCGATGTCCCGGGCTGTGTGATCTTCAATCCGGGCAAGACCAACACCTTCATGATCCGACACGCGGATGGCTCGGGTTACACGCCGGTGCAGATGAGCTCCGCCGACTGGGGTTACGGCAACAAGAAGGCCAAGCGTGACTACATCGCCGTCGATCTGTTCATCGAGCACCCGCTGAGCGACAAGTGGTACGGACGTCTGGATTACACCTGGTCGCGCAGCTTCGGCAATACCGAAGGCCAGGTGAAGTCGGATATCGGCCAGGATGACGTCTCCAAGACCCAGGACTGGGATGCCGCGGCACTGATGGAATACGCCGGTGGCTATCTGGCGAACGACCGCCGTCACCAGCTGAAGGGCTATGGCGCCTATATGTTCAACGACGAGTGGTCGGCGTCGGCCACCCTGCGGATCATGTCGGGGGCGCCGAAGAGCTGCCTGGGCTACTACGGCACCGATGAGAGTGATCCGCTGGGCTACGACGCGGCCTATCACTATTGCGGTGGCAAGCCGTCGCGTCCGGGTGACGCCGGCCGGCAGCCCTGGACGACCCGCCTGGACCTGGGCGTGATGTATCGCCCTTCGTTTGCCGATCACAAGCTGGCTTTCAGCCTGGATGTTTTCAATGTGCTGAACCAGCGTCGCGCGGTGCAGTCTGACGCGGTCTATGAAGATGGCCCCTACACGGTGTCCAACACCTACGGCATGGGTACCTACTTCAGCGCACCTCGTTCGGTTCGTGTCAGTGCGTCCTACGACTTCTGATCGCAGCACCTGATCGATCTCTCCAGAAAACGACCTGGACCCCGGCCATGCCGGGGTCCCTTTTTGGGGTCGCCAAGCGAAAAAAGGGCGCCCGAAGGCGCCCTCTGCATTACCAGTTGCAGCAGTTAGCTCAGCGCCAGACCTTGATCTGCTCGGCTTCGCTGCGCTGCATCGGCTGGCCGGCCTTGCAGCTGAAGGTGGCACCGAACGCCGGCAGGTTGGCCAGCGTGCCGTTGCTGCGCCACAGGCCCGGTGCACGGATGTCGGCGGTCAGGCGACGCACGGCCTCGTTCGGCGACAGCTGCTGCGCCCACAACGCCGACCATGCGCGGAAGAAGCTCTGTTGCTGTGCCGGCTTGGCCTTCGGCTCCTGCGCGGTGTACGCGGCCCACGCCAGTTCCAGGCCGGCGATGTCGGCCAGGTTCTCTTCCTGGGTGAGCGTGCCGTTGACCTTGGCACCCTTCACGCCCGGGAAATCGTAGGCGCCGTACTGCGCGGCGACGCGGTTGCCGAGCAGGGTCCAGGCGGTCTTGTCGGCCGGCGTCCACCAGCTGCGCAGTTCGCCCTTGGCATCGACCAGTGCGCCCTTGGCATCGATCGCACGGGTCAGCTCGTGGCCGACCAGGCCACCGAAGCTGCCGAACTTGTCGGCAGCGTCGGCCTTGGCGTTGAACACCGGCCCCTGCAGGATCGCAGCGGTGACGATCAGGCGGTTCTGCGCCAGGTCATAGGCCAGCGACGGCTGCTGCGGCAGCACGTCCCAGCGGCGGTCGGCGTTGCCCTTGCCGATGCGCTTCATTTCCTCACGGTGGCGCCAGGTCGACGCGATCAGCATGTTGCCGCCAAACGAACCACGGCCCATCGGCTGCACGCTGTAGTCGAGATCACGCAGCGGGGTACCGATCTCGATCTTCAGCGCGGCCAGCTTGGCCTGCGCTTCGGTCTTGGCTTCGGCACTCATCCAGCTGCTGTTCTTGACCGCTTCGATCTGCACTTCGCGCACCTTGTCGACGATCCATGCGGCCTGGCGACGGTCTTCGGCCGACAGGTAACGGGCGGCGTATTCGCGACCGAGCATCGGGCCGGCGGCCACGTTGATCGCCTCCAGCACGTCTTCCCAGCGCTGCGGCGGCAGGGTTTCGCCACGCAGCACGCGGCCGCGGAATTCGAATTCGGCGTCGCGGTAGGCCTTGGACAGGTAGGGCGCCATCGAGTCGCCCACGCGCCAGCGCAGGTAGGCCTTCCACTGGTCCGGCTTGAGCTTGGTGACCATGCCATCGAGCTGCTTGAACAGGCCCGGGTCGGCCAGCGAGACCAGATCGTCGTCCACGCCCTGGGCCTTCAGGAAGGCATCCAGCTGCAGGTTGCGGTAGCGGCTGTTGAGCTCCTTGGTGGAGATCGGCGCGTAGTTGTTGAACGGGTTGTTGATGCCAGCCAGCGACTGCGCGTTGCGCGCCAGTTCGGTTTCCAGTGCGATCACCGATTGCGACTCGGCATCCAGCTTGGCGGCCGGAGTGCCGGTCAGTGCCAGGATCTGCTTGACGTAATTGCGGTAGCGGCCCATCAGCGCCACGGTGTCGGCGTCGGTGCGGGTATAGAACGCCGGGTCCGGCAGGCCCATGCCGCCCTGCATGAAGTAACCGATGTGGCGGTCCAGCGCCTTCAGGTCCACGTCCGGGCCGAAGTTGAAGGCCACCGGGATGCCGACCTGGTGCAGCGCGGCGATCGAGGCCGGCACATCCTTGGCCTTCTTGATGGCGTTGATGCGGGTCAGCAGCGGGGCGATCGGATTGGATCCGTCGGCTTCCACGGCGGCTTCGTCCAGGCCGCTGGCCCAGAAGTCGCCCAGAAGTTTCTGCACGTTGCCCTGCGGCGCCTTCATCGCTGCGTCGAGCAGTTCACGCTGCTGCTGGCGGCTGCGGTCGACCAGCTGGCCCAGTGCGGTGGTGGCACCGGTCTGCGGCACCGGGTTGGCCTTCAGCCAGCCTGCGTTGGTGGCGTCATAGAAGTCGCTGCACTGGGCACTGACAGCCGGGGCGCGGGCGGCCTTCTTCTTGGCGGCGGCGAACGCATCGTGGGTCGGGACCAAGGTCGCCAGGCTGATGCCCAGGGCGATGGCAAGCGGACGGAAATTGGGCATGTGGAACGAATCCGTGATGGATTGAGGGCGCGCGCACTATAGCAAGCCGGGCATCGACGCGGCATGCACGCATCACGCTGCTTTCGCCGGCCAGGGGCGGCCGCTACCGGGGAGCGCCGAGATCAGTGGATCCACGCCATGCGTGGATGAAAAGCACCCCGGAAAAACAAAGGCCCGGGAATTCCCGGGCCTCTGCAGGTGTGCCGCGGCGTCAGCTGTGGCTTACCAGATCACCACCTGCTGGTCGCCGCTGCGGGCCATCGGCGAACCGGCCTTGCACTGGAACGCGGCCGCGAAGGTCGGCAGGTTCGACGGCGCACCCATGGCGCGGAACTGCGCCGGGGCGTGCGGGTCGGTCGCCAGGCGGACCTTGGCGTTCTCCGGGGTGTACTTCGTGCGCCACACGGTGGCCCAGTTGAAGAAGAAGCGCTGGTCGCGGGTGAAGCCGTCCACCTTCGGGTCTTCCTTGCCGGCGCTGGCCTTCTGCAGGGCATCGTAAGCAGTGGCCAGGCCGCCCAGGTCGGCGATGTTCTCGCCCAGGGTCAGGTGGCCGTTCACCGCCTGGCCGTCGACCTTGTACTGGTCGAACTGCTTGACCAGCTTGCCGGTCAGGCCTTCGAAGTTCTTCTTGTCAGCGGCGGTCCACCAGTCTTCCATGTTGCCGGTCGGCCCGAAACGTGCGCCCTGGTCGTCGTAACCGTGGGTCATTTCGTGGCCGATCACCGCGCCGATGCCGCCGTAGTTCAGCGCGTCGTCGGCCTTCGGATCGAAGAACGGCGGCTGCAGGATGGCGGCCGGGAACACGATCTCGTTCTGCAGCGGGTTGTAGTAGGCGTTGACCGTCTGCGGGGTCATGCCCCACTCGGTCTTGTCCACCGGCTTGCCGATCTTGGACAGGTTGAACTTGTAGTTGAACTCGTTGGCCGCGCGCACGTTGCCCAGGAAGCTGTCGCGCTGGGTCTGCAGGCCCGACCAGTCACGCCACTTGTCCGGGTAGCCGATCTTCGGGGTGAAGGTTTCCCACTTGGCGATGGCCTTGGCCTTGGTTTCATCGCTCATCCAGCTCAGGCCCTGGATGCGTTCCTTCAGCGAGGCGGCCAGGTTCTTCACCAGTTCTTCCATCTTCGCCTTGGCTTCCGGCGAGAAGGCCACCTTCACGTACAGCTGGCCGAAGGCTTCACCGGCGTCGTTCTCGATGGTGCCCAGAACGCGCTTCCAGCGCGGCTTCTGTTCCTTCTGCCCGTTGAGGGTCTTGCCGTAGAACTCGTAGTTCTCCTGCACGAAGGCATCGGCCAGGTAAGGCGAGGCGCTGTCCACGGTGTGGAAGCGCAGGTAGGCACGCCACACCGACGGATCGGTGTCGCCCAGCGCCTTGCTCACTTCCTCATGGAAGGCCGGCATGGCCAGCGAGAACTTCTCCGGTGCGGCCACGCCCTGCGACTTGAAGAACTCGGTCCAGCTGAAGTTCGGGGTCAGCTTGTCCGCGTCGGCCACGGTGACCGGGTTGTAGTACAGCTCGACGTTGCGCGACAGTTCGACGCGCGACTTGGAAGCCTTGGCCAGGCGGGTCTCGAACTTGACCACGTCCTCGGCCTGCTTGGCAGCGTCGGCAGCGGCGACGCCGGACAGCTCCAGCACCTTGGCGACGTGCGCCTGGTAGGCCTTCAGCTTGTCGGCGTTCTTGGCATCGGTGTAGTAGGTGCTGTCCGGCAGGCCCAGGCCGCCCTGGCTGGCGTAGGCCATGTTGACGGCCGAGTTCTTGAAGTCGGCTTCGGCGCCGAAGCCGAACAGGACGTTGTCGCCCTTGGCGGCGCTGGTGCGCAGGTAGTTGGCGATGGCCGCCTTGTCCTGCAGGCCATCGATCGCGGTCAGGTCGGCCTTCAGCGGTTCGATGCCCTGGGCGTTGATCTTGGCCTCGTCCATGCCGGTGGCCCACAGGTCGCCGACGATCTTCTCGATGTGATTCGGGGTCTTCACCTGTGCCACCTGCTCGGCCAGCTGGTGCTGCACGGCCACCGAGCGCTCGTCGAGGATGGTGAAGGCGCCCCAGCTGGTGCGGTCGCCCGGGATCTCATTGGCGGCCAGCCACTTGCTGTTGACGTAGTCGCCGAAGGCGCCGCAGGCGTCCTTGGTGGTATCGAGGTCGCTGGGCTGGAAGGCGTTGTAGGCCGGCAGCTTGCTCTCGTCCAGGGTGTAATTGGTGGCTTCGGCGGTAGCCGGCGTGGAGGCGGTGGCGTCCTTGGCCGGGGTTTCGTTCTTGCCGCAGCCAACCAGCGCGGCCGAAACGGCCAGGGTCAGCAGCACGATCTTGGGAGTACGGGTCACTTTGATGGCCTCCAGGCCGAGTGAGTCAGGGAAGGGCCGCAGGGACGGCCGTGGGCCGAACGATACGCCGCCGGCCTGCCCTGCAAGGGTGTCGAAGGTCATGGCCGGGCGCAAGGGCCAGAACGAGCAAGGGCGCCCGGTGGGGCGCCCTTGCTTGGGTAACGCATCGATTACAGGCCGTCGCCGCCGCAGCCCTTGCCGAGATAGTCGTCGATCAGGTGCAGCTGGTCGGCCATGATCTTCCGAGTCCAGGCCGGACCGTGCGCATAGTCGGCGATGGCATGGAACTCGACCGGCTGCCCCGAGCTCTTGGCCTTGTTCACGAACCACTCCGATTGCTCGATGGGCACGGTACGGTCGCGGTCACCGTGGTAGACCATCAACGGAATCTTCATCTCGCCCGCCTTGTCCAGCGGGTTAAGGCCTGCAACGGTCGGCGCCTGCGCCTGGCGGAAGAACGGATTGGTGTAGAAGCGCGACCAGATTTTCTTGATGTCCGAGACGCCGGCGCCGGCAATCGCGCACTTGTACAGGCCGTTCGGGCGAACCGAGGCGGCAAACGCCGAGTATCCACCATAGGAGAAGCCGAACATGGCGATGTGACCAGGCCGGGCGATCTTCTGGTCGACCATCCACTGCGCGCCATCATCCTTGTCGTCCTGCATCTTCTGGCCCCATTCGGCGTCACCCGCCATCCACAGCTTGCGGCCCCAGTCAGCCGAGCCGCGGAACTGCGGGCGCAGTACGGCCATGCAGCGCGACGCCATCAGCGGCACCCACATCGAGCCATCGAAGTCGATCCCATCGCGGGCCCAGGGACCGCCATGCGGGTGCACGACCGCCTTCCAGGGGCCGGCGCCACACAGTTCGGTGTTGGGCGTGGTCAGGAATGCCGGGATGTCCAGCCCGTCGCGGGCCTTGTAATAGACCAGCTTCGTATCGCCCAGGGCCGCAGGCTGGATGTCCGGATAGGTCTTGGCCAGCAGGGTCAGCTTGCCGTTGCGCAGCAGGTGGTACTCGGGTGGGTTGGACGGGCCCGACGTGACCACCAGCACGGTGGACAGGTCGGGGGTGTAGTCCACCACCTGGTAGCTGCGGCCAGTGTCGTAATTGGTGGTGAAGCGCTGGCCATTGGCGGTGTCGACCATTTCCAGCGGTTGCTGCTGGATACCCAAGGCCTGGCGAAGGCCCTGGTCCAGCGCCTTCATTTGCGGCGACGTCCACTGCTGGTCGTCACCGCGCGGGCCCGCATAGCGGATGCCGAGGATCTCGCCGAACGGGATCGCGCCGTTGCGATAGCGGTTGATCGACATCGAGCTGGCGTTGAACAGCTTGTGTTCGTACAGCACTTCCTTCTGCTTGCGGGCGGCGATGTCGTACTCGTACACGATCGCCTTGTCACGGCCGACGTTGCTCAGCACGAAGGCGATGTTCGGGTCATCGGCAAAGCCGATCACCTGGTTGACGTCGCGGTTCTTCACATAGGAGCGGAAGTGCTCTTCCCACGCACCGCTGCCAGTGTTGCGGAACTCGGTAGCGACATAGGCGCCGGTTCCGTCCACGTCCTGGCGCAGGCGTGCACGCAGCTCGCTGTCCAGGTCGGTGACATAGCCGGCCACACGTTCCTCGGTCTTCTGCACGCGCTGCGAGGTGAAGCTGCGCAGGTCGACCTTGTAGACATCGCCGGAACTGCCGCCACTGCCGTTGATCACCAGAATGTGGTCCGGATCATTGGGAAGCGTGTCCAGCACCGTCGGGTTGGACAGCGCCTGCTCGAGTTCCTCGCTGCGGCTGCTGGCACGCGGCGGCGTAATGGGCTCTTTCCACTGCTTGCCCTCGATGTCGGTGATGAAGAACTTGCTGACGAAGGTCTTGGTCACGCGGTCGGTGCGCAGGTCGAAGGGCTGCCACAACACCACCGCCAGCTGCCCGTTCTTGATGAACGAGACGCTCTGGAACTTCATCCGGTTGGCGCCGATCACCGTCGGCGGCTTGTCCAGCGCATCGGTACGCCAGACCACGATCACGCGCTCTTCGCCATCGGCGCGCAGGCCGGCGATGTGCTGGCCGTCCGGTGAGAGCGACAGGCTGGAGATGGCAGGGAAGGCCGCCAGTTGTTCGACGGTTGGGGCGACAGGTTTGGCATGTAGCCAGGGGGAGATGCCGGCCAGGGCCGCCAGCAGCAGGGTTCGCTTCATTGCTTGCCTCGATCTCGGGACGATCCCGGCGCAAGGCCGGGGCCGGAAACGAAACCGCCGCCCCGAAGGGCGGCGGTGGGTGACAACAGGATCAGAACGAGCGGGTGATGTTCACGAAGTACGTGCGGCCGAAGTAATCGAAGCCGCTGTACAGGGGCGCGTTGCCAACCGTGCTCAGCACGCCCTGCGAAATGGTCGGCGGCTTCTTGTTGGCAAGGTTGCGCACGCCGCCGGTGACCGACCACTTGTCCGCTTCATACTGCAGCGAGGCTGCCTGGATGAAGTAGTTCGGGGTGTACATTTTGTACTGGCTGGTGGCCGGATCGAACAGGCCCGGGTTGCGCTCCTCGTAGTAGGCGTAGCTGTCCATGTTGTCGATCCAGTCCAGACCGTAACGGACGCGCCAGTTCTTCCACTTGTAGTTCAGGTCCAGGGTGGCGGTGTTTTCCGGCGAGCCGATCATGCCGGCCGAGTCGACCTTCGGATCGTCCGAGAACAGCTGGCTGGTCTGCTCGAAGTAGTGCGTGCCCTGCAGCGTGGCACGGAACTCGCCCGGGCCGATGTCACGCACATAGCGCAGGGTGAAGTCCAGGCCGCGCACCTTGTTGGTAGAGACGTTGATGAAGCCGTTGGTGACCGTCAGCTGGTTGGTCTGCGGGTTGCGCTGGATCAGGCGGCACAGGCCGTTGCCCGCAGTGAAGTCTGCGGTGGAGCTGCCGTAGCAGTTGCGCAGGATGGCGGCGCCGCCTGCGTCCTGCACACCGTTCTCGACCTTGATGTCGAAGTAGTCCAGGGCCAGCGACAGATCGCCGAAGGCTGGGCCGAACTCCGGCTGCAGCACCACGCCGAAGGTCTTGGCGGTGGAGGTTTCAGCCTTCAGGTTGTTTTCCGCGCCGCCCTGGGTGTAGACGGTGATGCCTTGCAGCTGGGTGAACTCCGGATCCAGGCCCAGCGACGCGCAGTTCTGGTAGCGCATCGATTCCGGGCGGGCCTCAATGTAGTTGTCGCAGGGGTCGGACGACTGCGGCAGGAAGCCGGTGGTGGCGCCCAGGAACTGCTCGAACAGGGCTGGTGCGCGGTACGAGGTGCCGTAGGATGCACGGAACGACAGCCACTTCACCGGGGTCCACAGGGTGCCAATCTTGTAGGTCTCGTCGGAACCATAGGACTTGTAGTCGGTATAGCGGCCGGACAGGTTGACCGACAGCTCCTCAGCGCCGGTAACACCGGACAGCAGCGGCAGTTCCAATTCGCCGTAGGCTTCGAACACCGAGTCGCTGCCGCGGGTCGGCGAGGAAGCGGTCAGGTTGTACAGGTCCTGGTCAATGGAGTACTGCGACGGGCTGTCGTCGATGCGGGCCTTGCGGTACTCCACACCGAACGCGCCGCCGGCCGAGCCATACGGCATGTCGAACAGCGGGCCATTGACGTTGAAGTTGACCGTGGTTTCCTTGTACAGCGTGTTGCCGGTGACCGGGACGAACACCCAGTCCTTCCAGTCCTGCGGCAGGCGGCCGCCGATGGTGTTGTTGTTCACCGGGGGGGCGGCGACGCAGCCGTTGGAGGCGTCACGGCAGACGAAGCCACCGGCCCCGTTTGAGACCACGTCCAGGCTCTGCGCCAGGCGGCTGGTCAGGAAGCTCTGGAAGGTGTAGTCCGCATCGCTGCGCGAATGCATGATGTTGAAGTCGTAATTCCATTCCGAGCTCAGGTGGCCACGCAGGCCGGCGTTAAAGCGCAGGAAGTCGACCTTCTGCTTGCTCTGGTCGTTGCCGAAACCAATGAAGGCACGTACGCCCATCGGCACGCCATTGGTCTGGTCGGTGGCCGGGCCCGCAACGCTGTCGCGGAGGTTGGCCGGGATAAGCGGATTACCCACTGCATAGTCCAGGGTCAGCTGGCGATAGCCGGTCTGGGTCGACTTGCGGTGGTTGCCGAGGAACTCGTAGTACAGCTCAGCGTCGCCCAGTGCGTTCAGGTCGAAGCCGCCCTGGAAGTAGGCGGTGTGGGTCTTGACCGGCGAGATCAGCGACTGGTTGAGCATCTGCGGGTCGAAGGTGTCGCGGTTCAGCGCACCCACGCCTTCGTAGCCAACCAGGCCGGTGGTGACCGACGAATTCGGGCGCCAGCGGTTGAAGCGGGTGCCGCTGCCCCCCGGCGCGGCGACGCCGGTACGGGTGTTGGTGCCAAGCGTGTTGATGGTCACGCCGCCGCCGTCGAGGGTGTAGCACTTGGACTTGCCGGTCAGCGGATCGATGAAGTCGCCGCTGCCCCAGTAGTCGCCGGCATCGATGTCGCGATACTTGTCGGTGGCGCAGCGGGTCCAGTCGCGGTCGCCAAGGTTAAGTGCGTTGCGCACTGTGTACTCGTACGAACCGGAGAAGTGCGAACGCTCGCCGGTGGTGCCGAAGGTCAGCGCATAGCGACGTTCGTCGCCGCCGCCGCCGTCGGTCGCATTGTGCTGGCCTTCGAAGGTGACGCCGTCGACCTTCTTCTTGGTGATGATGTTGATCACGCCCGCGACCGCGTCGGAGCCGTAGATCGAGGAGGCGCCGTCCTTCAGGATTTCGACGCGGTCGACGATCGAGTTCGGCAGCACGTTCAGGTCCGTCGAGCCGACCGAGCCGCGCGAACCGGCCGGCGAGACGCGGCGGCCGTTGAGCAGGATCAGGGTGCGGGTCGGGCCGAGGCCGCGCAGGCCGAGGGTGTTGGCGCCGGGGCCGCCGTCGGTGACGTAGCCACCGTAGGCGTTGTTGATCTGCGATGCACCTGCGGTCACCGCGGTGCTCTGCAGTGCGGCGGTGGTCGAGTTGAAGCCGGCCAGCGTGGTTTCCTCACGGGTCACGACCTGGACCGGGGACACCGAGTTGAACACGTCGCGGCTGATGCGCGAGCCGGTGACGGTCACCGTGTCCAGGTTGGTTGCCTTCGACTTGGCCGCTTCCTCAGCGGTCTGCGTCGCGGCGCCATCTTGGGCGATCGCCGGCGCCGCTGCGGCGAGAAGCACGGCGGTAGCGAGGGCAAAGCTCAGCGGATGCCGGCCGAGCGACTTGCGATTGATCATCTGAAATCCCCTTGAATCCAATGATTGCGTCGTACACCGGGGACTTGCCTTGCGGGCGTCTCCGTGTGCCCCGTGCCCGGTCCCGGCAGTACCCTGCCGCCTCCCGGCGTTACCGGCTTCACCTGCCGGTAACTCGAGATTAACACGACATTAACTGATGCTGTCAAACGTTCATAAGGGAGTCATCAAGCTGTGGTCAGGAGCCTCTTCGCTCTCCGTGTACTTCGATCTAAATTGATACAACCTATTGATTTTTATTGTTTTGTTCGAGTGTCGCTGAACATGTCTGGATGCTGAATGATTCCTGCCGGCCCGACGCAGCCCAAAAAAAAGGCCCCGCCGAAGCGGGGCCTGGTCCAGACACGAAGTCCGGGAAACGACGGGATCAGAAGTTGTACTTGACCTGGGCCGAGATCTGGCGGCCGTAGACGCTGTAGAAGCCGTCATTGAACGGGGTCGATTCGTTGCCCGGGTAGTTGTAGCGCTGGCCTTCCGGCAGCTTGTTGAACACGTTGTTGACCATCAGCGACAGGACCAGATCGTCCTGTGCCTGATAGTTCATGCTCAGGTTGTACGTGGTGTACGAACCCCACTTACCGGCCTTGGCACCGGAAGAGTGGACATAGCCGTAGCTGCGGCCGGTGTAGGCCAGGTAGTTCGGGGTGCTGCCGACGTAGTTGGCGTACACGGTGGTGGTGAACTTGGCGATGTTCCAGGCCACCGACAGATCGCCACGGACCTTGGCGAAGTTGTCGTAGTACCACATGTTGTACGGATCGCTCAGCAGGTCGAGCTTGGCGGCGCCCGGCATCGGCTGCACTTCACGCTTCAGCATGTTCGTGTAGTTGCCGGAGAACATCAGCGAGCCGAAGCGGCCGATATCCTGCTGGTACTTGGCCGCCACCGTCACCGCTTCCAGGTTCTGGCTGGCGACGTTGAGCTTCGGCGTGTACACCCGGGTCAGGTTGCCGCCGGCATCGCGCGAAACCCAGTCGGTGACGTTCTGGCAGCTGGCCGAGGTGTTGTTCGGCAGCCCGTTGTGGCACTGGTACTCGGCCAGCAGCAGCTGGTCGGTGCTGAGGGTCTTGACCTCGTTCTTGATCTTCCAGTTGTAGTAATCGGCCGACAGCGAGAAGTTGCTCACCGGGGCCCACACCACGCCTGCGCTCCACACGTCGGCGGTGATCGGCTTCAGGTCCGGATTGCCGGACTTTTCGCTGTACACCGAGGTGTTCTTGTAGAACGAGCAGGCCTCGTCACGCAGGCCGTAGCCCAGCTGGCTGCAGCGGTAGTAGTCGTTCTGGCCGGACGAGTACGAGCCGCTCATGCCCTGGAAGGCATCGGACAGGGTCGGTGCACGGAAGGCGGTGCCGTACTTGCCGCGCAGCAGCAGGCTCTCGATCGGACGGAATTCCAGACCGATGCTGTAAGTGGCCTTGTCGACGGTCTTGTCGGCGATCTTGAACGCGTCATAACGGCCCGAGGCGCTGACGGTCAGCTTCTCCAGCAGCGGCATGCGCAGTTCGCTGGTGACCGCGTAGTTGCTGCGGTGGCCGGCGCCCGCGACGGCGGTGGTGCCCCACACGTTGCCGTCGACGAAGGCCTGGTCCGGCGAGTAGTCCCAACCTTCGCTGCCACCTTCCAGCACTACGGCCAGGCCGGCGTCACCGCCCGGCAGGCTGAACAGCGAGCCATTGGTCACCTGCACGCGACCAAGGTTCTGCCAGGTCTTGCTGCGGTGGGTGCCGTAGCCGGTGAAGCTGGCGAACTGGTCCGGGGTGATCGGCGAGTAGAAGGCAGCGTAGTTCGGGTTGTAGATGCCGAACGTGGCGGTCGGGTCCTTCGGGTCGGTGTAGGTGCCCAGGCGCGGGCCCAGCACGGTCCGGCCGAAGAAGTCCTCGATCTTGTCCTTCCAGCGCACGAAGCGGTTCTGGTCCAGGCGGTACTCGCCACGGGTGAAGCTGGCGCTGTAATCCCAGTCGCCGACCATGCCCTTGCCGCCCAGGGTGACCTGGTAGGCGCGGCTCTCATCGGAGTTCAGGATGTTGTTGTAGTCGCCCGCGCCGATCTCCTCCGGCGCGAAGGCGCGCTGCAGGTTCACGACCTTGCCTGCGCCCTGGTCGTAGAAGCCACCCATGACCGACTTCGTGCCCCACCACAGGGCGCTGGAGCCGGAGGTGAACTCGGTCTTTTCCTTGCTGTACAGCACGTCGGCGAACAGCTGGAAGTTGTCGTTCACGTCGAAGGTCATCGACGAGTAGAACTGGCCGCTGTTCTTGCCGTTCTTCAGGGTCTTGTAGCCGGCGCTGTACACCGAGCCGCAGGACTCGCCCGACGCGCGCTTGCCGACGACGGTGGTGCCGTCGTACAGGCCTGCCACGTTGGCGCAGCGGCTCGGGTCCATCATCAGCAGCTTGTTGTCTGCATTGGTGATGACGGCGAAGTCGTTCGACGGCACCTGCGCGGTGTAGCCGACCGGGTTGTTCTGCTTGGTGATGTCACGCTGGTAGCCCCAGATCGGGCTGCCGTTCTCGATCTGCACGTTGACCAGCGCGTGGAAGCGGTCGTCGAACGCGTTGAAGCCCTTGGCTGCGCTGAAGCGGATATTGCTGCCGCCGCCTTCGGTGTAGGTGCCGCCACGGACGGTCATCGTACCGCCGTCCATGCGCTCCTTCAGGATGATGTTGACCACACCGGCGATCGCGTCCGAGCCGTACAGCGAGGACTGGCCACCGGGCAGCACTTCGATGCGCTCGACGATGTCGATCGGAATGCCGCTGATGTTGTTGAAGGTGTCGCTACCGTTGTACAGCGCCGGATACGAGAGCATCGGGCGGCCGTTGATCAGGTACTTGGTGTAACCCGGGTTCAGGCCGAACATGCCGGCTGCTTCAGCGCCCTGGGTGAACGAACCCGAGGTCTGGCCACCCTGCAGGCCGCCGGTGGTCAGCGAGGACTGCTGCAGAACTTCAGCAACGCTGCTGAAGCCGCGGGTCTGGATGTCTTCGGCGGTGATGGACATCACCGGGGTCTGGGTTTCAACCTGGGTCTGCGGGATCAGCGAACCGGTGACGGTGATCTTGTCCAGGTTGGTCGCCTTGTCCTGGGCCATTGCCGGGGCGGCGGCCATCAGAGCGGAAATCAGGGCGACGGCGAGCGTGTTGCGACGTGCGGTGTTGCTTACGTATTTCATGTAGTTCCAATAAAGAGCAAAAAACAAAAATCGGCACTGCGCATGCGCCATCGTGCGCGCTGGAAACCAGCTCCGCAGCCCAAAACAGTGCTTCAGGAACGTAACATGAACTTAACAATCTGTGCACGAATCTGTAGCAATCCTGAATTTCAGTCAGGCTACGTCCAGCTTGTATGATGTTGGGTTATTCCCCCTGATACAGCTGGTGCCCGTTGTGAACAGTTCCCCCCGCCGCCCCCATGCCAGCCAGGTCCAGAAGGGACTGACGCCACATGCCCGCATCCGCAATGTCATCGCGGTCGGCTCCGGCAAGGGCGGCGTGGGCAAGTCGACCACCGCGGTCAATCTGGCCGTCGCGCTGCAACAGCTGGGCGCACGTGTTGGCGTGCTGGACGCGGACATCTACGGCCCCAGCGTGCCCGCCATGCTGGGCTTGTCCGGGCGGCCGGAAAGCCCCGACAACAAGAGCATCGAACCGCTTCGCGCGTTCGGCGTGGACACCATGTCGATCGGCTACCTGATCGAAGAGGACACGCCGATGATCTGGCGCGGTCCGATGGCCACCTCGGCAATGACCCAGCTGTTCAACGACACGCTGTGGGATGACCTGGATTTTCTGCTGATCGACCTGCCGCCGGGCACCGGCGACATCCAGCTGACCCTGACCCAGAAGATTCCGCTGGCCGGTGCAGTGATCGTCACCACGCCGCAGGACATCGCCACGTTGGATGCGAAGAAGGCGCTGAAGATGTTCGAGAAGGTCGAGGTGCCGGTACTGGGCATCGTCGAGAACATGGCGGTGCATACCTGCAGCAACTGCGGGCATGTCGAGCATCTGTTCGGCGAGGGCGGTGGCGAGCGCATGGCCGCGCAGTACGGCGTGCCGTTGCTCGGTTCGCTGCCGCTGCAGATCGGCATCCGCGAGCAGGGCGATGCCGGTACCCCGATCACCGTGGCCCAGCCGGATTCGGTCTCGGCCCAGGCCTACCGCCATGCCGCGCAGCGCCTGATCGAGGAAGTGGGCAAGCGCCCGCGGGCGTCGATCCCGATCCTGTCGTCGCTGCTGTAGCACCTCGGCGGGGGGAGGGGCGCCGGCGACGCCCGGCCCCCTGCTAGAATCCTCGCGCCCCCTCGTACCCCCAGGACAAAGCATGAGCATCAAGAGTGACCGTTGGATCCGCCGCATGTCCGAGCAGCACGGCATGATCGAGCCGTTCGAGGCAGGGCAGGTCAAGCAGGCCAACGGCGAGCGCATCGTCAGCTACGGCACCTCCAGCTACGGCTACGACGTGCGCTGCTCGCGCGAGTTCAAGGTGTTCACCAACATCAACTCGACCATCGTCGATCCCAAGCATTTCGACCCGGGCAGCTTCGTGGATATCGTCGGCGATGAATGCATCATCCCGCCGAACAGCTTCGCGTTGGCGCGCACCGTGGAGTACTTCCGCATCCCCCGCGACACCCTGGTGGTGTGCCTGGGCAAGAGCACCTACGCGCGCTGCGGCATCATCGTCAACGTGACGCCGCTTGAGCCGGAATGGGAAGGCCACGTCACCCTGGAGTTCAGCAACACCACGCCGCTGCCGGCGCGCATCTACGCCAACGAAGGCGTTGCACAGATGCTGTTCTTCCAGGCCGCGGCCGATGACATCTGCGAGACGTCGTACCGCGATCGTGGCGGCAAGTACCAGGGCCAGACCGGTGTGACCCTGCCGCGGACCTGAAGATTGCAGGCGGTTTGTGGAGCCGAGCCATGCTCGGCTTCAAGGCGGGGCAGCCGAGCATGGCTCGGCTCTGCATGAACGAAGGCGGCGCAATGCGCCGCCTTCGTTATTTTCCGCGCCCGAACAGCATCGCGATCCCGACACCCACCAGCGCCACCGGCCACCAGGTCAGCAGCAGCTTGGACAGGTTCAGGTGCGTCCAGCCGAGGTTGCTGGCGAGCATGAACAGGCCGATCAGGATCAGCAGGATGGCGGCAACGAGGTTGAATCGCATCGGGTCGGCGAAGGCTCAGGTGTGGGCCGGATATCCTAGCCGTTCCTTCCAGTAGGCGACATGCTGGTCCAGTGCGGCCGCTTCGTAGCGGTGCGCAGGACCGCTGCCCCAGACCGGGCCCGGCCAGGCCGGATCACCGTCATGGCGGCCGATCACGTGGAAGTGCAGCTGGCGCACGATGTTGCCCAACGCGCCGATGTTGATCTTCTCCACCCCGTCGGCGCCCTTCAGGGCCTTGCAGGCGCGATTGAGCTCGGTGCGCAGCTTGTCCTGCTGCTCGCCGTCCAGCTCGATCCACTCGGTGACCCCGGCCAGGCGCGGTACCAGTACCAGCCACGGGAATCGTTCGTCGTTCATCAGCCGCACTTGCGACAACGGTCCTTCGGCCACCAGCACGCTATCGGTGGCCAGGCGTGAATCGAGTTCGAATTCGCTCATCCAAGATGCTCCGAGAAGAAGTCCAGGGTGCGTTGCAGCGCCAGGGCGGCGCTGTCTGGATCATACGCATGTCCGACCTCCCGGTTGAAGGCGTGGTCGGCCGGATAGACGAAGGTGGCCATCTCCGGCAGCTTTTCGCGGTGGGCCTGGACGGCCTCCGGCGGGATGCTCCTGTCCTGGGCGCCGAAGTGGAAGATCACCGGCGCCTTCGGCGTCTCATCGAGGAACTGGACGTTGCGCGCACCGTAGTAGCTGACAGAAGGCAGGCCCAGGCGCACTGCGGACAGCATCGCCACCGTACCGCCCCAGCAGTAGCCGACGGTGCCGACCTTGCCGTAGGGGGCCAGCCGGGTGGCTGCCGCGCGGACCACTTCCAGCGCCCGTTCCATGCCCAGCGCGGCTACCCGTTCCAGCCCCTGCTTCACGCCGTCGGCGTCGTAGGGCAGGGCATCCGGATCGGCCTCGGGTCCATCGACCAGGTCGAAGAACGACGGTGCCAGCACCGCATAGCCCTCGGCGGCGAAGCGCTCAGCCACGCTGCGGATGTGCGGGTTGGCGCCGAAGATTTCCTGCACCACCACCAGCCCGCCGCGCGCGGTGCCCTCGGGGAGTGCCTGCCAGGCCCGTACCGCGCCGTGGTGCGTATCCAGGGTGATCCACTCGGCCATCGTCATCTACTCTCGTTGCAGGGACAGGACTGCATTGTCGGTGCTGCGCCGGTTAGCGCGGTGTCAGCGGCTGTGCGCGATCGGGCGGCTGGCCGTTCAGAGCGAGGTCGCCAACCCCGGTATACTGGCGCCCTTTCAGGCCCCGGCCCCCAGGAACCCCTGCCATGCCGGCAGGGGCCCAGGCCCCCAGAGTCCCGCGATTCCATGTCCCAGCTGAACCCCAAAGTCGGCTTCGTCAGCCTTGGCTGCCCGAAGGCCCTTGTCGATTCCGAGCGCATCCTTACCCAGCTCCGCTCGGAAGGCTACGACATCGTCCCGTCCTACGATTCGGCCGACGTGGTGGTGGTCAACACCTGCGGCTTCATCGATTCGGCGGTGACCGAGTCGCTGGACGCGATTGGCGAGGCGATGAACCAGAACGGCAAGGTCATCGTCACCGGCTGCCTGGGCAAGCGCCCGGAGCAGATCCGCGAGGCGTACCCGAACGTGCTGGCGGTGTCCGGTCCGCAGGACTACCAGAGCGTGATGGAGGCGGTGCACGAAGCGCTGCCGCCCAAGCACGATCCGTTCGTGGACCTGGTGCCCGACTACGGCATCAAGTTGACCCCCCGCCACTACGCCTACTTGAAGATTTCCGAAGGCTGCAACCACAAGTGCAGCTTCTGCATCATTCCGTCCATGCGCGGCAAGCTGGTCTCGCGCCCGGTCGATGAGGTGCTGCGTGAGGCCGAGCGCTTGGTGCGTGGCGGTGTGCGCGAGCTGCTGGTGGTGTCGCAGGACACCTCGGCCTACGGCGTGGACGTGAAGTACGCCGAGAAGATGTGGCGCAACAAGGCCTACCAGACCCGACTGAAGGCATTGTGCGAAGGCCTGTCCGAACTCGATGCATGGGTGCGCATGCATTACGTCTACCCGTACCCGCACGTGGACGAGGTAGTGCCGCTGATGGCCGAGAACCGCATCCTGCCGTACCTGGACATTCCGTTCCAGCACGCCAGCCCACGCATCCTGCGCCTGATGAAGCGCCCCGGCGCGGTCGAGAAGACCCTGGAGCGCGTGCAGAACTGGCGCCGGATTGCCCCGGACATCACCGTGCGTTCGACCTTCATTGTCGGCTTCCCGGGCGAAACCGAGGCCGAGTTCGAAGAACTGCTGTCGTTCCTGGACGAAGCGCAGCTGGACCGTGTCGGCGCGTTCGCCTATTCGCCGGTCGAGGGGGCCACCGCCAACGACCTGCCCGATGCCGTGCCGGAAGAAGTGAAGCAGGAACGCCTGGCACGTTTCATGGAGAAGCAGGCGCAGATTTCCGCCGCGCGCCTGGAAGCCAAGATCGGCACCGTGCAGCAGTGCCTGGTCGATGCCATCGAAGGTGACATCGCGGTGGCCCGTTCCAGGGCCGATGCGCCTGAGATCGACGGTCTGGTGCACATCCAGAACGCCGATCAGGTGCCGCTGCGCGTGGGCGAATTCGTCGACGTGGAAATCACCGAGAGCGACGAGCACGACCTGTATGGTGACGCGCTGGCGACCGCTACCCGCCCGGCATTCGACCTGAAGATGCTGTGACCGCAGCGACGACCGCCGCCGGTGACGGCAGCGGCGCCCGCCGCTTCATGCCGCCGCCGCGTGCGGCGGTCGATCCACGGGTGTTCGCGCACCCGCTGTTTGCCGGCTTGCAGGACTTCCGTGATCTGCTGGACGGTGCGGCATGGCCGTCCATCGCTGCACTTGATGCGCGGCTCGCGCTGCCCGGCAAGCGCTTGGTCGAACAGGACGCCGCGCTGCTGGCCGACGGCCTGCATTACGAAGCGCGCATCGCGCAGGGGCATATCGCCACCCGTGCCGGCAACTGGCACGACCTGTTCAACGCGCTGGTATGGGCCTCCCATCCGCAGCTGAAGCGTGCATTGAACGCGCAGCAATGCCGGCATATCGATGCCATGCCGCCCGGCCAGCGCAATCGCGCACAGGCGGCGCTGACCCAGTTCGATGAAACCGGCGTCATCGTGCGCGCGCGCGATGAGGCGGTGCTGCGCGCGTGGGACCGGCATGACTGGCCTGCATTGTTCGAGCCGTCATGCTGGCAGAGCGGTGACATCGCCATCGCTGTGGTGTTCGGGCATGCGCTGATGGAGCAGGCACTGCTGCCGGGGCGATTGCTGGTCGGCAAGTGCGTGGTGGTGCACGGCGAAGTCGATGATGCCTGCGTTGACGCAGTGACCGCGGCCATCGCCGAGGGCAGGGCAGTGACCGATCCCCTGCAGTTGCGTCCGCTGCCGCTGGCGGGAATCCCGGGCTGGCACCAAGGACAGGATGCCGCCTTCTATGCAGATGCCGCGTACTTCCGCCCGCTGCGGGCCGGCCGCCAGTACCCGCCGCCGTTGCACGGATCTATGTAGAGTCGACTGTCAGTCGACTGCTCTTCGTTCCGAGGTCGTGAACGCCCGACAGAAGGCTTCGGCGAGTCATCAACCGCGATGAGGAGCGCGGTGCGTTTACCGTCCGGCTGCGGAGGTTTGTGCCGCGCTTGGCGCGGTAGTCGACTGACAGTCGACGCTACAGCGGTTCGTATTCCACGCTGATCACCGCGAAGGTGAACTGGCCGCCGGGCAGTTCCACCGAAAATTCATCATCCAGCCGCTTCTTCAGCAGCGCACGCGCCAGGGGGGAATCGATGCTGATCCAACCCAGCCCAGCATCGGTCTCATCCGGCCCGACAATGCGATAGCGGCTGGTCTCACCGCTGTCCACGTTCTCCAGTTCCACCCATGCGCCAAAGAACACCGCCAGCGGATCGGTCGGCGTGGTATCGACCACGCGTAGCGATTCCAACCGCTTGGTCAGGTAGCGCACACGACGGTCGATCTCGCCCAGCTGCTTCTTGCGATAGGTGTACTCGGCGTTTTCCGAACGGTCGCCTTCCGCAGCGGCCGCGGCCAGTGCCTTCACCACCTCGGGGCGGCGCACACGCCATAGGTCATCCAGTTCGGCCTTCAGCCGGGCGTGGCCGGAGGCGGTGATCAGGGCGGTACTCTTTTCTGCAGGGGGACGCCAACGCGACATGTGGTGCGACTTCTTTTCAGGGGAACGATGGGGTCGGATCCTTTTGCAGGAAAGGGATCCGACCCCAGTAGTTGCAGATCAGCGCTTGCCGCCGAAGATGCCACCCAGGATGCCACGCACGATCTGGTTGCCCAGCTTGGTGCCGACGGTGCGCGTGGTCTGCTTGGCCATGGTCTCGATCATGCCCTGGCGGCGCTTGGTGCCGAAGATCGCATCCTTGATCGCCTGGCCGAAACCGCCTTCCTGCGCTTCGTCCTGCTCGCGACTACGCGCGGCCGGTGCCTGCGCCTGTTCGACAGTCTTCTGCGTACGCTGGGCCAGCAGTTCGGCGGCCGATTCACGGTTGATCGCGGTGTCGTAGCGGCTGCCGACCGGGCTGCCGGCACGCACCTGGGCACGCTCGGCCTCGGTGATCGGCCCCATCCGGCAGCGCGGCGGCGCGATCATCGTCTGCTGCACCGGCATCGGCACACCCTTGTCCTGCAGCGTGGACACCAGCGCTTCGCCGGTACCGAGCTGGCTGAGCACCTTGGCCACGTCCAGCTTCGGGTTCGGCACGAAGGTCTCGGCAGCAGTCTTCACTGCCTTCTGGTCGCGCGGGGTGAATGCACGCAGCGCATGCTGCACGCGGTTGCCGAGCTGGCCGAGGATGTTGCCCGGCACGTCATCAGGGAACTGCGAGCAGAAGTACACGCCCACGCCCTTGGAGCGGATCAGGCGCACCACCTGCTCGATGCGCTGCACCAGCGACGGCGGTGCATCGTCGAACAGCAGGTGCGCTTCGTCGAAGATGAAGACCAGCTTCGGCTTGTCCAGGTCGCCCACCTCCGGCAGCTGCTCGAACAGCTCCGACAGCAGCCACAACAGGAAGGTGGAATACAGCTTCGGCTTGAGCACCAGCTGGTCGGCGGCAAGGATGCCGATCATGCCGCGGCCGTCGTGATTGACCCGCATGATGTCGGCCAGTTCCAGGGCCGGCTCACCGAAGAAGTTCTCGCCGCCATCCTGCGCTAGGCGCAGCACCGACCGCTGGATCGCAGCGATGGACTGCGCGCTGACCAGGCCGTACTCGGTGGAGATGTCCTTGCGCTCCTCGGCCACCAGGCCGAGCAGCGCGCGCAGGTCGTCCATGTCCAGCAGCAGCAGGCCACGGTCGTCGGCCAGCTTGAACACGATGTCGAGCACGCCGGACTGGGTGTCGTTCAACTCGAGGATGCGCGCCAGCAGGGTCGGGCCCATCTCGCTGACCGTGGTGCGCACCGGGTGACCCAGCTTGCCGTACAGGTCCCAGAAAATGGTCGGGCTGGCGGCCGGTGCGTAGTCGGCCACGCCGATCTCGGCGGCGCGCTTGAGGAGGTTCTCGGCGCCGGTGCCGGGCACCGCCAGGCCGGACACATCGCCCTTCACATCGGCCAGGAACACCGGCACGCCCAGCCGCGAGAAGCCCTCGGCCAGGGTCATCAGGGTCACGGTCTTGCCGGTACCGGTGGCGCCGGCCACCAGGCCGTGGCGGTTGCCGAGTTTCGGCAGCAGGGTGACGGCCACATCGTCGGTGATGCCTTTGCCGAGCAGAATCGGATCCATGGTCCAGCCCTTGTGGTGAATAGCCAATGTTAACCGCCGGCGGTGACGGTCCGAAGGTCGGCTTGCCCGGACCTTGGCGGCGCCGCTACTCTGCCTGCCTGTTTCGCACACAGTGCCATCAATGCCCGTTCCTGTCCTGATTTCCCGCGGTTGGCCGCTGCTGGCCCTGGCCGGCCTGGTTTCCCTGGCGCCCGACGCCCATGCGCAGCGGGTTTCGGCCCGGGACAAGGTGAAGGTGGATGCGCTGCAGCAGCGCATGACCGTCGCCGAGAAGCGTTACAGCGATGCGCTGCTGCTGGTCGCCAATGCCGACCCCAAGGGCAGCAACGAAGCCGACGCCGCGCTGGAGGACATGGAAGATGTCCTCAACGACTGCGTGAAGCAGAAGGGCTGCCAGATGGGCACCCTGCTGGCCAGCTACAAGCGCCTGCTCAAGCACGACGCCGACGCGGCCGCCAGCGATGACGTGGCCGACGAGGGCGGTGATCGCCTGGAAGCCGACCCCGACCACATCGGCCCGCTTACCGCCGACGTACCGGAGGCCGCGCGCGCTGCCGCGCTGCTGAACGACAAGCGGCACGCCTTCGACAGCATGGTCGAATACAACCCGGCGGTGCAGGCCGGCATCCGCCGCTGGCTGACCGACATGCGCCCGGCGTTGCTGACCAGCTACGAGAACTACCAGAACCTGCGTGCGGTGATGTGGCCGGAGTGGGAGAAGCGTGGCCTGCCTGAAGCGCTGCTGTTCGGCATCATGGCCAAGGAGTCCAATGGCCGCGTGCATGCTTCATCGCGCGCTGGCGCCGCCGGGTTGATGCAGTTCATGCCGGCCACCGGCCGCCGCTTCGGCCTCGGCCCGGATGGCACCGGCTTTGACACCCGCTTCGATGCACGCAGTGCGGCCGAGGCCAGCGCCAGCTACCTCAACGAACGCCTGCGCGAACTGAACAACAACGTGGAAATGTCGGTGGCCGCCTACAATGGTGGCGAAGGCCGCGCCGCGCGCGTGTTCAAGCAGAGCGCCGGGCAGAGCTTCTGGACCGACAGCGTCTACAACCAGTTCCCCGGCGAGACCAAGGACTACGTGCCGATGGTGATCGCCGCGGCCTGGATCTTCCTGCACCCGCAGCAATACGGCGTGGAGTTCCCGAAGATCAGCGCGCAGCCGGCCACGCTGCGCCTGGCCAGGTCGACCACCATCTACGAACTGACCATCTGCCTGGGCAGCCACGGCACCCGCGATGGCTACATGCGCGCGCTGCGCAACCTCAACCCGCGCTATGAGGCCGATGGCTGGATCCCGGCCGGCACGCTGATCAATGCCACCACCCGCATCGCCGGCCTGTACCAGCGCAACTGCGTCAGTGGCCCGCGTGCCGACCTGGCCCGGACGCTGATCACCGCCGATCTGAACGCAGCAATCAAGCGCCCGGCCGCGACCAGCTACACCGGAAGCGTGGCCGTGGGCGGCGTGGTGCCGGTGGCCGATGCGGCCGCGTCCACCAGCGTGCCGACCACGCCGGTCGCTTCGGTGGCCACGCCGCGCCCGGCGGCGCGCCCGAAGCCGGTGCGCAGCCACAAGGTGGGCCGGGGTGAAACCCTGGGCGCCATCGCGGCCAAGTTCCAGTGCGACGTGCCCACCCTGGCCCGCGCCAATGGCCTGAAGGCCCCGGCCTACAGCCTGCGCCACGGCCAGACGCTGAAGCTGCAGGGCTGCGACAAGTAATCCCCCGACCCTGGAATCCGCATGGACCTCGAAGACACCCGCAACCTGTTCGCCAACCTCCGCGAAAACACCGACTGGGACATCACCGGCCCGTTGCTGTGGGGGTACTTCTTCGTGCACTCCACTGCCGAGCCGTTGCAGGCACTGGCGCAGCACCTGCAGGCGCAGGGTTACACCTTCGTGGAATTGTTCGAACAGGATCCGGAAGAGGGCGACGCGCCGTTCCACGTGCTGCATGTGGAGCGCGTGGAGATCCACGACGAAGCCTCGCTTGACCGCCGCAACCAGGAATTCGCAGCGCTGGCCGCGGAGAAGGGCGTGGAAGACTACGACGGCATGGACGTCGGTCCGGCCCCGTCCCTGCAGTAACGCGCGTACCGGTAGTGCCGGCCGCTGGCCGGCAATGCTCGACGCGTTGGATCAGCGGAGATGCCGGCCAGCGGCCGGCACTACCGAAGCCTCAGCGCAGCTTCGCCAGCGCCTGGCCCAGCTGCACCGGGCTTTCAGCGCCCAACTGCGGGGCGAAGTCAGCCACGCCCGGCGGCAGCAGCACGATCACGGTGGAGCCGTAGTTGAAGCGCGCCATCTCGGTAAAGCGCTCCAGCCTGATGCCCTGGCCGCGGTAGTCCTTGCGGGTGATGCGGTCGCCATAGTGCGGAATCTCCTCGCCGCTCCACACGGTTTCCACCCCGGACACCAGCAGCGCACCGACCATCACGCTGACCATCGGGCCGAAGCTGGTGTCGAAGTGGCAGACCAGGCGCTCGTTGCGGGCGAACAGGCGCGGTACGCCGTTCACTGCCGCCGGACCAACGCTGAACAGGCGCCCCGGCACGTGCACGGTCTCACGCAGGGTGCCGGTCCACGGCATGTGCACGCGGTGGTAATCGCGCGGCGACAGGTACACCGTGGCGTAGAGCCCATCGTTGTATGGCTTGGCGTCCTCGTCACTGCCCAGCAGTTCGGCAGCGGTGAACGACTGGCCCTTGGCCTGGAAGATGCGGCCGGCCTCGATCTTCCCCAGCTGGCTGATGCGGCCGTCGGCCGGCATCACCAGGCTGCGCGGATCGGCGTCAGCCACGCGCGCACCCGGCTTCAGCGCACGGGTGAAGAACTGGTTGAAGGTCGCATAGCTGCGCGGGTCCGGGTTGGCCGCTTCGTCCAGGTTGACGTTGAACTTGCGGGTGACCGTGTCGATCAGCCAGCGCGATACGCGCGGATCGTCCGAGTACGCCAGCGAACGCGCCATCGAGGACAGCAGGCGGTGTGGCAGGGCGTACGTCAGGGCGGTGGTGAGGCTCATGGGGCGGTTTTCTCGGTCAGCTTCTGCAGGTCGCGGGCAATGGCCGGCGCGTTGAACGGGGGGCGTACCAGGCCGGCAAGGCGGCCCTGCGGGTCGAGCACGGCCAGGCTGGCCGAATGCTCGACGGTGTAATCCTCGGGGTTCTCGTCGAAATGCTTGCCCGGCACCTTCTGGAACACGAAGCCCAACGAGGTGGCGAAGCGCTCCAGCGAGGGAACGTCAGCGGTGGCGGCCAGGGTGTCCTTGTGAAAACCGTGCACGTACTCGCCGAGGCGGGTGGCGCTGTCGCGGTCGGGGTCGACCGAGATGAACAACACGCGTGGGCGCAGGCTGTCGGGCAGGGCTTCCCACTGGTTCTGTGCGCCGGCCAGCTCGGCCAGGGTGGTCGGGCAGACGTCCGGGCAGAAGGTGAAGCCCAGGAATACCAGGGTCCAGTGGCCCTTCAGTTCGCCCGGGATCAGGCGGGTGCCGTCGGACTGGGCCAGGTTGAAGTCGGGCAGTTCGCGCGGCTGCGGGTACAGCGTGATCGCTTCGGTGGCCGGGGCATTGGCCGGCGGCTTCGGCGCGAACAGCTGCTGGGCGGCCAGCAGGCCGAGACCCGCCGCCAGGGCGATCAGCAGGATGATGCCGGCGTTGCGATTGAACATGGGGGCTCCCGCGCGAAGTGGGCCCCATCATACCGGCTGTGGCCCGAATCGTTTCCGCCGCAACGGATGCCGCCACGGGCGCCAGCCCCTATAATCGGGGGCCACTTTGCCCGCAGTACCGCCATGACCGCTGAAACGGCCGCCGAACTCCACACGATCATCGATCTGATCCGCTACGGCACCAGCCGTTTCAACGAAGCCGGACTGACCTTCGGGCACAGCTACGACAATGCGCTGGACGAGGCCACCCAGCTGGTGCTGCACAGCCTGCACCTGCCGCATGACCTCGGCCCGGCCTATGGCCAGGCGCGCCTGCTGCAGGCCGAGAAGCTGCGCGTGCTGGAGCTGTTCCAGCGTCGCATCGACGAACGCATCCCGGCTGCCTACCTGACCGGTGAGGCCTGGTTCGCCGGCCTGAGCTTCAAGAGCGACAAGCGCGCCCTGGTGCCGCGCTCGCCGATCGCCGAACTGATCGAATGCGGCTTCGAGCCGTGGCTGGCCGGCCGCGATGTCAGCCGTGCGCTGGACCTGTGCACCGGCTCGGGCTGCATCGCCATTGCCATGGGTCACTACTACCCGAACTGGGAAGTGGACGGCGTCGACCTGAGCGACGATGCACTGTCGCTGGCCGAAGAAAACAAGGAGCGCCTGCAGGCGCACAACGTCACCCTGCTCAAGTCGGACCTGTTCAACGGCCTGACCGGTCGCCACTACGACCTGATCGTCACCAATCCGCCGTACGTCACCAACGACGAGACCGATGCCCTGCCGCAGGAGTACTCCTACGAGCCGGAAATGGGCCTGCGTGCCGGCGACGACGGCCTGGACCTGGTGCTGAAGATCCTGCGCGACGCCCCGCTGCACCTGAGCGAGGACGGCCTGCTGATCTGCGAAGTGGGCGAATCCGAGCAGCACCTGATCAAGCTGCTGCCGGAAGTCGACTTCGCCTGGATCGAGTTCAAGGTCGGCCAGATGGGCATCTTCGCGGTCGAGTGCCGCGAGCTGATCGCCCACAGCGCGCGCATCACCGAACTGGCGGCGCAGCGCCCGTGAGCTCCAATTCGTTCGGCAAGCTGTTCACCGTCACCACGTTCGGCGAGTCGCACGGGCCGGCCATCGGCTGCGTGATCGATGGCTGCCCTCCGGGGCTGGCGCTGGACGCGGCCGAATTCGCCCACGACCTGCAGCGTCGCGCCACCGGCAAGAGCCGCCACACCTCGGCGCGTCGCGAGGCCGATGAGGTCGAGATCCTGTCCGGCGTATACGAGGGCCTGACCACCGGCACCCCGATCGCGCTGCTGATCCGCAACACCGACCAGCGCAGCAAGGACTACGCCAACATCGGCCAGCAGTTCCGGCCGGGTCATGCCGACTACAGCTACTGGCACAAGTACGGCATCCGTGACCCGCGTGGTGGCGGCCGTTCCTCGGCACGCGAGACCACCATGCGCGTTGCCGCCGGCGTGGTCGCCAAGAAGTGGCTGGCCGAGCGCTTCGGCGTGACCGTGCGTGGCTACCTGTCACAACTGGGCGACGTCACCCCGGCCGGTTTCGACTGGTCGGCGGTGGAAGACAATCCGTTCTTCTGGCCGCACGCCGAGCAGGTGCCCGAGCTGGAGGCGTACATGGATGCGCTGCGCAAGTCCGGTGACTCGGTCGGTGCGCGCGTGGACGTGGTCGCCGACAACGTGCCGCCGGGCTGGGGCGAGCCGATCTACGGCAAGCTCGATGGTGAACTGGCCGCTGCCCTGATGAGCATCAACGCAGTGAAGGGCGTTGAGATCGGCGATGGTTTTGCCAGTGCCGCGCAGAAGGGTACCGAGCACCGCGACCTGCTGACGCCGCAGGGCTTCGCCAGCAACCATGCCGGCGGCATCCTCGGTGGCATCTCCACCGGCCAGCCGGTAGTTGCGTCGATCGCCCTGAAGCCGACTTCCAGCCTGCGCCTGCCGGGCCCGTCGCTGGATACGGCCGGGAACGTGGTCGAGGTGGTCACCACCGGACGCCACGATCCTTGCGTCGGCATCCGCGCCACGCCGATCGCCGAGGCGATGGTGGCGATGGTGCTGATGGACCAGGCGCTGCGCCATCGCGCGCAGTGTGGCGATGTCGGCACGATCACCCCGCGCATTCCCGGGCAGATCGATGGCTGACACGCGGCCGACGGTGTGGGTGAGCCAGCCGCTGATCGAGGCGGCCATCGCGCCGTTGCGCGATCGCGTACAGCTGCGCAGCACCGACACCGTTACCGCTTGGACGCCCGCGCAGATCGCCGAACAGCTGGCCCGCGCCGACGGCGCGATCATCACCCTCAACGAGCGCATCGGTGCGGCCCAGGTGGCCGGCGCCGCGCAGCTGCAGGTGATCGCCAATGTCGGCGTCGGCTACAACAATCTGGATGTCGACGCGCTCAGTGCGGCCGGCATCCTCGCCAGTAACACGCCGGACGTCCTGACCGAGACCACCGCCGATCTCGGCTTCGCGTTGCTGATGGCCACTGCACGCCGGATCACCGAGTCCGAGCGCTGGCTGCGCGAAGGCCAGTGGCAGCAGTGGTCGTTCCAGACCATGCTGGGCGCGGATGTCCATGGCAGCACGCTGGGCATCCTCGGCATGGGCCGCATCGGCCAGAGCATCGCACGCCGCGGTGCACACGGGTTCGGCATGAAGGTGCTGTACCACAACCGTTCGCGGTTGCCGGCCGATACCGAGGCGGCGCTTGGCGCGACCTACGTGGACCTGGACACGCTGCTGGCGGAGTCCGACCACCTGGTCACGGTGCTGCCCTACACCCCGGCCTCGCATCACATCATCGATGCGGCGGCGCTGGCGAAGATGAAGCCGTCAGCCACCCTGGTGAACATCGCCCGCGGCGGCATTGTCGACGAACTGGCGTTGGCCGACGCGCTTGCCCGAGGCCGTCTGGCCGCTGCCGGCCTGGATGTCTACGAGGGTGAGCCGGCGGTGCGCCCCGAACTGCTGGCGCTGCGCAATGTCGTGCTCACGCCGCACATCGGCAGCGCCTCGCTGGCCACGCGCACGGCGATGGTACAGCTGGCCGTGGATAATCTGGTTGCCGGGCTCGGCCTGGACGGCGGCCCGTCGCGCATGCCGAGCGCGATCAACGCTGATGCGGCGATGGCCGCGCGCGTGACGCTGGGCAAAAAAACCGGGAAACGATAGGGAACCTCCGCGCGCCCCGCTTGAGGAGGTTCCCCGAACCCAGCTGTCGTGCGTGTTTCTTCCCCATTCCCGTTTTCGTGAGAGTTCCCCCATGAGCAATGCACAGCGCAGTTTCCACGTCGCCGTCGTCGGTGCCACCGGTGCGGTCGGCGAGACCATGTTGTCGATCCTGGCCGAGCGTGGTTTCCCGGTCGGTACCCTGAGCGTCCTGGCTTCCGAGCGTTCGGCCGGCGGCGAGATCGAATTCAACGGCCAGAAGGTCAAGGTGCAGGACCTGGCCACCTTTGATCCGAGCGGTGTCGAGATCGCGCTGTTCTCGGCCGGTGGCAGCGTGTCCAAGGAATACGCACCGAAGTTCGCCGCTGCCGGTGCGGTGGTGATCGACAACTCTTCGGCCTTCCGTTACGACGATGACGTGCCGCTGGTGGTGTCCGAGGTCAACCCGGAGCAGGTCGCCAACCGTCCGCGTGGCATCATCGCCAACCCGAACTGCTCGACCATGCAGATGCTGGTGGCACTGGCGCCGCTGCACCGCAAGTACGGCATCGAGCGCATCAACGTCTCCACCTACCAATCGGTGTCCGGCGGCGGCCGTTCGGCTACCGAGGAACTGGGCAAGCAGACCGGCCAACTGCTGAGCTTCCAGGAAATCGATCCGCAGCGCTTCCCGGTGCAGATCGCCTTCAACCTGATCCCGCACATCGACGACTTCCAGGACAATGGCTTCACCAAGGAAGAAATGAAGCTGATCTGGGAAACCCGCAAGATCCTCGGCGACGACAGCATCCTGGTGAACCCGACTGCGGTGCGCGTGCCGGTGTTCTACGGCCACTCCGAGTCGGTGGCGATCGAGACCCGCGACAAGGTCACCGTCGCCGAAGCGCGCGCGCTGCTGGAGCAGTCGCCGGGCATCGAAGTGGTGGATCGTCACGAAGCCGGTGGTTACCCAACCCCGGTCACCCACGCCTCGGGCACCGACGCGGTGTACGTCGGCCGCATCCGCGAGGACCTCTCGCACCCGCGCGGCCTGAACCTGTGGATCGTGTCGGACAACGTGCGCAAGGGCGCGGCGTTGAATGCCGTGCAGCTGGCCGAGCTGGTCGCCGCCGAGCAGCGCTGATTACAGCGGTTGCCTCACCGGTAGTGCCGGCCGCTGGCCGGCATTGCCGTGATCCTTGTGCCGGAGTGCACGCCGGCCAGCGGCCGGCACTACCTCAAGGGTCTTTCCGGTGGGTGCGGACCCCGGTCCGCACGCTTTATAGTGTCGCCCATGAATAAACGGGCCAGGGGCGCAAAGCGCCCGCTCCTCTATCTTTCCACCGCGCTGCTGGCCCTGGCCAGCAGTTCGGCACTCGCATTGGGCCTGGGAGACATCCGTGTCCTGTCCAAGTCGGGGCAGCCATTGCTGGCCGAAATCCCGGTGGTGTCGGCGGACCCGTCCGAACTGGAAAACCTGCGCGTGGCGCTGGCCTCGCCGGTCACCTTCGAACGCGTCGGCCTGCGACGGCCGACCGGGCTGGTCAGCGAGCTGCAGTTCGAGCTGACCCGCAATGCGCAGGGCAGGGCGGTGGTGCGCGTCACCTCGCAGGCCCCGGTGGAGACGCCATCGCTGAGCTTCCTGATCGAAGCTGACTGGGGCCAGGGCCGCCTGGTGCGCGAGTACTCCGCGCTGGTCGACGCGCCGTCCAGCGCGCTGGCCGTGGCCGAGCCGGAGATCGTCGCGCCGGCAGGCACGCTCTCCAATACCATCGTGCGCGAACCTGCACCGGCTTCGGCAACGGTGCCAGCGGCAGAGGCGCCCACTACGCCGCCACCTGCGGTGGCGCCTGCACCGGCACGCCCGCGTGCGGCCTCCGCGCCGGTCGCTGCACCGGCGGTCGATGGCAGCGTCACCGTGCAGCGCGGTCAGACCCTGTCGCAGATCGCCAGCGCGGTGGCGCGTGGCAACCAGGTCAGCCGCGACCGCGCGATGATCGCCCTGCTGCGCGCCAATCCCGAAGCCTTCATCCGTGGCAACGTCAATCTGCTCAAGCAGGGCGCGGTGCTGCGCATGCCGGGCAGCGATGCGCTTGCCGCTGTCGATGCCGCCGAGGCCGCCGCGCTGGTGCGCGAGCACGCCGCGCAATGGCGGCAGGCGCGCACCGTGCCGCAACCGGCGGGTGCGGTCGCGCCGGCCGCCAAGGCGGCAACCGCGAACGCTTCTTCCCCGGCTGCCGCCAACGGGGCACGACTTGAGATCGCTCCGGCGCTGGCGTCCGACGCCGCGCACGCGGGCACAACCACCGGCACCGCTGCCGGCAGCGAGGGTGACATGCTGGGCAACGAACAACTGCGACAGGCGCGTGAGGACATCGCCACCCGCGATGCCGAGATCGGTGAACTGAAGCAGCGCGTGGCTGATCTGGAGAAGCTGAAGGAGCAGCAGCAGTCGTTGATCGCGATGAAGGACAACGACCTGGCTGCCGCGCAGCAGCGCCTGGCACAGGCGCCGGGTTCCCGTGATGCGGCAACGCCGTGGTACTGGCTGGTGCTGCCGGTGCTGCTGTTGGCGGCGGGCGCGGCCTGGCTGCTGCGTCGTCGCAAGCCGTCGCCGCTGCCGCCGCTGCGTGAGGAAGACGATGCCGCCGGCCTGGCCGCTGCGGTGCCGGCAGGTGCGGCGCTGGATACGCTGGCCGAGCAGTCCTCGTGGTCGCCGGCTGTTGCCGACAATGGTCGCCAGGAACCGGCGATGCCTGCCTGGGCGACCGAAACCGAAGTACACGACGTGGTGGTCGCCGAACCCGTCGCCGAGCACGCGGTGCGGGCCGAATGGCAGGCCGAGACACTGCGCGATGAGGACGCGGTGGCATTGCCCGAAGCGGTGACCGATCTGCCGCGCTGGGACGATTCCGCAACCACCGGCGACGAGGTTGTCGTCGCCGAGCCGCTGCAGGACGAACGCGTTGTACCGCAGGCGCCGGCCGAAGTGGCGGTGCCGGACTACGCACTGCATGCCGAACAGCAGCCGCAGTTCCGCGGAGTGTTCGATCTGCCGGCTGACGCGCATGAGAACGAGGCTCCGGCGGATACCGTACATCCCGAGGCCATCGACAGCATCGACCATGGCAGCGTCGACGCTTCTTATTCCGACGATATCGCGCCGAGCGCGGCCGCGCCCGCCGGCGACGCGGGCTGGTCGCCGCGTGCCGGCCAGGAGCGCCTGGAACTGGCCATTGCCTACCTCGATCTGGGCGACGCGCAGACTGCGCGCACCCTGTTGCTGGAAGTCGCCGAAGGCGGTGACCTGCACAGCCAGGCCCAGGCCCGCGAACTGCTGGCCCGCCTGCCGTGACCGAACCTGCCGACAAGGATCCTGCCATGAGCCGCGAGCGTCGCATCGACTACGTTGAATTCGCTTCCAGCGACCCGGCCGCAAGCCGCGCCTTCTTCGAGAAGGTGTTCGGCTGGTCGTTCGTCGATTACGGCAGCGACTATACGGCGTTCGACGATGGCCGCCTGCAGGGCGGCTTCTTCCGCGGCCAGCCGCAGCGGGCCAGCGACAGCGGCGCACCGCTGCTGGTGCTGTATGCCGACGCACTGGCACCGGTCGAGGCCGCCGTGCGCGACGCCGGCGGCGAGATCGTGCGCCCGGTGTTTTCCTTCCCCGGTGGCAGCCGCTTCCAGTTCGTCGAGCCCGGTGGCAACGAACTGGCGGTCTGGTCCGAACGCGATCCGGCCTGAGCGCCGCCCCATACGCAATATCGAGGTAGCACATGCGTTACGCGCTTGGCGTCGAATACGACGGCAGCGATTTCAGGGGCTGGCAGAACCTGGGCGAGGGCGGTCCCAGCGTGCAGGCCAGCCTTGAGCAGGCCCTGTCGTCGGTGGCCGATACGCCGCTGCAGGTGGTCTGCGCCGGCCGCACCGATGCCGGCGTGCATGGCCAGTGCCAGGTCGTCCATTTCGATACCGACGTGGTGCGCGACCCGCGCGCCTGGATGCTGGGCACCACCACCCGCCTGCCGCGCTCGATCGCGGTGCGCTGGTGCGTGCCGGTGGCCGACGATTTCCACGCCCGCTTCTCGGCACGCGCGCGCCGCTACCGCTACCGCCTGCTCAATCGCGAGGTGAGGCCTGCGCTGGACCGGCAGACCCTCAGCTGGGAGCGCCGGGCGCTGGACGAGACGCTGATGCACGCCGCCGGCCAGGCCCTGATCGGCGAAAATGACTTCAGCGCGTTCCGCTCCGTGCAGTGCCAGGCGCTGCACGCGCGGCGTGAGCTGCAATCACTGCAGGTCAGCCGCCAGGGCGAAGTGATTGAAGTGGCCGTGCAGGGCAATGCATTCCTTCATCACATGGTCCGCAATATCGTCGGATCGTTGATCCTGGTGGGCAGCGGTGAAAAACCGGTGGAATGGATCGCCGAACTGCTGGCCGGGCGCGATCGCACCGTAGCCGGTCCCACCGCACCGCCGCAGGGCCTGGTGTTCCTTGGGCCCCTGTACCCCGACAACTGGCATCTGCCCGCCGAGGTCACGCTATGAGCCGCTCCTACTACCGCACGCGCATCAAGTTCTGTGGCATGACCCGTGCCGGCGATGTCCGCCTGGCCGGTGAGCTGGGCGTGGACGCAGTGGGTTTCATCTTTGCCCGCGAGAGCAGCCGCCGGGTTGCTCCAGCCGAAGCACGCGCGATGCGCCAGGCGATCGCGCCGATGGTCGATGTGGTGGCCCTGTTCCGCAACAACAGCAAGGAAGAGGTGCGCGAGGTGCTGCGCACGGTGCGGCCAACCCTGCTGCAGTTCCACGGCGAGGAAGACGAGAGCTTCTGCCGCAGCTTCAACATGCCCTACCTGAAGGCGATTGCCATGGGGGGCCGGGAAGAGGTCAATGCGCGGACGTTGCAGCTACGTTACCCCAGCGCGGCGGGGTTCCTGTTCGACAGCCATGCGCCGGGTGGCGGTGGCGGTACCGGCGTGGCCTTCGACTGGGGCCGTATCCCGACCGGCCTGCACCGGCCGTTCCTGCTGGCCGGTGGCCTGAACCCGGAAAACGTCTACGACGCTGTGCTTGCCACGCTTCCCTGGGGCGTGGACGTGTCCAGCGGCATCGAACTGGAGCCGGGCATCAAGGACGGCTACAGGATGCGCACCTTCGTCGAGGAAGTGCGCCGCGCCGACTGCACCGTGCTGGAGTAGGACCGGGAGGCTGCGGCGTCACGTTACCTGAGCTGGCCAGCGACCCAGCCCGCCAGGGCGTCGACGCGTGCGTCGGCCTGGCCATCCGGCCGCGCCAGCACCCAGAAGCCGCCGGTGGCGGTAAATCCCCACGGTGCGACCAGCCGGCCTGCGGCCAGGTCTTCGGCCACCAGCGGCTCCGGTGCGATCGCCGGGCCCAGCCCGGCTACCGCGGCTTCCAGCAGGTAGTACAGGTGCTCGAAGGCGGTGCCCAGCTGCAGCTTCGACACGTCCAGATCGTGCGCCTGTGCCCATGCCGGCCATGCCTGCGGCCGTGAGCTGGTGTGCAGCAGCGTCTCCTGCAACAGCGCCGACGGCGGTGCATGCCGCAGGCGCTGCGCGGCCGGATGCGATGGCGCCACCACCACGCCGACCCGTTCCGGCGCCAGCTCGCGTACCTGCCAACCTCGTGGCCACGGGCCCTGCGCCAGCAGCAGCACGGCGTCCAGCGCCGCCTGCGCTTCGGTGAAACTGCCATCCAGTGCCGACCACTGCAGGCGCACGCCGGGCAGGGCAGCCTGCAATGCTGGCAGTCGTGGAATCATCCATCGCGCCAGCACGCTGCCACTGCAGCCCAGTACCAGCGCCGGGGCTGCTGCCGGCCGCCGCAGTTCGCGCACGCAGTCTTCGATGCCGCTGAAGGCCTCGCTGCATGCTGCCTGCAGCCGCGTGCCCGCAGCGGTCAGGCGCAGGCCACGGCCGGCCCGCTGGAACAACGCCAGGCCAAGGTGATCCTCCAGCAGCTTCAACTGCCGGCTGACCGCGCCGTGGGTGACGTGCAGGTCCTGCGCGGCGCGCCCAACGCCGCCAAGGCGGGCCGTCGCTTCGAACGCGCGCAGCGCATTGAGGGGAGGCAGCAGGGAACGGCTCATGTGAGATTTCCTGACGATATGCGCCAGATAATATCCATTTTCCGGTCATGACCCGTGCGCTAGAGTATCCACCTGTCTGAACCACCGGTCGTATCCATGTCTGCCTCCCCCATTGCCGACTATCACGCCTTCCCGGATGCCCAGGGCCACTTCGGCCGCTATGGCGGCAGTTTCGTTGCCGAAACCCTGGTCGGCCCGCTGCAGGAACTGGCCCAGGCCTATGACCAGGCGCGCCAGGATCCCGCATTCCAGCTGGCCTATGACCGCGACCTGGCGCACTACGTGGGCCGGCCGAGCCCGATCTATCACGCCCAGCGCCTGAGCGATCACGTCGGTGGCGCGCAGATCCTGCTCAAGCGCGAGGACCTGAACCACACCGGCGCGCACAAGATCAACAACACCATCGGCCAGGCCTTGCTGGCCGCGCGGATGGGCAAGAAGCGCATCATTGCCGAGACCGGTGCCGGCCAGCATGGCGTGGCCAGTGCCACGGTTGCCGCGCGGCTGGGCCTGGAATGCGTGGTGTACATGGGCGCCACCGACATCGAGCGGCAGAAGATCAATGTTTACCGCATGAAGCTGCTGGGCGCGACGGTGGTGCCGGTCACTTCCGGCTCGGCCACCCTGAAGGACGCACTCAACGAAGCGATGCGCGACTGGGTGACCAACGTGCAGGACACCTTCTACATCATCGGCACCGTGGCCGGCCCGGATCCGTATCCGCGCATGGTCCGTGACTTCAATGCCATCGTCGGCCGCGAAGCGCGTGAGCAGATGCTGGCCGAATACGGCCGCCTGCCGGATGCGATCACCGCCTGCGTGGGCGGCGGCAGCAATGCGATCGGCCTGTTCCATGCCTTCCTCAACGACCGCCAGGTCGAGATCGTCGGCGCCGAAGCCGCCGGTGACGGCATCAACACCGGCCGCCACGCCGCTTCGATCGCTGCCGGTCGCCCCGGTGTGCTGCACGGCAACCGCACCTATGTGCTGTGTGACGACGACGGCCAGATCATCGAGACCCACTCGGTATCAGCCGGCCTGGACTATCCGGGCGTCGGCCCGGAGCACGCGTTCCTGGCCGATACCGGTCGCGCACGCTATCTGGGCATCACCGACGAGGAAGCGCTGCAGGCCTTCCACCTGCTGGCGCATACCGAGGGCATCCTGCCGGCACTGGAATCCAGCCATGCGCTGGCGCAGGCGATCAAGCTGGCGCGTGAGCGACCGCGTGACCAGATCGTGCTGTGCAATCTGTCCGGCCGTGGCGACAAGGACGTGCACACCATCGCTGCGCGCGAAGGGCTGGTGCTGTGAGCGCGCGGCTGCGGAACAGCGGGGTGCTTCTGCTGGTGCTGGGCCTGGCCGCGTGCCAGCCGCCGGAACCGCCAGTGCTTGCGCCGGCTGCCAAAGCCACCGCGCAGCCCGCACAGCAGCCGGCCGCCAACGATGACCTCGACCCGATGGCGCGTACGCCGATCGTCGATCCGCCGTCTGCGGAAGAGAGCAACGGCGACAACGCTCCCGCCGTCGCCTCGGTTGCACTGGACCATGCCGGCGAAGTGCTGGTTGGCCAGCACATGGGGGACCTGAAGTCACTGGGGCCCTGGAAGGCACAGGGCGCGAAAGAGTTCTTCGAAGGCGACTGCGAGTACTACGACGGCAGGGGGTTGCCGCCGGGCGTGTCGATGATGACCGACGACGACCGCGTGGTCCGATTTGATCTGAAGCCGGGCGACGACCCGGAGCTGCCGGTTGAACAGCCCGGTCCATTCGGCCTGCGCATCGGCATGACCCGTGCCCAGGCCATGGCGCAGTTCCCGAAGCCGCCGGTATCCAGCCCGCATGCCTACGACGGTGACCAGGGCGAGTACCTCACCTGGCAGGACCCGGGTTCGGACCTGGGCATCCGCCTGGAACTGTTTGAAGGGAAGGTCACCCGGATGTACTGGGGAACCAGCGATGCGATTGAACTGATTGAAGGATGTGCCTGAGATGCCTGTATCCCGACTCGATGCCTGTTTCCAGCGCCTGCGCGAGCAGCAGCGCAAGGCGCTGATTCCCTTCATCACTGCCGGTGATCCCTCGCTGGAGGCCACCGTGCCGGTCATGCACGCGCTGGTTGAGGCCGGTGCCGATGTGATCGAGCTGGGCGTGCCGTTCTCCGATCCCATGGCCGATGGCCCGACCATCCAGCGCAGCTCCGAGCGCGCGCTGGCACGGGGGGCTGGCAGCCGCTACGTCCTGCAGGCCGTGGCGCAGTTCCGCGAGCGCGACGCGCAGACCCCGGTGGTGCTGATGGGCTACCTCAACCCGGTGGAGATCCATGGCTACGCGGCCTTCGCCAAGGCCGCCGTCGACGCAGGCGTGGACGGCGTACTGCTGGTCGACCTGCCGCCGGAAGAAGCGGGTGAAGCGCAGCAGGCCTTCGATGCAGCCGGCCTGGCACTGGTCCTGCTGGCGTCGCCGACCACCAGCGAAGCGCGGGCCGACAAGCTGCTGGCGCTGGCCCGTGGCTACCTCTACTACGTCAGCTTTGCCGGTGTCACCGGCGCGTCCGAACGTCTGGACAGCGATGCCGCCAGTGCCCGCCTGCAGGCCCTGCGCGCGCGCGCTTCAGTGCCGGTGGTTGCTGGCTTCGGCATCAAGGACGCCGCCAGTGCGGCGGCGATGGCGCGCCAGGCCGATGGCGTGGTGGTCGGCAGTGCATTGGTGGCGGTGCTGGCCGAAGCGGGCTCGGCTGAAGAGGCCGCGCAGCGTGCTGGAGCCTTCCTGGCCCCGCTGCGGCAGGCGCTGGACGCGTAACGGTCGTGCCGGCCGCTGGCCGGCATCTGCCTGACGGCCACATGCAGTGCTGCCGGCCAGCGGCCGGCACTACCCATGGGTCTGCACGTAAGGGGCTGACGGCCAGCGGCCGGCACTACCCATGGGTCTGCACGTAAGGGGCTGACGGCCAGCGGCCGGCACTACCCATGGGTCTGCACGTAGGGGGCTGCCGGCCAGCGGCCGGCATGACCCAGCACCTAAACGTACGTCCCAGCATGGTTTTTTCCGGCGGCTCCGTGCCCGGCAAGGGGGTGCACGGGCAGGGAAAGCGGAGCTAGACTGTCCGCCTTTGCGGCCCTCGGGCCGCCCTGAACGGAAGTGTCCTCCCGCATGAGTTGGCTCAGCAAGTTGATGCCGTCCGGCATCCGCACCGACAACACCCCCAGCAAGAAGCGCAGTGTCCCCGAGGGCCTGTGGGAAAAGTGCAGCAACTGCGGCAGCGCGTTGTACCGTCCGGAACTGGAAGAGAACCTGGAGGTCTGCCCGAAGTGCGGCCACCACATGGCGATTCGCGCGCGCGCGCGCCTGGCCGCCCTGTTCGACGCCGACAGCACTACCGAGATCGGTGCGCGCCTGGGGCCGACCGACCTGCTCAAGTTCAAGGACCAGAAGAAGTACAGCGAGCGCATCAAGATCGCGCAGAAGAACACGGGTGAGTACGACGCGCTGATCGCCATGCGCGGTCTGCTCAAGGGCCGTGCACTGGTGGCCTCGTCGTTCGACTTCGCCTTCATGGGCGGCTCGATGGGCTCGGTGGTGGGTGAGCGTTTCGCGCTGGCCGCCGAAACCGCAGTCGAGATCGGTGCCCCCTACGTGTGCTTCTCGCAGAGTGGCGGCGCGCGCATGCAGGAAGGCCTGTTCTCGCTGATGCAGATGGCCAAGACCTCGGCCGCACTGGGCAAGCTGCGTGAAGCGGGCCTGCCGTACATCTCGGTGCTGACCCACCCGACCACCGGTGGCGTGTCGGCCTCGTTCGCGATGCTGGGCGACATCAACATCGCCGAGCCGCAGGCGCTGATCGGCTTTGCGGGTCCGCGCGTGATCGAGCAGACCGTGCGCGAGAAGCTGCCGGAAGGCTTCCAGCGTTCGGAGTTCCTGCTGGAACATGGTGCCATTGACCAGATCTGTGACCGCCGCGAGATGCGCGACCGCCTGTCCGATCTGCTGGCAATGCTGGGCCGTCAGCCGGCCCCGGAGATGGCTTGATGGGAGGCCGCAAGTACTTCGGTACTGACGGCATCCGTGGGCGGGTCGGCCAAGGCGTGATCTCGGCCGATTTCGTGCTGCGCCTGGGCAACGCCCTGGGCCGTGTCCTGGTCGCCCAGCGCGGCCAGGACGGGCGCCGGCCGATCGTGGTGATCGGCAAGGACACCCGCATTTCCGGCTACATGTTCGAAGCGGCGCTGGAGGCCGGCCTGGTCGCTGCCGGCGCCGACGTACAGCTGCTGGGGCCGATGCCGACCCCGGCGGTGGCGTTCCTGACCCGCACGCTGGGCGTGGACGCCGGCATCGTCATCAGCGCTTCGCACAACCCGCATTACGACAACGGCATCAAGTTCTTCTCCGCCCAGGGCGAGAAGCTCGACGACGCCACCGAACTGGCCCTGGAAGCGGCGCTGGACGTTCCGTTCACCACCGCCGAATCGGAGAAGCTGGGCAAGGCTTCGCGCGCGCGCGAAGCGGTCGGCCGCTACATCGAGTTCTGCAAGGCCAGCGTGCCGCGCGCGTTCGACCTGCGTGGCGTGCGCCTGGTGCTGGATTGCGCGCACGGTGCCACCTACCAGATCGCACCGCTGCTGTTCCGCGAACTTGGCGCCGAGGTGATCGGCATCGGTGCCGAGCCCAACGGCGTCAACATCAACGCCGGTGTGGGTTCCACCCATATCGACAACCTGGCGGCCAAAGTCCGCGAGACCCGCGCCGATCTCGGCATCGCCTTCGATGGTGATGGCGACCGAGTGCTGATGGCCGACGACCAGGGCAACCCGGTCGACGGCGATGACCTGCTGTACATCCTGGCCCGCGCCTGGAAGGACGAAGGCCGCCTGCACGGCCCGGTGGTCGGCACGCTGATGAGCAACTACGGCGTGGAGAGAGCTTTCGCCGATCTGCAGATCCCGTTCGTGCGCAGCAACGTTGGTGATCGATACGTGCACCAGGCGCTGGTCGAAGGCGGGGGCGTGCTTGGCGGTGAGGCCTCAGGCCACCTGCTGTGCCTGGACCGGGCGACCACCGGCGACGGTATTGTCAGTGCCCTGCAGGTACTGGTGGCACTGCGCAACGGCGGCCAGACCCTGCGCCAGGCGCTGAAGGGTTTGGAGCGGGTGCCGCAGAAAACGGTCAACGTGCGGTTGGGCAATGTCTCGGCCAAGGCCACGGTGCAGGCCGCCAGTGTGCAGGCCGCGCTGGCGGCCGCGCAGCAGTCGGTGGCCGGCCGCGGTCGCGCGTTCCTGCGCCCGTCGGGTACCGAGCCGGTGGTGCGGGTTACCGTCGAAGCCGATGACGCCACGCTGATGCAGGAGACACTCGATCGCTTGTCCGCTGCGGTGCGCGAAGCCGCTGCCTGAGCAGCGTGGCAATCCCGCGTGTTGCACCCGACATGGCCGCGTATGCGGCCATGTTTTTTTCTGGGAGGGGGACTCAACCGTGCGCGACCCGCGATCGCGTTCAGCTGCGGCTGCGCACCTTGTGACGCGTCGTGTACGGGCGTTTCCGACCGCTGGGTCCTGCCCGCATCAGCGCGCGGGCAGGTGCTCTGGCATTGCACCTTGTGCGGCGCGTGACATCGCCCGCTGCCACTTCCAGGTGTCCCGGCACATGTCGGTGAGATCGTGACGCGCCTTCCAGCCCAGCTCGCGCAGCGCCAGCGAGGCATCGGCGAAGCTGACCGCGATGTCGCCATCGCGCCGCGGTACGATGCGGAACGGAACCCGCACGCCGGTGGTGAGTTCGAAGGCCTGGATCAGTTCCAGCACGCTGTGGCCCTGGCCGGTGCCAAGGTTGAGGGTGATGCTGCGCCGCTGGTCGCGAAGGAACTGCAGGGCCAGCACGTGGGCGCTGGCGACGTCCTGCACATGGATGTAGTCGCGCACGCCGGTACCATCATGGGTCGGATAGTCGTCCCCGAAGACCTGGACCTCCGGCAGCAGCCCGGCGGCGACCTGCGCGATGTAGGGCATCAGGTTGCTAGGCGTGCCATGCGGAAGCTCGCCGATCAGCGCGCTGGCGTGGGCGCCGACCGGGTTGAAGTAGCGCAGCGTCGCGATATGCAGGTCCTGGCCCGTTGCTGCCAGGTCGGCAAGCAGCTGCTCGACCACCAGCTTGGTGCGCCCATAGGGCGTCATCGCACAGGTTGAAGCGGTCTCGGCCACCGGGCAGTGGTCCTGGTTGCCGTACACCGTTGCCGAAGAGCTGAAGACCAGCAACTGCACGCCTGCATCCTGCATGGCACCGAGCAGGGCAATCGAACCGCTGATGTTGCTGTCGAAGTACTGCAGTGGAATCTTCTGGGACTCGCCCACGGACTTGAGCGCTGCGAAGTGCAATACGGCATCGATCGCGTGCTCCTGCATCAAGGCGGCCATGCGCGGCCGGTCCCGGATGTCAGCCTGCACGAACACCGGTGCCGTGCCGGTGATCCGTCCGATGCGCTCGACCACGCTGGCGTCGCTGTTGCACAGCGAGTCCACGATGACCACGCCGTGCCCCTGCTGCTGCAGCTCCACGCAGGCATGCGAGCCGATGTAGCCAGCACCGCCGGTCACCAGTACGTTCATTGCCTTCACTGTTCCTTGGAGTCCATTCGAAAACCGGGTGTTGCCGCGATCAAGATGAACGTGGCCTCCTACGGGCCAGGCACCATCTTCTTCTGCCGCGCCTTGAAGCCGTTGAAGATCGGCGCGATCAACGGGTTGTAGCTCCATGCGATGCGCTTGCGCAGCCAGCTGGCCGGCCGGTTGCGGATCGCGAAGCGATAGATCCGCTCCGGATCGCCGCCAATCACGTTGCGGCCGAAGGGATGGGTGGTGTGCAGGTAGCGGAAGCCCTGTTCGCGTGCCACTTCGATGTAGTCATCGTCGAAGTCACCATAGGGCCAGCACAGCGTATCGGAGACTTCGCCGAGCTTCTCCAGCAGCGTCTGCTTCGCCATGGCCAGGTCGCCGCTGATGCCTTCGCGGCGCTGCGCACGGTCCAGGTCATCGCGCTTGAGCCAACGGGTGTGGCTGTGGGTATGGCAGTGGACCTCGAACGTGCCGGCTTCGATTGCCGCACGCGCTTCGCTCCAGCGCATCATCACTTCGTCGCTGCGGCCCTGCTTGTAGATCAGGTCCTCGCAGGCGCGATGTTCCGGCGTGGCCGGCAGCTCGGCGCCTTCGATGCCTGCATGCGGGCGGATCGGACCTTCGTGCATCCAGCCGGTGACCACGAACACCACCGCATGCATGCCGTATTTCTGCAGGATCGGATGGGCGTAGACCCAGTTGTCCAGGTAGCCGTCGTCGAACGTGATCACGATCGATTTGCGCGGCACCGGCTTCCCGGCGAGAAAGCCGGCGTACTGGTCCAGCGTCAGCGAGGTCCAGCCGGTCCGTGCGAGCCAGGCGATCTGGCTCTCGAAGTTCTCCGGGGATACGGTGATCATTCCCGGCGAGTTGCTGACATGGTGGTGCATCAGCACCGGTACGGTTCTGGCGTTAGCCATGACCCAGCTCCTTCAACCATTGGAGGTAGTAGTTTTCAGTGGCCTCTCCGTGGCCTGCCGCGCTGAACTGCTTGGCGCTGCGGATCCAGTCCCAACCGGCGCGGCCCATCTGCCGGCGACGTTCCTGATCATCCACCAGCAGCCGCAACGCACCAGTGAGGGCGGCGTCATCACCCAGCCGGGTGAGGATGGCATTGCTGCCTTCCACCAGCATTTCAGGCACGCCGCCAACGCGATGCGAGACGATCGGCAGTGCCGCCTGCGCCGCCTCGAGGAACACGGTCCCCGAGGCTTCCTTGTGGGTGGCCAGGGCGAAGATGTCGAAACCGGCCATCAGCCGGTGTGCGTCGCTGCGGAAGCCGAGCAGGTGCACCTGGCGCTCCAGCCCGAGTTCGCTGCGCAGGGCCTGCAGGCGGCCCATGACCGGCTCGCCGTCGCCGACCACGGCCAGGTGCAGGTCGGGATTGGTCTTGCATAGTGGCGCCATGGCGCGCAGCAGCTCGGCATGGCCCTTGGGCCCGCGCAGCACGGCCACGCAGCCGACCACGATGTCGCGCTCGGCGAAACCGAGTTCGGCGCGGACCTGTGCGCGGGTGGCCTGCAGGTTCTCCCAGGGATCGCCCTGCTCGGTCATGCCCCAGCGCGGTGGCGTCGCCATGGGGGGCACGATGCCGATGTGCTCGGCGGCAATGCCGCGGTCGACCAGCAGCCGCTTGACGAAATCGCTGACGGTGATGATCCGGTGCGGAAGACCGGTATAGGTCAGCAACGAATTGACCGGACTCATCAGGTGGCGCGAGCGCACCACCAGTGGCGTGCCGCCCAGGCGTGCGCCGGCCGCGGCGATCAGTGCGTCGCGGCGGCTGGTGGTGTTGACCACGTCGTAGCGTTCGCGGCGTACCAGGCGTGACACCGACCAGATGCCGCGCAGCAGCCGTGCCAGGCCGCCCATGCGCAGGGTATGCACGGTGAAGCCATCGTCGCGCGCGAGCTGGGCCAGGCGGGCATCGGGCTGGCACAGCAGCGACACCTGGTGCCCACGCGCACGCATCACCTGCATGTGGCGGAAGATGTAGATCTCCTGGCCGCCCATTCCCCGGGCAGCTTCGGTATGCAGGATCCGCAGCGAGCGTTTCATGGAATCCATCCTCTGTGGTCAGCGGTTGCGGAAGCGGGTCAGCGCTTCCCATGCGGTACGGACGGCGCCGGCATCCGGTGCCTGGCGCGGCAGCGGGCGGTAGTGCCGGTCGAGCGCGGTGGCGTTGCCGAACTTGTCGAACACGTAGATGGCATCGCCATGGCGGACGGCGCATTGTGACCAGCTTTCCACCACCAGTGCGCGCTCGCCTGCGGGTTCGGCCAGCAGATCCTGGCCGGTGCTGAAGTCGCTCAGTGCGTTCTCGCAGCCCAGGGCGTGGCGCATCAACGTCGGCACCCAGTCCTCATGTGAACTGGTGCGTGTCTCATGGCCGCTGGGCTGGCCGGGCCAGTGCAGCACGAACGGTACCTGCAGCTGGTAGTCGGAGAAGTTGCCGTTGTGGCCCCAGTAGTTCAGCTTCAGGTCGTTGAACTCCTCGGCGTGGTCGCCGGTGACCAGGACGATGGTGTTCTGATCCAGGCCCTGCGCGCGCAGATCGTCCAGCAGGGTGCCGACGAGGCTGTCGGCGTAATGCACGGCGGTCCGGTAACGGTTCAGTTCCGGGGCCGGGTCGTGGTCCGGACCGAACCTGAGAAAGTCGATTTCCTGCGCCATCGGGGTCGCCAGCGGCGGGTAGCCTGCGGGCATGTGGTAGGGCGCATGGGTGGAATCGAGGAAGACGAAGCCGAACCACGGCGTGTGCGCTGCCTGGCTTGCACGGATGTCCTTCTGAAGCGAGGCCACGATGCTGCTGTCACGGCCTTCCGAACCCAGACCGGGCGGGCCCTGGTGCAGCTGGTCGCGGACGTCCGCAAATGCAGTGCGGTCGAATTCCGGGCTGTACATCGGCGCGCTGCCGTACAGATGCAGGTCGTACCCCTGCTGGCCCAGCACCTTGAACAGCTGTGAGCCGCGCTGTTCGTCAAGCATGCTTTGCCAGTAGCCGCCCGGCAGGCCGTAGAGCAGGCCGAACAGGCCATAGCGGGTGGCGTTGCCCGTGCTGAAATGGCGGTCGTAGACACGAGCGGAGGCCGCCAGTGCCGAGGTGTTCGGCATGATCTGCGGAGTAAGCGCATCGTGGCGCAGCGATTCCAGCACGACCATCAGTACATTGGGCCGCTGTGGGCTCTGGCAGCGCAGTGGCTGCAGCGGATACAGCAGCTGCGCATGGCGAGGATCGGGCAGGCCGACCTGCTGTTCACTGACCACGCCCAGCCTGCGCATGAAGCTCTTGGCGGTGATCGGCTGGGCCCAGGGCAGGTAGTTCCACTGGGCAATCACGTCACGGTCGCCGCGTGCGTCGTAGTAGGCGGTGGCCACCTGGCCGCTCGCCATCAGCAGGGCGACCACCGCCCAGGCCTGCAGCACCCTGCGCCGGCGGGGCGCGGCCGGCAGCAGCTTCCAGCACGCCCAGGCCAGGATGCCCTCGGCGGTGAAAATGGCCGCCACCAGCAGGCCGACCTGCACCCAGGTCTTCCACGACAACGCAACCTGGTCCTGCAGGGCGCCGCCGAACACCATGTTCAGGACCATGGCATTGAGGTGGAAGCGGTACAGAGTGAACACCTTGGCGTCGACCAGCAGCAGGCACAACCACAAGCCCTGCAGCAGTACCGCACTGATGCTCAGCGTGCGCGCGCTGCGCGGCCACAGGCCCAGCAGCAGTGGCAGCGCGCCGGCCAGCGCGCCGAAGGCGAGCAGGTGCCCGGGCAGGGCAATCGCGAGATAGGCCAGGCCCTGGTGGCCGCCCGGGTTGTCGTACAGCGGCACGTTGCCGAGGGTGATCATCGTCGCCAGCAGCGCATTGCCCAGGACGAACAGGGACCACCACGCAAGCCGGCGCCAGCGAAGGGCAGGGCCCGCAGAGGGAAGGGCGATGGCGGCTGGGGCGTCGGGCATGGTGCGTGGGGTCGGGGAGGCGCGGTCGGGGCTTGCGCTGCCAACGTGATGGATTCGTTAAATTATGCGCAGGTCGCGCATTGTATCGATTTGTTTCCGAGGATCGAGTAGCGTCCGCCGGGTGATCTGTCACAATGTTCAGGCGGGCCATGAATGCGCAGGCCCCCCAGACCCAATGACAAGCCAGGAATTGCTGTGAGCCAGATCCCCACCCTCGACATCACCCGTTTCGACAGCGACCGCGAGGCCTTCGTGGCCGAGCTGGGCGCGGCCTACCGCCAATGGGGATTCGCGGGCATCCGCAACCACGGCATTCCGCAGGCCGACATCGACGCGGCCTACGATGCCTTCAAGGCCTTCTTCGCCCTGCCGGAAGAGGTCAAGCGCAAGTACCACGTGGCCGGCAGCGGCGGCGCCCGCGGCTATACCCCGTTCGGCGTGGAAACCGCCAAGGGCTCCAAGCACTTCGACCTGAAGGAGTTCTGGCACATCGGTCGTGAAATCGCCGACGACTCCAAGTACCGCGACGTGATGGCACCGAACCTGTGGCCGACCGAGGTCGAGGGCTTCCGTGAGCGCGGCTACGGCCTGTACCAGGCGCTGGACAACCTGGGTTCGCGCGTGCTGTCCGCGCTGGCCCTGCACATCGGCCTGCCGGAAGACTTCTTCGCCGACAAGACCAACTTCGGCAACTCGATCCTGCGCCCGATCCACTACCCGCCGATCACCACCGACGACATCCCGAACGTGCGTGCCGGCGCGCATGGCGACATCAACTTCATCACCCTGCTGGTCGGCGCCAGCGCCGCGGGCCTGGAGGTGCAGTCGCATGAGGGCGAGTGGGTGCCGTTCACCTCGGACGCGGACACCATCGTGGTCAACATCGGCGACATGCTGCAGCGCCTGACCAACCATGTGTACCCGTCGACGATCCATCGCGTGGTCAACCCCCCGGGCGAGCTGGCCCGCCAGCCGCGTTACTCGGTGCCGTTCTTCCTGCACCCGAACCCGGATTTCCTGATCGACGTGCTGCCCTCGTGCATCACCCCGGAGAATCCGAGCCGGTACCCGGAGCCGATCACCGCCCACGGCTTCCTCGAGGAGCGCCTGCGCGAGATCAAGCTGAAGTAAAGAAAAGTGAGGCCGCCGAAAGGCGGCCTTTGTCTTTGCAGGGTTGCACCCTGCACCCGCGGTAGTGCCGGCCGCTGGCCGGCAAGTCCAAAGCCAAAGCGGCTCTGGGTTTCTGCGTGTTGGGCGGGGCGGTGTGGGTTGGCAGGACACGCCGTGAACCCCCAGACCGGCCCAGCCGCTGGCGGCTGTGCGTTCGGGCGCTTGCGAAGCAGTGCTTCGCAAGCAAAGCGCCCTCACCCCTGGGGGCTCGATGGCGCCATCCATGGCGCCAACGGTCCTGCCAACCCACACCTCCCCGCCTTCGACAGTTTCCCGGTGACGGTGGGTAAATCGCGATTCCCGGTGGGTGTCGACCTTGGTCGACGCGGTAGATCCACGCCATGCGTGGATGAGATATCTCTGTTCGAAGTGGGGTAGGGGTTGGTCCAGCCAGCAGCAACCCGGAATGCAGCTTTTGCCTTTGCTCTTGCTCTTCTTTTTTCTTTCCGTGGCGGGCGGAACCGCCGGACTGTGTCAGAGGCCGGGCGGGTGGGGATGGCGGGGGTGTCCGCGGCATGGATGCCGCGACCAAGCCCTCAGGGACGGGTTTACGGCGACCCCCGGCATCCCCACCCGCCCGGCCAAGCTCACCAATCCAACCGGTGATACGCGACCGAACCCGCCCCCCGTCACGAGGGGCTGCGCCGTTGGCTGAAAATCCATGTAACCGCTTACAAGGAAACGGATTTTTGCCGCAGCAGGTATCATGACCGGCTGACTTCATACAGGAGCCACCCGCTCATGCGCCGCAAGATCGTCGCCGGAAACTGGAAGCTGCATGGCAGCCGTCAATTCGCCAATGAACTGCTGGGGCAGGTGGCTGCCGGGCTGCCGCTGGAGGGGGTGGACGTGGTGATCCTGCCGCCGCTGCCGTACCTGGGGGAGCTGGTCGAGGACTTCGGCGAGACCGGCCTGGCCTTTGGCGCGCAGGACGTGAGCAGCAACGAGAAGGGCGCCTACACCGGCGAGGTCTGCGCGGCCATGCTGGTCGAGGTCGGGGCCCGCTATGGCCTGGTCGGCCATTCCGAGCGCCGCCAGTACCACCACGAGAGCAGCGAGCTGGTCGCGCGCAAGTTCGCCGCCGCCCAGCACGCCGGCCTGGTGCCGGTGCTGTGCGTGGGCGAGACCCTGGAACAGCGCGAGGCCGGGCAGACCGAAGCGGTCATCGCCAGCCAGCTGGCACCGGTGCTGGAGCTGGTCGGCGCGGCCGGTTTCGCCCGGGCCGTGGTCGCCTATGAGCCGGTCTGGGCCATCGGTACCGGCCGTACCGCCACCAAGGAGCAGGCACAGCAGGTGCACGCGTTCATCCGTGGCCAAGTCGCGCGTATCGATGCTAGAATCGCTGATTCACTGCCCATTGTTTACGGCGGTAGCGTGAAGCCCGACAATGCCGGGGAACTGTTCGCGCAGCCGGATGTCGATGGTGGGCTGGTCGGCGGCGCCTCCCTGGTGGCCGCGGACTTCCTGGCCATCGCAAGGGCGGCGGCCGCGAACTAATCCTAGAAGTATTGTCCGAGGGCGGTTTCCAATGCTGATGTTGATCCTCAATGTCGTCTACGTGCTGGTCGCTGTGGCCATGATCGCGCTGATCCTGATGCAGCGTGGCTCGGGTGCGGCGGCGGGTTCGGGCTTTGGTGCCGGCGCCTCGGGTACGGTGTTCGGTGCGCGTGGCGCCTCGAACTTCCTGTCCAAGTCGACCAAGTGGCTGGCCGTCGTGTTCTTCGGCATCAGCCTCTTCATGGCCTGGTATGCCGGTCATGGCAGTCGTCCGGCGGCCGACCAGGATCTGGGCTTGATGTCCGCTCCGGCGGCGGTCGCTCCGGCGGCTCCGGCAGGCGAATTGCCGGCCGTTCCGAAGGCTGATGCGGTCCCGGCCGCCCCGGTTCCGGCCGCGAATGTGCCGGCTCAGGCGGAATCTTCGGTTTCTGGTGAAGAAAAGCCTTCGGAAGGCTCCCAGAAACACTGAAGCCGGTTACAATACGCGGCGCATCGGGAAGATAGTCTGATGTGATCGTTTGCCCAGGTGGCGGAATTGGTAGACGCACTACCTTGAGGTGGTAGCGACTTAGGTCGTAGGGGTTCGAGTCCCCTCTTGGGCACCATTTGTAAGTAAAGCGGGTTCACCTGGCGCGCAAGGCGCCAGGTAGATTCCCGTCCACTCCCCCATGCCAAAGCGCCTGCAGGCGCAGCGGCAGAGGCAAGAGAGAATCGCTGTGCTGGCCGAATATTTGCCGTCTCTGCTGTTTCTGATCGTTGCCACCGGTATCGGCATTACGCTGATGCTGGTTGGTCGATTCCTCGGTCCCCGCCGCCCCGATCTGGAAAAGCTGTCGCCGTACGAGTGCGGCTTCGAGGCCTTCGAAGACGCGCGCATGAAGTTCGACGTGCGCTACTACCTGATCGCGATCCAGTTCATCGTCTTCGACCTGGAAATCATCTTCATCGTGCCGTGGACCCAGGTCTTCATGGAGCTGGGCGCGCGTTCGCTCGTCACCATGGGTCTGTTCGTCGGCATGCTGTTCCTCGGTTTCATTTACGTCTGGAAGAAGGGAGCGCTGGAATGGGAGTGATTCAGACTCTCGATGGCCTCATGAACAACCCCACGCCGGAAGGCCGGGTTGATGACATCCTGCGGCCGGAAGGCGACAACCCGCTGCTAGAAAAGGGCTTCGTCACCACCAGCGTCGATGCACTGCTGAACTGGGCGCGCACCGGCTCGATGTGGCCGATGACCTTCGGTCTGGCCTGCTGCGCGGTCGAGATGATGCACGCCGGCGCCGCGCGCCTGGACCTTGACCGCTACGGCGTGGTGTTCCGCCCGTCGCCGCGCCAGTCCGACGTGATGATCGTGGCCGGTACCCTGGTCAACAAGATGGCCCCGGCGCTGCGCAAGGTCTACGACCAGATGCCGGACCCGAAGTGGGTCATCTCGATGGGTAGCTGCGCCAATGGTGGCGGCTATTACCACTACTCCTATTCTGTCGTGCGCGGCTGTGATCGCGTGGTGCCGGTGGACGTCTACGTCCCGGGTTGCCCGCCGACCGCCGAGGCGCTGGTGTACGGGATCCTGCAGCTGCAGAAGAAGATCTGGCGTACACAGACCATCGCCCGCTGACCCCTTCACCTGACAAGAGCGCGCCAAGCCCCCATGGCAGAGCAAGCATCCTTCATCGACCGACTCTCCGCACGTTTCGCTGGTGCGAAGGTCATCGTGGTCGAACCCCGCGGCGAAGTGACGCTGGAAGTGCCTGCCGCCGAGTGGCAAGCCACCGCCCTGGCGCTGCGTGACGAGTTTGGTTTCGAGCAGGCCGTGGATCTCTGCGGCGTCGATTACCTGGGTTATGGCTCCGACGAATGGGACACCGCCGACGTGTCCTCGCAGGGCTTCAGCCGTGGCGTCGAAGGCAAGGCCCAGGGCCGTTTCGCGTGGGGTGAGTTCCCCACCGAGGAGAACGGTGCCGACGGTGCCCGCCCGCAGCACATGCCGACCCAGCGTTTCGCCGTGGTCGCCCAGCTGCGCTCATACCAGCACAACCTGATGATGCACCTGCGCTGCTTCGCCCCTGACGAAGCACTGCCGGTGGTGTCCTCGCTGACCGGCATCTGGCCGGGCCTGAACTGGTTCGAGCGCGAAGCGTTCGACCTGTACGGCGTGATCTTCGAAGGCCACCCGGACCTGCGCCGGATCCTGACCGACTACGGTTTCGTCGGCCATCCGTTCCGCAAGGACTTCCCGCTGATCGGCAATGTCGAAGTCCGCTACGACGAAGAAAAGAAGCGCGTGATCTACGAACCGGTCACCTCGGTGGAGCCGCGTGTCGGCGTGCCGCGCGTGATCCGCGACGACGCCCGTCTGCAGACCGCAGAAGGTGAGCGCGCGCAGGAGGCAGTGAAGTGAGCCACGTACACCAGGCCGGCGAAGCATTCGCCAGCAACGCCGCTGAAAGCCGGCAGGAAATCCGCAACTACACCATGAACTTCGGCCCGCAGCATCCGGCCGCTCACGGTGTGTTGCGCCTGATCCTGGAAATGGACGGCGAAACCATCATGCGCGCCGACCCGCACGTGGGTCTGCTGCACCGTGGTACCGAAAAGCTGGCCGAGTCCAAGCCGTTCAACCAGTCGATCGGTTACATGGATCGCCTGGATTACGTGTCGATGATGTGCAACGAGCACGCCTACGTGCGCGCGATCGAGACCCTGATGGGCATCGAGGCGCCGGAGCGTGCGCAGTACATCCGCACCATGTACGACGAGATCACCCGCATCCTCAACCACCTGATGTGGCTGGGCTCCAACGCGCTCGACCTGGGTGCGATGGCGGTGATGCTGTACGCCTTCCGCGAGCGCGAAGAGCTGATGGACTGCTATGAAGCAGTCTCCGGCGCACGCATGCACGCGGCGTACTACCGTCCGGGCGGTGTCTACCGCGACCTGCCGGACCACATGCCAAAGTACAAGGAGTCGCGCTGGCACAAGGGCAAGGCGCTGAAGCAGCTCAATGCTTCGCGCGAGGGCTCGCTGCTGGACTTCCTGGAGAACTTCACCGTCGAGTTCCCCAAGCGCATCGACGAATACGAAACCCTGCTGACCGACAACCGTATCTGGAAGCAGCGTACCGTCGGCATCGGCGTGGTGACGCCGGAACTGGCGCACCAGTGGGGCATGACCGGCGTGATGCTGCGTGGCTCGGGCGTCGCCTGGGACCTGCGCAAGAAGCGCCCGTACGCCAAGTACGATGCCGTCGATTTCGACATCCCGCTGGGCAAGGAAGGCGACTGCTACGACCGCTACCTGGTCCGCGTTGCCGAAATGCGCGAGTCCAACCGCATCATCAAGCAATGCGTGGCATGGCTGAAGGCCAACCCCGGCCCGGTCATGGTCAAGAACTTCAAGGTCGCTCCGCCCAGGCGCGAGGACATGAAGGACGACATGGAAGCGCTGATCCACCACTTCAAGCTGTTCAGCGAAGGCTACTGCGTGCCGGCCGGCGAGACCTACTCGGCGGTGGAAGCCCCGAAGGGCGAGTTCGGCTGCTACCTGGTCTCCGATGGCGCCAACAAGCCGTTCCGCGTGCACCTGCGTGCGCCGGGCTTCGCCCACCTGTCCTCGATCGATTCGGTCGTGCGCGGCCACATGCTGGCCGACGTGGTGGCGATGATCGGTACCTACGACCTGGTGTTCGGCGAGGTTGACCGGTAATGCCGTCCGCCACGCCAACGCCCGCTGCAGGCAGCCGGCGCAAGCCGGCGCCGCAGTTTCTGGAATTTCACGTTATGCATTTCGCTGAGGTCGGCCGATGAAGGCGACAGGTAATTTCGAGGCGGCGCGCGACGTCGACCCGATGGTGGTGCTGAGCGACAAGACCCGCGCTCACATCGATCACTGGCTGTCCAAGTTCCCGCCGGACCGCAAGCGCTCTGCCGTGCTGCAGGGCCTGCATGCGGCCCAAGAGCAGAACCAGGGCTGGCTGACCGACGAGCTGATCGCCGGCGTGGCCAAGTACCTCGACCTGCCGCCGGTGTGGGCCTACGAGGTCGCCAGCTTCTACTCGATGTTCGAGACCGAGAAGGTGGGCCGCAACAACGTGGCCATCTGCACCAACATCAGCTGCTGGCTCAATGGCGCCGAGGACATCGTCCGCCATTGCGAGAAGAAGCTGGGCATCAAGCACGGTGAATCGACCCCGGACGGCCGCGTCTACCTCAAGCGCGAGGAAGAGTGCCTGGCCGGCTGCGGTGGCGCGCCGATGATGGTCATCAACGGTCACTACCATGAGCGTCTGACCCTGGAAAAGGTCGACGAGCTGCTGGACGGGCTGGAGTAAGGGCATGGCACATCACCACGAATCCAAGGGTCCGGTCGGTCCCGCGCCGCTGCCGCACCAGGTGGTCTACACCACCCTGCATTACGACACCCCGTGGTCGTACGAAAGCTACCTGAAGACCGGTGGCTACGCCGCCCTGCGCAAGATCCTCGAAGAGAAGATCCCGCCGGAGCAGGTCATCGAGATGGTCAAGGCCTCGGGCCTGCGCGGCCGCGGTGGCGCAGGCTTCCCGACCGGCCTGAAGTGGTCCTTCATGCCCAAGGGCAACATGCAGAAGTACATCCTCTGCAACTCGGACGAATCCGAGCCGGGCACCTGCAAGGACCGCGACATCCTGCGCTACAACCCGCATTCGGTGGTGGAAGGCATGGCGATCGCCTGCTACGCCACCGGTTCGACCGTGGGTTACAACTACCTGCGCGGTGAGTTCCACCACGAGCCGTTCGAGCACTTCGAGCAGGCCCTGGCCGACGCCTATGCGAACGGCTGGCTGGGCAAGAACATCCTCGGCAGTGGCGTGGACATCGACATCTACGGCGCGCTGGGCGCCGGCGCGTACATCTGCGGCGAAGAAACCGCGCTGATGGAATCGCTGGAGGGCAAGAAGGGCCAGCCGCGCTACAAGCCGCCGTTCCCGGCCAATTTCGGCCTGTATGGCAAGCCGTCGACGATCAACAACACCGAAACCTATGGTTCGGTGCCGGCGATCATCCGCAACGGTCCGGAGTGGTTCAAGGGCCTGAGCCTGACCGCCAACGGCGGTCCTAAGTGCTTCTCGGTGTCCGGCTGCGTGCAGAATGGCGGCAACTTCGAAGTGCCGCTCGGCACCAAATTCCACGACCTGCTGGAAATGGCCGGTGGCCTGCGTCCGGGCCGCACGCTGAAGGGCGCGATCCCGGGCGGCGTGTCGATGCCGGTGCTGACCGCGGCCGAGCTGAAGGACCTGCCGATGGACTACGACACCATCCGCGCGCTGGGCTCCGGCCTGGGTTCGGGTGCGATCGTGGTGCTGGACGACAGCGTCTGCTGCGTCAAGTTCGCCTGCCGTATCAGCCAGTTCTTCCACAAGGAATCCTGTGGCCAGTGCACCCCGTGCCGCGAGGGCACCGGCTGGATGCACCGCGTGCTGGAGCGCATCGTCGCCGGCAAGGCCACGATGGAAGACCTGCACCAGCTGAAGGCGGTGGCCGGCCAGATCGAAGGCCACACCATCTGTGCGTTCGGTGAAGCGGCTGCATGGCCCATCCAGGGCTTCCTGCGCCAGTTCTGGGACGAATTCGAGTACTACATCGTCAACGGTCATTCGATGGTTGACGGCAAGAAGGTGGAGGCAGCCGCCGCATGAGCGCGCAACCCGTAAACCCGAACGTGCCACCGGATCACGTGACCATCGAAATCGATGGCAAGTCCCTGGTCGTGCCCAAGGGTTCGATGATCATCCAGGCGGCCGACAAGGCCGGCATTTCGATTCCGCGCTTCTGCTACCACGAGAAGCTGCCGATCGCCGCCAACTGCCGCATGTGCCTGGTGGACGTGGAAAAGTCGCCGAAGCCGGCGCCGGCCTGCGCCACTCCGGTGATGGATGGCATGAAGGTCGCCACCCGCAGCGAGAAGGCACTGAAGTTCCAGCGCTCGGTGATGGAGTTCCTGCTCATCAACCACCCGCTGGACTGCCCGATCTGCGACCAAGGCGGCGAGTGCGAACTGCAGGACGTCTCGCTGGGCTATGGCCGTTCGGTCAGCCGCTTCAACGAGCGCAAGCGCGTGGTCCCGGACGAGGACATGGGCCCGCTGGTCGCCACCGAGATGACCCGCTGCATCCAGTGCACCCGCTGCGTCCGCTTCACCGCCGACGTCGCCGGTACCTACGAACTGGGTGGCATGTACCGCGGTGAGAACCTGCAGATCGGTACCTTCGACGGCAAGCCGCTGACCACCGAACTGTCCGGCAATGTCGTCGACGTCTGCCCGGTCGGCGCACTGACCAACAAGGTGTTCCAGTTCCGCGCCCGCCCGTGGGAACTGACCGCGCGCGAATCGCTGGGCTACCACGACGCGATGGGTTCGAACCTGTTCCTGCACGTGCGTCGCGGCGAAGTGCTGCGCACCGTGCCGCGCGACAACGAAGCGGTGAACGAGTGCTGGCTGTCCGACCGTGACCGCTACTCGCACCAGGGCCTGTACAGCGAAGACCGTGCGGTCAAGCCGCTGCGCAAGGTCAATGGCGAGTGGAAGGAAGTGAGCTGGGCCGAAGGCCTGGCCGCGGCCGCCGAGATCCTCAAGGCCAACCAGGGCGACAACCTGGGCGTGCTGGTGCATCCGTCCACCTCGAACGAGGAAGGCGCGCTGCTGGCCCGCCTGGCCAAGGGCCTGGGCTCGAGCAATATCGACCACCGCATCAACAACCGTGATTTCTCCGACGCTGCAACCGCCGAAGTGTTCGGCCTGCCGCTGGCCGAAATCGAAGGTGCCGATCGCATCGTCGTTCTGGGCAGCAACATCCGCCACGAACTGCCGCTGCTGCACGCCCGCCTGCGCAAGGCGCAGACCACCAAGGGCGCGAAGATCCACGTCGTCAATCCGGTCGACTTCGACTTCGCCTTCAGTATTGCCGGCAAGCAGATCGTTGCACCGTCGAAGTTCGTCGACGCGCTGGCCAACGCCGAGCTGCGTTCGGCGGTGCAGGGCGGCAACAACACCGTGCTGATCGTCGGTGGCATCGCCGAAAACCACCCGCAGGCTGCCGCCATCCGCGCCGCCGCGCGTGACTTCGCCGCCGCCACCGGTGCCAAGCTGTGCCGCATCCCGCAGGGCGCCAACGCCGTGGGCCTGACCCGCGCCGGCGTGCTGCCGGCCGGCAAGGACGTCGCCGCGATGCTGGCGCAGCCGCGCCAGGCCTACGTGGTGTACGGCCTGGAGCCGGGCCTGGATTTCGCCGATGCACCTGCCGCGCGCAAGGCGCTGGCCGGTGCCCAGGTGGTGGCCTTCAGCCAGTTCGCCTGTGCCTCGACCCGCGACGTCGCCGACGTGATCCTGCCGATCGGTGCGCTGCCGGAAATCGACGCCACCCTGACCAACCTCGATGGTCGCGAGCAGTCGGCCCGTGCCGGCGGCAAGCTGCCGGGCGAGGCCCGTGAAGGCTGGCGCGTGCTGCGCGCCCTGGGCGGCGACATGGCGCTGACCGGTTTCGACTTCACCGACCTTGCCGGCCTGCGTGCCAGCCTGGCCCCGGTGTCGGTCACCGTTGCCGCTTCGGCGCAGCCGGTGGTTGCCGGCGAAGGCCTGGAAGTGGCTTCGACCGCCGCGATCTACCGCACCGATGCGGTGGTCCGTCGCGCCCCGGCGCTGCAGTCGCATCCGCTCAACAACGCCCCGCGCATCGTGCTGAACGCTGAAGATGCCGCTCGCCTGCAGCTGCAGGAAGGGCAGATGGCCAAGGTCGGCACCGATGCCGGCAAGGCCACCCTGCCGGTGGTGGTCGACGCCCGCGTCGCTGCGGGTTCGGTCTGGATTGAATCGGGCCACGGCGCGACCGCGCCGCTGGGTGCCGCTCGCGTAACGGTGGTGGCTGCATGAACGAATTGCTGTTGAACGCGGTCGACCCGCTGCACCAGTGGCTGCTGGGCCTCGGTGACATCGGCGCGCTGATCTGGATCATCCTGAAGATCCTGGTGATCGCCGTTCCGGTGATCATCTCGGTGGCCTTCTACGTGGTCTGGGAACGCAAGCTGATCGGCTGGATGCACGTCCGCCACGGCCCGATGTACGTGGGCATGGGCATCTTCCAGGCCTTCGCCGACGTCTTCAAGCTGCTGTTCAAGGAAGTGGTCCAGCCGAGCAGCGCCAACAAGGCGATCTATCTGCTGGCCCCGCTGATCACCCTGGCCCCGGCCTTCGCGGCCTGGTCGGTGGTGCCCTTCGATTCGCAGATCGTGCTGTCCAATGCCAACGCCGGCCTGCTGTACCTGCTGGCGATGACCTCGCTGGGCATCTACGGCATCATCCTGGCCGGTTGGGCATCGAACTCGAAGTACGCGTTCCTGGGTGCCATGCGCGCCTCGGCGCAGATGATCAGCTACGAAATCGCCATGGGCTTCGCCCTGGTCGGCGTGATGATCGCCTCGGGCAGCCTGAACCTGAGCAACATCGTCGCTGCGCAGGCCGGCAGTTCCGGCTTCTTCGACTGGTTCCTGCTGCCGCTGTTCCCGCTGTTCGTCATCTACTGGGTGTCGGGCGTGGCTGAAACCAACCGCGCGCCGTTCGACGTGGTGGAAGGCGAATCGGAAATCGTTGCCGGCCACATGGTCGAGTACTCCGGCGGTGCGTTCGCCCTGTTCTTCTTGGCCGAATACGCGAACATGATCCTGATCAGCTTCCTGATCTCGATCTTCTTCCTCGGCGGCTGGCTGAGCCCGGTCCAGGGCTGGCTTGATCTGGGTAACGTCTCGCCGCTGGTCGACTGGATCTGGAAGGGCGGTGCACCGTGGCTGTTCGTCAAGGTGTTCTTCTTCGCCAGTGCCTACATCTGGTTCCGTGCCAGCTTCCCGCGCTTCCGCTATGACCAGATCATGCGCCTGGGCTGGAAGGTCTTCATCCCGCTGGCCATTCTGTGGATCGCGGTTACCGCCGTCATGGTGTTCTTCGGCGTGATTCAAAAGGGCGTCTAAGTGATGAACAGGATTACCCATTACTTCAAGAGCCTGCTGCTGCTCGAACTGCTGGCCGGCCTCTGGCTGACGCTGAAGTACAGCTTCAAGCCGAAGTACACGATGATGTACCCGATGGAGAAGTTCCCGCAGTCGCCGCGCTTCCGTGGCCTGCACGCCCTGCGCCGTTATCCCAACGGCGAAGAGCGCTGCATTGCCTGCAAGCTGTGTGAAGCGGTGTGCCCGGCGCTGGCCATCACCATCGACTCGGCCAAGCGCGAGGACGGCACCCGCCGCACCACCCGCTACGACATCGACCTGTTCAAGTGCATCTTCTGCGGCTTCTGCGAAGAAAGCTGCCCGGTGGACTCGATCGTCGAAACCCACATCCTCGAGTACCACTTCGAGAACCGTGGCGAAAACATCGTTACCAAGCCGCAGCTGCTGGCCCTTGGCGATCGTCTCGAAAACGAGATCGCCGAGCGTCGTGCCGCCGATGCCGCTTACCGCTGAGGTCGAGAGATGGATTGGGTAAATATCGCTTTCTGGGTGTTCGCCATCGCGGCAACGGTTTCGGCCGGTGCGGTGATCAGCGTGCGCAACCCGGTGCATGCAGTGCTGTGCCTGGTGCTGACCTTCTTCTCCATTGCCTGCGTGTGGCTGCTGGTGGGCGCCGAGTTCCTCGGCGTGGCGCTGGTGCTGGTCTACGTCGGCGCGGTGATGGTGCTGTTCCTGTTCGTGGTGATGATGCTGGACATCGACCCCAGCAAGATGCGTGAAGGCTGGGTGCGTTACCTGCCGGTCGGCCTGATCGTGGCAGTGGCGATGCTGGTGCAGATGCTGATCCTGATCGGCGTGAAGGGCAGGGCGGTCGCTCCGTTCCCGGCCGACAACGCCGCTGCGGTCGCTGCCGACAGCTCCAACGTCACCTGGCTGGCGCGCACGCTGTTCACCGAATACCTGCTGCCGTTCGAGTTCGCCGCCGTCATCCTGACCGTGGCCGTGGTCGCCGCCGTGATGCTGACCCTGCGTCGCCGTACCGGCGTGAAGAGCCAGAACCCGGGTGAGCAGACCATGGTCAAGGCCGGCCAGCGCCTGCGCATGGTCAAGATGGGCGCCGAAGCACCGGTCGTGCACAGCAACAGCAAGCCGGCCACCGGCGAGGAGACCCAGCCGTGATTACCCTTGGCCACATGCTTGCGCTTGGCGCGGTGCTGTTCGCCATCAGCCTGGCCGGCATCTTCCTCAACCGGAAGAACGTCATCGTCCTGCTGATGTCGATCGAGCTGATGCTGCTTTCGGTGAACATCAATTTCGTCGGCTTCTCGCGTCAGCTGGGCGATCCGTCCGGCCAGCTGTTCGTGTTCTTCATCCTGACCGTCGCCGCCGCGGAAGCCGCCATCGGCCTGGCGATCCTGGTGACCCTGTTCCGTACCCGCCGCACGATCAATGTCGGCGAAGTCGATTCGTTGAAGGGCTGATCCACAGATGGAAATCACTCTCTCCAAGAGTCTGTTGATCGCAGTGGTGCTTGCACCGCTGTTCGGCAGCATCATCGCCGGCCTGTTCGGTCGCCAGGTCAAGCGCTTCGGCGCGCAGACCATCACCATCCTCGGCGTCGCGGCAGCCTGCGGCCTGTCGATGTACACGTTCTACCAGCTGATGTGGGGCGGCGCGCAGCCGTTCAACCAGAACATCTACACGTTCTTCGAAGTCGGCCAGTATTCGGCGCACGTCGGCTTCATGGTCGACAAGCTGACCGCGATGATGATGGTGGTGGTGACCTTCGTGTCGCTGCTGGTCCACATCTACACGATCGGCTACATGCAGGACGACCCGGGCTACCAGCGGTTCTTCAGCTACATCTCGCTGTTCACCTTCTCGATGCTCACCCTGGTGATGAGCAACAACTTCCTGCAGCTGTTCTTCGGCTGGGAAGCGGTGGGCCTGGTGTCGTACCTGCTGATCGGCTTCTGGTTCAAGCGCCCGACCGCGATCTTCGCCAACATGAAGGCGTTCCTGGTCAACCGCGTCGGTGACTTCGGCTTCCTGCTGGGCATCGCTGGCGTGCTGTGGGTGTTCGGCACCCTGGACTACTCGCAGGTGTTCTCGCAGGCCGGCATGCTGGCTGACCCGCGCGCCCAGCTGCAGATCTGGGACGGCACGATCCTGGGCATGCAGCTGCTGAACGAACCGGTGATCTGGTCGATCGCCACCGTCATCTGCATCTGCCTGTTCATCGGCGCCATGGGCAAGTCGGCCCAGGTCCCGCTGCACGTGTGGCTGCCGGACTCGATGGAAGGCCCGACCCCGATCTCGGCACTGATCCACGCCGCGACGATGGTGACCGCCGGTATCTTCATGGTCACCCGCATGTCGCCGCTGTTCGAGCTGTCGCAGACGGCGCTGAACTTCGTGCTGTTCATCGGTGCCACCACCGCGTTCTTCACCGGCCTGATCGGCATCGTGCAGAACGACATCAAGCGCGTCGTCGCGTACTCCACGCTGTCGCAGCTGGGCTACATGACCGTCGCCCTGGGCGTGTCGGCCTACTCGGCCGCCGTGTTCCACCTGATGACCCACGCCTTCTTCAAGGCCCTGCTGTTCCTGGGCGCCGGCTCGGTCATCATCGCGATGCACCACGAGCAGGACATGCGCAAGATGGGCGGCCTGCGCAAGTACATGCCGATCACCTTCATCACCATGTGGATCGGTACGCTGGCCCTGGTTGGTACGCCGTTCTTCTCCGGCTTCTACTCGAAGGACACCATCATCGAGGCGGCCGAGATCCACGCCCACATGCAGAACAGCTGGGTGGCCACCTATGGCTACTGGGCCGTGCTGGGTGGCGTGCTGGTGACCAGCTTCTACAGCTTCCGTCTGCTGTTCATGACCTTCCACGGCAAGGAGCGTTTCCGCGACGCGCACGACGATCATGGCCACGGCCATGACGATCACCACGCCGCCGATGCCCACCATGGCGATGCCCATGACGACCACGGCCACGGTCCGCATGAACCGCATGAAACCCCGTGGGTGGTGACCCTGCCGCTGATCCTGCTGGCCATCCCGTCGATCGCCATTGGTTTCTTCAGCATCGGTCCGATGCTGCACGGCACCGACTGGGCCGGCCACCATGCGCACGAGGCGATCAAGGGCCAGGCACAGACGTTCTTCACCGGCATCGTCGACTTCTACGATCCGGCCAAGAACACCGTCGCGTTCCTGGGTGAAGAGTTCCATGGCCCGGTGGCGTTCGCGCTGCACGGCATGATGCTGCCGCCGTTCTGGCTGACCCTGGCGGGCTTCCTGCTGGCTGCGCTGTTCTACCTGTGGAAGCCGGACCTCTCGGGCAAGGCGCGCAAGACCTTCGCCCCGATCGTCTCGGTGCTGGAAAACAAGTACGGCTTCGACAAGCTGTGGATCGATGGCTTTGCCGGTGGCAGCGTCAAGCTGGGCAAGGTCTCGCGCTGGATCGACAGCAACATCGTCGACGGCGTGGTCAATCTTTCGGCACGTGTTGTGGACGTTGCAGCCGGCGTGCTGCGTCGTACCCAATCCGGTTTCCTCTATCACTACGCCTTCGCGATGATCATCGGCCTGATTGCCCTGCTGGGCGTGCTGATGCATTACCTGCGTTGATGACCTGTACGGAATAAGAAGACGTGTCGAACTGGCCTCTACTCAGTGTCCTCATCTGGCTGCCGATCATCGGTGGCGCCCTGATCCTTGCGATCCGTGATGCACAGACTGCCCGCTGGGCGTCGCTGGGCGTCGCGGTGCTCACCTTCGTTGCAAGCCTCTCGCTGCTGGGCGGCTACAACGCGGGCATCGACGGCCTGCAGTTCGTCGAGACCCATGCCTGGATCCCGGCGTACAAGATCGGCTACAACCTGGGCGTGGACGGCATTGCCGTGGCGCTGATCCTGCTGACCACCCTAGTCAGCGTGCTTGCCCTGATCGGCGCCTGGAGCGCCATCGACAAGCGCGTCAACCAGTACGTGGCGGCCTTCCTGATCCTGGAAGGCGTCACCGTCGGCATCTTCGCCGCGACGGACGCGATGCTGTTCTACGTGTTCTTCGAAGCCATGCTGATCCCGATGTTCCTGATCATCGGTGTCTGGGGTGGCCCGCGCCGCATCTACGCAGCACTGAAGTTCTTCCTGTACACCTTCCTCGGCTCGGTGCTGATGCTGGTGGCGCTGATCTACCTGTACATGAAGGGCGGCAGCTTCCAGCTGGCCGACCTGTACGCGCTGCCGCTGTCGGCCAAGGAACAGACCTGGATCTTCTTTGCCTTCCTGATCGCCTTCGCGGTCAAGGTGCCGATGTTCCCGGTCCACACCTGGCTGCCGGACGCCCACGTGGAAGCGCCGACCGCCGGTTCGGTGATCCTGGCCGCCATCGCCCTGAAGATCGGTGGCTACGGCTTCCTGCGCTTCAACCTGCCGATCGTCCCGGACGCGTCGCAGGAATGGGCCTGGCTGGTGATCGCGCTGTCGCTGATCGCGGTGATCTACGTCGGCCTGGTCGCCCTGGTGCAGGACGACATGAAGAAGCTGATCGCCTATTCGTCGATCGCGCACATGGGCTTCGTCACCCTGGGCACCTTCATCGCCCTGTGGCTGGTGCGTGAAGCCGGCAACGCCGATGCTGCCCGCCTGGGCCTGCAGGGCGCCATGGTGCAGATGATCTCGCACGGCTTCGTGTCCGGTGCGATGTTCTCCTGTGTCGGCGTGCTGTACGACCGCATGCACAGCCGCCGCATCGCCGATTACGGCGGCGTGGTCAACGTGATGCCGTGGTTCGCCACCTTCGCCATGCTGTTCTTCATGGCCAATGCGGGCCTGCCGGGCACCAGCGGTTTCGTCGGCGAGTTCATGGTCATCCTGTCGGCCTTCCAGCGTAATCCGTGGATCGCACTGGGCGCGGCCACCACCCTGATCATCGGCGCCGCCTACACCCTGTGGCTGTACAAGCGCATCTTCTTCGGCGAAGTGGCCAACAGCCACGTGGCCGAACTGAAGGACATCAACGGCCGCGAATGGCTGGTGCTGGGCGTGTTCGCCATCGGCGTGCTGGCCCTGGGCATCTACCCCAAGCCGCTGACCGACCTGATGGAGCCCTCGATCGCGAAGCTGGCGATGCAGATCGCATCCAGCAAGCTGCTGTAATTCCAGGATTTGATGATGACCACCTCGCCGCTGCTGCCATTGACCGCCGCTGACCTGCCACCGCTCGCTCCCGAGCTGGTGCTGATCGGCAGCGCCTTCGCCCTGATGATCCTCGACCTGTTCGTCAGCAACCGGAACAAGATCGTCACCCACCTGTTCTCGCTCGCTGCGCTGGCCGTGGTGCTGTTCATGCTGGCCACCGGCGTGGGCGGGCAGGGCGAGGTCTTCCATGGCATGTTCGTGCGCGATACTGCCGCGGACGTGATGAAGACCGGGATCGTGCTGCTCAGCGGCCTGACCCTGGTCTACGGCTGGCGCTACCTGCGTGACCGCAACCTGTTCCAGGGCGAGATCCCGGTGCTGATCCTGTTCGGCACCGCCGGCATGATGATCCTGGTCTCGGCCGGCAGCCTGCTGATGGTCTACCTGGGCCTGGAGCTGCTGGCGCTGTGCTCCTACGCACTGGTTGCCAGCAACCGTGAGAACGGTCTGGCCTCGGAAGCAGCGATGAAGTACATCGTGCTGGGTTCGCTGGCCTCGGGCCTGCTGCTGTACGGCATGTCTCTGATCTACGGCGCCACCGGCAGCCTGCACCTGGACGTCATCCGTGACGCCATCCCGCACTCGGAAGAGCGCGTGCTGCTGATCACCGGTGCGGTGTTCATGATCGCCGGCGTCGCCTTCAAGCTGGGCGCCGCACCGTTCCACATGTGGCTGCCGGACGTGTACCAGGGTGCCCCGGCACCGATCGCACTGTTCATCAGCTCGGCGCCGAAGCTGGCCGCCTTCGGCATGGCCTACCGCCTGCTGGAAATGGGCGTGGGTCCGCTGTCGACTGAACTGCAGCTGCTGATCGCCGGCCTGGCCGCGGTCTCGCTGGTCATCGGCAACCTGATGGCCATCGCGCAGAGCAACCTCAAGCGCATGCTGGCGTTCTCCACCGTCTCGCACATCGGCTTCCTGCTGATGGGTATCGCCGGTGGTGGCGCGCAGGGCTATGCCGCCGCGCTGTTCTACGCACTGGCCTACGCCATCATGTCCACCGCCGCCTTCGGCGCGATCATCGCGCTGTCGCGTGCCGGTTTCGAAGCCGAGAACATCGAGGACTTCAAGGGCCTCAATGCCCGCAACTCGTGGATGGCCGGCCTGGTGCTGTGCATCATGGCGTCGCTGGCCGGCATTCCGCCGTTCCTGGGCTTCTGGACCAAGCTGGCGGTGCTGGGCGCGGCCGTCAACGGGGGCCTGCTGTGGCTGGCCATCCTCGGCGTGCTGTGTGCCGTGGTCGGCTGCTTCTACTACCTGCGCGTCATCAAGGTCATGTACTTCGATGAGCCGGTGGGCGAGGCCATGCCGCGCAGCAACGACCGCGTGCTGGGCCTGGTGCTGGGCGTGAACGCGCTGGCGCTGCTGGCGCTGGGCCTGGCCTGGAACCCGATCATGGTCTGGTGCCAGCAGGCATTTGCGCATCTTGCATAAAAGTTGACACAAAGCTGCGCGATTCGTGTAATATGCGCAGCCTGAGTTGTCACTGCAGCGGTTCAGCCAGAACATCGTTGCGGTCGCCCTCCTCGAAAGAGAGCAGGGCAGCAGTTCAAACACTACCGGTGCGGGGTGGAGCAGTCTGGCAGCTCGTCGGGCTCATAACCCGAAGGTCGCAGGTTCAAATCCTGCCCCCGCTACCAACTTCAGATCGGCGCCAACCGGTTTGATGAATGAGGGAAAGCTTGCATTTTTTGGAGCCAACGCTCATAATTCCGCTTCTGATGCGGGGTGGAGCAGTCTGGCAGCTCGTCGGGCTCATAACCCGAAGGTCGCAGGTTCAAATCCTGCCCCCGCTACCAAGTAAAGAGATCGCCTTCGAAGTCCTGCTTCGAAGGCGTTTTTCTTTGGGTGGCTGCGTCGTTTCTGCGTGATCGGGGTCAGCTCCCTTTTCCGCGGGAAAGGGATCTGACCCCGGGCCCGCACCTTGCACCAGCGCGGTGCAGCCGCTATCATCAGCGGCCTAGCAGTACCCCTGAAGGCGGCCTCCCGGCGGGAGTCCGGACCCGGAAGGAGGGCCGCAACCGGCAGGCACTGCAGGTTGCAACCGGAATCCAGTCACCGGAGTCTTTCCGGAAAAGGGGCCCAGCGGGCCCTTTGTCGTTTCCGGGGCGTCATGTTTTCACGCCGGCCAAGGCCGGCACCCAACCAAGAGATCAAGGCAGGCTGTGAGCGACAAGGCAACCGACATCGCGAATCTGCTCGCCCCGACCGTTGTGTCGCTGGGCCTGGAGCTGCTGGGCGTTGAGTATCTGCCGGCCCCCGGCGGTGCGACCCTGCGCCTTTACATCGACGTGCCGCTGGCTGAACAGCCCGAGCGCATCATCAATGTCGACGACTGCGAGCGGGTCAGCCGCGAAGTGTCGGCGCAGCTGGACGTCGAAGACCCGATCAGCGGCAATTACACGCTGGAAGTGTCCTCGCCGGGCGTGGATCGCCCGCTGTTCAACCTGGAGCAGTTCGCTCGCCACCAGGGTGAATCGGCCAAGGTCACGCTGAAGCTGCCGCAGGACAACCGTCGTCGCCTGCAGGGCCGTATCGAAGCGACCGACGAGGCCGCAGGCACCATCACCTTCATCGTCGACAAGACCGAAGTGGTGGTGTCGGCCGACAACATCGACAAGGCACGGATCATGCCCGACTGGGTGGCGCTGGGGCTGGCCCCGAGCAAGCCGACCGGTCCGGCGCCGAAGCGTCCGAAGCCGAACACGAATTCTTCTTCCAACGAGCCGGCGGCAAAGAAGCCGCGCGCGGAGTGAGCCAATGAGCAAGGAACTGTTGCTGGTAGTCGACGCGGTCGCCAACGAGAAGGGCGTGCCGCGTGAAGTGATCTTCGATGCCATCGAGGCCGCCCTGGCCTCGGCAGCGAAGAAGCGCTATCCCGACGAGGAAGTGCTGACCCGCGTGGTCATCGACCACAAGGATGGCAGCTACGAAACCTTCCGCCGCTGGGAAGTGGTGGCCGACGACGTGGTCATGGAATCGCCGGACCGCCAGATCCGCCTGATGGACGCCGTCGACGAGGCCGAAGGCGTGGACGTCGGCGACTACATCGAAGAGCAGATCGAGAACCCGGACTTCGGCCGCATCGCCGCCCAGGCCGCCAAGCAGGTCATCGTCCAGCGTGTGCGCGAAGCCGAGCGCCAGCAGGTCGTGGATGCGTGGAAGGATCGCGTCGGCGAACTGATCACCGGTGTGGTCAAGCGCGCCGAGCGCGGCAACATCTATGTCGACCTCGGTGGCAATGCCGAAGGCTTCATTCCGAAGGACAAGGGCATTCCGCGCGACGTGCTGCGCGCCGGTGACCGCGTGCGCGGCTACCTGGCCGAAGTCCGTTCGGAACCCCGTGGCCCGCAGCTGTTCATCAGCCGCGCCGCCCCGGAATTCATGATCGAGTTGTTCAAGCTGGAAGTGCCGGAAGTCGGCCAGGGCCTGGTGGAAATCAAGGCCTGCGCACGTGATCCGGGCGACCGCGCCAAGATCGCCGTGCTCGCCCACGACCAGCGCACCGATCCGATCGGTGCCTGCATCGGCATGCGCGGTTCGCGCGTGCAGGCCGTGTCCAACGAGCTCAATGGCGAGCGAGTGGACATCGTGCTGTGGAACGACAACCCCGCCAACTTCGTCATCAACGCGATGGCGCCGGCCGAAGTGCAGTCGATCATCGTCGATGAAGACAAGCACTCGATGGACCTGGCCGTTGCCGAAGATCGCCTGGCCCAGGCGATCGGCAAGGGCGGCCAGAACGTGCGCCTGGCCAGCCGCCTGACCGGCTGGCAGCTCAACGTGATGACCCAGGACCAGGTCACCGCCAAGTCGGAGGCCGAGCAGGCTTCGGCCCGCCAGCTGTTCATGGACAAGCTGGAAGTGGACGAGGAAATCGCCGGCATCCTGGTCAGCGAAGGCTTCGGCACCGTCGAGGAAATCGCATATGTCCCGGTCGGCGAACTGCTGGCCGTGGAAGGTTTCGACGAAGACATCGTCGAAGAGCTGCGCGCTCGTGCCCGCGATGCGCTGCTCAATGAGGCCCTGGCAGTCGAAGAAGGCCTTGAAGACGGCCAGCCGGCGCAGGACCTGCTGTCCCTGAAGGGCATGGACGAAGCCACCGCATATGCGCTGGCCGGCCACGGCGTGCGTACCAGCGAGGACCTGTCCGACCTGGCCGCCGACGAGGTCATGGACTTCGGCATCGAAGGACTGGATCAGGCGCGCGCCGCTGCGCTGATCCTGGCCGCCCGTGCCGAAGAGATCGCCCGACTGGAACGCGGCGAATGAGCCGGCAATGAACAGGGCCCTGAGCCGCTCAGGGCGTAGAATCCGCGCCACCTCCAGATGCGGGGGGGCGCCCACAAGATCATAGGATCCGAATGTCGCAGCAAACCACCATCCGCAAGCTTGCCGAACTGGTCAACACGCCGGTCGAAAAACTGCTGGAACAGCTGGCCGGTGCCGGCATGAAGTTCAGCGGTCCCGACCAGGTCGTGACCAGCTCCGAGAAGGTGAAGCTCCTGGGCTTCCTTCGTCGTTCGCACGGCAAGCCCGAGCAGGCCCCGGAAGAGAGCGATCAGTCTGCAAAGAAGATCACGCTCAACCGCCGGAAGCAGCAGGAAGTGACGGTCAATTCCGGTCGCAGCAAGACGACCGTGAATGTCGAGGTGCGCCAGAAGCGCACCTACGTCAAGGATGGTGCGCGCGCCATGACGCCGGACGAAGAGCGCGCCGACATCCTGCGCAAGCTGGAAGAGTCGCGCGCCCGCAACCTCGCCGAACAGCAGGCCCTGGCCGAGAAGGATCGTCTGCGCGACGAAGCCATCGTCCGTGCCCGTGAGGAAGAGATTGCGGCCAAGGAACGCGCAGAGGCCGAGAAGAAGGCTGCCGAGGAAGCTGCGGCCGCCGCCAAGGCTGCCGAGGCACTGGCGGCCACCAAGCCCAAGCGCGCTCCGATCGATGAAACCGCGCCGCGTCCGCCGCGCACGCCGGCCGCCGCTCCGGCTGCGCCGCGCAGTGCGCCGCCGCCGCCGCGCAACGACGACCGCAACAACCGCAGCGCGTCGCGCAACGAGCGTGGCCCGGGCGACCGTTTCGCCGGCCAAATGCACCTGTCGGCTGCCGACCGTGCGCGTCGTGGCAACAGCAACAACAGCAACACCCGTGGTCGGCCGGGTGGCCGTAACCAGGCCGGTGGCCGTCGCGACATGTCGCGCGGTGGCAACAATGCCGGCCCGCACGCCTTCGAGCGTCCGACCGCGCCGGTGGTGCGTGAAGTGGCGATCGGCGACACGATCACCGTGGCCGACCTGGCGCAGAAGCTCGCGCTGAAGGGCGGCGAGGTGGTCAAGGCGCTGTTCAAGATGGGCGTGATGGCCACCATCACCCAGTCCATCGACCACGACACCGCCGCGCTGGTGACCGAAGAACTCGGCCACAAGGCGATCCGTGCCAACGACAACGACGCCGAGGACGCACTGCTGGCCTCGACCGGTGAAAACCAGGGCGAAGCCACCCAGCGTCCACCGGTGGTCACCATCATGGGCCACGTCGATCACGGCAAGACCTCGCTGCTGGATTACATCCGCCGCACCAAGGTCGCCACCGGCGAAGCCGGCGGCATCACCCAGCACATCGGTGCCTACCACGTGGATACGCCGAAGGGCGTGATCAGCTTCCTGGATACCCCGGGCCATGCTGCCTTCACCTCGATGCGTGCCCGCGGCGCCAAGCTGACCGATATCGTGGTGCTGGTCGTGGCCGCCGATGACGGCGTCATGCCGCAGACCAAGGAAGCGATCCAGCACGCCCGTTCGGCGGGTGTGCCGCTGATCGTGGCGATCAACAAGATCGACAAGTCCGACGCCGACCCGATGCGGGTCAAGAACGAACTGCTGTCCGAGCAGGTCGTGGCCGAAGATTTCGGTGGTGACACCCAGATGGTGGAGATCTCGGCCAAGACCGGCCTGGGCATCGACGATCTGCTGGACGCCATCTCGATCCAGGCCGAACTGCTGGAACTGAAGGCCGTCGACGAAGGCCGCGCCTCGGGCGTGGTGATCGAATCGTCGCTGGACAAGGGCCGCGGCCCGGTCGCTACGGTGCTGGTGCAGCAGGGCCGCCTGAAGAAGGGCGACTACCTGGTGTGCGGCATCCAGTACGGCCGCGTGCGTGCACTGTTCGATGAAACCGGCAAGCAGCCGGAATTCGCCGGCCCGTCCATCCCGGTGCAGGTCCTGGGCCTGTCCGGCGTGCCGGAAGCCGGTGACGACTTCGTGGTGGTCGAGGACGAGCGCCTGGCCAAGGACGTTGCCCAGCAGCGTGAGACCAAGCGCCGTGAATCGCGCCTGGTCGCCACCGCCGGCAGCCGCATGGAAGACATCATGGCGACCCTGGGCAAGGGCGAGGGCCAGCAGGTCCTCAACCTGGTCATCAAGGCCGACGTGCAGGGTTCGGTGCAGGCCCTCAGCCAGGCGCTGGTGGCGCTGTCCAACGAAGACATCCGCATCAACGTGATCCACTCCGGCGTGGGCGGCATCACCGAATCGGACGCCAACTCGGCGGCCGCTTCGAAGGCCACCGTCATCGGCTTCAACGTGCGTGCGGATGCTTCGGCCCGTCGCATCATCGAATCCAACGGCGTGGACCTGCGCTACTTCTCGATCATCTATGACGTGATCGATCAGGTGAAGCAGGTGGCCTCCGGTCTGCTGGGCGTGGAGATCCGCGAAGAGATCATCGGTATCGCCGAGGTCCGCGACGTGTTCCGCAGCTCCAAGCTGGGCGCCGTTGCCGGCTCGATGGTCATCGAGGGCGTGGTCAGGCGCAACAAGCCGATCCGCGTGCTGCGCGACAGCGTGGTGATCTTCGAGGGCGAGCTGGAATCGCTGCGTCGCTTCAAGGAGAACGTCGAGGAAGTCCGCAACGGTACCGAGTGCGGTATCGCGGTGAAGGCTTACAACGACGTCAAGCCGGGTGACCAGATCGAGTGCTTCGAGCGTATCGAAGTGCCGCGCACCCTGTAATGCTGCACTGGACCGGCCCTCACGGGTCGGTCCGCCCCCTGGTGGGGCCCGACCTTGGTCGGGCCGCTCCTCCTGGTAGGACCCGACCTTGGTCGGGTCACATTCAAATCGAGAGCCCGACCGCGTGCCCAAGACTTTCCATCGAACCGACCGTGTCTCCGCCCAGTTGCGCCGTGAACTCGGCACCCTGGTGCACAACGCCGTGCGCGAGCATGGGTTGCCCTCGGTGAGCGTGTCCGACGTGGAAATCACCCGCGACATGGCCCATGCCAAGGTGTTCGTCACCGCGCTGATGCCGGAACGTTCGGCCGAAGCCGTGGCCGGCCTGAAGGAGCTGGGCTACCGCCTGCGCATGGACCTGGCACGCGCGATGAAGCTGCGCCACGTGCCGGAGCTGCATTTCCACTACGACGACTCGGTCGACCGTGGTGAGCACATCGACAACATCCTGCGCGACCTGCCCGATACGCTGGCCGCGGAGAAGCGTCGCGAGAGCGACGAAGAATAACCGCGTGGCGCCGGGCATGCCCGGCGTTGTTGCATTCCGGCTGCGCGATGTCTGATGCAGACCGCGCTGCGGCAGTCGAGCATGGCTCGACCCTACAAAATTCTGCCATGACCCGAATTCAGTTCCGCCGCCTGGATGGCATCCTGCTGCTCGACAAGTCGACCGGCATGAGTTCCAACGCCGCCCTGCAGGTAGCCCGCCGCCTGTTCCGCGCCGAGAAAGGGGGGCACACCGGCAGCCTTGACCCGCTGGCCACCGGCCTGCTGCCGCTGTGCTTCGGCGAGGCAACCAAGATCGCCGGCCTGCTGCTCGGCTCGGCCAAGGCCTACGACGCCGAGATCGTGCTGGGCCAGACCACCGATACTGACGATGCCGAAGGCCAGGTGCTGCTGCAGCGCCCGGTGCCGGCCATCAGTGCCGAAGCGCTGCAGGCCGCACTGGCGGGGCTGACCGGCAACATCCGCCAGCGTGCCCCGATCTATTCGGCGCTGAAGCAGGGCGGTGAGCCGCTGTATGTGAAGGCCCGCCGCGGCGATGTCATCGAAGCGCCCGAACGCGAGGTGCAGGTACATGCCATCGAGGTGCTGGAGCAGCAGCCGGAACGGTTGCGGCTGCGCGTGACCTGCGGCTCCGGCACCTACATCCGCAGCCTGGCCCGCGACCTGGGCGAGACGCTGGGCTGTGGTGCCCACATCAGCGCACTGCGCCGGCTCTGGGTCGAGCCGTTCCGTGAGCCGGTAATGGTCACCCTGGACCAGCTGCGGGCGATGGTCGAGGCGGGTGACGAGGCGGGCATGGACGCGCTGCTGCTGCCGCTGGCGGCCGGCCTGGCCGAGTACCCGCGGGTCGACCTGGATGCCGACCAGGCCCGCCGCTTCTGCGTCGGCCAGCGCCAGCGCGATCTGTCCTGGCCGCGTGGCCTGGTGGCGGTGTTTGGTCCGGACGACGCTGTCCAGGGCCTGGGCCAGGTCGACGAAAGCGGCCTGCTGGCCCCGCAGCGTCGTTTCAACCTCTGACGGGCCCGGGCGGTTCAGCCCCGGTCCTTGTCCCGGAAGCCCCCGACCGTTACAATTTCGCGGCCGTTTTCCGGCAGCCTGCCTGGCGCAGGTTTCATCCTCGTAGTCCACGGCGAGCCTGGCGGTGCGCGAAGCGCGTTCCTGCCGGCCACGCATCACAGAGAAAAAGAAATGTCGATCGACACCCAGAAGGTCATTGAAGACAACAAGCGCAGCTCGGCTGACACCGGCTCCCCGGAAGTCCAGGTTGCGCTGCTGACCGCCCGCATCGAACTGCTGACCGGCCACTTCAAGACCCACAAGAAGGACCACCACAGCCGCCGCGGCCTGCTGCAGATGGTCAACCGCCGTCGCAGCCTGCTCGACTACCTGAAGAAGAAGGACGTCGAGCGCTACAAGGCCCTGATCGAGAAGCTTGGCCTGCGTCGCTAAGCAACGAATCCCCCGCGGCGCAGCGATGCGCCGCGGTTTTGTTTTGTAGTACCGCAATCCCCGATTCAGGCCGGAACGATCCGGCCACCCGCTGGCGGCAAGGGTCGCCGACGGTCCAAATTCGCAGACAGCATCCCCAAGGACACCCTCCGTGGCAAAAATCACCAAAACCTTCCAGTACGGCAAGCACACCGTCACGCTTGAGACCGGCGAAGTCGCCCGTCAGGCCAGCGGCGCCGTCATCGTCAAGATGGACGACACCGTACTGCTGGTCACCGCCGTCGCCGCCAAGAGCGCGCGCGAAGGCCAGGACTTCTTCCCGCTGACCGTCGATTATCAGGAAAAGTTCTACGCCGGCGGCCGTATCCCGGGTGGTTTCTTCAAGCGTGAAGGCCGTGCGACCGAGAAGGAAACCCTGATCTCGCGTCTGATCGACCGTCCGATCCGTCCGCTGTTCCCGGAAGACTACAAGAACGAAGTGCAGATCATCGCCACGGTCATGTCGTTGAACCCGGACGTGGACGGCGACATCCCGGCCCTGATCGGTGCCTCCGCTGCCCTGGCCCTGGCCGGCACCCCGTTCATGGGTCCGATCGGCGCTGCCAAGGTCGGTTACAAGAACGGCGAGTACATCCTGAACCCGACCGTCAGCGAACTGGCTGACTCGCAGCTGGAACTGGTCGTCGCCGGTACCTCCAACGCCGTGCTGATGGTTGAATCCGAAGCCGCGCTGCTGTCCGAAGAAGTGATGCTGGGCGCCGTGACCTTCGGTCACCGCGAAATGCAGAAGGTCATCAACGCGATCAACGAGCTGACCGTCGAAGCCGGCACCAAGCCGTCGACCTGGGAAGCCCCGGCCAAGAACGACGCGCTGATCTCCGCCCTGAAGGAAGCCATCGGCCCGCGCCTGGGCGAAGCCTTCCAGGTGCGTGACAAGCTGCAGCGCCGCGACGCCATCTCGGCAATCAAGAAGGACGTGTTCGAAACCCTGGCTGGCCGCGTGGCCGCCGAAGGCTGGAACCCGGCCGAGCTGTCGAAGGAATTCGGCGAGCTGGAATACCGCACCATGCGTGACTCGGTGCTGGACACCAAGGTCCGTATCGACGGCCGTGCGCTGGACACCGTCCGCCCGATCGCCGTGAAGACCGGTGTGCTGCCGCGTACCCACGGTTCCTCGCTGTTCACCCGTGGCGAAACCCAGGCCATCGTGACCATCACCCTGGGCACCGCCCGTGACGGCCAGGTCATCGACGCCGTTGCCGGTGAGTACAAGGAAAACTTCCTGTTCCACTACAACTTCCCCCCGTTCTCGGTGGGTGAGTGCGGTCGCATGATGGGCCCGAAGCGCCGCGAAATCGGCCACGGTCGCCTGGCCAAGCGCGGCGTGCTGGCTGTCATGCCGTCGCTGGAAGCCTTCCCGTACACCATCCGCGTCGTCTCGGAAATCACCGAGTCGAACGGTTCCTCGTCGATGGCCTCGGTCTGCGGCTCGTCGCTGGCCCTGATGGACGCCGGCGTGCCGGTGAAGGCTCCGGTGGCCGGTATCGCCATGGGTCTGGTCAAGGAAGGCGAGCGCTTCGTCGTCCTGTCCGACATCCTGGGTGACGAAGATCACCTGGGCGACATGGACTTCAAGGTCGCCGGTACCGCTGAGGGCATTTCCGCCCTGCAGATGGACATCAAGATCGAAGGCATCACCGAAGAGATCATGAAGCAGGCCCTGCAGCAGGCCAAGGCTGGCCGTCTGCACATCCTGGGCGAAATGGCCCACGGCCTGACCGCTCCGCGTGAAGAGCTGTCGGACTACGCGCCGCGCCTGCTGACCATCAAGATCCACCCGGACAAGATCCGCGAAGTGATCGGCAAGGGTGGTTCGACCATCCAGGCCATCACCAAGGAAACCGGCACCCAGATCGACATCCAGGACGACGGCACCATCGTCATCGCTTCGGTCAACGCCATCGCTGCGCAGGCCGCCAAGGCCCGCATCGAGCAGATCACCTCGGACGTCGAACCGGGCCGCATCTATGAAGGCAAGGTCGCCAAGATCATGGACTTCGGTGCGTTCGTCACCATCCTGCCGGGCAAGGACGGTCTGGTCCACGTGTCGCAGATCTCCAGCGATCGCGTCGAGAAGGTCGGCGACGTGCTGAAGGAAGGCGATGTGGTCAAGGTCAAGGTGCTGGAAGTCGACAAGCAGGGCCGTATCCGCCTGTCGATGAAGGCCGTGGAAGAAGGCGGCGCCGCCAGCGCCGAGTAATCGACCTCCGGTCAATTACGGTAGGTGTCAACCTTGGTTGACACGCTTCTGGAATCGCTGAATTGAAAAAGCGGGCTTCGGCCCGCTTTTTCTTTGCCTCGCTGTTATGAAGAACCGCGCACCCAGGTCGTTGAATGTCCTGCCGCGGTGCACGAGAGGCGCTACGCAGCCATCGTTCTGTCGCGGTTGCGCGGATCGCACCTGTCCACTGGACGACATGCCGCGACAACCATCCCGCAGCTCCATCCGTTTGCTAACGTGGCTGCGCCTTCGAACCGGGAGATCCCATGTTCCGCCAGACCGTGGCCGTCCTTGCCGTGCTGATTGCCGGCGCCCTGCCCATTGCCTTGCATGCCGCGCCCGCACAGCCGCCGATCTTCGGTGCCTACTACCCCGGCGGCTCGGCCGAGCGCTACCCGGTGTCGAGCATTCCGGCCGAGCGCCTCACCCACCTGTTCTACGCGTTCTCCACCATCGAGGACGGCCGCTGCACGGTCGGCGCCGAAGCGCCGAAGAATTTTGCTGCGCTGGCCGAGCTGAAGAAGGCGCACCCGCATCTGCGCACGCTGATCTCAATTGGTGGATGGGGCGCAGGTGGATTCTCCGATGCAGCGCTGACCGAGGCCAGCCGCAAGCGCCTGGTCGACTCGTGCATGGCGCTGTTTTTCGACCGCCATGCCGGCAGCTTCGATGGCGTGGACATCGACTGGGAGTTCCCGGTCAGTGGCGGACCGAACGAGCTGGCGCACCGCCCGCAGGATCGTGCCAACCTGACCCGGCTCGCGCAGGCGTTCCGCGTGGCACTCGACGCGCACGGGCGCAAGGAGCGACAGCCGATGCTGCTGACCGCCGCTCTGGCCGCCGGTCGCCTGCAGACCGATGGCCCCTACGATCCAGCAGCGAGCTACGACCTGCCGGCGTTGGCCAAGGTGTTCGATTTCATCAACCTGATGAGCTACGACATGGGCACCGGTTTCTCGGCGGTGTCGACCTTCAATGCGCCGCTGCATGAAGTGCCGGCCGATCCGCTGGCCCCGGAGCTGCGGCGCTGGAACAACGTGGCCGGCGCGGTGCAGTACTACCGCGAGCACGGCGTGCCGGCCGAGAAGCTGGTGCTGGGCGTACCCTTCTACGGGCGCGGCTTCAAGGTCACCGGCGATGCAGCGGATGGGCTGTACCAGTCCTACAGTGCGCCGGCCGATGCCGGCGACTGGCGGGTGATCAAGGCGCGCTATCTCGATCAGCCGGGTTGGACGAAACACTGGCAGCCGCAGGCGCAGAGCCCGTGGCTGTACAGCGCCGGGCAGAAGATCTTCATCAGCTATGAAGACCCGCGCTCGATCGGCCTGCGTGCGCAGTTCGCCCGTGAGCAGGGCCTGGCCGGGGTGTTCATGTGGGAGCTGACCGGCGACGACGAACAGGCCAGCCTGCTCAACGCCATGCTGGGCCCCTGGCAGAAGGCGCGCATCGGCGATTGAGCTGCATCAGGCAATGCCCGGCGCAATGCCGCAATGCCACTGGCCCAACCCCGCACAGCATCGCCACGCCCGCAGCGTTACGCTGCGGGCATGATCCATCTTGAACGCCTGGACCACCTGGTCCTCACCGTCGCCGACATCGACCGCAGCTGTGATTTCTACCAGCGCGTGCTCGGCATGCAGGTCGTGCGCTTCGGCGCGGGTCGTACCGCGTTGCAGTTCGGCCAGCAGAAGATCAATCTGCATGCGGCCAGTGCTCCACTGCAGCCGCATGCGCTGCGGCCCACGCCGGGCAGTGCCGACCTGTGCCTGGTCACGCGCATGGCGACAGTCGATGTGCTGTCCCACCTGCAGGCGCAGTCCGTTGCAGTGGAGGAGGGGCCGGTTGCACGCACCGGCGCGCTGGGGCCGATCGAATCGGTGTATTTCCGCGACCCGGATGGCAACCTGATCGAAGTGAGTCGTTACCCCGGCGAGGCATGATCCTGCTTGGGTAGCGTCGAGCTTGCTCGACGGTGCTTGGCGCGAAATCAACAGCTGTCGAGCAAGCTCGACGCTACAGGGGGCGTTGCGCGCAATGGTAGTTAGCGCCGGGGCATGCCCGGCGAAGGCTCAGTTGGCCCAGACGCTGTTGGGATCGCCGTTGCGGGCGCGGCGCTGGCTGGCCACTGCCAGGCGGGCGAAGCCGAAGGCCATGGCCAGCGCGATGGCGTCGACCCAGAACAGCGGCCAGTGGCCACGCGCGGCGGCGCGCCAGAGCCAGTCACCATTGAGTGCGCCGTGCAGCACCGGTACCAGCGCGGTACTGATCGCCGCCCCCCACAGCAACTCGCGTGCGGCCTGCGCCGGGCGTCGCAGCGCGGCCCACAGCGCACAGGCCGCCCAACTGCCGAAGCAGGCCCAGCGGATGCCGCGATCGACCGCCGTCGGCGCCAGCCGCTCCAGCACCAGCGCGGTGACGAACGCGACCGAGATCGCCACGCACAGGCCGATGCACACGCCGACCGTCGCCCGCGCCATGTTCACCCCGGCGCGCGGCTGCTGCGGCTGGCGACGCTTGCGCCGCGACTCGATCCACAGCAGGTTGCCCGAATAGAACAGGAACGCACCGCCAAGGCCGAGCAGGAAGTACAGCCAGACCACCACGCCGTTGCCGAATTCGCCGAAGTGCAGCGCGTAGGCGGCGCTGAGCGTGGCGTGGTTGGCGTCGCGCTGGCCCGGCAGCTGCGAGGCCAGAACGTCGCCGGTGGCCACGTCCAGCGCCACCGCGCCAAGCGGGCCGAGCGTGCCGGTGGATTCGCCGGTGATCTCGATGGTGGCATTGGCATCGCCGGCATTGGCCAGCTTCAGGTAGGCCGGCTCGAAGTTGGCCACGCCCTGTGCGCGGGCGACTTCAAGCGCGCGCGCATGCAGCACGCGCAGGCTGCCCGGCGGTGCCGGAATGCCACTGGCATCGCGCACGGGCGCGGTGTCCATCGCCGTCGGCACCGCCTGCAGCGCCTTGCCGTCGTAGATCAACGGGTTGAGCAGGGCCATCTGCACGAACACCAGGCAGAGCAGGGCACCAGTGACCGCGAACATCAGGTGGAAAGGCAGGCTGAGCACGCCGATCACGTTGTGCGCGTCCTGCCACAGCTGCTTCAGGTTGCGGCCCGGACGCAGCGCGAACAGGTCGCCGAGCAGCTTCGGCAGATGGATCACCAGGCCGCTGAGCAGTGCCATGCCGTACAGCAGGCTGACAATGCCCATCACGTAGATCCCGGCCACGGGCAGGCCGAGGCTGTAATGGAGCTCGTTGACCAGTTCGGCCAGTCCGGTCTGCGGTGGTGTGGGGCTGCCGGCGATCTGGCCGGGCCAGGCATAGCGCCAGCTGCCGTCATCGGCCTGCCAGTATGCAAGCGGCTGCGGGTGTTCGGCGCCGGGGAAGGTCATGCCGACGTGGCGGCGTGCCTCCGGATGCGCAGCCAGCACGTCTTCCAGCAGGTACTGCGCATCGTCCAGCCCGGCGGGCAGTGCGGTGGCGGCTCCCGGGGTCTGCCACAGTGGCAGGTCGTGATGGAACAGGGTCAGCGCACCTGCGTAGAAGGCCACGAACAGGCCGAAGCCCGCCACCAGGCCGACCCAGGTATGCAGGGTGGTGAACGTGCGCAGGGTCTGCGAACTGAACTTCATGGGAGAGGTCTCATTGCACCGCGCCGGTCAGGCGCAGCAGCCCGAGCATGGCGAAGCCGGCGGCGGCGCTGCCACCCAGCACCAGCCAGGCGCGCAGCGCGCTGCGGAAACTGAACGCCCACAGGGCGGCCAGCATCCACAGCGGGATGAAAGCGATCAGGGTCGGCACCAGCGCCCGCTGCCAGGGGCCGGGCGGTACCCATGCCAGCAGGCCGGTCGCGGCCGCGGCCAGGAAGAAGCCGGCCACGACGCCAGCGAAGGCGCGCGGCCACATCAGGGCGACTCCGTGCCGGGACGGTGCCAGGCGGCCAGCGCCGGCAACAGCATCGCGGCCAGCATCCAGGTGCACAACATCGCCACCAGGCCGGCGGCAAAGCCGAGCTCGGCCATCCACAGCCACAGCGCGGCGGCAGCGGCGACCAGGCCGATCTGGCGGCCCAGGCGGCCGGCGCGGCGCAGGCGCGGCCAGCGACAATGCGGCGAAGCGGCATAGAAGGCCAGCGCCGAGAACATCGCTGCCAGCATGCCCAGGCTGCAGAAGCCGAGCGTGGAAAGGCCGACGGTGATCATTGCGGGCGGCCGGCGCGGCAGCGGGCCGGCGAACGCGGGGCACGGGCGGGGCCGGCGGAAGCCGGTCGGAGCGGGTGGCGCATCACGGGGTCCTGGGGGAAAGCGGGCAGGCTGGCACGGAGCGGCCTGCGCCGACATGGTAATCATTGCAATTTCACGCCGCCAGCGAGGCACATTCAGCCGACCGTACGGTAGCCCTTGGGCTTTCCCGTGCGCTGGTTTAAGATCATCGTAGAACCCTGACTGGAACAAGGTGGCCCGCGCCCAGCGCCGGCCGAGCGTGCGACATGAGCACTACCACCGCCCACTGTTGACCTGCCCCCGAAGGCCCTGTGTTCCAGGCGCCCTCGCGGCGCTTTTTTATTGCCCGGGCGCCGCCCCGGAACGCTTTCCAGCCCGCCCAGCGGGCCCCGCACGAAGCCACTGCGATGATCAACATTACTCTTCCCGACGGCAGCCGCCGCGAGTTTGAAAACCCCGTCAGCGTCATGGAGGTCGCCCAGTCGATCGGCGCCGGCCTGGCCAAGGCCACCATCGCCGGTGCCGTGGATGGCGTGCTGGTCGATGCCAGCGACGTCATCGACCACGATGCCAGCCTGCGCATCATCACCGCCAAGGACGAGGAGGGCGTGGAAATCATCCGCCACTCCTGCGCCCACCTGGTCGGCCACGCCGTCAAGCAGCTCTACCCGGACGTGAAGATGGTGATCGGCCCGGTGATCGCCGAAGGCTTCTATTACGACATCTACTCCGAGCGCCCGTTCACCCCGGACGACATGGCCGCGATCGAGAAGCGCATGGGCGAGCTGATCGCCCAGGACTACGACGTCATCAAGAAGATGACCCCGCGCGCCGAAGTGATCGAGATCTTCAAGGCCCGTGGCGAGGACTACAAGCTGCGCCTGATCGAGGACATGTCCGACGACATCCAGGCGATGGGCATGTACTACCACCAGGAATACGTGGACATGTGCCGTGGCCCGCACGTGCCGAACACGCGCTTCCTGAAAGCCTTCAAGCTGACCCGCATCTCCGGCGCCTATTGGCGCGGCGACGCGCAGAACGAGCAGCTGCAGCGCATCTACGGCACCGCCTGGGCCGACAAGAAGCAGCTCGAGGCGTACATCAAGCGCATCGAAGAAGCCGAGATGCGCGACCACCGCCGCATCGGCAAGCAGCAGGACCTGTTCCACCTGCAGGAAGAAGCACCGGGCCTGGTGTTCTGGCACCCGAAGGGCTGGGCGCTGTGGCAGGTGGTCGAGCAGTACATGCGCAAGGTCTACCGCAACAGCGGCTATGGCGAAGTGCGCTGCCCGCAGATCCTGGACGTGAGCCTGTGGAAGAAGTCCGGTCACTGGGACAACTACCAGGACAACATGTTCTTCACCGAATCGGAGAAGCGCACATACGCGGTCAAGCCGATGAACTGCCCGGGCCACATCCAGGTGTTCAACCAGGGCCTGCACAGCTACCGCGACCTGCCGATCCGCTATGGTGAGTTCGGTTCCTGCCATCGCAACGAGCCGTCCGGCGCGCTGCACGGCATCCTGCGCGTGCGTGGCTTCACCCAGGACGACGGCCACGTGTTCTGCACGGAAAACCAGATCGAGTCGGAAGTGACTGCCTTCCACCAGCAGGCGCTGGCGGTCTACCAGCACTTCGGTTTCGACGAGATCCAGATCAAGATCGCGCTGCGCCCGGAATCGCGCCTGGGTGACGACGCCACCTGGGACAAGGCCGAAGGCGCGCTGCGCTCGGCGCTGACCGCCTGTGGCGTGGAATGGCAGGAGCTGCCGGGCGAGGGCGCCTTCTACGGCCCGAAGATCGAGTACCACCTGAAGGATGCCATCGGCCGTACCTGGCAGCTGGGCACCATGCAGGTGGACTTCATGATGCCGGGCCGCCTGGGCGCCGAGTACGTGGACGAGAACAGCCAGAAGAAGCACCCGGTCATGCTGCACCGCGCCATCGTCGGCTCGATGGAGCGCTTCCTGGGCATCCTGATCGAGCACCATGCCGGTCAGTTCCCGGCCTGGCTGGCGCCGACCCAGGTGGTGGTGGCCAACATCACCGACGCCCAGGCCGACTACGTCTCGGGCGTGACCAAAACCCTTGCGGAGCAAGGCTTCCGCGTCAGCTCGGATTTGCGTAACGAGAAGATCGGCTATAAAATCCGCGAGCATACGTTGCAGCGCGTGCCCTACCTGCTGGTCATCGGTGACCGCGAGAAGGAAAATGGGGCTGTGGCGGTGCGTACGCGTTCTGGCGAAGACCTGGGCAGCATGAGCCTGCAGGCCTTCATCGAGCGGCTCCACGCCGAGGGCGCGTAAGCAAAGGTCCGGTCCGGGCGCACAGGCACCCGGACCGGTTCGATACCCTTGGGAGAACGTAATATCAGCACCCCTGACAACAAACAGAACCGCAAGAATCAGGAAATCCGTGTGCCGCGCGTCCGCGTGATCGGCAGTGACGGAGAAATGATCGGCGTGTTGTCGCGCGACGAAGCGCTGTCCATGGCAGAAGATGAAGGCCTGGACCTGGTCGAGATCCAGCCGCAGGCCGATCCGCCGGTCTGCAAGATCATGGACTTCGGCAAGTTCAAGTTCGAAGCGCAGAAGAAGGCCAGCGAGGCCAAGAAGAAGACCAAGCAGGTCGAGATCAAGGAAGTGAAGTTCCGTCCGGTCACGGACGAGGGCGACTACCAGATCAAGCTGCGCAAGATGCGCGGGTTCCTCGAAGATGGTGACAAGATCAAGGTCAACATCCGTTTCCGTGGCCGTGAAATGAGCCACCAGGAACTGGGCCGCGAAATGGCCAACCGGATCGAGACCGATCTGGGCGAGGACATCGTCATTGAATCCCGTCCGCGCCTGGAAGGGCGTCAGATGGTCATGATGATCGCGCCGAAGAAGAAGACCTGAGGCCTGACGGGCCGCCTTCCGGGGCGCCTGGCTGAAGGGTTCAGGTAAGGGGACGCCGCTGGCGTCCCTTTGCTTTTGCAGGACGCCGGTGAATCGCCGGTAAAGGGTTGCAGGGGCTGGTGGCAGGGCGGTTTTGCCTGTATCATGCCCGGCTCGACCCACCCAGGACGGGTCGTACGCCGATCATGGCAGGACGGAAAGAGCGGCCCAGGCCGCCGCCAGATCAGTCAGAAACCAGGGTCATATCCCATCAAGGACATTGCAATGCCCAAGATCAAGACCAACCGGGCAGCGGCCAAGCGTTTCCGCAAGACCGCCTCGGGCAAGTACAAGTGCGGCCACGCCAACCGTAGCCACATCCTCACGAAGAAAGCGACCAAGCGTAAGCGTAATCTGCGTCAGACGGGCCATGTCCGTGCAGAAGACGCAGGCCGTCTGGACCGCATGCTCCCTTACCTCTGAGGAACTGAAAAATGGCACGAGTTAAGCGTGGCGTACAGGCGCGTCGCCGCCACAAGAAAATCCTGGATCTCGCCAAGGGCTATTACAACGCCCGCCGCAAGGTCTTCCGCGTCGCCAAGCAGGCGGTCATCAAGGCACAGCAGTACGCCTACATCGGCCGTAAGCAGAAGAAGCGCAACTTCCGCTCGCTGTGGATCACCCGTATCAATGCGGCTGCCCGCATCAACGGCCTGAGCTACAGCCGCTTCATGAACGGTCTGCTGAAGGCCGGCATCACCCTGGATCGCAAGGTCCTGGCTGACATCGCCGTGCACGACGCAGCCGGTTTTGCTGCGCTGGCCGAAAAGGCCAAGGGCGCGCTGGCGGCATAAGTCCTTCCCGATGCCGTAACCGTTCACTCGGACGGTGTCAGGTCAAGGCAATGCATGGGGAAGGGCGCAAGTCCTTCCCCATTCTTTTTTGGGTCCCGGCGAGGCCACGACGGCAGCGCGGGGACGGCGGTGGCGACAGGGGTCGGCCCTTCGCGCATCGCGATGGCAGATCGACTGGAGTTCCAGCCCCCCATGAGCGACATCCAATCCCTCACCACCCAGGCGCTGGCCGATGTGGCCGCCGCACAGAGCCCCGACGTGCTGGAGCAGCTGCGCGTGGCCCTGCTTGGCAAGAGCGGCAGCATCACCTCGCAGCTCAAGCAGCTCGGTGCCCTGCCGGCCGACGAGCGCAAGGCCGCCGGTGAAGCGATCAACCAGGCCCGCGACGTGCTGACCCGCGCGCTGGGCGAGCGCAAGGCGCTGCTGGAAGACGCGGCACTGGATGCGCGCCTGGCCGCCGAAGCCATCGACATCACCCTGCCGGGCCGCAATGGCGACCGTGCCGGCCTGCACCCGATCACCCGCACCCTGGAGCGCATCACCGGCATCTTCGGCCGGCTGGGCTACGAGCTGTCGGAGGGGCCGGAGATCGAGGACGACTGGCACAACTTCGAGGCGCTGAACTTCCCGCCGCACCACCCGGCGCGCGCCATGCATGACACCTTCTACTTCGGCGACGGCCGCCTCCTGCGTACGCATACCTCCGGTGTGCAGGTGCGCTACATGGGCGACCACGCGCCGCCGCTGCGCATGATCGCCGCCGGCAAGGTCTACCGCAGCGACAGCGACCAGACCCACTCGCCGATGTTCCACCAGGTGGAAGGCCTGCTGGTGGACGAGCATTCGACCTTCGCCGACCTGAAGGGCACGTTGGCCGAGTTCGTGCGCGCGTTCTTCGAGCGCGACTTCGAGATGCGTTTCCGTCCCAGCTATTTCCCGTTCGTTGAACCGGGCGCGGAAGTGGACATCGCCTGGCAGCAGCCCGATGGCAGCACCCGCTGGCTGGAAGTGCTCGGCTGCGGCATGGTCCATCCGAACGTGCTGCGCAATGTCGGCATCGATCCGGAGCGCTACACCGGCTTCGCCTTCGGCATGGGCGTGGAGCGTTTCGCGATGCTGCGCTACGGCGTCAACGACCTGCGCGCGTTCTTCGAGAACGATGTGCGGTTCCTGAAGCAGTTCGCGTAAGCCGCAACCGTGTAGAGCCGAGCCCTGCTCGGCTGCTTTCTGGATGGACGCCTGCTTGCGCATGCGCTGGGCGACCCCAAAAACCGCAACGGGAGGCACGCCTCCCACCAGGGTGACACCATGAAATTCTCCGAAAACTGGCTGCGCAGCCACGTCCCGACCTCCGCCTCGCGCGATGAGCTGAGCGCGGTGCTGACCGCCATCGGCCTGGAAGTGGAAGAAGTAACCGCGCTTGGCGAAGGCCTCGATCACGTGGTCGTGGCACGCATCGTTGAAGCCGTGCGCCATCCGGAAGCCGACCGCCTGCAGGTGTGCAGGGTCGATGCCGGGCAGGGCGAACTGCTGCAGATCGTGTGTGGCGCACCGAACGCACGCCCGGGCCTGGTCGCGCCGCTGGCGATGGTTGGTGCGCAGATCGGCGAGCTGAAGATCAAACCGGCCAAGCTGCGTGGCGTCGAGTCCAACGGCATGCTGTGCTCGGCCAAGGAGCTGGGCCTGGACAGCGATGCGTCCGGCCTGCTGGAACTGCCGGACGATGCCCCGATCGGCCAGACCCTGGTCGAGTACCTGGGCCTGCCGGACGCCAGCATCGAGATCAAGCTGACCCCGAACCGCGCCGACTGCTTCAGCCTGCGCGGCATCGCCTACGACGTCGCTGCGGCCACCCGCAGTGAAGTGTTGGACTTCGCTGCCGACGCCATTCCGGCAGTCGGCAGCCGTGAGTTGAGCATCCAGCTCGACGCCGGCGCCGAAGCGCCGCGTTACCTGGGCCGTGTCATCGAAGGCGTCAATGCTGCCGCCAGGACCCCGCTGTGGATGGCCGAGCGCCTGCGCCGCAGCGGCGTGCGTCCGGTCTCGCTGCTGGTCGACATCACCCAGTACGTGATGCTGGAGCTGGGCCAGCCGATGCACGCGTACGACCTGGGCACCCTGCAGGGCAGCATCGCCGTGCGCCGTTCGCGCGCGGGCGAGACGCTGAAGCTGCTGGACGGCCGCGATGCTGCGCTGGACGACAGCTTCCTGGTGGTCACCGATGCTGACCGTGCGGTCGGCCTGGCCGGCCTGATGGGCGGCTTCGACACCCGCGTCACCGACGCGACCACCGCCGTGTTCCTGGAAGCCGCGCACTTCGCGCCGGCCGCGATCATGGGCCGTGGCCGCAAGCTGGGCCTGCACACCGATGCCGGCCATCGCTTCGAGCGCGGCGTCGATCCGGCGCTGCCGCGCACCGCGATCGAGTACGCCACCCGCCTGGTGCTGGACCTGGCCGGCGGTACCCCGGCACCGGTCACCGAGGCCGTGCGTGAAGCCGATCTGCCGCAGCCGGCGACCATCGTGCTGCGCCGCGCCCGCATCACCCGCGTGCTCGGCATCAGCATCGACGATGCCGAAGTCGAGCGCATCCTGCGCGCGCTTGGCATGGACGTGGTTGCCACCGCCGAGGGCTGGCAGGTCACGGCGCCGAGCCGCCGCTTCGACATCGCCATCGAAGAAGACCTGATCGAAGAGCTGGCCCGCATCCACGGTTACGAGCAGATCCCGACCACGCTGCCGGGCGGTGCCTCGCGCGTGGCGATGCCGAGCGAGACGCAGCTGGACGCGCTGAGCGTGCGCCGCCAGCTGATCGCCCGTGACCAGCAGGAAACCGTCAACTTCGCCTTCGTCGACGACGCGCTGCTGACCCAGTGGCAGCTGCGCGACGGTCTGGTGCCGCTGGCCAACCCGCTGTCGGCGGAACTGGCGGTGATGCGTCCGTCGCTGCTGCCGGGCCTGGTCGCCACGCTTGGCCGCAATGCCGCGCGCCAGCTGGGCCGCGTGCGCCTGTTCGAGATCGGCCGTGTGTTTGCCCAGCAGAGCGGAGACGGCCAACCGGCGCCGCTGGAAACCCCGCGCGTGGCCGCTGCGGTCTGCGGTGAGGCGCAGGCGGTGCAGTGGGGCCTGCCGACCCGCAAGGTCGATTTCCATGACCTGAAGGGCGACCTGGAATCGCTGGCGGCTGCCAGTGGCGCGCAGCTGGAGTTCCGTCCGTCGGCCCGCGCCTACGGCCACCCGGCGCGTTCGGCCGAGGTGTTCCGCGATGGCGTGGCCATCGGCTGGATCGGCCAGATCCATCCGCGCCTGGCGCGGGCGATGGAGATCGAAGCCGACGTGTACGCCTTCGAGCTGGACCTGGAGCCGCTGACCGCCCGTCGCCTGCCGCGTGCCGGCGAGCTGTCGCGCTTCCCGGCGGTGCGCCGCGACCTAGCGTTCCTGGTGCCTGAGCAGGTGGCCTGGGCCGACCTGGCGGCGACCGTCCGCCAGGCCGCCGGCCCGCTGCTGCGCGACCTGAACCTGTTCGACCGCTATGTTGGCCAGGGCGTCGAGCCGGGCTTCAAGAGTCTCGCTATGGGCTTGATTTTGCAGGACAAGTCGCGCACTCTGACGGACCGCGACGTGGATGCGGTGGTGGCCGAGGCGGTCACTGCCATCGAGCGTGAACACCACGCCCGGATCCGCGGCTGAGCGGGCAGCACTCGGGGGTAGCAGGCAATGGCATTGACCAAGGCGGAGATGGCGGAAAAGCTGTTCGACGAAGTCGGTCTGAACAAGCGTGAAGCCAAGGAATTCGTCGACGCGTTTTTCGATGTGCTGCGTGAAGCATTGGAACAGGGACGTCAGGTGAAGCTGTCGGGCTTCGGTAATTTCGATCTGCGGCGCAAGAACCAGCGCCCGGGTCGCAACCCCAAGACCGGCGAGGAAATTCCGATTTCCGCCCGTACGGTGGTCACCTTCCGTCCGGGCCAGAAGCTCAAGGAGAGGGTGGAGGCTTATGCTGGATCCGGGCAGTAACCGCGAACTACCGCCGATCCCGGCCAAGCGCTACTTCACCATTGGTGAGGTCAGCGAGCTGTGCGACGTCAAGCCGCACGTCCTGCGCTACTGGGAAACCGAGTTTCCCAGCCTTGAGCCGGCCAAGCGCCGAGGCAATCGCCGCTACTACCAGCGCCATGACGTGCTGATGGTGCGGCAGATCCGCAGCCTGCTGTACGAACAGGGCTACACCATCGGTGGTGCACGCCTGCGCCTGGATGGCCCCGATGCCCGCGAGGAATCGGCGCTGAGCAACCAGATCATCAAGCAGGTGCGCATGGAGCTGGAAGAAGTGCTGCAGTTGTTGCGCCGCTGATCCCATTTCCATCGTAATCCGCTATACTTCACGGCCCGCCGCACTGGCGGGCACATCGCAGCATCAGTCGGGGCGTAGCGCAGCCTGGTAGCGCATCTGCCTGGGGGGCAGAGGGTCGTCGGTTCGAATCCGGCCGTCCCGACCACTGTGATGAATCAAGGAGCCTGCGCAGCAATGCGCGGGCTTTTTTGTGCGTTCTGCAGATGCTGATCAGTCTTCCGCGAAGCGGTAGATGAGTTCCGGATCGCCTTCATCCAGGCCATGCACGATGCCGCTGCCCACGAAGCCGGCGGCAGCGAGCAGGCGTTGCATGCCCGTGTTGGAGGCATTGGTCGAGGTGAACAGCTTGCCGCCACCGCGCCACGTGATCGCGTGCCGCAGCAGGATGGCGCCGATACCCTGGCTGCGCTGTTCGCGCGCCACCCTCAACATTTCAATGAAGGCTTCGCCAAAGAAGTGGTGATGGATGACCAGGTAGCCGACGATCTTGCCGCCCTGCTCGGCGACCTGCACGACGCCGTGCGCCAGCCAGTCGGCAATCTGCATGATCCGCCGTGGATCAGTGGCTGTCACGCTGTCGAGCGCGATCAAGGCATCTGCGTCCTGCGGAATGCCGTCGCGCAGGTGCGGAGAAGAGGACGTCCGGTTCATCGCGGGCGCAGCTTCAGCAACAGGCCGCCACCCGACACAAAGCCGGCGAGCAGGACGGCAATCGACAGCGGCAGGTGGAATTCACTGCGACCGAACAGGGCAAAGGCCAGATGGATCAGTGCCGTGCCAATGCCGAGCCCCCCGCAAGCCAGTGCATAGCTGCGCGCCGTGGATGTGCCCAGCACGATCTGGCGATAACCCCAAAGCGCGGCGCCGACTGCGAACAGGTTGAACAGCAGGAAGCCCTGGATGCCACCGGGGACATGGAACATGGCCCATTCCTGCCAGAATGCAGCGTCGATCTGATGCAGGATCAACGCCAGCGGCGTCGCCAGATACCATCGTTCCATGTCGTGCTCCCTGCCGTGCAGGCCATAGTCTATCGACGCCGCCTGGCACGCACGCCTGCTCGATGCAGCCAGCGCGCGGCCGGCAGTCAATACACCCGGAACTCGGCACGGCAGCCGTCGCTGACCCACACCCCACGGCGGTCCCAGCCCCAGTTGCGGTCCTCGATGCAGGCTGTCACCGATTTCTGCCTGACCAGCCGTACCTCATGGCGCACGCGAATCCGGCACTCCTTGTCCTTGTTCTCGTAGGACTCGCAGACCAGGCGTTCGCCCTCGTTGTCGCGATCACGGCTGCGGCCACGTCCCGGCCAGCGGCCGTGTTCGTCGGCAACGAACTCGGCGCGGCAGCCGTCGGTCACCCACAGCATGCGCCGGCTCTGGCCCCAGTTCTGGTCTTCCACGCAACGGGTCACCGACAGCTGCCTGGCCAGGCGCATCGGTCCCTCGATGGGGCATTGCTCGGTCTTGTTGAACTGGGATTCGCAGCGCAGCGCTGGAATGTGATCAGTGTCGTAGTCCTGGGCGGCCACGGCGGTGGCGGCCAGCAGCAGGGCAAGGGCGGCGCCGGTGATCGGCAGCAGCGGGCGAAGGGTCATGGGGGAGCCTCGGGCGGGGATTCGGGCGGCAAGAATGACCCAGCACGGGGCCGTCGGAACGCATCGTTCCGGAAGCGGCTCAGGAGGGATTTAGTAGTGCGCACCAGCCCATGCAGAGGCTTACATCCCGTATCATCGCTGCACATCCGATCGCATCGGTTTACACCTTCTTACATGTCTTCCACGCCTGTCGGCGCAGCCTGTGGCTGCCGTCACTGGTGTGCGGGCGGCCTGCGGGGGAGGATGCGCGGACCACGACGACCACAGGGGGTTGCGTTGATCAGCAGTACCGTCATTCATCGCTCGGCCGACGCAGGTGGCGCCGAGGTGCGGGTCCTGGACACTACGTTCAAGGGCAAGCATGTGTTCGTTGCCTGGGGGCTGCGCGGGCCGGAACTGACCCGCAGCGCGGACCCGGCTGCCACTGTGGCTGCGCGCAAGGCATTGCATGCTGTTGCCGGGCATAGTGAAGGGCCGCGCAGCCCGGAAGTGTTCATCGCCAACCAGTCGGCGGTGGCGATCACGATCTATCGGCTGCTTACCGAAGCACGCTCCGGTGACGCCATCTTTTTCCTGTGCGATTCACCGGCGGTGGTCGAGTGGCTGATCACCGCGCTGGAGGTGCAGGGCGCGGACTGATTCCGCGCTCCTGCGCGCATTGATTCAAGCCAGGGCCGTGTCCACGGCGGCCCGCGCATGCAGGGCGGTGGTATCGAACAGCGGCACTGCACTGTCCTCCGAACGTACCAGCAGCATGATCTCGGTGCAGCCAAGAATGATTGCTTCGGCACCGCGCGCCACCAGTCGCGCGATCACGCCGGCATAGACCTGCCGTGAGTGCTCGCTGACCACACCAGCGATCAACTCCTGGTAGATGATGTCGTGCACGCTGCGACGATCATCGGCTTCGGGTACCAGCACCTCCAGTCCGAAGCGATCCTGCAGCCGGCCGCGGTAGAAGTCCTGTTCCATGGTGAAGGCGGTGCCGAGCAGGCCCACCTTGCGTGCGCCTGCCTGCACGATGGCCTGGGCGGTGGGGTCGGCGATATGCAGCAGCGGCAGTGGGCAGGCCGCCTCGATGCGATCGGTCAGCTTGTGCATGGTATTGGTGCAGATCAGCAGCAGGTCGGCGCCGCCCGCCTGCAGGCGCCGCGCGCCATCGACCATGTGGTCACCCAGGGTGTCCCAGTCGCCCTCGTGCTGCAGCTGCTTGATGCCGGCGAAATCCACCGACCACAGCAGCAGCTGTGCCGAGTGCGCACCGCCGAGCCGCCGCCGTACCTCCTCGTTGATGAGCCGGTAGTACTGGGCCGAGCTTTCCCAGCTCATGCCGCCGATCAGGCCGAGAGTCTTCATGCACAGCTCCATGCCAGGAGTTGCTATTGCAGCACAGGCAGCGGGTGAGTTGCACTACACATTAGTGTTTGCTAATGTGTTGATCATGATCGAAAACGCCCTGTTCAAGGCGCTGGCCGACCCCACCCGGCGCCATATCTTCGAAAAGCTGGCCCAGGGGGGGCAGCATGCCAGCGCGCTGCGCGAGGGCATGGCGATCAGCCAGTCTGCGATGTCCCAGCACCTGGCGGTGCTGCGCGATGCTGGGCTGGTGAGCGAACAGCGCCAAGGGCGCTTCGTCCACTACGAGGTCGATCCGCGCGGACTGGCCAACATCGGCAACTGGCTGCAGCGCTACCGGGCCTACTGGCCCGCGCGTATGGATGCCTTGCAGGATCTGCTGAAGGAGATGGACTGATGGACGATGTTCTGAACGAAGCGGCTCCTGCGTTGGTGATGGAGCAGTGGCTGCCAGCGCCACCGGAACAGGTCTGGCGCGCACTGTTCGACCCGGCGCTGCGTGAGCGTTGGTTGCCTGCGGCCGATCTTGCCGATTCGCAGCCCTGCTTGTGCGAGGAGGGGCGGGAGCTGGGGTTCCACCTGCGAGATGCGCAGCCCCCGCATCTGCACAGCCTGGTGTGTTTCCGGCTGCGCGCGGATGACGGTGGGGGGACGGTGCTGACCATTGTGCATCGGCTCAGCGACCTGCGCGCGCTGCTGCCGTTGGCCGCCAACGATGAGCATCGCACGGTGATGCGCGCGGCTTGAACGGGCGCCAGGGTCGAACGCTACAGGGAGCAGGCACATGCGGGACAGAATGCAGCTGGTACCAATGGTGGTGGAGCGCAGCGAGCGCGGTGAGCGCTCCTATGACATCTACTCGCGGCTCCTGCGTGAGCGCATCATCTTTCTCAACGGCGAAGTCGATGACACTGTGTCGGCGCTGGTCTGCGCGCAGCTGCTGTTCCTGGAATCGGAAAACCCGGAGAAGCCGATCCATCTGTACATCAACTCGCCGGGTGGGGTGATCTCCAGCGGCTTGGCGATGTACGACACCATGCAGTACATCTCGGCCCCGGTGCATACGCTGTGCATGGGCACTGCGCGGTCGATGGGTTCTTTTCTGCTGATGGCCGGCGAGCCGGGACACCGTGCGGCGTTGGCCAATGCCAGCCTGCATGTGCACCAGCCGCTGGGCGGGGTGCAGGGCCAGGCTTCGGACATCTTCATCCACGCCGAGGAAATGCAGCGCACCAAGCAGCGCATCACCCGGCTGTATGCGCAGCATTGCGGACGCAGTGTCGTGGAGGTCGAGCAGACCCTGGATCGCGATCGTTTCATGAGTGCCGAGCAGGCATGCGAATGGGGATTGATCGACCAGGTACTGGTACGGCGCGACGCACTCGCGGCCTGAGCCTGCCTCTGTAACCACCACATCCATGCTGCGCTGTGTGTGCCGCGGCAGGCCCGGCGCACTCTATGCTGGTTGGATCTTCTGAAGTGGATGTGCGCTATGGCCCTGCATACCTGGTGGTGGTTCCTCGCCACGGTGTTCGTTCTGTGTGGTACGCCGGGGCCGAACATGCTGCATATCCTCGGCCGCAGCGTCGGGCTGGGGTTCCGTGGTAGTGTGCCGGCGATGGCCGGCTGCCTGCTGGCGATGCTGCTGGTGCTGGTGGCCTCCGCAGCAGGCCTGAGTGCGCTGCTGCATTCCTCGCCGATGCTGTTCGAGGTGCTGCGTTATCTGGGCGTGGCCTATCTGGCCTGGCTGGGCCTGAAGGCATGGCGTGACAGTTGCCGGCCGGCACCGCCGGTGACGGTCGATGCTACGCCGCCGGTTGCGGCCTCGCTGGGCGCGTGGAAGGTGTTCCGTGGTGGCCTTCTGGTGGGCCTGAGCAATCCCAAGCTGCTGCTGTTCGCGGCGGCGTTCCTGCCGCAGTTCGTCGACCCATCACGCGGCCAGGCGCTGCAGTACAGCGTGCTGGTGGCCACCTTCGCCGCGTGCGAACTGTTCTGGTACGTGATGTATGCGGCCGGTGGCCATGGCCTTCGCCGCTGGTTGGCCAAGCCGTTTGCGCGACGCTGGTTCGAGCGCCTGGTGGGCAGCGTGTTCCTGGCGTTTGCCGTCGCGCTGCTGCGCTTCCGTCCGCGCTGATTCACGCCGCGCACGCGGCCTGTTCACGATTGCCGCATCGGCCACGGCCTAGCCTGACCATCCAGTACGCAGTCCCCGCGGGGAAAGGTTTGACATGATCAAGTGGGCCATCATCTTCGCCGTCATCGGTGTGATCGCAGGCGTGCTCGGCTTCGGTGGCATTGCCGGTGCCGCGGTCGGTATCGCCAAGTTCCTGTTCTGGGCCGGCATCATCATCGCCGTGGTGCTGTTCCTGCTCGGCATGACCGTAGCGAAGAAGGTCAGCTAGCGTTGATCGCGCAGCAGTGTGCTCAGTGCGCACTGCTGCGCGAGAACAGGTTGATCACCAGTACGCCGGCGCAGATCAGGCCGATGCCGATCAACGCCGGTGCATCCAGGCGCTGCTTGAACACCACCAGCCCGATCAGTGAGATCAGCACGATGCCGACGCCGGACCAGATTGCGTAGGCGATGCCGGTCGGGATCGACTTCATGGTCATCGACAGCAGGTAGAAGCACAGCCCGTAGCCGACCAGTGCGCCCAGTGTCGGCGCCAGCCGGCTCATGCCGTCGGATGCCTTCAGCAGTGACGTGGCAATCACTTCCAGCACGATGGCGGCGGCAAGGTAGAGGTAGGGATTCATCGAGCGCTCCAGCTCACTGCAGGTCGCACAGTTTCAGGGCCTGTTCGGCCATGGCCAATGCATTGGCACGTTCTTCCTCGTCCAGCGGACGCCCGTAGGCCGTGGCCCAGTAGCCATCGGCAGCGCAGCGCGCCGCGTACAGCCGCGGGTCGCCGGCTTCGCCAGGGAACTCGGCCAGCATCGCGCGCTTCCAGTTGCGCCAGTGCGCAAGCAGGCCCGGTTCCATCAGGTTGCCCAAGGTCAGGCCGATGTCGTTGTCCTGCTCCTGCTGCAGCAGATGCTCGAAGTTGGCCTGCACATAGGCGCGGCTGAAACGGCCATGGCCTTCGGGGTTTTCCTGCAGCAGGGCGCGCACGCGCGCTTCGAATTCTCCAATCAGCGCTCCGATGGCTTCATCCACCAGCACCTGCTTGCTGCTGAAATGATGGAACAACGCACCCTTGCTGACACCGGCGGCCTGCGCGACGTCCTGCACGGTCAGCGCGGCCAGGCCGTTACGGCCGATCACTTCAATGGTGGCCTGCAGCAGTGACTGGCGCACGCTGTCGGGCGCCTTGCGGCGCGAACGGGAGGGGGATGCGGACATGGCGGGAAGAAACCGACTGGACGGTACGATTGTAACGCAGGCCCGCCGCGTTACCGCGCGCTGCCGGCCATGGCCGGCAGCGGAACCCTCATGCGTCGACGCGGGCGAAACGCGGTTGCGGTCCGTGCTCGCCGGGCACCTGCTCGACGAACATGGCGTACGGGCGTACCCACAGGCCACCTTCGCCATACAGCGCGCGGTACAGCACCATCGGCTGCAGGGTCTCGCTGCTGCGGACGATGTCGAGCACTTCGTACTCGCCGCCCTTGAAGTGGCGGTAGCGGCCTGGGGCCAGGGTGGGGAGCGGACTCAGCTCAGCCATGGGTGGCGCGACTCACTTGCGCGCCGGGCTGGCCGGCTTCGCGCAGTAGGCATCGATGGCTTCGGCAGTGTTGGCCAGGCCCTGTGCCTGCGCCAGTTCCCACGGACGTTCGCAACGCTGGCTGTGCTCGCACCACTGGTAGCCGGCCGAACCGATGCAACCGTGGGCATCGCGGTCGCCACCGACCTTCGGCGTGGCGGGCGAAGTGGCCGCCGTATCGGCACGCGCAGCGGCCTGATGCTGGTTGGCACAGGCGGACAGCACCAGCAGGGCTGGAATCAGAAGAAGCGCTTTCATCGGGCGGGCTCCGTGCCTAAAGCGACAGTGTCTGTCGCAAATAGCCCTGCAGCAAGCGCTCAGTGCATGGCGGCGCGGATCAGTTCCTCGATCAGCACGAGGTAGCTGGCCACGAAATAGAACTTCAGCAGCGTCCAACGCTGCTGCGAGAAGAAGGTGCGCATGTGGAAGGGGCCCCTGTTGATGACGGTAGTGTGAAGCCCGGCTGACTCCGTGACAAGAATCACGGAATGAACAGGCTAAACGGACTCAGGGATGTGAGGGCAGGCAAGGGCTGACCAGAGGGCGTGGCATTTTCGTACAAATCTGATGGGCCACCCCTGAGGTGATCGCTAGCCTGAAGGTGTACCGGCACGTGGACCGTCCGCCTGCCGTCGCATCCTTCCATCCACAGGAGCCCCTCATGGTCATTACCGTTCAACGCAACGCCCGGCACTGGTCCGTGCTGGATCCGCAGGTGCATGACGCAACCCGATATGCGCGGGGCGCCGAGGCTTTCGATGTCGCCGCGGCGCGGGCCCTCGAGCACCACCGTCGCACCGGCCAGCGCAGCACGGTGCGGGTCGAGGCGCTCGGCAGCGCGGTGGATGCCCTGCACGTAGGAGACTGACGCCGGTCGTTGCGTGCAGTCAGCTACGGTTGCGTTGTTTGAATGGGGAAAAACCGGCGTCACGCGCCCCCCTGTGCGCCGTGCCGGGAATCCCGGATGCTTGCGCCATCGTATTCATCTGGAGATCTCGATGGGCAAGGCACTCACCTGGCGTACCCTGGCCTGCACCCTGCTGCCGATGCTGGCGGCGGCGGGTGGCGCCCAGGCGCAGAGCTATGGCTACGGCTATGACGATGACCGCTACGGTGGCCGCGAAGGCAGCGGCATCGTGCGCTGCGAGTCGATCAAGAACCGTAGCAACGAGTGCCGTCTGGAGGGCCGCGCGCGGATGATCCGCCAGTTGTCCGGCTCGCCGTGCGTGGAAGGTGAGACCTGGGGCCAGTCGCGCTATGGCGTCTGGGTGACCCAGGGCTGCCGCGCCGAGTTCGTCGGCGAGTACCGTCGTGGCGGTGGCTGGGGCAATGGGGGTGGCTGGGGCAATGGGGGTGGCTGGGGCAACGGCAACGGTTGGGGCGGCGGTGAGGTGATCACCTGTCATTCCAATGGGCACCGCCAGGAGTACTGCGACGCCCGCATCCGCCGCGGCGTGCGCCTGGTTCGCCAGGATTCGCGCAGTGCCTGCATCGAGGGCCAGACCTGGGGCTGGGATCGTCGTGGCATCTGGGTCAGCGACGGCTGCCGGGCACAGTTCCAGGTGAACTGAGCGTGCCCCTCTAAAATCAGAAAAATCTGATACAGCTCACATTTTGAACTGTCGTATCTTCTGCGATCAGGGCATCTCTGTGTGTCCCTGATCTGTTGCGACGATGCCTGCCGTGATCGGCAGGAATGTCCCGCTACCGTCGATACGCTGCCTCAAGGAGTGAGCCGCATGTTGATCCGCCTGCAATGCGAACAGCGCCAATGGCGCGTGCTGCATCCGGACCGGCCGGAGCCGATCGATTTCCGCGACGGTGCCCGCGCCTTCGACTTCGCTGAAACCCTGGCGCGCCTGCACTTTGTCGATACCGGGCAGCGCGCCGCGGTGCGCGTGGAAGCCAGCGGCGCCTTCGTTGAAGCGGTCAGCTACGGCTGAGGGCGGGGGTGTCAGGCCAGATCCTGTTTCCGGGCCCCCGCTATCCACGCAAGGTAGATCCACGCCATGCGCGGATCCACTGGGTGGCAATCGGCCTCAGCCCGCCGCGCTCAGCGGCGGGGTACCGGTGACCAGCTGCGGCCAACGCTTGAGCACGGCCGCACGGATGCCCGCGGCGTCGATGCCTGCTTCGGCCAGCAGGTCCTCGCGGCTGGCATGGTGCTGGTAGCTGTCGGGCAGGCCCAGGTGCAGGATCGGGCGCAGCACGCCTTCGGCATTGAGCAGCTCGCCGACGCCTGAACCGGCGCCACCGGCCACCACGTTGTCTTCGATCGTCACCAGGCCCTCGTGCTGGGCGGCGACAGCCAGCACCAGCTCGCGGTCCAGCGGCTTGATGAAACGCATGTTGACCACGCTCAGGCCGAGTTCGCGGCCGACCTGCTCGGCGGCGGCCACGGTGCTGCCGAAGGCGAGCAGGGCAATGCGGCTGCCCTGCAGGCGCAGTTCGCCCTTGCCGATCGGCAGGGTGGACAGGTCGGTGCCGGCTGCAACGCCGGTGCCGGTGCCGCGCGGGTAGCGCACGGCGGCCGGGCCCGGGTGCTGCAGGCCGGTGCTGAGCATCTGCCGGCACTCGGCTTCGTTGGACGGTGCCATCACCACCAGGTTGGGCACGCAGCGCAGGAAGCTCAGGTCGAGGTTGCCGGCATGGGTCGCACCGTCCGGGCCGACCACGCCGGCGCGATCGATCGCGAACAGCACGTCCAGGTCCTGGATCGCCACGTCATGTACCAGCTGGTCGTACGCGCGCTGCAGGAAGGTCGAGTAGATCGCCACCACCGGCTTGCCACCCTGGGTGGCCATGCCGGCGGCGAGGGTGACCGCATGCTGTTCGGCAATCGCCACGTCGAAATAGCGCTGCGGGTATTCCTTGCTGAAACGCACCAGGCCGGAGCCTTCGCGCATCGCCGGGGTGATGCCGTACAGGCGGGGCTCGGCGGCGGCGGCATCGCACAGCCAGTCGCTGAACACATCGGTATAGGTCGGCTTCTTGGCACCGGCCTTGGCCACCAGGCCCTTGTCCGGATCGAACGGGCCCACGGCGTGGTAACCGATCTGGTCGCCTTCGGCCGGCTCGTAGCCCTTGCCCTTGGTGGTCATCACGTGCAGCAGCTTCGGGCCCTTGGAGGCGCGCAGCGTCTTCAGCGTGGACAGCAGGGCGGGCATGTCGTGGCCGTCGATCGGGCCGGTGTAGTGGAAGCCCATCTCCTCGAACATCGTGGACGGCACGAACATGCCCTTCCAGTGTTCTTCCCAGCGCTTCACGAAACGCGCCGGGTTGTTCTTCTTGTCACCGAGGATCTTCTTGCCGCCTTCGCGCAGCGCATTGAGCGTGCGGCTGCCGGTGGCACGGCCGAGCATCTTGGTCAGGCCGCCGACCGCCTCGGAGATCGACATGTTGTTGTCGTTGAGGATCACCAGCAGGTTCGGTTCCGGGTCCATGCCGCCGGCGTGCATCAGCGCTTCGAAGGCCATGCCGGCGGTCATCGCACCGTCACCGATCACCGCCACGATCTTGCGGTCGTCGCCTTCGGACTGGCGGGCAATGGCCATGCCGAGTGCCGCCGAGATCGAGGTGGAGGAGTGGCCGACGCCAAAGGTGTCGTATTCGCTCTCCTCGCGCTTCGGGAATGGCGCGACGCCGTCCTTCTGCTTGACGGTGTGGATCTGGTCGCGGCGCCCGGTCAGGATCTTGTGCGGGTAGGTCTGGTGACCGACGTCCCAGACCAGCTGGTCGACCGGAGTCTGGTACAGGTAGTGCAGGGCCACGGTGAGTTCGATCACGCCCAGGCCGGCGGCGAAGTGGCCACCGCTCTTGCCCACCGATTCGATGAGGTAGGCGCGCAGTTCGTCGGCAACCGCCCTCAGTTCGGATTCGTCGAACGTGCGCAGGTCATCCGGCGTCTGGATGCGCGCGAGGCGGGGATAGCGGGCAGAGTCGATCATCATGTTCGCACTTTTTCTGAATGCCCATTTTCGCCCTCAAACGGGGGTGGGGCAAGCAAACGCCGCCGTCCGTGACAGGACGGTGAGGGTTGCATTTTCAGGCGTTCAGGTGCTCAGTTTCGATCGCTTGGGCAATTGCGCCTTCAGGAAGGCCATCTGGTCGGCCAGGATGTTGCGGTTGGACAGGATCAGGTGCTCGATCCAGCTGGGCCGGTAGGGCACGGCCAGCAGCGGCATTCCGGCCTGCTGCGGGGTGCGGTCGCTCTTGCGCGAGTTGCAGTGGAAACAGGCGGTGACCACATTTTCCCAGCAGTCCAGGCCGCCCTTGGACAGTGGCACGACGTGGTCGCGGGTGAGCGTGGGGCGGTTGAACTGCTGGCCGCAGTACATGCACAGGTGGGCGTCGCGGGCGAACAGGGCCGGGTTGGTCAGGTTCGGCGTGGGGTCGATCGCGCGGGAGCGGGCATGGCCGCGCGCGGCGATGATCGGGTGCAGGTCCATGCCGCTCTGCAGGCCGCTGAAGCGATTGGTGCCGCCGTGGATGTGCAGGCAGGGATCGCCCAGCGTCCAGGCCACCGCTTCGCGGGCGTAGAGGCACGCCGCATCCTGCCAGGTGATCCAGTCCAGTACGCGTCCGTGGGCATCAAGCGAGAGCAGCCGGACCGAACCGGGGCGATGCAGCGTCGTGGCGTTGGGCGATGCTTCGGCGCCCGGAGCAGAAAACGGAGCTCCGGCTTCGATCAGACCCAAGCGTGTAGTGTCTGTCTCCATCGGGAGAACAGCTTATACCTGAATGTTGACGATTTGTGTATCGCCTGTCGGCGATACGCAAATCGCAACGATTCAGGTCCGCGCATTCCGCATCCCAGCCCGCCGATGGCGGGTTGGGATGCCCACGCATTCCTCCTATCCCCTGCGCCGTCGGCGCGCCCCCCTTAACAAAGGGGGGCTTTTCCCCAGATGGATTTCGGTGGTTTTCATCCACGCATGGCATGGATCCACTGGCCACCGGAGATCTGTCGAAGGCGGGGTGGGTCCGGTTGCGGGGGCGTGAGCCGCATGGATGCGGCGATCGAGGCTACATGGGTGAGGGCGCTTTGCTTGCGAAGCACTGCTTCGCAAGCGCCCGAACGCACAGTCGCCAGCGGCTGGGCCGGATCGCGGAGCGGGGTTTACGGCGTGTCCTGCCAGCCCACACCGCCCCGCCATCCACCGGGATCCAGCTGTTGCTATTGCGGTTGCCGGCCAGCGGCCGGCGCTACCGCGGGTGCCGGGCGGCAGCCGGCTCAGGCGCCGAAGCGCTCGTCGTCCATCGTCATCAGCGGGGCGGCGCCGGACTGGATCGCGGCGGCGTGGCTGAGCGTGCGCGGTAGCACGCGGGCGAAGTAGAAGCGAGCGGTTTCGCGCTTGCCCTGGGCGAAGGCGGCGCCGTGCGCGCTGGCGTCGGCGGCGGCCACGCTGCGGGCCCACCAGTAGGCCAGTACCACGTAGCCCGAATAGAACAGGTAGTCGTAGCTGGCCGCACCCAGTTCGTCTGGATTGCCGGCCGCGCGCTGCAGCACGTCCAGGGTCAGCTTGCCCCATTCGGCGGCCTTGGCGCGCAGCGGGCCGATGAACTCGGCCAGCGATTCGTTGCCTTCATGCTCCTTGGCGAAGGCTTCGATCTCGGCCAGCATCAGCTTCAGGCCGGCGCCCTGGCTGGAGGCGGTCTTGCGGCCGATCAGGTCCAGCGCCTGGATGCCGGTGGTGCCTTCATACAGCGTGGTGATGCGCGCATCGCGGGCCAGCTGCTCCATGCCGTGTTCGCGGATATAGCCGTGGCCACCGAAGCACTGCAGGGCGTTGTAGGTGTTCTCGATGCCCCATTCGGTCTGGCAGGCCTTGGAGATCGGGGTCAGGAAGCTCACCAGGGTATCGGCGCGCTCGCGCTCGGCGGCGTCCTCGGCGTGATGGGCAACGTCGATCAGGGTGGCGGCGTGCAGGGCCAGCAGGCGGCTGCCCTCGACCAGCGACTTCACCGTCAGCAGCATGCGGCGCACATCCGGGTGCACCAGGATCGGGTCGGCCGGCTTGTCCGGGAATTTCGCACCGCTCAGGGCGCGCGACTGCAGGCGTTCACGGCTGTACTTCAGTGCGTTCTGGTAAGCGCGCTCGGAAAGACCGATGCCCTGCAGGCCGACGCCCAGGCGCGCGGTGTTCATCATGGTGAACATGGCCTGCAGGCCCTTGTGCGGCTGGCCGACCAGGTAACCCTGCGCACCGTCGAAGTTCATCACGCAGGTGACCGAACCCTTGATGCCCATCTTGTGCTCGATCGAGCCGCAGCGCAGTGCGTTGCGCTCGCCGACAGTGCCCTCGCGGTCGACCTTGAACTTGGGCGTGACGAACAGCGAGATGCCCTTGGCGCCCGGAGGGGCGTCGGGCAGCTTGGCCAGCACCAGGTGCACGATGTTTTCGGTCAGGTCGTGCTCGCCGGCGGTGATGAAGATCTTGGTGCCGGTGATCGAGTAGCTGCCATCGGCGTTCGGCTCGGCCTTGGTCTTCAGCAGGCCCAGGTCGGTACCGCAGTGCGGCTCGGTCAGGCACATGGTGCCGGTCCAGCGGCCCTCGATCAGCGGCTTGAGGAAGGCCTCGTGCTGCCAGGCCTCGCCGTGCTGCTTCAGCGCTTCGATGGCGCCGTGCGAGAGCAGCGGGAAGTTGCCCCACGCCAGGTTGGCGGCGTTGATCATTTCGTTGAGCGGCACGCCAAGGGTGTGCGGCAGGCCCTGGCCACCCAGTTCCGGCGAGGCGGTCAGGCCGGTCCAGCCGCCATCGACGAACTGGTCGTAGGCCTGCTTGAAGCCGGGCGGGGTGGTCACTTCACCGGTGGCCTGGTCGAGCACGCAGCCGATCTCATCGCCAACGCTGTTGAGCGGGGCCAGCACGGTGGCGCTGAAACGGCCAGCTTCTTCCAGCACGGCATCGACCACGTCGGCGGTGGCGTCGGTGAAGCCCAGGCGGGCGAACAGGGGTTCGACCTTGAGCACGTCGTGCAGGGCGAAACGGAGGTCGGAAAGCGGGGCGGTGTAGCTGCTCATCGGTACGTCTCGATTTGATCAGGGCAGGGGAGAGCGGCGCCAGGCGCCGCGACGGAAGGTGGAAATCAGCGCAGCACGCCCGGCAGGCCCGGGGCCTGGTTGAGGGTGCTGCGGCTGCTGATATCGAAGCTGCGCTGCTTCTTTTCCTGCGGCGTGGCCGCGACCGTTCCCTTCAGGCCATAGGCCAGGGTGCGGTTGCCGGCCAGTGCATCGGCCACCACCAGGCGTGCGGCCGAACTGGGCACCAGGTCGACATTGATGACATCCGCGGAGGTGCCGCCGATGGAGATACCGGGCTTGGCCTGCAGGGTGCCGGCCTCGGCATCGCCGACGCTCAGCGCCAGCGACACATCATCGAAAGTCATCGGCATCGAGCTGAAGTTCTGCAGGCGCAGCGCCACGGTCCAGTTGCCGTCGGCGCGCACGGTCAGCTGCTGCAGGCTGGCCGCCGGTTCCGAAACACGCTTGACGATGCCGTTGCCACAGGCGGCAAGGGCGAGGGTGCACAGGACGATCAAGGCGATACGGAAACGGTGGAGCATGGGCGCAGGTCCTCTGGAGGCGGTGCGTTGGAATAAGCATACTACGGCGTATGGTCGTTTGGATCGCCTGTGGCGAGCCGTCGCAGAGGGTAGCGCGTGAAGATGGCGGCGGGGCGTGCGCAGCGCTGGATCTTCGGGCGCACGGTGCGCGTACGGATTGAACTGCGGCTCAATCGGCGGGCGTATCGCGAAGCGGGGCCATCAGGCGCAGCGGGCGCAGGTCGTAGCCCATGGCTTCGGCTTTTTCCTTCAACTGCTCGAACCGGGCGCGGTCCATTTCCGGCAGGCGCGAGAGGATCCACAGGTATTTCCGGTCCGGTTCACCAACCAGGGCCCACTGGTAGTCCGGGTCCAGCGCCAGCACCCAGTAGTCGGCCCAGACCAGTGGCACCCAGCTCAGCCAGTCCGGAACGAAGCGCACCTGCAGTTGGCCGGGATGGCCAGCCACCGGGCGTGCAACGCCTTCGGCGATTACGCGTTCTCCGTCGGCGTTGCGGCAGGCATTGGTGACACTGATGCGGCCATCGCGGCGCAGCCCGTAGTTGGCGGTGATCTCGCCGACGCACTGCTTCTGGAATGACACCGGCAGGTGAGCGATCTCGTGCCATTGGCCTGCATAGCGGTCGATGTCCAGCGTGTCGACTGCACGCACCGGTTCGGCGGCGATCACCGGGGCGGCGGCCAGCAGCAGGCAGGCGAGCAGGGTGGGGCGCAATTGCATCGGCAGGCTCCGGCAGGAATCTGCAGCGTAGGTGCCGCGGCGGGTACCGGTGTAAATGTTTCGTCAACCAGACGGCGGTGGCCCGGCATGGATCGAGGCCATGGAAGGGGCCAGCGCCAGGTAGATCCACGCCATGCGTGGATGGCAGGCCGCACGCAAAAAAAAGACCTGCATTTCTGCAGGTCTCTGAAGATGGTGGCCGAAGACGGAATCGAACCGCCGACACGGGGATTTTCAATCCCCTGCTCTACCAACTGAGCTACTCGGCCAAATTGTGTGGCAACCGTGATCAAACCCGGTTTCCGGAAAAAAAAGACCCGCATTTCTGCAGGCCTTCGAAAGTGGTGGCCGAAGACGGAATCGAACCGCCGACACGGGGATTTTCAATCCCCTGCTCTACCAACTGAGCTACTCGGCCACATGTTTCGTTGCAGCGAGGTCGCTGCCAAGGACGCGTATATTACGGAGGTCGGCTGCCTTCGGCAAGCGTTTTGCCAAGATTTCTTCACATTGCCGTCTGTGGGCTCGCAAGTGCTTGATCCTCCGTTGTGGGGCGGGGGCGTGGTCAGTCGATCATCGTCTGCGGTGGAAATCAGCAGATCGCCGCGATCGCCAAAGCTGCAAGGGCAAGGGCTGCGCCGGACCCGCGCCGCGCCGGTCCATGGAACGCTGTTTTCATGGCCGTCGCCGGCAATCGTTGCGGCGTAGTGTCGGCATTCCTTTCCTGATGCTGGCAACAGCAGAGCCGGTCACCATGTCCGATTCCCTCGCTACCTCCACCTCCCGTATCGTGCTGGCCTCGCGTCCGCAGGGCGCACCAGGCGCGGCCAACTTCCGCCTGGAACAGGCTGCGCTGCCGGCATTGGGGGATGGCGAAGTGCTGCTGCGCAACCGCTACCTGTCGCTGGACCCGTACATGCGTGGACGCATGGACGAGGGCCCCTCGTATGCCGCGCCGGTGGCGGTGGGCGCGGTGATGGAGGGCCAGACCGTGGCCGAAGTGCTGCGATCCAACGCCGAAGGTGTGGCGGTCGGAGATCTGCTGCTGGCGCCGGGTGGCTGGCAGACCCACGCAGTGCTGCCGGCCAAGGCGCTGGGGCGTCGGCTGGATCCGGCCGGCCTGCCGCTGAGTACCGCGCTGGGGGTATATGGCATGCCCGGCTTCACCGCCTATTCCAGCATGCACGAAATCGCCCGTTTGAAGCCGGGTGAGTCGCTGGTGGTGGCTGCCGCGACCGGGCCGGTGGGCGCGACCGTCGCCCAGCTGGCCAAGCTGCAGGGCGCGCGCGTGGTCGCCATCGCCGGTGGCGAAGCCAAGCGTGCCTACCTGCAGACGCTGGGCGTGGACGTGGCGCTGGATCATCGCGCGGCTGATTTTGCCGATCAACTGCGTGCGGCAGTGCCTGCCGGCATCGACGTGTACTTCGAGAATGTCGGTGGCCATGTGCTGGATGCAGTGCTGCCGCTGCTCAACGACTTCGCCCGCATTCCGGTGTGCGGCACCATCGCCACCTACAACGAGCGGGGCATCGAGCAGCCCGGCCCGGACCGGTTGCCCGCACTGTTCAGCCAGATCCTGCGCCAGCGCCTGACCGTGCGTGGTTTCATCGTGCACGACTTCAACCACCTGTGGTCGGACTTCGACCGCGAGATGCGGCAGTGGCTGCGCGAAGGTCGCATCCAGTACCGCGAGGATGTGGTGGAAGGACTGGAGAATGCGCCGGAGGCGTTCTTTGGGCTGTTGCAGGGGCGCAACTTCGGCAAGCTGGTGGTGAAGCTGGATTGAGGGCTTGGCGGCGTGCCGACCAAGGTCGGCACCTGCTTCAGGCAGTCGTGGCCTTTTCCCGGCGCAGCAGTTCGCGCTTGCGCGCTACGCCCCACGCATAGCCGGACAGGTCGCCGTCGCGGCGTACGACCCGGTGGCAGGGCACCGCCACCGCCAGCGGGTTGCTCGCGCATGCGCGGGCCACCGCACGGCTCGAGCGCGGGGCGCCGATGCGCGCGGCGACATCCGCATATGACGCGGTCTGCCCGCGCGGAATCTGCTGCAGTGCCTGCCACACCCGTTGCTGGAACGCGGTGCCGCGGATATCCAGCGGCAGCGTGGCGCCGCGCGAAGGATCCTCGACCAGGCCCACCACCTGTGCCACCAGTTGCTCATAGCCCTGGTCGGCACCGACCAGTTCGGCCTGGCGGAAGCGTTGCTGCAATGACTGCAGCAGCGTCTCCGGATCGTCGCCGAGCAGGATCGCAACCACGCCGGTGGCACTGCTGGCCACCAGCACGCTGCCCAGTGAGCTTTCGGCAAGCGCGAAGTGGATGACTTCGCCGCGACCACCTGCGCGCCATTGCTTGGGCGTCATGCCCAGCAACTTCGGTGCGTTCTCGTAGAAGCGCCCACTGGAACCGAAGCCGGCATCGTGGAAGGCATCGGTGATGCGCTCCTGTTGTTCCAGTCCGGTGCGCAGGCGGTCGGCGCGCAGCGCGGCGGCGTATTGCTTGGGGGTCAGCCCGGTGGCCTGCTTGAACAGACGATGCAGGCGGGTCGGGCTGCAGCCGGCGATGTCGGCCAGCTCCTGCAGCGAAGGCTCGTCGAGGCTCGCCTGAAGGTGGCGGCAGACCCGTTCGACGCGGGCATCGAAGGCGGTGGTGGCGGTACTGTCCATGGCCGGATTCTGGCACGTGCCGGTGCTGCGGAAACTCCGTTTCCTGCACCGACGGGCCAGGCCCGGAAACGGAGTGTCGGCAGGGGAGATGCGCGGCATCGTGGCGGCCACTTCACAACCGGTACTGCCACCATGCGCCTGAACAACAAGATCGCCCTCATCACCGGAGCCAGCGCCGGCATCGGCCGCGCCAGCGCGCTGCGCTTCGCCGCCGAAGGGGCGAAGCTGGTGCTCAACGCTCGGCGGCCGGAGCCGCTGCAGGCGCTGGCCGAGCAGATTCGCGCCGCCGGTGGCGAAGCCGTGGCGCATGCCGCTGACGTGGCTGACCCGGGCACGGCACAAGCGCTGGTCGATCTGGCCCAGCAGTCCTTCGGCGGCCTGGACATTGCCCTCAACAATGCCGGCATGCTCGGCCCGGGCGTGCCGGCGGCGGAGTTCCCGGTGGACGCCTGGCGCGAGGTGATGGCGACCAATCTGGATGCGGCCTTCCATGCGGCACGCGCGCAGTTGCCGGCACTGTTGGCGCGCGGCGGCGGCTCGCTGGTGTTCGTTGGCACTTTTGTCGGCCACACCGTGGGCTTCCCCGGCATGGCGGCCTATGCGTCGAGCAAGGCCGGGGTGATCGGCCTGAGCCAGGTTATCGCCGCCGAATACGGTGCGCGCGGCGTGCGCAGCAACGTGCTGTTGCCCGGTGGCACCGATACCGAGATGGGCCGGCAGGCGGCACCGACCGGCGATGCGCGCGACTTCGTGCGCTCGCTGCACGCACTGAAGCGCATGGCCGAGCCGGAGGAGATCGCCAACGCGGCGCTGTTCCTGGCCAGCGATGAAAGCAGTTTCGTTACCGGAACCGCGATGCGCGTGGAGGGTGGAGTGTCGATCACACGGACCTGAGCGGGGTCAGGAGCGTGGCGCGTAGCGGATACCGCTGCTGGCCATGAAGCCCTTCGGATCGAAACGGGCCCAGGCTTCGCCCCAGTCGAACCGGGCGTGGCCGCCGGCCAGCTTGCGACCCAGCGCCGCACCCAGCGTGCGGCGCATGAAGGTGACTTCGGCATCGATCGCGGCCTGGGTCGGCCAGCCGTCTTCCAACGTTGCACCGGGTAGATCGACGCCCATCGTCACCATGTCGAGCTGTTGCCCGTGAAAGCACAGGCTGATGCCAGCGGGCGCACCGCCCAGGCTGAGCTGGTGCAGGCTGAGCCAGACGTAGCCGGTGCCGACATCGCGCTCGCCATGCATCAGCGTGACGAAGGCGACACGTGCCTCATCCCGTGACAGGGTGGGGCCGATCAGAGTCGGCAGATTGCCGAGCTGGATGCTGCCGTCGGTCGCATCAATGATCATCGGCACGGCGTGTGCTGCGTGCTGGGCAGAAGAGGGCATGGCGTACCGGTGGGCGTTGGCCCTCGGATTCTGGCTGCGCGGGGGCAATGGCGGCAAGCCAGTGCCTGCACATGACGTTGGCGCAGGACTGACCTGTGGATTACCCGCCAGCCTCTAGCGTGGTGCACAGCGTTGGCCTGCCGCCGACGAGGGAGTTTTCGATGAACGAGCGAGACAAGGATCAGGACCCGAAGCAGGGCGTCCAGGAAAGCCGCCAGGACAGGAAACAGGACGATGTGGCCAAGCAGCGGCCCGGGCAGCGCGACCAACAGGTGCGCGATGCGCACTCACGCGGCCCGCAGCGCAAGGACGGCGACCAGGAGCCGGCCTGAGTTGCCGGCGCTGAAAAGAAAAACCCGCAGATCACGAAGATCTACGGGTTCTTCTGAATAGTGGTGGAGCCAAGGAGGATCGAACTCCTGACCTCGTCATTGCGAACGACGCGCTCTCCCAGCTGAGCTATGGCCCCACGGCAGGGCTTCAGTCTAGCCAAGCGCCTGCCGCTTGCCAAGCCGATCAAAGGAATTTCGTGTCGAGACGCGAGGCACATCAGCGGGTGACTGTGCCGAAACCGCTTGTTTCGCCGGGTTTGGGCGCCGCGCAACGAAATCGTAACAATTTGGGGGATAATGGCGGCTTGCGCAGTTCTCCTCCTTTTTGCCGCCCGGCCCGCGCAGGCCGGACGGACGCCTCCTCAGAGCATTTCATGCCCTCCCATTCCGATTCCCGCCGCCTGTCGGGTCTGTCGTCTTCCCTTGTTTCCTTCCGCCGCCACCCGCTGGCTCTGGCCTGTGCCGGCCTGGCCCTGGTCGGCAGCTTCGGTGCCGCCGCGCAGGACAGCGCGCCGACCCCAACCGGGCTGGACACCATCACCGTGACCGCCGAACACCGCGAGCAGAACCTGCAGGAAGTGCCGGTCTCGGTGGGCGTGGTGCAGGGCGAGCGCATGCGCGACTTCACCGCCGGCGGCGATGACACCCTGCTGGCGCTGTCCGGCCGCGTGCCGAGCCTGTATGCGGAAACCACCACCGGCCGCATCTTCCCGCGCTTCTACATCCGCGGCCTGGGCAACATCGACTTCTACCTGGGTGCCTCGCAGCCGGTGTCGATCATCCAGGACGACGTGGTGCTGGAGCACGTGGTGCTGAAGTCCAACCCGGTCTATGACGTGGACCAGGTGGAAGTGCTGCGCGGCCCGCAGGGTTCGCTGTTCGGCCGCAACACCACCGCCGGCATCGTCAAGTTCGACACCCTGAAGCCGACCCAGGATTACACCGGCCGCGTCAGTGCCAGCTATGCGACCTATAACAGCGTGTCGATCGACGGCGGCTTCGGCGGCCCGATCAACGACATCGCCTCGTTCCGCGTGTCGGCCCTGTACCAGCACCGCGACGACTACGTCGACAACACCTACCGCGGCCCGAGCGCCGACGGCACGGTCAGCCCGAAGAAGAACGCCATGGGCGGCTTCGATGACCGCAACGTACGCGCGCAGCTGCTGCTGACCCCGAGCGACCAGTTCTCGATCCTGGCCTCGGCCCACGCCCGTGATTACGAGGGCACCTCGACCCTGTTCCTGCGCGGTGCGCTGACCAAGGGCTCGAACAAGACCGACGTGCCGCGCGACAAGGTCGCCTACGACGAAGCCGACAACAACCCGCAGGCCTACAAGACCTACGGCGGTTCGGTGAAGGCGCGTTATGACTTCGGCGCGATCGACTTCACCTCGATCACCGCCTACGAAACCACCTCCGGCTACAGCCGCGGCGACACCGACGGCGGCGCCGCGGTGAACTTCCCGGTGAACGGCGTGCCGAACGGTTACGGCCAGTCGATGGGCCGCATCCGTGACCTGGACCAGTGGACCCAGGAATTCCGCCTGGCCAGCCATGATGACAGCGCCCTGCAGTGGCAGGCCGGTGCGTTCTACTTCAATGGCAGCGACACCACCGACTTCTACCAGCGCGCGTGGTTCCTGCAGGGCGCGGCCCGCAACCCGAACAACTGGGTGCGCCTGCGCAACAAGAACACCTCGTGGGCCGGTTTCGGCCAGATCAGCTACGCCTTCACCGACAAGTTCACCGTCACCGCCGGCCTGCGCCAGACCAAGGACGAGAAGCACACCCGCCTGCTGAAGACCGCTGACACTGCCGCTGGCGTGGTCACCTACAAGGGCCGCACCGACGTCAGGATGTCCGACACCACCCCGAGCTGGGATCTGAGCGCGATGTATCAGATCACGCCGGACGTGAGCGTCTACGCCAAGGTCGCGCGTGGCTTCCGTGGCCCGACCATCCAGGGGCGTTCGGCGGTGTTCAACGCCGATTTCACCACCGCCGATTCCGAGACCATCCTGTCCTGGGAAGCGGGCGTGAAGAGCAGCCTGTGGGACAACCGCCTGCGCCTGAACGCCACCGCGTTCACCTACACCGTCAACGACATCCAGCTCAACGGCAACGATTCGGACGGCAACGGCGTGCTGTTCAACGCCGACAAGGCCAAGGCTTACGGCTTTGAAGCCGACATGGAGCTGCGCCCGATCCCGAACCTGACCCTGAGCGCCGGCCTGAGCCTGCTGCACAGCGAGATCAAGGACAAGCGCGTGTATGCGCAGGTCTGCGGCCTCAACGGCCAGGTGGTGTGCACGGTGAATGACCCGACCATCAAGGTCGGTGCCAACACCTTCGCCCAGATCGACGGCAACCCGCTGCCGAACGCGCCGAAGTACAACGTCAACCTGGCCGCCCGCTACGACTTCCCGGTCAGCGACGCGGGCACCATGTTCGTATCCACCGACTGGAACAAGCAGGGTTACACCAGCTTCGTGCTGTACGACAGCAAGGAGTTCAACTCCAAGGGCGATTTCGAGGGTGGCCTGAAGATCGGCTACTCGGGCAACTACGGTGCCTACGAAGTGGCGCTGTTCGCGCGCAACATCACCAATGAGAAGAACCTCAAGGGTGTGATCGAGAACTACATGGCCGCGGTCTACAACGAACCGCGTACCGTCGGTGTCTCGCTGAACATGAACTGGTAATGCGCTGTCGCGGTGGCGGGTCGTCCCGCCATCGCGCTGCTGGAATGAGAAGGGCGGCCCGGATTACCGGGCCGCCCTTTTCGTTGCTTCAGACCGCAGTGAGGTTGCTGTCCTGGCTGCGCTGGCCGAAGGTCAGGGCCCAGGTGGCGCTGTCCACCTGCTGCCGGTCCTGTTCCTGCTGCTTGCGTGCGCGGCTGGCACCGAACCAGCGGCCTTCGCCGTTGATCAGCGGTGCCATGCGTACCACGTCCACATACTCCGAATCGATCTCGCTGGCACGCTGCAGCCAGGTCAGGGCGAGGAATGCATTGGCCGGGACGCCGCTACCGAAGTGGTAGATGTCGGCCAGATAGCTGGCAGCCCACAGCTTGTCGTCGTCGTCGCCGCGCCACCACAGCGGAATCAAGGCGCGTTCGACCGCTTCGCGCTTGTGCGCGTCGTTCCGGCCATCGAATGCCAGGCAGGCCAGGTTGCGGCAGGTTGGGCCCCACACGCGCTCGCCGGCCTCGGCCTCATCCAGGCAGCGCAGGTACAGCTCGCGCGCACGCTCTTCATTCTCCGCGCCGCCTGCGGCGACGAGGCGCACGGCCAGGTTGTAGGTGGCGATCAGGTCGCCGCCTTCCACCGCACGCTCCTGCCAGAAGGCGGCCTTTTCCGCATCGGCGAACTGCGGTTGGTCGCGGCCGCCGAGGCGGCCCTTGTACAGGTCGCACAGTGCCGACATCGCGCCGGCGTCGCCATCGTCCGCCATGCGCTGCAGCAGCGACAGGCCTGCGGCTTGCGAAACATCACAGAACAGATTGGCGGCGAACGTCACCGCCGAGGTGTCGTCCTGCTGCGCAAGCTTCAACGCGCGCTGCAGCAGGACACTGGCGCGTGTCGGGTCGGTGGCCTGGCCGAGCAGGCCATGCTCGATGGCGGTGGCGGCCCACAGCAGGCCGATCGCCGAATCGCCTTCGCGCGCGGCATAGTCCACCACCTGTGCGAACAGTGCTCCGGCGCCGTCGACATTGGCGAACCAGGCGCAGGCCTCCAGGTTGCCGAGCCCCTCATGCAGGACCACATCGCGGTCCAATGTCCATGCCTGCTGCAGATCTTCAAGCACCGCCTGCATGTGGTCCGGATCCCACTGCACGACGCCTTCGCTGTCTTCAACGCGGCCAAGACGGTAGCGCAGCCCGGCGCGCTGGGCCAGCACCTGCGCGCGCAGGTGGCGGTCCAGGTGCCAGTCGAGGATCTGCGTGTAGGCGCGCTCGTGCGCGGCCACGGCGTCGGCATCCTCGCGGTGGGGCAGATCGCCCATCCAGTCCTGCTCCTTGTGCCACCGCAGCGCGTTGCTCTGCGCCAGTTCCAGGCCACGGCACCAGCTGCCCTCGATGAAGTTCTCCATCGCCTCATGGCTGCCGCCCCAGCGCGGGTACAGGAAGTACAGGGTGTCTTCCTGCGTGGCCAGATCGTCCGGGCGCTGCTCCAGCACCAGGCGCATCCAGTACGCCAGTGGTGCGTCGAAATCGTCCTGGCTGCGCTCGCGCAGCAACGGGGGCAGCGTATCCGGCAGCGTCTGCAACGGCGTGCCGAAGCGCGACAGCAGCTGCAATGCCTTTGGCCAGGCTTGAGGGTAGTGCTCGGCCAGCGTGGCGTCATCGGATGCGGCGGGTTCCCCGGCCTGCAGCGCACGCAGCCAGTTCGGTTCGCGCAGGTAGCTGGTGATGCGCTTGATGCCATCCAGCGCCAACGCAGGTCGTGGCGACAGCGGCATCGCCTGCAGGTAGGCGTGCACGGCATGGTCGCGGGCCAGCTGCGCCGCCAGCCACTGGCTGTCTTCGACCAGTGCGGCCACGTCGGCGCTGCGCAGTTCGCCGGCAGCGTCCTGCCAGCAGGCGCCCAGGCAAAGCCAGGCGTAGTAGCTGCCGGGGGCGGCCGAGGCCCACTGCTGGGCCTGTTGCAGGCGGGCTTCCAGCGTCAGCGTGGCGTCGTGCAGGTTGCGCAGCCGCCAGCGGATGCCGGGCAGCGCATTCTCTCCCTGCAGCCAGGCCAGCTCATGTGGAGCAAGCAACGCATCGAGTTCGGCATAGCGCCGTTCCTGCAGCGCAGTGCGCGCCTGCACGCGCCAGGCAAGGTCTTCGGGGGAAAGCCCGTCTTTTGCAAATCCGTTTGTCATTGCTGCAATCCAGCGAGTACGAGGCTGGACATTAGAAGCGCGGTCGTTAGCGGCGGCAAGCAGGACATGCGGCTGCCGTGTCGATGGCATTCAGCAGGAGGCTTGAAGGTGAATCCCGTCACCCGGTACAGGCGTTCGCGTTGCGGATCGTCCATGTGCAGCGGAAAGGCAAGCAGCAGCTCGGGCCGGTAGGCGAGTGTGCCCTGGCCCTGTCTCTACGCCTCGATTCCGGGAAATAGCCGAGCATCAGGGCGTGCGGATGCAGCCAGGGTTCGAACTTGTCCTGCTCGCTGGCAGCGGGGGCCGGTTCGATCAGGCGTGCCGAAAGCGCGAGGTAGTGAACCGAACGGGCCAGGTCCAGCCCGCCCGTCAGTGCCGCGTAGGCGTTGAGCTGGCTGCTGTGATCCATGCAGGGGTGCTGCTGGCCAGCAGCAGCGAGCCGATCATCCATCGTGACATGCAGGAAGAGGGCCATGCAGGCACGCAGCAATGTCCTTGTCGAGCATTGGCAGGGCCGCCCCGTGAGGCGGCCGATGCGGGTTGCTAGTTCCCCGGCAGCAGCGCCTGCAGGCGCGACTCCAGTTCCTGCTGGCGCCAGCCGGCCAGTGCGGCGGGCCATTGGCGACGTTCCAGATAGCTTTCCAGGTGCTTGCGCGAGGCAAGGATGCCATCTGGCAGTCCCAGCTCGCGGCTGCGTTCGGCCACGGCATCCTGCAGCTTCTTCAGCGCCTGCTTGTTGCTGTCGTTGGCCGGCAGCGCCAGCGGCGCGTCGGCTTCGTCGGCCAGCGGCGTGGACAGCGCCTGCCACACGGCGCCGGCCAGCTTGCGCGGTGCCTTTGGGAACTGCTCGAACAGCTTGCCCAGCGCTGCCTCGTCGGCCGGAGGCGTGCGCGCCAGAGTGGCGGCCAGTTCGTTGTCCAGGATCCAGCTTCGCGGGCGGTCGCTGCTGCGTGCCTGCACATCACGCCAGCGCAGCAGGCGCAACAGGCGGTGCTGTGCGGCGGCATCAAGGAACTGTGCCGAGCGCATCGCCAGGTGCGGCCAGCGATCTTCATCGTTGGCGACGCTGGCCAGCAGGCGCTCGCCATCGTCGTGCAACCACTGCTGGCGGCCCAGCGCCTGCAGCCTGGCATCAATGGCGTCGTGCAGTGCGAACAGGTGCTCGACATCGTCGGCGGCGTACTGCAGCTGCGACTCGGACAGCGGGCGGCGCATCCAGTCCGAGCGGGTCTCGCCCTTGGCCAGCGCCACTCCGGTGATCTCCGCCACCAGCTTCTGGTAGCCCATGCCGCCGCCGATGCCGGCCAGCGACGCCCCGATCTGGGTGTCGAACAGCGGTCGCGGCAGCACGCCGCAGGCCCACTTGAAGGCAACCAGGTCTTCGCTGGCGCTGTGCATTACCTTGGTGATGGATTCATCGGCCAGCCAATGCGCAAGCGCCTCGGTCATGCCGGGAATCAGCGGGTCGATGAGCAGGATGTCCTGCCCGACCGCCATCTGCACCAGGGCCAGCTGCGGCCAGAAGGTGCGTTCACGGATGAATTCGGTGTCCAGGCCGATGCGCGTCGGGCGCTGCTGGAAGTACGCATCCAGCTCGGCGGGGGTGGTGATCCAGGTTGCCACGGGTCAGGGCCTACTACTCGGGTTTGCTCAGGCAGGGGAGAATAGCCTAACGTCGGTCCGCGTCTGTGCCGAAGGAGGCTCTGCTTGCGTTTTCCGTTGTCGCCCGTGCTGTGCACCGCCCTGGCCGTGGCCCTGGCCGGCTGCACGCCGTCGCCGTCCGCGCCGGCGGAACGGGCCGCCAGCGAAGAGGCGCGCGCGGCCGAGGGCGCCGACACCGGCGCCAATGCCAGTTCGCAGGCCGGGCAGGGCAGCGTGACCATCGCCGGTGAAGATGCCGCCGAGGACGTACAGCAGTGGACGCCGCCACGGGTGGACCGCCAGGGCCGCAGCCTGGCCCAGTTGCGGCACGCCGCCGAGCAGGCGTTCGCTGAAGGCCGGCTCTATGAAGATGCGGATGCCGCCATTCCGCTGTGGCTGGCGGTGCAGGAAGAAGACCCGGATGACCGCCAGGCCCGGCTGGGCCTGCAGCGTGCCCGCCAGCGACTGCAGCAGCTGGCCGATGCGCTGCTGGTGCGGCCGCTGAAGCAGCGCGAGGCGCTGGCCGAGGCCAGCCGCCAGGCACTGGTGTTGCTGACCCTGTCGCCGAAGGACGAGCGGGTGCGTGCGCTGCAGGCGCGGGTGGAGCTGGCGCAACGGGTGGTGGCCTACAACCGTGCTGGCGAGGAGGACCTGCGCTCGGACCGTATCGGTGAGGATGGCGACGGTGCCATCGGCAACTTCCGTGAGGCGCTGGCGCTGGATGAAGACAACAGCCGCGCACGGCAGGGCCTGGCCGCAGCCGAGAGCGGGTTGATCCGCCGTGCCGAACAGGCTGCTCGGGCGCGCGATTTCGCCAGTGCGGGTACCTGGCTGGCCGAAGCCAGCAAAGTGCGCGATTCGTCGCCGACGATCGCCGACGCCTTCGAACGCATCGAGCAGATCCGCGCCGCCACGCTGCTGCAGCTGCGTGATGACGGACTGCGTGACCTTGCCACGCCACAAGGCCTGAAGCCGGCGCGCGAGAAGCTGGCCGAGGCGCTTCGCATCGCTCTGCCGGGTGATGCAGTGGTGGGCCAGCTTCGCGAGCGCATCGACCTGGCCACCCATTACGGGAGCTTCCGGCCGGGACAGGTGTTCAGTGATGCGATGCGCGATGGCGGGCGCGGACCGCAGATGGTGGTGGTGCCCCACGGTGGCTTCCAGATGGGTGCAGGCGACGCCGAGCCGGGCGCGAGTGATGCCGAGCGTCCGTCGCACTACGTGCGCTTCGATCGCGGCTTTGCCATGGCGATCACCGAGATCACCGTCAGCGATTTCGAGCGCTACGTGAAAGCCTCCAATGCGCGCCCGCGCGCGACCCGGCGTGGCCATTCGGTGGTCTACGACGAACGCAGCGGCAATTTCATCCGCCGCAGCGGCGTGGACTGGCGTTCCGACTACGACGGCGGTCGCGCGCTGGGCAACTCGCCGGTGATGCACGTCAGTGTGCGTGATGCCGAGAATTATGCGGCGTGGCTGTCCGAGCAGACCGGCCGCAGCTACCGGCTGCCCAGCGAAGCCGAGTTCGAGTACGCGCTGCGCGCTGGCAGCAGTGGCCGCTATCCGTGGGGCGATGCCGGCGTGCCGCCGCCAGGCAGCGGCAACTTCACCGGCAGCAAGGACGTTTCGCCTTCGGGACGGCACTGGCACAACGCGTTTATCGGGTACGGCGATGGCTGGTGGGGGCCGGCGCCGGTGGCCAGCTTCCAGGCCAATGCCTTCGGTCTGCACGATATGGGCGGCAACCTCAGCGAATGGGTGGCCGATTGCTGGCATGCCAGCTACCGCCGCGCACCGTCCGATGGCGTCGCCTGGTTCAACCCGGGCTGCCGGTCGCGGGTGATCCGCGGTGGCAACTGGGCCAATGCCCCCGAGCAGACCCGCGCGGCCTGGCGGCAGTCCCAGGATTCGGATACCACCAGCGCCCGCATCGGCTTCCGCCTGGTGCGCGGCATCTGAGCGGCACCCGGCTTCACCCGCTGCGGGCAGCGGCGCACTAAGATTGCGCCGTGCCCGCCAGCCGGCGGGGCCAGCAGGAAGTCCCCCGATGCGCAACGATCCCTTCTCCCGCTCGTCGCAAGGCCCACAGCGGCGTGGCCTGTTCGGCAACATCCGCTGGTGGGTGCTGCTGCTGGCCGCCGCCTATGCGCTGTTCTACTGGTTCTCCAACCGCACGGTCGATCCGTACACCGGCGAGAAGGTGATGATCGACAGCAGCCTGGACGCGCGCCAGGAAACCGCGCTGGGGCTGCAGGCCTACCAGCAGATCCTGTCGCAGGAACGGCCGATGGACCCCAATGCACCGATCGCGCGCGATGTGCGCGATATCGCCCAGCGCCTGATTGCCAAGGTCGATGTGGTGGAGACCGCGCTGGCGCAGGAGCACGGCGTGCAGCCGGCGCATTTCGCGCGGGATTTCCAGTGGGAAGTGAATGTGATCCCGTCCGACCAGGCCAATGCGTTCTGCCTGCCGGGCGGCAAGATGGCGGTCTACACCGGGTTGGTGCCGGTAGCACGCACCCGCGATGCGATGGCGGTGGTGATGGGGCATGAGATCGCCCATGCGCTGCTGCGCCATGGTGCACAGCGCATGGCCCAGCAGAAGCTGACCCAGATCGGGCAGGTGGCCGGCGCCGCCAGCGGCATGGATGCGCAGCAGCAACAGATGATGATGTCGGCGATGGGCTATGGCTACCTGCTGCCGTATGCGCGCAGCCACGAGACACAGGCAGATGAGGTGGGGCTGATGCTGGCCGCAGCGGCGTGCTTCGATCCCCGCGAGGCGGTGCCGCTGTGGCAGCGCATGGGCCAGGCCAGCGGCGGCCAGTCGCCACCGGAGTTCGCCTCGACCCATCCGAATCCGGGCACCCGCATACAGAACCTGCAGGCGCTGATGCCGAAGGCGCTCGAGTACCGGCAGAAGTTCTGCGAGCAGGCAAAGTAGGGGGGGGGCGGCAGGGCTTGCAGCCCTGCACCTGCCGAAGCAACAGCAACAGCAACAGCAACAGCGTGCATTCCGTGGGATGGCGGGGTGGGTCCGGTTGCGGGGGACGCTGCAAGTACGTCCATGTAAGCTCGGTCGCCGCATCCATGCGGCTCACGCCCCCTCAACCGGACCCACCCCGCCTTCGACAGATTCTCGCGATCTGTCGGAATGGCGTGGGGTCAGATCCGTTTTCCTACGGAAAACGGATCTGACCCCGAATTGATTCGATATCTGACAGAGATTCATCCACGCATGGCGTGGATCTACCGACCGTCATCGGGAAACTGTCGAGGGTGGGGCGGTGTGGCTGTGCAGGACCGTTGGCGCCATGGATGGCGCCATCGAGCCCCCAAGGATGGGTTTACGGCGTGTCCTGCACAGCCACACCGCCCCGCCAAACCATCAGCAATCCAGAGCCGCTTTGGCTGTTGCTTCGGCCGTTGCTTGAAGCCTCTGCAGGTGCAGGGCGCAGCCCTGCCGAACACCCATTTACTTGACCTGCACGTCGATCACGCCGTCGCCAACGCGGGCCTGCAGCGCGTCACCGGGCTGCACCTGGTCGACCTTTCGTACCAGCGTGCCATCGTCAGTGCGGGTCAGGATGCTGTAGCCACGGGCCACGGTGGCCAACGGGCTCACCGCTTCCAGTGAACGCGCCAGTCCGCGCAGTCGCAGTGCATCGCGCTCCAGCAGGCGCTGCATCGCTGCCTGCGGCCGCCCGCGCAGGGCGGCGAGGCGGCGCTGCATCGCGTCGAGCTGACGTTGCGGATGGTGCCCGCGCAGTACCGCGGCCGCATGGCGCAGGCGTGCGGCACGGCGCTCCTGCTGCTGGTTGAAGACCGCATGCAGGCGCCGGCCCAGATCGAGCTGGCGACGGCGCAACAGGTCCAGCCGCGCCTGCGGGCTCTGTGCGTTCAGGCGCAGCAGGGCGCGGTCGGCACGCTGCATCGCCTGCTGCATCGCATGCCGTTGCAGCTGCACCATGCGCGCGGCCGTACGGCGCAGGCGCAGGGCCAGTTCGCGCTGGTCCGGTACCAGCAGCTCGGCTGCCACCGACGGCGTTGGTGCGCGCAGGTCGGCGGCAAAATCGCTGAGGCTGAAGTCGGTTTCATGGCCCACCGCCGACACTACCGGGGTGCGGCTGGCGGCGATCGCGCGGGCCAGTGCTTCATCGTTGAAGGCCCACAGGTCTTCCAGTGAACCGCCGCCACGGGTCAGCAGGATCACGTCGTAGCGGCCACTGGCATCGGCGGCCTGCAGCAGGCGGGTGATCTGTGCAGCGGCGCTGCTGCCCTGCACCAAGGTCGGCAGCAGGTCCACTTCCAGCAGCGGGAAGCGGCGGCCGAGTACGCTCAGCACGTCGCGCACGGCCGCGCCGGTGGGTGATGTGATCACCGCCAGGCGCTGCACGTGCGCCGGCAGCGGCCGTTTGCGTGCCGGGTCGAACAGGCCTTCGGCCTCCAGGCGTGCCTTCAGCTCTTCGAACGCGCGGCGCAGCGCGCCTTCGCCGGCTTCCTCCATGTGGTCCAGCACCATCTGGTACTCGCCACGGGCGTCGTACAGCGTCACCTTGCCGCGCACCAGCACGCGCATGCCTTCGCGCGGCACGAACTTCAGGTACTGCGCCTTCATCCGGAACATCGCCGCGCGCAGCTGCGCACGCGCGTCCTTCAGGGTGAAATACAGGTGCCCGGAGGCAGGACGCGCCACGCTGCCCAGTTCGGCCTCGACCCAGATCGCCGGGAAGCTGCCTTCCAGCAGGTCGCGGGCCAGGGTGTTGAGCTGGCTGGGGGTGAGGATGTCGTTGTTGCGTGGCTGCATGGGAACGGCGTGCTGCGGGCGGAACGGGGGCTCAGGATCGCACGTCAGCGCACCGTGTGCTGGCCCAGCGCCCACTGCACGTGTTCACGCACCAGCGGCGAGGGATCATCGACGCGGGTATGCAACGCGGCCAACGCTTCGGCCGAGGACGGTGCATTGCCCAGTGCCACGGCGATGTTGCGCAGCCAGCGTTCATGGCCGCTGCGCCGGATCGGGCTGCCTTCGGTACGGCGCAGGAATTCAGCTTCGTCCCAGGCAAACAGCTGGTCCAGACGGGCAGTGTCGAGGTTGTTGCGCGCGCGGAAATCGGCTTCGTCGGTACGCTTGGCGAACTTGTTCCAGGGGCAGACCAGCTGGCAGTCGTCACAGCCGTAGATGCGGTTGCCGATCAACGGCCGCATGTCTTCGGGGATGGCACCGTCGTGCTCGATGGTCAGGTAGGAAATACAGCGCCGCGCGTCCAGCCGCTGCGGGCCGGTGATGGCCTGGGTCGGGCAGACATCGATGCAGCGCGTGCAGGTGCCGCAGTGTGCCGTGGCCGGTGCATCGATCGGCAGCGGGATATCGATGTAGATCTCGCCGATGAAGAACCAGGAGCCGCCATGGCGGTCGATCAGGCAGGTGTGCTTGCCGATCCAGCCCAGGCCGGCATTGCGCGCCAGTGCGCGTTCCAGCACGGGCGCCGAATCGACGAACACGCGGTAGCCCAGCGGTGCCACTTCATCGTTGATCTGCGTGGCCAGCTTCTGCAGGCGGTTGCGCATCAGCTTGTGGTAGTCGCGGCCCAAGGCGTAACGGGCCACGTAGGCGCGGCCCGGGTCGGCCAGGGTTGCCCAGGCTTCGGTGTCGTCCTTGTGGCTGTAGTCCATGCCCACCGAGATCACCCGTACGGTGCCGGGCAGCAGCTCGGCCGGGCGCGCGCGCAGGGTGCCGTGGCGCGCCATCCAGTCCATCGTGCCGTACAGGCCCTGGCCCAGCCAGTCGGCCAGGTGCGCCTCATCCTCGCCCAGCTCGATGCCGGCGATACCGCAGCGCTGGAAGCCATGCGCACGCGCCAGTTCGCGGATGCGCTGCACGGCCTGGGCCGGATCGACAGGGACGGGGGCGGGGGACATGTGCACCAGTATAAAATCCCCGCATGGCCAACCTTGCCGATCTTTTCGATTCCGCTGCCGCGCGTGTGCTTGATGCGCAGGCCTCGGCGCTGGCCGCCGAGGGTGGTTGGGGCCTGATGGCGCAGGCCGGCCAGGCCGCCTGGCAGTGCCTGCTGCAGCATTGGCCGCAGGCGCAGCGGATCGGCGTGGTGGTCGGAGCAGGCAACAACGGTGGCGACGGCCTGGTGCTGGCCCGCCATGCACGGAAGGCCGGGCGCGCGGTGACGGTGATCGCCTTGCCGGGCAAGCCACCGGCGACGTCGCTGGCGCAGCGTGCAGCATCGGAATTCACGTCCGACGGCGGCACCATCACCGATTTCGACGGCGCGCCGCCCGAGGCCGATATCTGGGTTGATGCCCTGTTCGGTCTGGGCTTCGACCGTGCGCCGGAAGGTGTGGCGCAGGCGCTGATCACCGCCCTCAACGCGCAGACGGCACCGGTTCTGGCGCTGGACGTCCCCAGTGGCGTCGATGCCGACCGGGGCGCCGTACCGGGCGAGGCGGTGAAGGCTGCTTTGACCCTGCAGTTCATCGTGCCGCATCGCGGGCTGTATACCGGCGATGCGCTGGATCATTGCGGGCGGAAGGTGTTGGCGCCGCTGCAGCTACCCACGGCCGCATGGCAGGGCGTGTCACCCGCCGCAGAGCACTGGACCCAGGCTCGCTTGCCGGCACTGCTGCCGCCGCGTCGTACCAATACCCACAAGGGCGAATCCGGGCACGTGCTGTGCGTCGGCGGCAACCATGGCAGCGGCGGTGCCATCGCCATGGCGGCCGAGGCCGCGCTGCGTGCCGGCGCCGGATTGCTGAGCCTAGGCACCCGCCGCGATCACGTCGGCCCGTTGCTGGCTCGGCTTCCCGAGGCGATGACCCATGCGCTTGAAGATGGCGATGTGCTGCCGGCGCTGCTGGACAAGGCCAGGGTGGTGGCGATCGGCCCCGGCCTGGGCCAGGACGAATGGGCACGCGCACTGTTTGCGCAGGTGCTGGACAGCGACAAACCGCTGGTGGTTGATGCCGATGCACTGAATCTGCTGGCGCAGGATCCGCGCGCGCTGCCGGAGGCGATCCTTACGCCACATCCGGGCGAGGCCGCGCGTCTGCTCGACTGCAGTACCGCTGACATCCAGGCCGATCGCTACCGCTGTGCGCAGGCGTTGGCCGAGCGATTCCACGCCGTGGTGGTGCTGAAGGGCGCGGGCAGCATCGTGACGGCGCCCGGGCAGGTGCCACGGCTGATTGCTGCAGGCAACCCCGGCATGGCCGTGGGGGGCATGGGCGACCTGCTCACCGGCATCATTGCCAGCCTGCGCGCGCAGGGCCTGGCCGCCTTCGACGCTGCCGCCGCTGGCGCGCTGCTGCACGCGCTCGCCGGCGACGCTGCGGCCGCCGACGGCGCGCGCGGCATGCTTCCCACTGATCTGCTGGTGCCGCTGCGGCAACTGGCCAACCCGGAACGCTCTTCATGACTGAATTCTTCCTTGCCGACAGCGATGCCACCGAACTGCTCGGGCAGTGGCTGGCGGCGACCCGACCGCCGCAGGCGCTGATCGAACTGCGCGGCGACCTGGGCGCCGGCAAATCCACCACCGCACGCGCACTGCTGCGCGCGCTGGGCGTGCAGGGCGCGATCCGCAGCCCGACCTACACCCTGGTCGAGCGCTATCCGCTGGCCACCGGTGGCGAGGCCTGGCACCTGGACCTGTACCGGATCGGCCAGGCCGGCGAACTCGATTTCCTGGGCCTGGACGAGGGCAGCGCGGTGTTGTGGCTGGTGGAATGGCCGGAACGCGGCGCTGGCGCGCTGCCGCCGACCGACCTGGTGGTGGCGTTGGAGATCGAGGGGCAGGGGCGCCGCGTCCGTCTCACCGCAGCCAGCGACGTCGGACATGAGTGGCTGAAGCGGCTTCCCCAAGGGGGCGACTTGCAGGCCATTTCTGTCGGCTGACGAGAACAAAGACCGGCAGGTTACGGATTATTAAGGAAAAAGGTGTTGCATTCCGTTCAGCGCGGTGATTGAATCCTGAGCCATGCGCCCGGGGAACCGTCTCATCGCTATCTGTGCCGCCGTCGGATTGGGTCTGGCGAGCGTCAGCGCGTGGGCCGGTGAAGTCCGCCAGGTCCTGCTGAACACCGGCGCCACCGGCACCCGTGCCGAGATCTCGCTGGTCGGCAGTGGCGGCTACAAGACGCTTTCTCTGGCCGGTCCGAACCGTCTGGTGGTCGACTTCCCTGACTCCAGCGCCATACGCAACCTGAAGATGCCGGCTGCGCAGGGTGTGGTCACGGCGGTGCGTACCGGACAGCCGGTGCCGGGCACCTTCCGTGTCGTTTTCGACCTCGCTGAATCGGTGGCGCCGTTCCGCCCGCAGATGCAGCGCGAGGGCAATGAATCCAAGCTGGTGATCGAATGGCCGGGCGATGGCCCGGCCGTGGCCGCCAGCCGTCCTGCAGTAACGCCGGCGGTGCAGCCGCAGGCACCGGTGGCCACGCCCGCGCCGACCCCGGCTGAAAGCGCACAGTCGCGTTCCGATGCCGCACGTGCGACCGCGCTGCTGACCGCGCAGGTGCGGCAGCAGGCCAGTGCCACTGCCGCCGCACCGGCCACGCCGACCCCGGCGCCGTCCACCGCGCCGGCCCAGGTTGCGGCGGCCGGTACCGTGGCCAGCAGCTCACCTTCTTCCTCGCCGGCCGCGATCCTGGCCGGCCAGCGCACCGCCGCCGTGGTGACCACGCCGCCGGCTACCGTGCCTGCACCGGCGCCGGCGCCGGTGGAACCGCCGCGCCCGGCCATGCCCAGCGATGCCTCGCGCATCCGCATGCAGGCCGGCATGCGTCATCTGGTGGTCGCCATCGATCCCGGCCACGGTGGCCAGGATCCCGGCGCGATCGGCCCGACCGGCAAGCGCGAAAAGGATGTCACCCTGGCGGTGGCGCGTGAGCTGGCCCGTCAGGTCAATGCGACGCCGGGCCTGAAGGCCTATCTGACCCGCGACAGCGACGTGTTCATCCCGCTGCCGATGCGTGCGCAGAAGGCACGTGCAAACAAGGCCGACATCTTCATTTCGATCCATGCCGACGCGGCCGAAAACCGTTCGGCCACTGGTTCGTCGGTATACGTGCTGTCGACCAAGGGCGCCTCTTCGCAGCGCGCCCGCTGGCTGGCGGACAAGGAAAACGCGGCCGACCTGGTGGGTGGCGTGCGCCTGCAGCAGACCGAAGGCACGCTTGCCAACGTGCTGCTGGACCTTGCCCAGAGCGGTTACATGAAGGCATCTGAAGATGCCGCCGGCCACGTGCTGGGCGGCCTGAAGCGGATCGGCAACAACCACAAGCCGAACATCGAACGTGCGAACTTCGCCGTGCTGCGCACCTCGGACATGCCGGCGATGCTGGTGGAAACCGCGTTCATCTCCAACCCGGACGAAGAGCGCCGCCTGATCGACCCGGCCTACCAGCGCAAGATCGCCGGCGCCGTGCTCGATGGCGTGCACACCTTCTTCAGCCGCCAGCCACCGCCGGGCACGCTGTACGCAGCCCGTGCCCAGGCCGAGATCGACGCTGCCGGGACCATGGCCGGCGGCAGCAAATAACCCGCCGAAGGCAGGTTACTGCTTTCTGTAGAGTCGACTGTCAGTCGACTACGCGCGCAGCGCGGGGTTTTCGCCGCCCGGCGGAGGGCAGTCGACTGACAGTCGACTCTACATGCGCAGCCTCCGCTATCATCAACCCATGAAGTCTGCTGCCCATCCTCTCCCATGAGCGCGCCCGGACCGCGCCCGATCCGGCCGTTGCCGGAAATCCTGATCAACCAGATCGCCGCCGGGGAAGTGGTCGAACGTCCTGCGTCGGTGGTCAAGGAGCTGGTCGAGAACGCGATCGATGCCGGTGCCAGCCGCGTTGATATCGATCTTGAAGAGGGTGGTGTCCGCCTGATCCGCATCCGCGACAATGGCAGTGGCATCGCGCCGGAACAGCTGCCGCTGGCGGTCTCGCGCCACGCCACCAGCAAGATCGCCGATCTGGACGACCTCGAATCGGTGGCCACGCTCGGTTTCCGTGGCGAAGCGCTGCCGTCGATCGCCTCGGTCAGCCGCTTTACCCTGTCCTCGCGTCGCGCACATGACGAACACGGTTCGGCACTGCAGATCGAAGGCGGCAAGATCGGCGAAGTGACGCCACGTGCGCATGCACCCGGCACCACCGTGGAAGTGCGCGAGCTGTTCTACAACGTACCGGCGCGGCGCAAGTTCCTGCGCGCCGAGCGTACCGAACTGGGGCATATCGAAGAGTGGTTGCGTTCGCTGGCGCTTGCGCGACCGGATGTCGAACTACGCGTGTCGCACAACGGCAAGGCCTCGCGCCGCTACAAGCCGGGCGATCTGTATTCCGATGCGCGCCTGGCCGAAACGCTGGGCGAGGATTTCGCCAACCAGGCCGTGCGCGTCGACCACAGTGGTGCCGGCCTGCGCCTGCACGGCTGGATCGCGCAGCCGCATTATTCGCGCGCCAGCGCCGACCAGCAGTACCTGTACGTCAACGGCCGTTCGGTGCGCGACCGCAGCGTCGCCCATGCGGTGAAGATGGCTTACGGCGATGTGCTGTACCACGGCCGCCAGCCAGCCTATGTGCTGTTCCTCGAGCTCGACCCGACCCGCGTTGACGTCAACGTGCACCCGGCCAAGCACGAGGTTCGCTTCCGTGATTCGCGGCTGGTGCACGATTTTGTCTACCGCACGCTGAAGGACGCGCTGGCTGATACCCGCGCCGGCATGTCGGCGCAGGAGATCGGTGCGGGTCCGGTGCATCCGGTGGACGCCGCTGCTGCACCGATGGCATCGAGTGCGGGCGCATCGGGTTTCGGGCTGGCGCGTGGACCTGCGCCCGGTGCCGGCTCGGGTGGCGGTGGTGGTGGTTTTTCCGGCTGGCGCCCGCAGCAGCCCCTTGGACTGCAGGTGGCCGATGCACCGGCGGCCTATGCCGCGCTGTATGCCGCGCCGGCCGGTGCCGAACGCGGTGCTGCGCTGCCGCCGATGCCGGCCGAGAACGGACTGCCGGTGACCAGTGCCGACGCCGGCGTACCGCCGCTGGGCTACGCGATCGCGCAGCTGCACGGCATCTACATCCTGGCCGAGAACGCAGAAGGCCTGATCGTGGTCGACATGCATGCCGCGCACGAGCGCATCGGCTACGAGCGCCTGAAGAACGCGCACGATGGTATCGGCCTGCAGTCGCAGCCGCTGCTGGTGCCGATCACACTCGCCGTGGGCGAGCGCGAAGCCGACACCGCCGAAAGTGAAGCCGACACGTTGGCGGCACTCGGCTTCGAGGTGACCCGTGCCGGTCCCGGATCGCTGCACGTGCGCAGTATTCCAGCGCTGTTGGCGCATGCCGAACCGGAGGGGCTGCTGCGCGATGTGCTGACCGACCTGCGCGAGCACGGCCAGAGCCGCCGCGTGGCGAGCGCACGTGACGAACTGCTGTCGACCATGGCCTGTCACGGTGCGGTGCGTGCCAACCGGCGCCTGACCGTGCCGGAAATGAACGCGCTGCTGCGCGACATGGAAATCACCGAACGGTCTGGCCAGTGCAACCACGGCCGGCCGACCTGGGCCCGTTTTTCGCTGGCGGAGATCGACCGCTGGTTCCTGCGCGGACGTTGAGGGGAGCATCGATGCGTTATCGGGGAATGGGCGGCCTGCTGGCCGCCTTGCTGTTGGCCGCGTGCAGTCCGGCAACACCGCCGGCGCCGAAGGTTACCGAAGATCCGGCCTATGCGGCCGCGCAGCAGCAATGGCGGGTGGCCCGCTACCAGGACCTGACCCGGCCCGATGGCTGGACGGCCCTGGTCGGCCTGCACTGGCTGCAGAACAAATCGCACTTCGTCGGCAGTGGCGCCACCAACGGCATCCGCCTGTCGGTCGGCCCGGACAAGCTGGGCCTGCTGCGTCGCGAGGGCAGCCAGTGGTGGTTCACGCCCGAAACCGGTGTGGATGTCAGCCATGATGGCCAGCCGGTGCGCGGCCGTATCCGCATCGACACCGACAAGGATCCGCAGCCAACCCTGTTGGCCTTCGACGGTGGCAAGGGCCAGCTCAGCATCATCCGGCGCGGTCCGCGCGATGCGCTGCGGGTCAAGCATGCCGATGCGCCGGCGCGCCGTGATTTCGCCGGGCTGGAGTACTGGCCGGGTGGCCCGGACTGGCAGGTGCAGGCACGCTTCATCCCGCATCCGGCGGGCAAGACCCTTCCCATTGTCGACATCACCGGCCTGACCACCGAGATGCCCAATGCGGGTGCGGTCGAATTCGAACGCGACGGCCGCACATGGCGGCTGGAGGCGATCGGAGCCACCGGGCAGCCGCTGTTCCTGATCTTTGCCGACCGCACCAGTGGCCGCGGCAGTTATCCGGCCGGGCGCTATCTGGATACCGATGCGCCGGCAGCCGACGGCACGCTACGCATCGATTTCAATCATGCCTACAACCCGCCGTGTGCATTCACCGCGTATGCCACGTGCCCGCTGGCGCCGCCGGAAAACCGGCTGGACGTGCGCATGGAAGCGGGCGAGAAGGCCTACCACCTGTCTGAAGGAGAGGGCTGAGATGCCGTTGAAGGGACTGTTCCGTGCAACGCTGCTGATGGCAGCGTTTGCAATCGCACCGCTGGCACCGGCGCGCAATGCACCGGCCACCGACGCCGCTGCCATGGCGGCGGCCAAGCCGCCGGTGCCGCTGCTGTGGAAGGTGACCGGCCCGGGTGATTCACGCGTATACCTGCTTGGATCATTCCACCTGTTGAAACCGCAGGACTACCCGCTGTCGCCCGATGTCGAGCAGGCCTTCGAGGCCTCGCAGCGGGTCGTGTTCGAACTGTCGCCGGAGGACATGCAGTCGCCGCAGCTGGCCAGCCGCATGGTGCAGGCTGCAGTGCGCACCGATGGCAGCGAGCTCAAGCGCGATCTCGACGCGGCCACTTGGCAGAAGCTGCAGGCGTTCGCATCCGAGAACAAGCTTCCGTTGGCACAGATGCAGGGCATGAAGCCCTGGTTCGTCGGCCTGAGCATTTCGGTCGGGCAGATGCAGAAGATGGGCCTGGACCCGGCGCTGGGCCTGGACCGTCATTTCATGGAGCGCGCGCAGAAGACCGGCCGCAGGACCGCTGGGTTGGAAGACATCGATACCCAGATCGGCATGCTCGACGGCATGACCGTGCAGGAGCAGCGACAGATGCTGTCCGAGGCGCTGGATCAGGCGGGCAAGGGCGATGAGCAGGCGCGCCAGCTGCATGATGCCTGGCGGCGAGGCGATGAGCGCGTGTTGTGGACGAAGATGGCCGCGGAAATGCGCCAGCAGTACCCGCAGCTTTACCAGCGCATCAACACCGGGCGCAACGATGCGTGGGTACCGAAGCTGCTGCCGTACCTGCAGGCCGGGCAGGGTGGCACGCTGGTGGTGGTCGGTACGCTGCACCTTCTGGGCGGTGACGGCGTGGTCGAGAAGCTGAAGGCGAAGGGCTACAAGGTCGAACGCGTATGCACGGGGTGCAAAGCGAAACGTTGATGCTCCCCCGGGGCACAAAACAAAGCGGCGCGCCATTGGGCGCGCCGTTTTCGTATCCGCCGGTACATCGGCTCAGCGGCGGGTCTTGCCGCCGGTGCCGGTACCGGGTTCGTTGGGCTTGTTGCCGGTGCCGGTACCGGTGCCACCCGGTCGCGGACCACCGAAACCGGTGCCCATGCTGCGCTGGAATTCCTGCCACAGCTCCAGGTTGCGCTCGGTCAGCTGGTTCATCATCGCCCACGGGGTCTGGCCCAGCAGGTTGCCCATCTGCTGGCGGAACTGCTGCTGCTGGTCGAGGAAGACCTGCATGCTGCGCTCCAGGTAGTTGCCCATGAAGCCCTGCAGGGAATCGCCGTAGAAGCGGATCAGTTGGCTCAGCAGCTGGGTGGACAGCATCGGTTCGCCGTCCTGTTCCTGGTCGGCGATGATCTGCAGCAGGACCGAACGGGTGAGGTCGTCGCCGCTCTTGGCGTCACGGACTTCGAAGTCTTCACCGTCCAGGATCAGCTGGCGCACGTCCTCGATGGTGATGTAGCTGGAGATCTCGGTGTCGTAGAGACGGCGGTTCGGATACTTCTTGATGATGCGGGTCGCAGCCATTGAAGCGGTCACTCGTCACAGTAGATGCGAAGCATGGCGCAGTGCAGCAGCCGTTGCAACCGCCTCAGCCCCCGCCAGGCTTGGCTTTCACAGGGGATCATGTTGCGCAACAAGGGTTTGCGTGCTGCGCAGCATGACCATCGGCAGGGGCGGCGGGTGTGCGCCGCCGAGGCCGCCGGCGCGGCTTACCAACCCATATGGTGGCCGCCATTGATGTCCAGGTTGCTGCCGGTGATCCACGAGGCTTCCTCCGCCACCAGGAAGGACACCCCGTAAGCGATTTCCTCCGGCTTGCCGAGGCGCCCGGTGGGAATGTCGGCGACGATCTTGGCGCGCACTTCCTCCGGCACCGCCATCACCATGTCGGTCGCGACGTAGCCGGGCGAAATGGTGTTGACGGTAATGCCGAAGCCGGCGTTCTCGCGCGCCAGCGAGATGGTGAAACCGTGCATGCCGGCCTTGGCCGCCGCGTAGTTGGCCTGGCCGTACTGGCCCTTCAGGCCGTTGATCGAGCTGATCTGGATGACCCGGCCCCAGCCGCGGCGGCGCATGCCCTCGATGACCGGGCGGGTGACGTTGAACACCGAATTGAGGTTGGTGTTGATCACATCGTGCCACTGGTCCGCGCGCATGCGATGGAACGTGGTGTCGCGGGTGATGCCCGCGTTGTTGACCAGGATCTCGACCGGGCCCAGCTCGGCCTCGACGGCGCGCACCAGCGCTTCGGCGCTGCCTGGATCGGAGACATCGCCCGGGAAGATCGACACGCTGTAGCCGCGTTCGGTCATTGCCTGCTGCCAGGCGCGGGCCTTGGCCTCGTCGCGGTAGTTGGTGGCGACCCGGTGGCCCTGGTCGGCCAGGCGTTGGCAGATGGCGGTGCCGATGCCGCCGGTTCCGCCGGTGACCAGTGCGACGCGAGATGTCATGGAGTGTTGTCCGGGTGTCGGGTGGGGGAAGGGGGATTCTGCAACATCGGCGCGGAAAGTGCGCCGGCTGGCAACAGGATGTCGGTCCGCGGCAGTCGTGCCGGGTCGAAGGCCTGCCGAGCGGTGGCCAGCAGCGTATCCAGGTCGTGCGCAGGTTCCAGCGCCCCAGGTGCCTGGCCGAGCAGCTTCCAGAGCTGGCGCAGCACGGGCAGCGGGTGCGAACTGTCCACCGGCAGCGCCGCCAGCGACTTGGACAGTTTGTGGCCCGGCGCATCCAGCAGCAGCGGCAGGTGCCAGTAGCGCGGCACCGCCAGCCCCAATGCCTGCTGCAGCAGGATCTGCCGCGCGGTGGAGTCGAGCAGGTCGGCGCCGCGCACCACTTCGGTCACTCCTTGTGCGGCGTCATCGACCACCACCGCCAACTGGTAGGCCCAGCAGCCATCGGCGCGGCGCAGCACGAAGTCGCCGACCTCGGCGTGCACGTCCTGCTGCTGCGGGCCGCGCAGGCCATCGTCGAAGTACACGATGCTGCCCGGTGGCACGCGGAAGCGGACGGCAGGGTCCGGTCGAGGTTGCCGGGCGACGCAACGATGGTGGATGCCGCCGTTGGCGGCCAGGTCGCTGCGGCTGCAGTGGCAGACAAAGGCCAGGTCGCTGGCCAGCAGCACGTCCAGCGCGGCCTGGTAGGCCTCGCCGCGGGTGCTCTGCCAGAGGATCGGGCCATCGTGGACCAGGCCGAACGCGGCCAGCGCCCGCAGCTGTGACTCGGCGACGCCGGGCACGGTGCGTGGTGGATCGACGTCTTCGATGCGCAGCCGCCACAAGCCGCCGTTATGTCGCGCGAGCAGCCAGCTGCCGAAGGCGGCGAGCAGGGATCCGGGATGGAGCAGGCCGGTCGGCGAGGGCGCGAAACGACCGCAGGGAATGGGGGAGGTCATGCTGGCTGAATCGTCGGTCAGGTTGGCGCTTGAATTCAAGCTGACCACACCGCAAATTGACCGGTATCGACCCCTTCCGAGCCGGATTTTCCCATGTTTACCCGCATTGCCCTGTTCCTGGCGACCAACTTCGCGGTCCTGATTCTCGCCAGCATCGTGATGTCGTTGCTCGGGGTCAATCCAAGCCAGATGAGCGGCCTGCTGGTCATGGCCGCGATCTTCGGCTTCGGTGGCTCCTTCATCTCGCTGCTGCTCTCCAAGTGGATGGCCAAGCGCTCCACCGGTGCGGTGGTGATCACTGAGCCGCGCAACCAGACCGAGCGCTGGCTGCTGGCCACCGTCGAGCGCCAGGCCAAGGCGGCCGGTATCGGCATGCCCGAAGTAGCGGTGTACGAAGGCCCGGAGATCAACGCCTTCGCCACTGGTGCCAACCGCAACAACGCGCTGGTGGCGGTGTCCACCGGCCTGCTGCACAACATGAGCGAAGACGAGGCCGAAGCGGTGCTGGGCCACGAGATCGCCCACGTCGCCAACGGTGACATGATCACCATGGCGCTGCTGCAGGGCGTGCTGAACACCTTCGTGATCGTGCTGGCCCGCGTGGTCGGCGGCATCATCGACAGCGCGCTGTCGGGTAACCGCGAAGGCGGCGGCCGTGGCTTCGCCTATTACATCATCGTGTTCGTGCTGGAGATGGTGTTCGGCCTGTTCGCCACCATGATCTCGATGTGGTTCTCGCGCCACCGCGAGTTCCGCGCCGACGCCGGCGGTGCCTCGCTGGCCGGCCGCCAGAAGATGATCGCCGCGTTGGAGCGGCTGCAGCTGAACCACGGCCAGAGCACGCTGCCGACCCAGATTGCCGCCTTCGGTATTGCCGGTTCGACGGCGAAGAAGCTGTTCATGAGCCATCCGCCGCTGGAAGAGCGCATCGCCGCGCTGCGGGCGTCGACGGTGGCGTAAGTCTCGGTACTTCTACGGTAGTGCAGGAACGCCTGGCCCCGCGCCGGGCGTTTTTGTTTGCGCGGTGCATTGCTGATGCCGGATCGTGCCCGGGGGATCGTTTCCGCGCCTGCGGGGAGGTGTCACTTTCTTTGCTCGCAAAGAAAGTGACACCCCTCCGCGGTCGCGGAAATGACTCTCCGTGCGCACAAACGAAAACGGCACCCTCGCAGGCGCCGTCTCCATGAACCGCATTACGCGAAACCTCAGAACTTCGCGTCGAACTCCGCCGCGTAGCCAGTGTTCACCAGCACCTTCTGCAGCGACTCGGCCACCTTCAGGTTGCCGGCAACGATCTGGTGGGTCTCCGGGCCACGGTTGTCCATCCGGCCCAGGGTCGCGCCCTTGAAGTCGCAGACCTTGCCACCCGCCTCGCGGACCAGCAGCAGCCCGGCAGCGATGTCCCACGCCTTCACGCCGGCTTCGAAATAGGCGTCGGCGCGGCCGCAGGCCACGTAGGCCAGGTCCAGCGCGGCCGAACCGGTGCGGCGGATGTCCTCAGCCTGGACCAGCAGGGTATCGACCGACTTCAGCTGCGCGCTGGCGCGGCTGCGTTCGCGCGGGGCGAAGCCGGTGTGGATCATCGTGCCTTCCAGATCCTTGCGGTCGGCCACGCGGATGCGGCGGTCGTTCAGCACGGCGCCGGCGCCACGGCTGGCGGTGAACAGTTCATTGCGCAGCGGATCGAAGATGACGGCATCGGTCGGCTCGCCGTTCTCGACCAGGGCGATCGACACGCAGTAGTGCGGCACGCCGCGCAGGTAGTTGCTGGTGCCATCCAGCGGGTCGATGACCCACATCTGGCGGCGCTCGCCCTGCACGCCACCTTCTTCACCGAAGATGCCGTAATCCGGGTAGGCGCGCTTGAGTTCCTTGACGATGACCTTTTCCGCGTCCGCATCCACTTCGCTGGCGTAGTCCATCCGGCCCTTCTGCACCACGTTCAGTGCCTCGAGCTTGTTGATGTTGCGCAACAGGACGTTGCCGGCGAGGCGGGCGGCCTTGACCATGACGGTGACGGCGGGTTTCTGCATGGCGTGGGCTCCCGGAAAGGCAGAAGAGATGGACTGGCGGGGGAAAAGAGCGGGTCCGGCGCAGTGGCCGGCCGCACAGTTTACCATTGGTCATCGTCCAGCTCGACCTTTTCCCTGTTCATGTCCCAGTTTCCCGCCGCCACCCGCCTCCGATTCGTCCTGGTCGGTACCCAGCACCCCGGCAACATGGGGGCTGCCGCCCGCGCCCTGAAGACCATGGGCCTGGCCCGCCTGGTGCTGGTCGCCCCCGAAAAGCCGCTGGACGAGGAGGCCTTCCGCCGCTCGGCCGGTGCCGAAGACGTGCTGGGGGACGCTCCGGTGGTGGCCACCCTGGCCGAGGCCGTGGCTGACTGCCGCCTGGTACTGGGTTGCACGGCCCGTGCCCGCCGCGTCCAGCTGGAGGAATACCTGCCGGCCGACGCTGCCGCCCGTGCGGTGGCCAAGGCGAGCGAAGGTGCCGAGGTCGCACTGGTATTCGGCCGCGAGCGCACCGGCCTGACCAACGAGGAGCTGCAGCTCTGCCACGCCGCAGTGCACATCCCGTCAGACCCGGAGTTCAGCTCGCTCAACCTGGCCGCCGCCGTGCAGGTGCTGGCGTACGAAATGCGCATGCAGCTGCTGGGCGCGCAGCCGGCCGCCGACGCCGAGCCGGGCTTCCGCGAACAGGCCGCCAGCCATGAGCAGATGGAGAGCTTCTTCGCCCAGCTCGGCGACACTCTGGACGAGATCGATTTCCACAAGGGCCGCGCGCCGGAATCGGCGATGCGCAAGCTGCGCCGCCTGTTCCTGCGCAGCGAGCCGAGCGAGCAGGAAGTGCGCCTGTTGCGCGGCATCCTCGCCGACACCCAGCGCATGGCGCGTCTGGCCCAGGCCGGCAGCAAGGACAGCTGACGACGTTCTCATTTTTTCGGGTAGTCTGTCTGGATACCCAGGGGGGGATGACGTCTGTGTCGGCTCTGCGAAAGGCAATGCAGGGGGGACTGCTGAGCCTGGCCATGGTCCTGCTGGCCGGAGCCGTGCATGCAGCACCGGATCCGGTGCTGGTGCTGGGCCGGATCAGCGATGACCCCCAGGCTCACTACGAGCAGCTGCAACCCCTGCTGGACTACGTGGTGGCGCGCATGCATGACGTTGGCATCCAGGAGGGGCGGGTACTGATGGCCCGCGACCCGCAGCAGATGGCCAGCTATCTGCGGCGGGGACGGGTCGACTGGGTCACGGAAACCTCCGGTACGGCGGTGGCACTGGGCCAGCGCAGTGGTGCGCGGCCGCTGCTGTTGACCGAGCGCAACGGGGTGCGCGAATACCAGACGGTGTTCTTCGTGCGCAGCGACAGTCCCATCCAGCGGGTGCAGGATCTGCGCGGCCATCGCCTGGCCCTGCAGAACACGGCATCCACCAGCGCCTACCTGGTGCCGGTGATGACTCTGCTGAACCATGGCCTGTCGCCGCAGATCCTGGCCGGGGTCTGGGACGTGCCAGGGCGTGACAGCGTGGGGTATGTGTTCGCGCGCAGCGAGTTGAACATCGCGACGTACGTGCACAAGGGGATGGCGGATGTGGGGGCGGTGAGCAGCGTGGACTGGAACGACGAGCGGCGGGTGCCGGCTGCATTCCGGCGCGATTTCCGCGAACTGCTGCGCACCGAACCCTACCCGCGTGCGGTGGAGATGGTCCGCGCCGACCTCGATGCCCGGGTGCGCGACCGCCTGCAGGAAGTCCTGCTACAGGCCGCCAGCGACCCGCAGGCACAGGGTGCGTTGCATCGGTTTTTTGGCACTTCCGGTTTCCACCGTGTCGATGCGCATGCGCAGCAGCGGTTGGATGAATTGAAACAAGGATTGACGCGCGTGCGGATGGAAGTGGAATGAAGTGGCTCGGCTCGGGGATGCAGGCCCGGTTCCTGCTGGCGATGGGCGGAGCGATGGTCGTGGTGGTCGCCATCCTGGCCGTGCTGCTGGGGCGCCAGACGGCGATGCAGAGCGAGGTGCGCACCCTCAGCGGTGGCGTCATCCATGAATTGTTCGACCGCAGCGTGCGCAGCCGCGGCGAGGCGATGGCACGCGAGTTGTCCGATGCGCTGGCCAACCCGCTGTATTACCGCGACCTGGACCAGGTCGGCGTGCTGGTGCGCAGCACGGCGCGACAGCCGGTGGTGCGCTATGTACTGGTGTTCGACGAGCGCGGCCGGCTGGTGCACGACGGCTCGGTCGAGGTCCCGGGATTCGGCCAGCCGATGGCCGATCCCCTGGCGCCCAAGGCTGCGGCGGCGCAGGCCTTGCTGGTGCAGGAATCGCCGAAGGTGCTGGACAACACGATGCCGATCATGGTCGGCAACCAGCGCATCGGCGGCGTCCGCGTCGGCATGGCGCTGGACGAAGTGCAGCAACGCGAACAGGCGGCCAACGCCACCCTTGGCGAGCGCCTGCAACTGGTCGGCAGCCGCCACCTGGGTTGGTTGTTGCTGATGCTGGGGTTGCTGGTGGTGATCGGCGTGGTGGTGATCCTGTACGTGCAGCGCACGCTGGTCGCGCCGATCCGCGATCTGGCCGCGGCCGCGCGCCGCATCGAGGCCGGTGACTACCAGACGCCCCTGGCCGAGAACACCCGTGACGACGAAGTGGGTGAGCTGGTGCGCGGCTTCGCCCGCATGCGCGATGCGATCGCCCGCCATGACCGTGAAGTGCGGCGCATGGCCTATACCGATGCGCTGACCGGGCTGACCAACCGGCTGGCATTCCGCGAAGCGCTGGACCATCGGCTGATGGCGGCGCGTGCCGCCAATCACCGGTTGGGCCTGCTGTTCGCCGACATCGACGATTTCAAGCGGGTCAACGACACGCTTGGCCATGAGGCCGGTGACGAGGCGTTGCTGCAGTTCGCACAGCGCATCGGCCGCGCCGTTGCGGAGGCAGGCGGCGACGAGGCCCTGCTGGCCCGCTTCGGCGGTGACGAGTTCGTGATCCTGGTGGGCGACGGTGATGTGGCCGCCAACGCGCGGCTGCTGGCCGAAGTGCTGGTGCGCGAGCTGGGCAGGCCGCTGGTGGTGCAGGGCAGGGAGCTGTTCCTGGGCACCTCGATCGGCGTGACCCTGTTCCCCGACGATGCGGCCGATGCGACCACCCTGTTGAAAAACGGCGACATCGCCATGTACCAGGCGAAGATGGCCGGCAAGAACTGCTATCGCTACTACAGCCGGGCGATGGACCACGCGGTCGAACGTCGCGTGCATATGGAACAGGAGCTGCGCGGGGCCTGGGAGCGCGGCGAACTGCGCCTGGCCTACCAGCCGATCTTCCGCATGCGCGACCGCCGCATGGTCGGCGTCGAAGTGCTGCTGCGCTGGCAGCATCCGACCCTGGGCACGATTCCGCCATCGGTGTTCATCGAGGTGGCCGAGCAGAGCGGCCTGATCGAGATCATCGGGCCGAAAGTACTGCGTGCGGCCTGCATGGAGGCCTCGCAATGGCCACGTGGCGTGGCAGGCGACGACCTGTTCGTATCGGTCAACGTGTCACCGCGGCAGCTGCGCGGCGGCGAACTGCCGGCGCTGGTCGCGCAATGCCTGCATGAGTCCGGGCTGCCTGCGTCGCGCCTGCATCTGGAGCTGACCGAGACCGCGGTGATCGGTGACGAGATGGTCGCGGCGCAGCTGCTGGACAAGCTGCACCGCACCGGCGTGAAGGTCTGGCTGGATGATTTCGGGACCGGCTTCTCTGGGCTCAGTCATCTGCGCCAGGTGCCGGTGGACGGCGTGAAGATCGACAAGAGCTTCGTGGCCGACATGCAGCGTGATCCCGACGACCTCGCATTGACCACGGCGATCATCGCCATGGCCCACGCGCTGGGCATCACGGTGGTGGCCGAGGGCATCGAGCAGCAGGCGCAGTTCGAACTGCTGGCGCAGCGCGGCTGCGATCTGGGGCAGGGCTACTGGCTGAGCCACCCGGTCACCGCCACCGAAGTGGTGCGGATGATCGAATCGGGCGTTTGACCGATTGACGTTGTAGCGGGGTCAGATCCCTTTTCCGCAGGAAAAGGGATCTGACCCCGCTACGGAATTACACCGGGCGCTTGCTCGGGTCGCCGGGCAGTTCGCGCACCAGCTTCGGGACCAGATAGCCGGACAGGCGCGCGGTCAACCCGGCAATCAATGCCTTGGCCTGGGTGTCGTCCACTTCGAAGTGGGCCACGCCCTCGACCCGGTCCAGCTGGTGCAGGTAGTAGGGCAGCACGCCGGCGGCGAAGCTGCGCTCGCTCAGGTCCTGCAGGGCCTGCACGCTGTCGTTGACCCCGCGCAGCAGCACCGCCTGGTTCAACAGCTGGGCGCCGATGCCGCGCAGGCGGGCCATCGCCGTGTCCACGCTGGCATCGAATTCATTGGCATGGTTGGCGTGGACCACGACCGCCAGCGGCCACGGCAGGCTGCCCAGCCAGGAGACCAGTTCATCGTCCACGCGCTCGGGCAGCACGATCGGCAGGCGGCTGTGGATGCGCAGGCGGCGGATATGCGGGATCGCGCGCAGGGCGTCGGTCAGCTCGACCAGCTTGTGCGTGGCCAGCGACAGCGGGTCACCGCCGGACAGGATCACCTCGTCGATGTCCGGGTCGGCGGCGATGGCGGCTACGGCCTCCTGCCAGCCACCCTTGGCGGCGTTCTCCGCGCCATAGTCGAAGTGGCGGCGGAAGCAGTAGCGACAGTTGATCGCGCAGCTGCCGGTGGCGACCAGCAGGGCGCGGCCACGGTACTTCTGGATGACGCCGGTGGCCTTCTTGGCCGCACCATCACCCACCGCATCGAAGCTGAACCCGGGCGCCGGGCGCATTTCCTCGTCGATCGGCAGCACCTGCCGCAGCAGCGGATCGGCCGGATCGCCCTTGCGCATGCGGGCCACGAACCCCTCCGGCACGCGCAGCGCGAACTGGGCCATGGCCGCTTCAGAGACGCCCAGTGCCGCCGGATCCAGCTGCAGCCGGGCCAGCAGCGCCTGCGGGTCGCGCAGTGCCTGGCGCCAGAGCTGCTGCCAGCGCGCGGGCGCGCCTGGCGACTGGGGCCGGGGGAAGGCGGAAAGCTGCATGGAGAGGGGGCCTGCGGTTATCATGGGGGCAGAAAAACAGTCGCCCACCGGCACCCGGTGGGCTTTCCATTCTAACGGCTCGCCGCACCCGCGGCGTTTTTGCCACTCAGGAGTTTACGCATGGCCAGCTACGGCATGAACGACGTCAAGAACGGGATGAAGATCCTGGTCAACAACCAACCGGCCGTCATCATCGACACCGAATACGTCAAGCCGGGCAAGGGCCAGGCCTTCACCCGCGTGAAGTACCGCCTGATCAAGGACGGCCGTACCCAGGAAGTGACCATGAAGTCGACCGACTCGCTGGATGCAGCCGACGTCGTCGATACCGACATGAACTTCATGTACAGCGACGGCGAGTACTGGCACTTCATGGACCCGGAATCCTTCGAGCAGGTCCAGGCCACCAAGGCCGGCATGGGCGGCGCCGAGAAGTGGCTGAAGGGCGAGGAGTCCTGCGTGGTCACCCTGTGGAACGGTGAGCCGATCTTCGTGCAGCCGCCGAACTTCGTCGAGCTGAAGATCACCGAAACCGATCCGGGCGTCCGTGGCGACACCTCGGGCGGCGGCGGCAAGCCGGCCACCCTGGAAACCGGCGCCGTGGTCCGCGTGCCGCTGTTCGTGAACCAGGACGAAGTGATCCGCGTCGACACCCGTTCGGGCGAATACTCCGCACGCGTCAAGTAATCCGGCGCAGCCGGATTACGGTAGTGCCGGCCGCTGGCCGGATACGCGCCATCGCATTCGCGCTGGCGCTCCCATGATCTGCTTCGGCAGATCATGGGCCCCCGCTTCACGGGTTTCCAGACCCCGCCGCTTCGCGGCAGCCCCTGACTCAGGGGCGTGTCCCCCAGAAGTATCTCGCCGCCCCCCAGCCAGTGAGCCCGCATGAGCGATAGCCCGCACCTCCCCGAAGCCTGCGACCTGCTCATCGAAGCCGGTTACGTCGTTCCGATCGAGCCGCATGCGGTGGTGCTGGAAGACCATGCCGTTGCCGTGCGTGGCAGCGAGATCGTGGCCATCCTGCCGCGTGCCGAGGCGCGCGCACGGTTCCGTGCCACCCAGGTGGTCAGCCGCCCCGAGGCCGCGCTGATGCCGGGCCTGGTCAACGCGCACACGCACAACCCGATGACCCTGCTGCGCGGCGTCGCCGACGACCTGCCGTTGATGACCTGGCTGCAGCAGCACATCTGGCCGGTGGAAGCGGCGGTGATCGGCCCCGAATTCGTCGCCGACGGCACCACCCTGGCCATCGCCGAGATGCTGCGCGGCGGCACCACCTGCGCCAACGAGAACTACTTCTTCGGCGATGTGCAGGCCGCCGTCTACAAGAAGCATGGTTTCCGCGCGCTGGTCGGCGCGGTCATCATCGATTTCCCCACCGCCTGGGCCAAGACCGACGACGAGTACTTCGCCAAGGCCGGTGAACTGCATGACCAGTGGCGCACCGATCCGCTGATCGGCACCGCGTTCGCGCCGCATGCGCCGTATACGGTCAACGATGCCAACTTCGAGCGGGTGCGGATGCTGTCCGACCAGCTCGACATGCAGGTGCACCTGCACACCCACGAGACCGCGCAGGAGATCAACGATTCGATCAAGCTGCACGGCCAGCGCCCGCTGGCGCGGCTGGATCGCCTCGGCCTGGTCAACGACCGCCTGATCGCGGTGCACATGACCCAGCTGACCGATGCGGAAATCCACCTGTGCGCCGAGCGTGGCGTCAGCGTGGTGCATTGCCCGGAATCGAACCTGAAGCTCGCCTCCGGTTTCTGCCCGGCCTGCGCCCTGCAGCGCGCCGGCGTGAACCTGGCGATCGGCACCGACGGCTGCGCCAGCAACAACGACCTGGACATGTTCAGCGAGAACCGCACCGCGGCGATCCTGGCCAAGGCCGTGGCCGATGACGCCACCGCGCTGGACGCGGCGACCACGCTGCGCGCGTCCACCCTTGGCGGTGCCCGCGCGCTGGGCTTCGGCGAGCGCATCGGTTCGATCGAAGTTGGCAAGCAGGCCGACCTGGTCTGCGTCGACCTGTCCGCACTGGAAACCCAGCCGCTGCACAACGTGCTGTCGCAGCTGGTGTACGCCACCGGCCGCCAGCAGGTCAGCGACGTCTGGATCGCCGGCAAGCCGAAGCTGGTGCAGCGCGAGCTGGTCGGCATGGACCTGCCGGGCATCATCGCCAACGCGCGCCAGTGGCGCGAGCGCATCCGTCATATCCGCGCCTGAACCCCGGCGCCGCAAGGACTCCCTCATGACTGCCCCCCACGCTTCCTCCAATTTCGATCAGGCCGAGCTGGACAAGTTCGCCGCGCTGGCCAACCGCTGGTGGGACGCTGACGGCCCGCAGAAGCCGCTGCATGCGCTGAACCCGGTGCGCCTGAAATACGTGGCCGACCGCGTGCCACTGCGCGGCGCACGCGTACTCGACATCGGTTGCGGTGGCGGCCTGTTGAGCGAAGCGCTGGCCCAGGCCGGCGCCGACGTCACCGCCATCGACCTGGCCCCGGAGCTGGTCAAGGTCGCGCGCCTGCATGCGCTGGAAAGCGGCGCCAATGTCGATTACCGGGTGCAGGCCGCCGAGGACCTGGCCGCCGAGCAGCCGGGCAGCTTCGATGTGGTGACCTGCATGGAAATGCTGGAGCACGTGCCAGACCCGGGCGCGATCATCGAGGCCTGCAAGCGCCTGCTGAAGCCCGGCGGCCATCTGTTCCTGTCGACCATCAACCGCACCGCTGCCGCGTTCGCGGTGGCGATTGTCGGTGCCGAGTACGTGGCGCGGCTGCTGCCCAAGGGCACGCACCACTACCAGGAATTCATCAAGCCGGCCGAGCTGGCGCGCTGGTTGCGCGAGGCCGACATGCAGCTGGTGGACGTCAGCGGCATGGCCTACGAGCCGTGGCGCAACCACGCCCGCCTGAGCAGCCGCACCGACATCAACTACCTGGCCTACGCGGTCAAGCCGGCATGACCTCCGCCCGCTTCCCGCGTGCGGTGCTGTTCGACCTGGACGGCACGTTGCTGGACAGCGCGCCGGACTTCGTCGCCACCTGCAACGCGATGCTGGCCGAACGTGGTCGTGCACCCATCGATCCGGCCGCACTGCGCCCGGTGGTGTCGAAGGGCTCGCGGGCGATGGTCTCGGCCGCGTTCCCGGACCTGGATGCCGCTGCGCGCGATGCACTGATCCCGGAATTCCTGCAGCGCTATGAAGCGTTGATCGGCCAGCACGCAGTGCTGTTCGACGGCGTGGCCGGCATGCTCGCCGCGCTGGATGAGGCCGGTACGGTGTGGGGCATCGTCACCAACAAACCCGAGTACCTGGCGCGCCTGATCCTGCCGCAGCACGGCTGGCAGCAGCGCTGCGCGGTGCTGGTCGGCGGTGACAGCCTGGCCGAACGCAAGCCGCACCCGCTGCCGCTGCTGCACGCTGCGCAGGCCATTGGCATTGCCGCCGAAGACTGCGTGTACGTGGGTGACGACGAGCGCGACATCATCGCCGCACGCGCTGCCGCCATGCCGTCGGTGGCGGCGCTGTGGGGCTACCGCCTGCACAGCAACGACCCGCTGGCCTGGCAGGCCGACGTGCTGGTCGAGAACGCCGAACTTCTGCAACTGGCCAGTCTCTGGCCGACCCGGCCGGCAGCCCCGGCCCAGCCGTAAGGAATCACGTAGTGAGCAGTACCGCGCTGGACAGTTTCCTCGACAAGTGGCGCAGCCGTTGGCCGGAATGGTCGGTGGCCGCCCCGTTCGTGGCCGAATCGCAACGCGAGCTTGCCGTGGCGTGGTTTGCGCTGCTGCAGGAGTTCGACGACATGCTCAATACCGGCGGCGATCCGCTGCCGGCCGATGCCAAGCTGGCATGGTGGGGCGAGGAGCTGCGCAGCTGGGCCGGGCATCGTTCGCGCCATCCACTGGGCCGTCTGCTGGAGCCGGTGCGTGCGCCGTGGGTGCAGTTGGCCGAGGCGCTGCCGGATCTGGTTGAAGCACGCACCGTCGCGCTGGACGCCGCCAGTGCCGAGCGTGCGCTGGCCAACTACGCTGAAGCCGTGGCCGCGGTCGAGGCGGCCTTGTTCGCGGACAAGCCGCGCACCGGTGCCGGCCGTGCGGTGCAGCTGCAGACCCTGGCCCAGCGCCTGCAGGATGCCGGCGTGGCCGGTGTACCGCGCAGCCTGCTGGACGGTGATGCCAGCACGGCTGCACAGCGCTGGGCGCAGCATCTGTTGAAGGGTTGGGGCAGCCGCGTGCCCGGCCCGCGCCCGCGCCGTGTGTGGTCCAGCCTGGCGCGCGCCCGCGTTGCCGCGCAGGCCGCAGGCAAGCCGATTGAAGCGACCCCGGTGCGCACCTTGTTGCGCGTGTGGTGGGCCGCGCGCGGTTGATCGATCGGCGCTGTTGACTGCTTCTGGTGGGTGCGGACCTTGGTCCGCACGCTCTGTGAGGTTGTGCCGACCAAGGTTGGCACCCACCAAAGCGCATTGCGCGCGTTACTTGCGTTCCAGTACCAGTAGCGGATCGATACGGGTATCGAACCAGTTCATGCCCCAGTGCAGGTGCGGGCCGGTGGCGCGGCCGGTGGCGCCGACCGCGGCGATCACCTGGCCTTGTTCCACACGGTCGCCAACTTTTACGTCGATGCGCGACAGGTGCAGGAAGTTGGAGCTGACCCCGAAACCGTGGTCGAGCAGCAGCGTACCGCCGGTCAGGTACAGGTCCGGCCCGGCGAATGTGACGATGCCGGCGGCCGGTGCCTTCACCGGCGTGCCGGTCGGTACCGCGATGTCCATGCCGGAATGACCGGCACCGGGCTGCCCGTTGTAGACGCGCGCATTGCCGAAGCGGCCACTGATACGGCCCTGCACCGGCCAGATGAAGGTCTGGGTGAAGTCGGTGCGGTCGTCATCGCGGGCACGTGCCGCGGTCACCTGCGCCTGTTCGCGCTTGATCCGCTCGGCAATCGCCGGCGGCGGGTTCACCGTCTTCGGCGGCACGCCGTTGACCCGCTCGGTGGGCCAGTCGCGCGGGGTCACCGCAATGGTCGCGGTCTCGCTGCCACCATCAGGGCGTTGCACCTGCACGCGCAGCGGACCCTTCTCGTCGCGGCCGATGCCGAACACCACGCTGCCATAGCCGCTCACCCGCAGTTGGCGGCCGGCGTACTGCACGCGGCTGCCGGCGGGTACCTTGCCGATCACCAGTGCGCCCTGCGACGCGCTGGCCGGGAACACCACGCGGCTGTCGATCAGGCTGCCGATGGCATCCTGCGCGTGAGCCGACGGTACGCTGAGCATGGGCGCCGCCAGCAGCAGCGCCCCGGTAAATAGAGCCGCGCGCATCAGCGGTCGTAGGTCATGCGCTGGCCGGCGGGCTCGCCCACCAGTTTGCTGCCGTCCCACACCAGCTGACCATTGACCCAGGTGGAGGCCACGCGCGAACGGAAGGTCGTGCCTTCGAACGGCGACCAGCCGCACTTGGACAGCACGTCCTCGCGCTTGACGGTGAACGGCACGTCTTCCACCAGCACCAGATCGGCGAAGTAGCCTTCGCGCAGGAAGCCGCGCTCTTCCACGTCGAACAACTGTGCCGGCGCGTGTGCGAATTTCTGCACCACCTGCTCGCGGGTCAGCTTGCCTTCGTGCACGCGCTCCAGCGCGGCCACCAGCGCGTACTGCACCAGCGGCAGGCCCGACGGTGCCTGCGCGTACGGCTTCTGCTTCTCTTCCCAGGTGTGCGGCGCGTGGTCGGTGGCCAGCACGTCCAGCACGTCGTCGGCCAGCGCAGCGGTGATCGCCTCGCGGTCGGACACTTCCTTGATCGCCGGGTTGCACTTGATCAGGTTGCCCTTGGTCGCGTAATCCGGGCGCGCGAAGTGCAGGAAGTGCACGCAGGTCTCGGCAGTGATCTGCTTGCGGCTGCCGTCGGCGCGGATCAGCGGGCCCTTCTCGAACAGCGCCAGCTCATCGGCGGTGGAGATGTGCAGCACATGCAGGCGGGTGCCGTGCTTGCGCGCCAGCGACATCGCCAGGCGGGTCGACTTGATGCAGGCCTCGCGCGAACGGATGTCCGGATGCATGTCAGGGGTCAGCGCATCGCCGTACTTTTCCTGGAAGGCCTTCAGGTTGGCATCGATCATCGGCGTGTCTTCGCAGTGCGTGATGATCGGGGTCGGGCATTCGCGGAAGATCGCATCCAGCGTTTCCGGGTTGTCCACCAGCATGTTGCCGGTCGAAGCACCCATGAACACCTTCACGCCCGGGGCCTTCTTCGGGTCCAGCGCACGGATCGCGTCGAGGTTGTCATTGCTGGCGCCGTGGTAGAAGCCATAGTTGGCCCAAGCGCGGCCGCGCGCGAGCTCGTACTTGGCTTCGAGGATGGTCGAATCCAGCGTCGGCGGGTTGGTGTTGGGCATGTCCATGAAGCTGGTCAGGCCACCGGCCACGGCCGCGGCCGATTCGCTGGCGATGTCGCCCTTGTGGGTCAGGCCCGGTTCGCGGAAGTGCACCTGGTCATCGATCATGCCGGGCAGCAGCCAGCGTCCGGCCGCATCCACCACCTGCTCGCCGTCGCGCGGCGCCAGCCCGCTGCCGATCTGCGCGATGCGGCCGTTCTCGATGCGCAGGTCGCCGTCGAAGGTGCGGCCTTCGTTGACCATCCGGGCGTTGGTGATGAGGGTGGAGGACATGTCAGTGTTTTCCTGTGCAACGGCAAGAGGGGGCGTTGGGAGACTCGGGCACGGGGTCGAAGCCGCCGGGATGGAACGGGTGGCAGCGACCGAGCCGGCGTGCTGCCAGCCAGCTGCCGCGCAGCGGGCCGTGCCGCGAGATGGCTTGCATCGCGTATTCAGAACAGCTCGGCACGAAACGGCAGCGTGGCCCCAGCAAGGGGCTGATGAAGCGCTTGTAGAAGCGCAGCAGGGCAATGAGCAGGCGCGAGATCACCCAGTCATCTTATGCCAGTTGGCATGAAGGCCGCATTTGTGCAGGATGGGCCGTTGGTCGCATGTCGCCGATGGCCTGCGACCGGTACCAGCACCTGCGGGTGCTGGCCAGGTTCCGTACCGCGCAAGGCGGTCCGTGTTCGTCGGACTGCCTCCAAGGGCGCCTTGACTCCAGGACTGAATGGAGCAGGGTGCCGAGGTTGCTGCTGCGGGTCGGGTAGGCTATAAAGGCCCGCTTTCCCGGGCCCCGGGGAATCCAAGGAAGAGCGTTTCGTGGCTGCTAAAAAAACTGCAAAGAAGGCCGCAACGGCCGCCAAGAAAACCGCCAAGCCTGTTGTGAAGAAGTTGGCGGCAAAGCCCGTTGCCAGGAAACCGGCCAGCAAGCCGGCGACCAAGGCAGCGTCCTCGCAACCGGCGGCCAGGAAGGCCACCGCAAAGAAAACGCCGGTCAAGGCAACCAAGCCGGTGGCGAAGAAGGCTGCTGCGCCCGCCAAGGCCAAGCCTGCCGCTGCCAGCAAGAAGGCGCCGGTGGTGAAGAAGGCCGCCAGCAAGGCTGCGCCGGTGAAGAAGGCTGCCGCCAAGCCAGTGGCGAAGAAGGCAGCAACCAAGCCGGCGCCGAAGGCGGTGGTGAAGAAGGCTGCGGTCAAGCCGGTTGCCAAGCCCGCAGCAAAGAAGGTCGCTGCGGCCAAGCCGGTCGCCACACCTGCCGCTGTAAAGAAGGTTGCCAAGAATGTTGCCGCGCCGGCCGTAAAGCCGACCCCGGCCCCAGTAGTGAAGTCCGCACCGAAGCCTGCTGCCAAGCCGGCTCCGGCCAAGCCTGTCCCGGCCAAGACCGTGGCAGTGGCAGCAGCCCAACCGGCCTCCAAGCCGGCCCCGGCCGCCGCTCCTGCCGCCTCGAAGGCCCCGCAATCCAAGAATCCCGTGCCCGTTTCGAAATCGCCTGCCAAAACCGCCGTGAAATCCGATTCCGCCCCGAAGACCGTGTCGCGCCCTGTCGGCAAGGTTGCCGTGGCCGTCGCCGCCCGCTCGGCGGCACCGGCCCCGCGCAGCAAGTACAAGGTGGTCGAGTACAAGACCGACGAGGCCACCGGCCGCCCGATCCTGCCGGCTGGCTACAAGCCGTCCTCGGAAGAGGAATACATGAGCCCGCTGCAGCAGGAATACTTCCGCCAGCGCCTGCAGAACTGGCGCGCGGACCTGGTGGAAGAGTCCAAGCAGACCATCGAGAACCTGCGCGAGGAAGTGCGTGACATCGGCGACGAAGCCGAGCGTGCGACCCGCGAGACCGAGAACTCGCTGGAACTGCGTACCCGCGACCGCTATCGCAAGCTGATCGGCAAGATCGACAGCACCCTGAAGCGCCTGGAAGCGGGCGACTACGGTTACTGCGTCGACACCGGCGAGGAAATCGGCCTGGAACGCCTGGAAGCGCGCCTCACCGCCGAACGCACCATCGACGCCCAGGAGCGTTGGGAGCACCTGCAGAAGCAGCAGGGCGACTGATTCCCGCTCGTTGTATGGTCATGCAGAAAACCCGGCTTCGGCCGGGTTTTTTGTTGGGGTGGTTGACTGGGTAGAACGGCGCCTTCCGCGTATCAGAGGGAGCCTGCGGGTGGGTCCGGGCAGGACACGCTGCAAGTACATCCCTGTAAGCTCGGCCGCGGCATCCATGCCGCGGACGGTCCTGCCCGGACCCACCCGCAGGCTCTCAACGGTTTCCTGCGTGCGCGGCCGATGTAGGGCCGAGCCCACGTTCGGCTCAGGCCGAAGCTGGAGGGCAAGGAAGAGGAAAAGCAAAAGCAGAAAGCAAAAGCAGCCAAGCATGGCTTGACTCTACCAAGAGCGGTCATGCGTGCGCTCGCGGCTGTTGAGTCCGCCTTGTAGCGAGCCGAGCACCGCAGGGGAATCAGGGGCGAAGAGGCGCCGCTGTTTGAGCGCAGCGAGTTCGGCGCCGTCCCCTGATTCACCGAGGAGCACGGGGCACCGGCGCGCAGCGCCGGCTCGCGGATGGCGGAGCGTTTCTTTGGTTACTTTCTTTTCGCGAAAAGAAAGTAACACCCCGCCGCGGTCGCGGAAAAGGGCCGCCGGGCATGGCCCGGCGCTACCAATGCGTCGGCGCACGTAAAGCGGCTGTCGCGGAAACGACGAGCCGACGCTACTGCAGATCACGCAAATTCAGTTTCCGCAGCGTCGGGTTCTTCCACGCGGTGATCCCGGCCACGCTCAGCACCGCAAACCCACCCAGCACCACTGCAGGCACCAGCCCCAGCAGACGGGCCATCGTGCCGGCATAGAACGCGCCCAGCTCGTTGGACGAACTGATGAAGATGCCGTTGATCGACGACACCCGTCCGCGCATTTCTTCCGGCGTGGCCAACTGCAGGATGGTCGAGCGGATCACCACCGAGACGCCATCGAAGGCCCCATAGAACAGCAGGATCAGCGCCGACAGCCAGAAGTGCTGCGACAGGCCGAAGCCGATCACGCACAGGCCGAACCCCGCCACCGCGAACAGCAACACGCGGCCGGCATTGCGGTGCAGCGGGTGGCGGGCCAGCCACAGGCCCACGAACACCGAACCGAGCGCCGGCATCGCGCGCAGGATGCCGAGGCCCTCCGGACCGTGGTGCAGGATTTCGTGCAGGAAGGCCGGCAGCATCGCCACCACGCCGCCCAGCAGCACCGAGAACATGTCCAGCGCCATCGCGCCGACCATGATCCGGTTGCCGACCACGAATCGCGCGCCTTCGGCGATGCTCTTGAAGATCGGCGCGGCCGGACCGGTGTGCACCGGCTCCTCCACTTTCAGCGTGGCCAGGCAGGCCATCGCCACCAGCGCAAAGGCCGTAGCCACCGCGTAGGACAGGCCCTTGCCGCCGAAGCCGACCAGCACGCCGCCCAGCGCCGGGCCGGCCACCATGCCGGCCTGGAATACCACGGCGCCGAGGCCAGCGCCACGCGCGAACTGGTCACGGGCCAGCACGCGGGCGAACAGTGCGTTGTAGATTGGCGACAGGAAGGCGCGGACCATGCCGGTCAGGGCGATGGCCGCATAGATCGGCCACACGCCCTCGAACGGCAGCCAACCCGTCGCAACGCTGGTCAGCACCAGCGCCGTGGCGATCAGCCCGGAACAGGCGACCATGCCCAGCCGACGGCGCGGCAGGTGGTCGACCAGATAGCCGGCGAACGGCGCCACGCAGAAGAACGGCAGCACCTCGGCCAGGCCGACCAGGCCCAGCGAGAACGGATTGCGGGTGACTTCGTAGATGTGCCAGCCGACGGTGACCGCCACCACCTGGTAAGACAGCATCGCGAAGATGCGGTAGGCCAGCAGCTTGGCGAAACCGGGCCGGGACAGCAGGCCCAGCGCGGTGTCTTCGGCTGTGGCAGGCTCGCTCACGACGGGTCGCGCTGCAGCTGGGCCTGCGCGGTCTCGCGGATGAAGGCCAGCATCGCCGCCACGCCGTTGCTGCGGGTGGGGGAGAGGTGACGGGCCAGGCCGATGTCCTGGATGTAGCTGGGCTCGGTGTCCAGGATTTCCTGTGCCGAGCGCCCGGAGTACACGCGCAGGGCCAGGAAGATCAGGCCGGAAACGATGGCCGAATCACTGATGGCATGGAAGCGCAGCGACTGCGCGTTGCCTTCCGGCACGATCCAGACCATCGACTGGCAGCCGAGCAGGCGGTGCTCTTCGGTCTTCCATTCGTCCGGGAAGGCGGGCAGCTTGCGGCCGAGGTCGATCAGGTACTGGTAGCGCTCGGACCAGTCGCCGAAGAAGCCGAATTCCTCGGCGATGGCGGTCTGGGCCTCGGCGGCGGTAGGTTCAAGCGGGAACGGGGAGTCGGTCACAACAGTCTCTACAGTGGGGGCGTGGCCGGCGGGCCGGCCACGGGGCAGGGCAGGTCAGCCGCGCTTGCGCGACCAGCGCACGCCCTGCGGGGTGTCTTCCAGCACGATGCCTTCGGCGGCCAGCTGGTCGCGGATGGCATCGGAACGGGCGAAATCACGCGCCTTCTTGGCCGCAGCACGCTCGTCGATCAGGCCCTGGATGCGGGCATCGTCGCCGTCATCGCCCGCAGCGGTACCGAACCACTGCGCCGGATCGGCCTGCAGCAGGCCCAGCGCCAGGCCGGCGCCGAGCAGCTCGCCCTTCAGCCGTGCCTGTTCGGCCGGGTCGGTGGCGCGGCGTGCATCGGCGGCGATGCGGGCCACTTCGGCCAGCGCCTGCGGGGTGTTCAGGTCGTCATCCAGGGTCGCCTCGACGCTGGCCGGGATCACCGCGCTGGCTTCGATCGACGCCAGCTCGCGCAGCGTGCCGTACAGGCGGTCCAGGGTGCGCACCGACTGCTCGATCAGGCCATCGGACCAGTCCAGCGGCTGCCGGTAATGGGCCGACAGCAGGGCCAGACGCAGCGCTTCCGGCGGATGCTGGCGCACCAGGTCGTGTACGCGCTCGATGTTGCCCAGCGACTTGCTCATCTTGGCGCCGCCGAAGTTGAGCATGCCGTTGTGCAGCCAGTAGCGGGCAAAGATCCTGCCGCCATGCGCGCATTCGCTCTGCGCGATCTCGTTCTCGTGGTGCGGGAACTGCAGGTCGACACCGCCGGCATGGATGTCGATGGTCTCGCCCAGATGGGCGGCCGCCATCGCCGAGCATTCGATGTGCCAGCCGGGGCGGCCGCGGCCCCAGGGCGATTCCCAGCCGGGCAGGTCGTCGCTGGACGGCTTCCACAGCACGAAATCGCCCGGATCACGCTTGTAGGGGGCGACATCGACGCGGGCGCCGGCCAGCATCTCTTCCGGATCGCGTCGCGAGAGCTTGCCGTAGCCGTCGAAGCTGGCCACCGCGAACAGCACGTGGCCTTCGGCGGCATAGGCATGACCATTGGCGATCAGCTGCTCGATCATGGTGATGATCTGCGGCATGTGCGCAGTCACTTCCGGCTCGATGTCCGGCGGCACCACGCCCAGCGCGGCCATGTCTTCACGGTAGGCGGCGGCGAACCTGTCGGTGATGGTGCTGATCGGCACCCCCTGCTCGCGTGCAGCGGTGTTGATCTTGTCGTCCACGTCGGTGATGTTGCGCGCGTAGCGCAGGCCACCGAAACGCCGCCGCAGCAGATCGGCCAGCACCCCGAACACCACCGGGCCACGGGCGTTGCCGATGTGCACGTAGTTGTAGACCGTGGGGCCGCACACATACAGGGTCGGACAGGCCGGATCGAGCGGGGTGAACGGTTCGAGCTGGCGAGTCAGGTTGTTGTGCAGGCGCAGGGTCATGGGGCTGTGGCTGGGGGACAAGCCCGTGATTTTAGAACGTGTCGGCCCGCTTTGGGGCGCCGATTGCCACCGGTGGACGCCGGCTCCCCCCAAGGTGGGGTGGGCAGGAGCGGCGTGGACGGGTAATGTTCAGCCCCTTGCGCTCGTCACTGCCTACACTATTGCCGTGTCCTTGCTCCCGTCGCCACTGAAATCCACCGCGTTGCTGACCCTGGCCTGCCTGTCGGCGACGGCCGCCGTGGCCCAGGCGCAGGAAGCCGAGCCGCGCAACCGGGTGGTGATCGTCGAGAACGTGAAGTTCGACTATGCGCAGGTGCTGAACGTCGAGCCGGTGTTCCAGACCCTGCGCGCGACCCGCACCGAGGAGCATTGCGAGCCGATCTCGACCCGCACCCTGGCCCCGGTCAACGTCACCGGTGAAGAGCCGGTCGAGGACAAGGGCCGGATCAGCCGCTTCTGGGACTCGGTGCGCTCGATGTTCAAGCGCAGCGATGAAGAGGTCTCCGAGGAGACCGCCGCCGAGACGCCCGCCCCGGCACCGGCCAACAACGGCCCGATGCTGACCCGCGACTGCCGCATCGTGCCGGTCGGGCGTGAATTCCGCCGGCCGATCGCCTATGACGTGGATTACGTCTACAAGGGCACCAAGTACCGGTCGCGCCTGCCGGAAGACCCCGGCAACCGGCTGAAGATCCGGGTTTCGATCACCCCTTGGGTCGGCCCCGAGCAGGGCGCCGCCGGTAATCCCTGATTCTGCGACCCCGGCCCCTTGCGTCGGCCCCGGCCGCATGCAAAGATTGGCGGCCATGAAGCTCACCGACTTCCAGCACGACAGCAGCGCAGCCCGACAGGCGTCGGGCATGACCTCGCGTGCGCGTCGACCGGAACCCCACATCCTCGCTGGGTAACCGGAGCTTTCTGCTGTTCGTCCGAAAAAAACCCAGCCCGCCGGCTGGGTTTTTTCGTTTCCGCGCTTAAAAAATGCATGTGCTGAAAGCTGCAACTGCAACCTTTTCGATCCACCTTTGCTTCCTGCTTTTCCCTTCCACCGCGTCGAACCCGGCGCCGCCACGCAAGGAAAGATGATGTCCCCCAAGCACTTCCTGAACACCCAGGACTGGAGCCGCAGCGATCTTGACGCGCTGCTGACCCAGGCCGCGCTGTTCAAGCGCAACAAGCTCGGCGACCAGCTCAAGGGCAAGTCGATCGCGCTGGTGTTCTTCAACCCCTCCATGCGCACCCGCACCAGCTTTGAACTGGGCGCGTTCCAGCTCGGCGCCCACGCGGTGGTGCTGCAACCGGGCAAGGATGCGTGGCCGATCGAGTTCAACCTCGGCACGGTGATGGACGGCGATACCGAAGAACACATTGCGGAAGTGGCCAAGGTGCTGGGCCGTTACTGCGACATCATCGCCGTGCGTGCGTTCCCCAAGTTCATCGACTGGGCCTACGACCGCCAGGACATCGTCCTCAACAGCTTCGCCAAGTATTCGCCGGTGCCGGTCATCAACATGGAGACCATCACCCACCCGTGCCAGGAGCTGGCCCACGTCATGGCCCTGCAGGAGCACTTCGGCACCCAGGATCTGCGTGGCAAGAAGTATGTGCTGACCTGGACCTACCACCCCAAGCCGCTGAACACCGCCGTGGCCAACTCGGCACTGACCATCGCCACCCGCATGGGCATGGACGTGACCCTGCTGTGCCCGACCGCCGACTACATCCTCGACGATCGCTACATGGGCTGGGCCGAGCAGAACGTGGCCGAGAGCGGCGGTTCGCTGAAGATCAGCCATGACATCGACAGCGCCTACGCCGGCGCCGACGTGGTCTACGCCAAGAGCTGGGGCGCGCTGCCGTTCTTCGGCAACTGGGAGCCGGAGAAGCCGATCCGCGACCAGTTCAAGCACTTCATCGTGGACGAGCGGAAGATGGCACTGACCAACAACGGTGTGTTCAGCCACTGCCTGCCGCTGCGCCGGAACGTGAAGGCCACCGACGCGGTGATGGATTCGCCGCAGTGCATCGCCATCAACGAAGCCGAGAACCGCCTGCACGTGCAGAAGGCGATCATGGCGGCCGTTGCCGGGCGCTAGATCGAACAAGGGGTAGAGCCGACCGTTGGTCGGCTGCTCCCGCAGCGGCGCACCCATCATTCCAGCCGACCAACGGTCGGCTCTACCGAATTCCCATCCCCCAAGTGGACCTGACTCCCATGAGCAACAAAGACGTCGTTCTCGCCTTCTCCGGCGGCCTGGATACCAGCTTCTGCGTGCCGTACCTGCAGGAGCGCGGCTACAACGTGCACACCGTGTTCGCCGACACCGGCGGCGTGGATGATGAAGAGCGCGATTTCATCGAAAAGCGCGCCGCCGAACTGGGCGTGGCCAGCCACGTCACCGTCAACGGTGGCCCGGCCATCTGGGAAGGCTTCGTCAAGCCGTTCGTGTGGGCCGGCGAAGGCTACCAGGGCCAGTACCCGCTGCTGGTCTCGGACCGCTACCTGATCGTCGATGCCGCGCTGAAGCGTGCCGCCGAACTGGGCACCAACATCATCGCCCACGGCTGCACCGGCATGGGCAACGACCAGGTCCGCTTCGACCTGGCCGTGAAGGCGCTGGGTGACTACCAGATCATCGCGCCGATCCGCGAGATCCAGAAGGAACACACCCAGACCCGCGCCTACGAGCAGAAGTACCTGGAAGAGCGCGGCTTCGGCGTGCGCGCCAAGCAGCAGGCCTACACCATCAACGAGAACCTGCTGGGCCTGACCATGTCCGGCGGCGAGATCGACCGTTGGGAAGCCCCGGGCGAGGGCGCCCGTGGCTGGTGCGCACCGCGCAGCGAGTGGCCGGAGCAGGCGATGACCGTCACCCTGAAGTTCGTTGAAGGCGAAGCCGTTGAACTGAACGGCAAGGCGCTGCCGGGCGACCAGATCCTGGCCCAGCTCAACAAGCTGTTCGCCCCGTACGGCGTCGGTCGCGGCGTGTACACCGGCGACACCGTGATCGGCCTGAAGGGCCGCATCGTGTTCGAGGCCCCGGGCCTGGTTTCGCTGCTGGCCGCACACCGCGCGCTGGAAGATGCGGTGCTGACCAAGCAGCAGAACCGCTTCAAGCCGGACGTGGCGCGCAAGTGGGTGGAGCTGGTGTACGAAGGCTTCTACCACGATCCGCTGAAGACCGACATCGAAGCCTTCCTGAAGTCCTCGCAGGCCAAGGTGAACGGTGAAGTGGTGCTGGAAACGCGCGGTGGCCGCGTCGATGCAGTGGCGGTGAAGTCGCCGCACCTGCTCAACACCAAGGGTGCCACCTACGCGCAGTCGGCCGACTGGGGCGTGGAAGAGGCGGAGGGCTTCATCAAGCTGTTCGGCATGAGCTCCACTGTCTATGCGCAGGTCAATCGTGGTTGACCTGTGACGGGGTGCCGGCCGCTGGCCGGCGCCTCGCAACGTCGATGGAGGGTAGTGCCGGCCGCTGGCCGGCTCGTGGCACGGCTGGATCATTGCGGAGCCGGCCAGCGGCCGGCACTACCGATTTCGAACCCTACGGATATTCAGACACATGCTTGAACAGACGCTCGATCACCTGCAGGCCCTGGTGTCTTTCGACACCCGCAACCCGCCGCGTGCGATCACCACCGGTGGCATCTTCGATTACCTGCGCGCGAACCTGCCCGGCTTCAACGTCGAGGTGATCGACCATGGCGCGGGCGCGGTCAGCCTGTACGCCGTGCGTGGTACGCCGAAGTACCTGTTCAACGTGCACCTGGATACGGTGCCGGACTCGCCGCACTGGAGTGCCGACCCGCATGTGATGCGGCGCCTGGACGACCGGGTGATCGGCCTGGGCGTGTGTGACATCAAGGGCGCGGCCGCTGCACTGGTGGCTGCGGCCAATGCCAGCGATGGTGATGCCGCGTTCCTGTTCTCCAGCGATGAAGAAGCCAACGATCCGCGCTGCATCGCCGCGTTCCTGGCCCGCGGCATTCCGTACGAAGCGGTGCTGGTGGCCGAGCCGACCATGAGCGAAGCGGTGCTGGCGCATCGCGGCATCAGCTCGGTGCTGATGCAGTTCGCCGGTCGTGCAGGGCACGCCTCGGGCAAGCAGGATGCGGCTGCCAGCGCGCTGCACCAAACGATGCGCTGGGGCAATCGCGCGCTGGACCATGTGGAATCGCTGGCTTCGGCGCGCTTCGGTGGGCTGACGGGCCTGCGCTTCAACATCGGCCGCGTCGAAGGCGGGATCAAGGCCAACATGATCGCGCCCGCTGCCGAAGTGCGCTTCGGCTTCCGGCCGCTGCCGTCGATGAACATCGACGCGTTGCTGGCCACCTTCGCCGGTTTCGCCGAGCCGGAAGCGGCGGTATTCACCGAAACCTTCCGTGGCCCCAGCCTGCCGGCCGGCGACATCGCCGAAGCCGAGAACCGCCGCCTGCTGGCACGTGACGTAGCCGATGCGCTGGAACTGCCGATCGGCAACGCAGTGGACTTCTGGACCGAGGCCTCGCTGTTCTCGGCCGGCGGTTACACCACGCTGGTGTTCGGCCCGGGTGACATCGCCCAGGCCCACACCGCCGATGAGTTCGTGACGCTGGAGCAGTTGCAGCGCTACACCGACGCCGTGCACCGCATCATCGCCGCCGGCGCCTGATTCTTCCCTTTCCGACGAAACCGAAATGTCTCCTGCCCTCCAGCCCCATCGCCAGACCCGCCAGACCATCGTGCGCCTGCTTTCCAGCATGGCCAGCGCGAAGGAGATCAGCCAGTACCTCAAGCGCTTCTCGCAGCTGGATGCCAAGCGCTTCGCCGTGGTCAAGGTCGGCGGCGCGGTGCTGCGCGACGACCTCGACGCGCTGACCTCTTCGCTGTCGTTCCTGCAGGAAGTCGGGCTGACCCCGATCGTGCTGCACGGCGCCGGCCCGCAGCTGGATGCCGAACTGTCGGCCGCCGGCATCGAGAAGCAGACCGTGAACGGCCTGCGCGTGACCTCGCCGGAAGCGCTGGCAATCGTGCGCCGGGTGTTCCAGCAGTCCAACCTGCGGCTGGTCGAGGCGCTGCAGCAGAACGGCGCGCGCGCCACCTCGATCACCGGCGGCGTGTTCGAAGCCGAGTACCTGGATGTGGATACCTACGGCCTGGTCGGCGAGGTGAAGAAGGTCAACCTGGCACCGATCGAGGCCAGCCTGCGCGCCGGCTCGATCCCGGTCATCACCAGCCTGGGCGAGACCGCCGGCGGCCAGATCCTCAACGTCAACGCCGACTTCGCCGCCAACGAGCTGGTGCAGGAACTGCAGCCGTACAAGATCATCTTCCTGACCGGCACGGGCGGCCTGCTGGACGAGGCGGGCAACGTGATCGATTCGATCAACCTGTCCACCGAGTACGACCACCTGATCGCGCAGCCGTGGATCCACGGCGGCATGAAGGTGAAGATCGAACAGATCAAGGATCTGCTCGACCGCCTGCCGCTGGAATCGTCGGTGTCGATCACGCGCCCGGCCGACCTGGCCAAGGAACTGTTCACCCACAAGGGTTCGGGCACGCTGGTGCGCAAGGGTGAAAAGGTGCTGCGCGCCACCGCCTGGAACGAACTGGACCTGCCGCGCCTGAAGGGCCTGATCGAATCCAGCTTCGGCCGCGCGCTGGTGCCGGACTATTTCGAGAAGACCAAGCTGTTGCGTGCCTACGTCAGCGAGAACTACCGCACCGCGGTCATCCTCACCGACGAGGCAGAGGGCGTGTACCTGGACAAGTTCGCCGTGCTCGACGACGCGCAGGGCGAGGGCCTGGGCCGTGCGGTCTGGAACGTGATGCTGGAAGAGACGCCGCAGCTGTTCTGGCGCTCGCGCCATGGCAACCCGATCAATCACTTCTACTACGCCGAATCCGACGGCTGCTACAAGCAGGACCACTGGAAGGTATTCTGGTTCGGTGCCGATGGCATCGACCGGATCAAGACCTATGTCGATCATTGCGCGCAGCGCACCCCGAGCCTGCAGGGCTGAGCAATGAGCAACCTCGATGCCTGGAACACGGTTCCCACCCTGCGCGGCCAGCACGTAACCCTGCAGCCGCTGCAGATGGAACACGTGCCCGGCCTGCGCGATGCGCTTGAAGGCAGCGGCCTGGACCAGCTCTGGTACACCCAGGTGCCGTCGCCGGAACAGGCCGAGACCTATGTGCGGGCCGCGCTGCAGGCGCAGAGCGAAGGCAAGGTGCTGCCGTTCGTGATCCGTGATGCGGCTGGCGGAATCGTTGGCAGTACCCGTTTCTATGACATGGATGCCGGTGTGCCGAAACTCAGCCTCGGCTACACCTGGTATGCGCCGCGCGTGCAGCGTACCGGTGCCAACACCGAAGCCAAGCTGTTGCTGCTGCAGCACGCCTTCGAAACGCTGGGCTGCATCAGCGTGGTGCTGGAAACCAGCTGGTTCAACGCCACCTCGCGCACTGCCATCGCCCGCCTCGGCGCCAAGCAGGATGGCGTGCTGCGCAACCACAAGCGGCATGCCGACGGCACGCCGCGCGACACCGTCATCTTCTCCATCATCGACGCGGAATGGCAGGGCGTGAGGCGCCACCTGCAGTACCGCCTGGACAGCCACGCATGAACGATTCGACCTTCACCCTTGGCATCGTCGGTGCCCGCGGCCATACCGGCGCCGAGCTGATCAAGCTGGTGGCCGCCCATCCGCGGCTGGAACTGGCTTTCGTCTCCTCGCGCGAGCGCGCCGGGCAGCGCCTGTCCGACCATCACCCGGAATTCCAGGGCGATCTGCAGTACGAAAACCTGGACGCCGATGCAGTGGCGGCCAAGGGCGTGGACGCGGTGATCCTGGCCCTGCCGAACGGCCTGGCCGCACCGTTCGTGGCCGCGCTTGAAGCCGCGAAGCCGGACACCGTCATCGTCGACCTCTCGGCCGACTATCGTTTCGATAACAGCTGGTACTACGGCCTGCCGGAACTGACCCGCGGCCGCTACAACGGCCAGAAGCACATCAGCAACCCGGGCTGCTATGCCACGGCGATGCAGCTGGCGGTGCATCCGCTGCTGGACCTGCTGGCCGGTCCGCCGCAGTGCTTCGGTGTCTCCGGCTACTCCGGCGCCGGTACCACGCCGTCGGACAAGAACAACGTCGAACTGCTGGCCGACAACCTGATGCCCTACGCGCTGACCAACCACGTGCACGAGCGCGAGGTGTCGGTGCAGCTGGGTGTGGCTGTTGAATTCATGCCACATGTCGCGCCGCATTTCCGGGGCATCACGCTTACCGCCAACCTGTGGCTGAACCGCGTGCAGACCCGCGAACAGATCGCCGAGCGCTTCCAGCAGGCCTATGCCGGCGAACCCCTGATCGACGTGGTGGATGAAGCGCCGTGGGTCAGCCGCATCGCCGGCCGACACGGTGCCCAGGTCGGTGGCTTCACCCTGGCCCCGGGCGGCAAGCGGGTCGTCGTGGTGGCGACCCTGGACAACCTGCTCAAGGGCGCGGCCACCCAGGCCATGCAGAACCTCAACCTCGCGCTGGGCATCGACGAACTGATGTCCATCCCGCACTGAACACGCCTTCCGGAGCCCCCATGGCAGACCTTCTTTGGCAGAAGCCCGGCGTCGCTGTCGACGCCCAGATCCAGACCTTCCTCGCCGGCGACGACGTGATCCTCGACCGCGAGTTCTTCCTGCACGACATCGCCGCCAGCGCCGCGCACGCGCAGGGCCTGCAGCACATCGGCATCCTCAGTGCCGACGAGCTGGACGGCCTGCTGCGCGAACTGGAGGTGCTGGCGCAGGACTTCCGCGAAGGCCGCTTCGTGCTCGATACCCAGTATGAGGATGGCCACTCGGCGATCGAAGCGCGCCTGACCGAACGCCTCGGCGATGCCGGCCGCAAGATCCACACCGGCCGCAGCCGCAACGACCAGATCCTGGTCGCCACCCGCCTCTGGCTGAAGGAGAAGCTGCAGCGCGTGGCACAGCTCAGCGCCGAAGTGGCCAAGGTCGCGCTGGACCGCGCACAGGCCGAGAAGGACCTGCCGATTCCCGGCTACACCCACATCCAGCGCGCCGTAGTGTCCTCGGCCGGCATGTGGTGGGCGGGCTGGGCCGAGGCCTTCATCGACAATGCCATCCGCGCGCGTGACACCCATGCGCTGGTCGATGCCAATCCGCTGGGCACGGCTGCCGGCTACGGCGTGAACCTGCCGCTGGACCGCGAACACACCACGGCCGCGCTCGGTTTCGCGCGCATGCAGATCTCGCCGATCTACGCACAGCTGTCGCGCGGCAAGTTCGAGCTGGCCGCGCTGGAAGCGCTCGGCGGTGCCACGCTGGACCTGCGCCGCATCGCCTGGGACCTGTCGCTGTTCACCAGCGCCGAGTTCGGCTTCGTCGCGCTGCCGGCGCAGTACACCACCGGCAGTTCGATCATGCCCAACAAGCGCAACCCGGACGTGATCGAGCTGATGCGTGCGACCCACGCCAGCGTCGCCGCAGCGCGCACCGAGATCGAGCAGCTGCTGTCGCTGCCGTCGGGCTACCACCGCGACCTGCAGTCGTCCAAGGGTGCCATCTTCCACGGCTTCGGCCGTGGCCTGGCCGCGCTGGAGCTGCTGCCGGCGCTGCTGGCCAATCTGGAATGGCGTGACGACAAGCTGCGTGCGGCCATCGATTCGGGCATGTATGCCACCGACGTGGCGGTGGAAGCGGCCGTGGCCGGCGTGCCGTTCCGTGAGGCCTACAAGGCCGCTGCGGCCGGTGCCGACAGTGCAGGGCAGGGGCGTACCCCGGAAGGCAGCCTCGCCGCGCGCGTGTCGCCGGGTTCGGCCGCCGACCTGCGCCTGGACGAACTGCGCGCGCGCTGGCAGGCGCTGTCCTGATGGCGGGCACTGTCTACCTGGTGATGGCGATGCGCCGGCCGGACTTCAACGATGCAGCAGTGCAGCCGCACCGCGATTTCCTCGATGCGTTGCAGGCGCAGGGCAAGCTGCAGCTGACCGGTGGTTTCGCCGACGGCAGTGGTGGCGCCTATGTGCTGTGCAACGTGGACAGCCTGGCGCAGGCGCAGGCCATCGTTGCCACCGATCCGCTGGTGACGATGCAGGCCTCCGAGCTGACCGTGCACGAATGGAACACCCGCTGAGACACTGACCGATGATCCAGCACGCTGCCAACGTCGCCTCGCCGTTCCCCGAACAAGCGCTGCCGCCATGGCGGCGTGCGGTGCTGAAGGTCGGCAGCAGCCTGCTGGCAGCCGATGGCGGCGGCCTGTCACCACGCCACGCGCTGGGCCTGGCCCAGTTCGTCTCGGCCAATGTCCTGGCCGGGCGCGAGGTGGTGATCGTGTCTTCCGGCGCGGTCGCTGCCGGGCGCGCGATCCTGCCGCGGGCCGATGAGCCTGGCGCGGCGATGGCGGCGCGGCAGGCGCTGGCTGCGCTCGGCCAGGCCCAGCTGATCGGGCTCTGGCAGCGCTTCTTCGAGCGCCCGGTGGCGCAGGTGCTGCTGACCCATGACGACCTGCGCAACCGCCGCCGCTACCTCAACGCACGCGCCACGCTCAACGAACTGCTGCGGCTGGGCGCGTTGCCGGTGGTCAACGAGAACGACACCGTGTCGGTGGACGAGCTCAAGCTTGGCGACAACGACAACCTGGCGGCGACGGTGGCGGCACTGGTCGATGCCGATGCGCTGTTCATCGCCACCGATATCGATGGCCTGTACAGCGCCGACCCGCGCGCCGTGGCCGATGCGCGGCCGCTGCATGAGGTGCCGGAACTGAGTGACGAGGTGCTGGCGATGGCCGGCGGCGCCGGCTCGGGCGCCGGTACCGGCGGCATGCGGACCAAGCTGGAAGCGGCGGCGAAGGCGGGTCGTCTCGGCATCGAAACCTATCTGTTCAATGGCCGCAGCGGTGACGTGGTGCGCGCGCTGGCCCAGGACCGCCTGTTCGGTACCCGTATCCACGCCGCGCGCAGCCGTGAGGCGGCCCGCAAGCACTGGCTGCGGCACGCGCCGCTGGTCGAGGGTGCGATCGTGATCGATGCCGGCGCGGCGCAGGCGATGCGCGAGAAGGGCGCCTCGCTGCTTCCCGGCGGCATCACCGGCGCGGAGGGCATGTTCCGCCGTGGCGACATGGTGCAGGTGTGCTGGAACGCGCCACAGGGCCGCGTCTGCGTGGCGCGCGGCGTCAGCCAGTACGCGGCCGATGATGTGCGCCGGATCGCCGGCCGCCATTCGCGCGACATCGAGGCCGTGCTGGGCTACAACTACGGTGGCAGCGTCGTCCATCGCGACGATCTGGTGCTGCCATGACCGGTTTGAAGGACTCCCCGATGAGTGAAATCGAAGCGCAGGCGCGTGCCTGCCGTGACGCGGCCCAGATCGTTGCCGGCCTCGACAGTGCGGCGCGCCGCACGCTGCTGCTGGCAATGGCCCAGGCACTGGAAGTGAATGCCGGGCTGATCCTGGCCGGTAATGCGCGCGACCTTGCCGCTGCGCGCGAGAAAGGCATTGGCAGTGCCATGCTCGACCGCCTGGCGCTGGACCCGGCACGCCTGTTCGCGATGGCCGAAGCCGTGCGAGAGATCGCCGCGCTGCCCGATCCCGTCGGCCAGATCACCCGCGACGATGTGCGTCCAAACGGCATCCGCGTGCAGAAGGTGCGCGTGCCGCTGGGCGTGATCGCGATGATCTACGAGGCGCGCCCGAACGTGACCGCCGAAGCGGCCGCGCTGTGCCTGAAGGCGGGCAATGGCGTGATCCTGCGCGGTGGTTCCGAAGCGATCCACTCCAACACCGCCATCGCCCAGGCGCTGGCCGGCGCCCTGCAGGCCAATGGTGTACCGGCGGCGGCAGTGACCGTGCTGACCGACCTGCGCCGCGAAGCAATGCTGGAGCTGCTGCAGCTGCATGAACTGATCGATCTGGCGATTCCGCGCGGCGGCGAAGGCCTGATCCGCTTCGTTGCCGAGCATGCGCGGGTGCCGGTGATCAAGCACTACAAGGGTGTCTGCCACCTGTTCGTGGATGCCAGCGCCGACCTCGGCAAAGCCATCGACCTTCTGGTGGACGGCAAGTGCAGCCGTCCGTCGGCCTGCAACTCGCTGGAAACCCTGCTGGTGCATCGTGATGTGGCCGAAGCCTTCCTGCCGCGCGTGGCGCAGGCGCTCGGTGAGCGTGGCGTGGAGCTGCGCGCCGACACGAACGCGCAGCCGCTGCTGCAGGGCAGCACCGCCGCCAGCGAAGACGACTACGCTGCCGAGTTCCTCGACCTGGTGCTGGCCGTGCGCGTGGTTGATGACCTCGAGGCGGCCATCGCGCACATCCGTGCCTATACCTCCGACCATACCGAAGTGATCGCCACCGAAGACGCCGGCCATGCCGAGCGCTTCGTCACTGCGCTGCGCTCGGCGGTGGTGATGGTCAATGCCTCGTCGCGCTTCTCCGACGGTGGCCAGCTGGGCCTGGGCAGCGAGATCGGCATTTCCACCACGCGCCTGCATGCGTACGGCCCAATGGGCCTGGAAGCACTCACCGTCGAACGATTTGTCGTGCGCGGTGAAGGGCAGACGCGCAAGTAGATCCACGCGATGCGCGGATGCTCTTCGCGTTAGACCCCGGTGCCGACCAAGGTCGGCGCCCACCAGGCCCAAGCGCCGACCCGGGTCGGCGACTACCGGGGCGTCACACCACCTCGCGGCGGATACCGATCGGCCGCGCGTGATCGTCCATGTGCAGCGTGGCGGCCTTGCAGCCCAGCAGGCGCTCGGCAAGGCCGGTGCTGGCACCCAGATCGGCCGCGACTTCATTGAGGCTGGCCAGCGGTCGCGGCAGGCGTCGCTCGTGGCCACGGAAGCGCGCGCGGTTGTACTCGGCCCAGCCGATCAGCAGCACGCTGGCACACAGCAGCATCAGCGGCAGTGCCACCAGCACATAGGGGTCGAACTGGCTTTGCCGTTGGTACAGCTGCTGCCAGGCCAGCTGGCCGCCGATCAGCCACGAGAACAGGGTCACCAACGGTGCCCACAGGTAGAAGTAGAACCCCCAGAACGCGAGGGTGACGAAGCCCCAGGCGGTGCGCTGGAAGCGTGGTTGGCGATGCGGCTTGCGGATCATCCGCGAGTCGAAGCGGTTGGACGGGCGTTGTGCGTTCATCGGATCCCCCGATCGGGACTGGTCCAGGTGGCGCGCTTGCTGCGACGGCGCAGCAGGGTCTTCGGCAACGCCACCAGGGTGGTGGAAAGACTGATCAGCCAGTACGCCATCGGGTACCAGATGACCCAGAAGTAGTTGCGTCCAATCTGTGTTTCGTAACGACGGTCGATGATCAGGCTGCTGGCGAACTGCATCAGGCAGACCAGGGCCAGGATCACGCCATGCCATTGCGGCAGCAGGCTGGCGATGTACAGCTGCGGCGGCATGTCGATGAGCTTGCCCAGCACCCACAGCACCACGATGAACAGCATGGTGTAGGCCCAGATCACGCTCAGCACGTACTCCAGCAGTACGCCCCACATGCGCCGTTCCTTCCAGTGCAGCAGTGAACGCGCATGCCGCAGCATCACTTCCACGCCACCCTGCGCCCAGCGCAGCCGTTGCCGCCACAGACCCTTCAGCGTTTCCGGCATCAGGATGAAGCACAGCGCGTTGGGTTCGTAGCGGATGTCCCAATGCGCACGCTGCAGGCGCCAGCTGATGTCGATGTCTTCGGTCACCATGTCGTCCGACCACCAGCCGACCTGGTGCAGGGCGGTGCGGCGAAAGCCGGCGATCACTCCGGAGATGGTGAAGATGCGCCCGTACACGCGCTGCGCGCGCTTGATCATGCCGATGATCGAGGAGAATTCGGCCACCTGCAGGCGTCCAAGCAGGGTGGAACGGTTGCGGATGCGCGGATTGCCGGTGACCGCACCGACGCGGTTGCCGCTGACCAGGTGCCAGACCATCCAGTGCAGGGCGTGTTCCTCCAGCATGGCATCGCCATCGATGCACACCAGGTACTCCGAGCGGGCCGCCAGCGCACCCATGCGCAGCGCGTTGGCCTTGCCGAGGTTGCGGTCCAGGTGCAGCACGCGCAGCCGCGGATGCTTCGCCGCCAGCACGTCGAGCCGGGCGCCGGTGTCATCACTGCTGCCATCGTCGATGGCGATCACCTCGTAGTCGGCCGGATAGCGCTGTGCCAGCGCCGCGCCGAGTGTGTCGTCGAGGTTCGCGGACTCGTTGTGGCAGGGAATCAACAGGCTCGCGAACGGTGGATCGACCATCAGCGGCGGGTCGTTGCGTGGGCGCGAATGGCGTTCGCGCCGGAAGTAGTAATACAGGCCGCCCGACATCCAGAAGAACGCCATCACCATCGGGTAGTAGAAGGCGAACTGGAACAGGACCTGCAGCAGCGGGTGCATGTCCATGTCACTTCTCCGGGTACGGGAAGTTGCCGGCGGACATCGCCGCGCGGGCATCATGGGTGGAAGGCTGGCCGGCGATGAAGTCATCCGGGTACCAGGCGAAGTGGTGCACGCCCTGCGCCTGCAGCTGGCGGATCTGCGCGCGCAGCCGCTCGGCGGGAATCGGTTGCCCGCTGCGCCAATCGACGGTCTGCAGTTCGAACAGGGTGTGCTGCAACTGGGGATCGTGCGCACGCACCGCGGCCAGCAGCTGGTCGAGCCAGCGTTCCGGATGCCTGCTGCCTTCCATCCACGGCATCGCCATCAGTGCGGTCTGGTCGTAGGCCTTGTTGAACAGGTCCAGGCGCTGCGCGAACCAGGCTTCGCTCTGCGGACGCAGTACCGGCTCCGCGTACAGGTTGCGCACCGTGGCCAGCTTCGGCCGCCAACGCTGCGCACTGTCGCGCAGGGCCAGGGTGAAGTCGATCAGCGCCCGGGTGCGAGCGCTGCCATCGTCGCCGGCCGCCAGCGTCGGCAGTTCTGTGTCGCGCAGGTAGCCATCATCATGGAAGAGCAGGCCTTCGAAGTACGAGTTGACGGCCAGATCCTCGTAGATGTCGAGCATGATCTGGCGTGCCTTCGGATTGGTGAAGTCCAGCCGGTACATGCCGTCGGCATCGCCGTTGTGGATCGCCAGTGCCTTGCGCTGCACGGGGTCGGGCAGCTCGAAGCCGAGCACCGGCAGCCATGCGTAGACCTTCACCCCCGCGCGCGACTTCAGCTGCCAGGCGACCCGGCTGAACAGGTCCGCGCGCATCGGCATGTGCCGGTTGGGGAAGTACAGTGCATCGGCGGTGTTGTTGCCGTCCGGATCGGCGAACGCCTGCAGGTAGACGTGGGTGGGCGAGATGCGCTTGACCCGCTCGATCAGCGCATCGAGGTTGCGCCCCTGCTGGGCCGGGTCCGGGTCGTACACATCATCCAGGTCGACCTGCAACGCGCGGATGCCGTCGAGCGCAACGTCGCGCCGCAGCTCGTAGGCAAGGCCCTCCACGGTCGGGTTGTCGCTGACCAGGAAGCGCGCCAGCCCATGCAGGTCGCTGGCCACTGGCGTGCTGCGGCCTTCCAGATCGAAGGACACCGGCATGCCCAGCTGTTCGGCGATGTCGTTGCTCAACTGGTTGTAGGCGGCGTACGGCCAGACGATGGCGCGCGGGCGCACGCCCAGGTGCTGCTGGATGCGCTGCACGCTGCGGCCGAGATCGGCGCGCAGGCGCTGCTCGTACTGCGCCTCGCTCTCGTAGCTGCGCGTGGCCGGCCGGTAGATGCGGGTGACCACCGCTGGCGTCGAATTGCCCTGCGGATTGGCAAGCACTCCGTGGTGCAGGTCGTCGGTATGGCTGGCCACTTCGATCAGGCCGCTGTCGTGCATCTGCTTCAGCTGCGCCCAGGTAACGAAGTCATCGTGGCCGAACGGCCGGTAGCCATAGTCGATCGTGCGCCCGGGTGCCATGTCCACGTAATCGGTGATCACTGCCACCAGCGCCGGGTAGCGGTACGCCTGCAGCAGCGGGAACGCCTTGTCGTAGACGCTGCGCAGGCCATCATCGAAGGTCAGCAGTACCGGTTTCGGTGGCAGCGTGGCGCGTCCCTGGGAGGCGTCGATCACCTGCGACAGCGACACCGGGTGGTAGCCGTGTGCCCCCAGCCAATCCAGGTGCGCAGCGAAGTTCTGCGTGCTCACCGCGTAGGTATCGGCGTCGCCCTTGGCCGCGACCCGGTCGCGGATGTCGTGGTAGCTGAGGATCAGCAGGCCGTTGTCAGTGGCATCGAGATGCAGGGCCTGCTGCGCGAACGCCGGCGGCGTGGCGGCCAGCAGCAGGAGCACGATCAGTCGCAGGATGCGGGCCATGTCACTCTCCCCAGCGCAGTGCGGCTTCGAAGCCGATATGACGCTCGCGGTGGCCGTCGTAGACCGGCCGCGACCAGCGCACGCCGTACTCGAACACGCGGCCCTGGCCCAGCTGCCATTCGTGCATGTAGGACACCGAAGGGACCAGAGCGCTGCCGAAGCCGTCCTGCCAGTAGTCACCCAGCGAGACCGTCAGGCGGTGCCGGAAGTGGCGCTCGTAGTGCCGCCACAGCTGCTGGTCGATGCGCAGCCCGATCTCGACCATGCGGTCGCGCTTCGGGTTGAAGTAGGGCGCGTCGTCGCGGCTGCCCCGGCTGGTGTAGGCACTGGCCAGGCCGTCGATCAACCAGCGCGGGCGGGTCAGCAGGCGCTGTTCGATGCTGGTGCTGAACAGCTCGCGGTGGTTGCCGTCGTCGTAGCGGAAGCGGCTGGCGCCGAACATCCAGTGGGTCAGCTCGCTGCGCCGGTAGTCGACCTGCGCGCTCACGCTGTCAGCGCTGATGCCCGCCACGCGCGCCTGCATCGAGGCTTCCGGGTCATTGCGTGCGGCCACCAGCCCGGCATGCCAGTAATCGTTGAACTGCCAACCCACGCCGATGCGCAGGCCGGTATCGCCAATGTGGTCGTTGGCGCGCAGTACCGCCGCTTCCGCATCCAGCTGGCCAAAGCGGTAGCGTACGCCCGCGCCCAGCCACAGCGGGTCGATGCGCTGGTCCTGGAAGTCGACCGAGCGCCTGTCGGCGAAGGCGAACAACCGCCAGCGGTCGTCGAGTACCGGTGTCTGCACTTCGACCCCGTAGTGACGGTCGTTGTTGCCCAGCGGCGAGGTGCCGCCACCGCCGGCGCTGCGACCAATGTCGGTCCATGCCTTCAGCTGCCAACCGCGATGCGCCCGCCAGGCCTGGTCCATGCGTTCGACGGCGGGTTGGGTCGGGTAGCGTGCGACAAGATCGTCGTGCAGTGGCCTTGCCAGGTCATCGCGCTGCAGGGCGACGTAGGCCTCCTCCATGCCCAGCCGCGGCTCGATGTCGCGGGGGTCCAGCGCATGTGCCATCTGCTGGCGCTGCAGTGCCATGCGTGGCCATCCGCGCATCATGTACACGCTGCCCAGCGCGCTCTGCAGGCCGCCGTTGCCCGGTGCGATGTCGACCATCGACTCCAGGTCGTGCTGTGCGGTGCGCAGGTCGCCGCTGTAGGCGCGTACCATCGCCAGATTCAGGTCGGCCTCGTAACGTGACCAGTTCGCGTACGGTGACTTGCCGTTGCTCCAGCGCCACGCCGGCTCCTTGTCACGCCAGGCCTGCAGCAGGTCGATCGCCTTTTCCTGCTGCTCGCTCTCCAGGTAGGCATAGGCCAGTTCCGAATGCGAGGCATCGCGTGTCGGGTCGCCGGCCACTGCCGCCTGCAGCACCGGTATGGCTTCTTCCGGATGCAGGGTGCCCATCAGCGAATCGCCGACCGCAGGCAGCACATAGTCGGGCAGGGCATGGCCTTCGGCCTGCAGTGCGCGGGCTTCCTCGCGCACCTGCGCATGGCGGCCCAGCCGGTTGAGCAGGATCAGCCGGTCCATGCGGACGCGAAGCGGCGCCTGCGCGGGCGGGGTGCCTTCGCTGCCCAGGTAGCGCTGCATGCGCGCCAGGGTCGATTCGGCTTCTTCCAGGCGGCTGTCTTCGCTGCTGCTGTAGGCCAGGCTCCACACCACCAGCTTGGCCAGGTAGTCGCCTTCAATGCGCTGCTTCTGTGCAGCGTCGAACAGCTGCGGGCGCTGCTGGTACAGCTCCCAGGCGCGCCAGGCGTTGCCGATGTCGCCCAGGGTCAGTACGCGCAGCTTGAACAGCAGGTCGTCGCTGGGTTGCTCTTGGCTGGCGCGCTCGATCGCGCCGAGGGCATCCAGCCAGCGGGCCTGGTCGCGGTAGCGGCCGATCTCGGCCAGGGCCGCCTCGCGGTCAGGCGGGGCAGCGCTGCTGGCCCAGGCCAGGGTGGTACAGGCAAGGCCGACGCTGAGCGCCAGCCGGCGGTGGACAACCATTGGGGACCCCCTTGGCTTCCGAACCAGACAACCTGAGAAATGTGACGCACATCACATGCCAGCTTTTGGCGTGGCCGTGGCCCGCGTCACTCCCTTCGTGCATTCCCGTCCAGCAAGGACGGATACAAACCCGGACAGCGACCTGCAATGTCTTGTCTGAAACGAGAGTCCCCCGCACACCGAATGGCGGCCTGGGCGGCGCTGCCGCCCCCATGCCCGATGCCGGCACGCGGCAAGGATGGGCATTCGTGGGCACTATCCGCCCGGAATTGTCAGCCCGGTGTCAAAATGCGCAGACGGGCTGACGAGCGGTAGGTAGGGCCGGTTGCGAGGCCCTGCGCGGCTTACCAGAGGTCTTCCAGCTTGCGCGGCTTGCAGGCCACCCAGGAGGCGCACAGCATCAGGGTGGCGCAGCCGAACAGGAAGCTGAACGGGAGCGTCCAGCCGTTGCTGACCGTATGCAGCCAGCCGACCAGGAACGGCCCCAGGCAGCTGAAGCTGTAACCCACGCCCTGCATGAAGCCGGACAGTGCCGCCGAGCCGGTGGGGGTGCGCGTGCGCAGGTTGATCAGGGTCAGCGCCAGCGGGAAGGTGGATGGACCGACGCCGAGCAGGCACGCCCACAGCAGGGGGGCCTTCATCGGTGCCAGCAGCAGGCCGGTGAAGGCGATCACGAACGAGAAGAAACCGATCAGCACCAGCGGGAACGGGTTCTGCATGCGAACTGCCATGGACGGAATGACCAGCGACGGCAGCAGCCCGAGCGCCGAGAACACCGCCACCATCACGCCACCAAAGGCCGGTGTGCCGCCGGCCTCGACCACGATGCGTGGCAGCCAGGTGAACATCGAATAGGTCATCAGCGAAGTCATGCCGAACATCAGCGTCATGCTCCAGCCCAGTGAGGTGCGCCAGACTTTCCCATGCGGCTGTGCGGCCGGTTCGGTGGCATCTGCCTGCGGCTTCGGTGCGCGCCTGGCCAGAACCAGCCACGGCAATGCTGCGGCCAGTGCCAGCAGTGCCCACATGCCCAGCGACACGCGCCAGCCTGCGGCGTTGGCCACCGGCACCGCCAGCAGCGCCGGCAGCATCGTGCCCAGCTGCAGCACGCTGATGTAGAGCGTGCTCATGGTGCCGACCTTGTTGGCGAAATAGCGCTTCACCAGCGGCGGCACCACCACGTTGCCGATGCCCATGCCGGCCAGTGCCACCACCGAACCCAACAGCAGCGTGCCGACGTTGCCGGCGCTGGAACGCAGCAGCAGGCCGGCCATCGCCATCACCATCGCCAGCAGCGTGGTGCGCTCCAGGCCCAGGCGCCGCGCCAGCGCCGGCGTGGCCACGCCGAACAGTGCGAACGACGCGGTCGGCAGCATGCCCAGCACGCCGGTCATGGTGGTACCGAAACCGAACTGCTGGCCGAGCACGTCCAGCAGCGGGGTGATCGAGGTGACCGCGGTGCGCAGGTTGATCGCTGCCAGCAGGATCGCGGCGAATGCGAGGACGCGGCCGTGCAGCAGCGACGGCGAATCGGAAGTGGAGGAACTCATCGGTGGTCCTTGCAGGTGTCGCACGCCGGGGCAGTGGCATGCAGCGCCGGCATCGGTCTACGCCGAAGCGGCAGGTGGGGGAGGGCTGCTGGCGGGCCGGCAGCGCGGCCATTGTACGTGCGGGCTCCGGCAAGGTCCCGTCATGCGGGCGGCCAGGTGCCTGATACAAAAAAACCCGGAGGACAGTGATGTCTTCCAGGCTTCTTGGTGACCACCGAAGTGGTCGGGGAGACAGGATTCGAACCTGCGACCTCTACGTCCCGAACGTAGCGCTCTACCAGACTGAGCTACACCCCGAAGGGAGCCGCCTATTCTAGCGATTCACCCCGATGGCGGCAAGGGGGGAATGCTGTTTTCTTCACACTGCCGAAGCAGTGCCACTTCAGGGAACAAAAAAGCCTGGACGACTTCACCAGGCTTCAATGCGACCACGTGAGTGGTCGGGGAGACAGGATTCGAACCTGCGACCTCTACGTCCCGAACGTAGCGCTCTACCAGACTGAGCTACACCCCGAAGGAGCCGCCTAAGATACCGTGTGAAGGCCAAGGCGGCAAGCCTTTTTGCAGCTCAGCGACGATTTTCCTTCTCGATGCGGTTCTGCTCGCGGGCTTCGAACCACATGCCGTTGAGGATGGCCACCGTCGAGGCGAGGCCGGCACCGAGAATCCAGGCGAAATACCACATGATCAGTCTCCTTCATTCCGGGTAGGTGCCGACCGTTGGTCGGCACACGTGCAAGCAATCAGTACGCGTTCGGGTTGTTGCCCATCTCTTCGGTGGTGGTCTTGCCCTTCAGCACGCGGTACACCCAGGTGGTGTAGGCGAGGATGATCGGCAGGAACACCGCCGTGGCCAGCAGCATGATCCACAGGGTCAGGTGGCTGGACGAGGCGTCCCACACGGTCAGGCTGGAGGTGGGCTGGCTCGAGGACGGCAGCAGGAACGGGAAGATCGCAAAGCCGACGGTCAGGATGATGCCGGCGATGGCGGCCCCCGAGGCGATGAAGGCCGAGCCGCCGCGACGGGCCCGCAGCAGTACCGCACTGGCCAGCAGGCCGGCCAGGCCCAGCAGCGGCGCCAGGATCGTGGCCGGCATGGCGCTGTAGTTGCGCATCCAGCCACCGGCGGCGCCGAGTTCGGCGGTCTTCAGCAGCGGATTGGTGGCGCCGTCGGTGACCACCTGCGAGGTGATCTGGTAACCCGGCAGGCCGAAGGCCACCCAGGCACCGCCCACCGCGAACAGCACGAAGGCGATGATCGCGGCGATGCTGCCGAAACGGGCCGCACGTTCGGCCACCGGGCCGTCGGTCTTCAGCACCAGCATGGCGGCACCGTGGGCGACCAGCATCGACACGCTGAGCAGGCCGGCCAGCAGCGCGAAGGGCATCAGCAGGCCGAAGAACGAGCCGGTGTAGAAGATGCGCATGCTGTCATCGAAGTGGAACGGCACGCCCAGCACCACGTTGCCCACCGCCACGCCCATGATCAGCGCCGGGATGAAGCCACCGATGAACAGCGCCCAGTCCCAGGTGTTGCGCCAGCGCTCGCTGGGCATCTTGCTGCGGAACTTGAAGCCGACCGGTCGCAGGATCAGCGCGAACAGGATCACGAACATCGCCAGGTAGAACCCGGAGAAGCTGACCGCGTAGAGCGGCGGCCATGCGGCGAAGATCGCGCCGCCGCCCAGGATCAGCCACACTTGGTTGCCTTCCCATACCGGACCGATGGTATTGATCACCAGCCGGCGCTCAGCGTCGTTGCGGGCGACGAAGGGCAGCAGGGTGCCCACGCCCAGGTCGAAACCATCCATCACGGCGAAACCGATCAGCAGGATGCCGAGCAGCAGCCACCAGATCACGCGCAGCGTGGTGTAGTCCAGAAGAATGAAATCCATCTTGGTTCTCCTGCCTCAGGCCTGGCCGGCGGCCGGCGCCGAGGCATTGTGGGAAGCATGCGGCTGGGGCGACTGCAGTGACGGCAGCACCTCGTCCGGACCCTTGCGGATCGCCTTGAGCATCAGCTTGATCTCGACCACGATCAGCGCGGTGTAGATGGCAGTGAAGCCGGCCAGGGTCAGCACGATTTCATGCAGGGCCAGCCCCGATGCTGCATAGAAGGTCGGCAGCACGCCATCGACCGCCCACGGCTGGCGACCATACTCGGCCACGAACCAGCCGCATTCGATCGCGATCCACGGTGCCGGCAGCGTCCACAGGGCCAGCTTGAGGAACCAGCGCTTGTCCTGGAAATTGTTGCGGCAGGAGTAGTAGAAGGCCAGGGCGAAGAAAGCGATGAGGTAGAAGCCGAGGCCGGCCATCACGCGGAAGGTCCAGAACAACGGCATCACGCGCGGCACCGTGTCCATCGCCGCCTGCGAGATCTCCTGCGGGGTGGCGTTGAGGATGTCATCGCGATAGCGCTTGAGCAGCAGGCCGTGGCCCAGGTCCTGCCAGTGGCGGTCGAACATCTCGCGCGCTTCAACGTCGTTCTTGTTGGCGCGCAGGCGTTCCAATGCACCGTAGGCCAGCTGGCCGCCACGCACGCGGTGTTCGGCGCGCTCGACCAGTTCCAGGATGCCGGGAATCGGCTGGTTCAACGAGCGGGTGGCGATCAGGCCCATCAGGTAGGGGATCTTCACCGCGTAGTCGTTCTGGTGAGTCTCCTGGTTGGGGATGCCGAAGGCGGTGAAGTCGGCCGGCGCACGCTCGGTCTCCCACATCGCCTCGATCGCGGCCAGCTTCATCTTCTGGTGTTCGCTGGCGGCGTAACCGCTCTCGTCACCCAGCACGACCACCGACAGCGATGACAGCAGGCCGAACGCCGCGGCCACCGCAAACGAACGACGGGCCAGGTCCTTGTGCTTGTTGCGCAGCAGGAACAGGGCGCTGATCGCCATCACGAACACCGCACCGGTCACGTAGCCGGCGCTGACGGTGTGCACGAACTTGGCCTGCGCCACCGGGTTGAACACCACCGCCATGAAGTCGACCACTTCCATGCGCATGGTTTCCGGGTTGAACACCGCACCGGTCGGGTTCTGCATCCAGCCATTGGCCACCAGGATCCAGATCGCCGACAGGTTGGTCCCCAGCGCCATCAGCCAGGTCACCATCAGGTGCTTGACCTTGCTCAGGCGGTTCCAGCCGAAGAAGAACAGGCCGACGAAGGTCGCTTCCAGGAAGAACGCCATCAGGCCTTCGATCGCCAGTGGCGCACCGAAGATGTCACCCACGTAGTGGCTGTAGTAGGACCAGTTCATGCCGAACTGGAATTCCATGACGATGCCGGTGGCAACGCCCATGGCGAAGTTGATGCCGAACAGGACGCCCCAGAACAGGGTCATCCTGCGCCAGATCTCCTTGCCGGTCATCACGTACACGCTCTCCATGATGGCCACCATGAAGGACAGGCCGAGGGTGAGCGGTACGAATAGGAAGTGGTACATCGCGGTCAGCGCGAATTGCAGCCGCGACAGTTCTACGACTGTCTGATCAATCATGGCCTGGCTACCTCGTTGGATAGTGCCGTTGCAGGTGGCGGGAAGGGTGGTCTACGACGTGAATGATGTGACCGACTACTTCAAACAGCCTTGATCCAGATCAATGTATGAACAGGTGCCCCGGCTGATCGTATGCCAACCTGATGAAGACTGCGACCGCCGGCCGCAGGGGCGGGCTATTGCCTGCGCCTACAATGCCGTGTCTCCCCCGTTGCCCGTGAAGACCTCTTGAGCGCTGCCGAAACGACCCCTGACGGCCTGTCCCCGGAAGCTGAAACCGCCCGCCAGCGGCGTGTGCGCACGGCCTGGCTGGCCGACCTGGCACGCTCCGCCCGGGGCCGCCAGCGCCTGGCCGCGCTGTGCATCAGCCTGTCCGGCGCGCTGTTGATCGGCCAGGCTGCCGCCATCGCCTGGCTGGTGCAGCAGGTGCTGGTGGAGCGCGCGCCGCTGGCCTCTGGCCTGCCGGTGCTGGCGGGATTGGCGGTGATCCTGGTGCTGCGCACCCTGCTGGGCAGCGCCACCCAGGCCGCCGCCGGTGACGTGGCCGACGCCGCCCGGCTGGCATTGCGCGAACGCGTGTTCGCGCGCCTGCTGGGCCAGGGCCCGCTCTGGCTGCGGCAGCGCCGCACCGGTGAACTGGGCGAACTGATGCTGCATCACGGTGATGCGATCGAGAGCTATTACAGCGGCTTCCTGCCGGTGCGCACCGAAGTGGTGGTGGTGCCGCTGCTGATCCTGGCCGCTGTCGCCTGGGTGGACTGGGTGGTGGCGCTGATCCTGCTGTTCACCGCGCCGCTGGTGCCGTTCTTCATGATGCTGGTGGGCTGGGGTGCTGAAGCCGCCGGGCGCGCGCAGCTGGGCGAGCTGGCGCGCATGAGCGGCCACTTCGCCGACCGCATCAAGGGCCTGGGCCTGCTGCGCCTGTATGGCCGCGGCGAAGCCGAACTGGCCGGCATCGAGGCCGCCGCCGAAGGCGTGCGCGTGCGCACCCTGAAGGTGCTGCGCATCGCCTTCCTGTCGTCCACCGTGCTGGAATTCTTCGCCTCGGTGAGCGTGGCGATGGTGGCGCTGTACCTGGGCCTGAGCTATCTGGGCATGATGTCGCTGCATGCAGCGGTGCCGACGCTGGGTGCGGGCCTGTTCTGCCTGCTGCTGGCGCCGGAGTTCTATGCGCCGCTGCGACGGCTGGCTGCGCACTACCATGATCGCGCCAATGCACTGGCCGCCGCCGCCGAAGTGGAACGCCTGCTGCAGTCGCTGCCGGACGAGCAGGGCCTGATCGAGAACGAGGTTGCGCCGCTGGCGGTGGAGCCGGCCGAGGCCGCCTTGCCGCCACTGCAGGCGCAAGGACTGGTACTGCGCCCGTTGGGGGCGCCGCAGGATGTGCTGCGGGATCTGGACCTGCTGCTGGAGCCGGGCCAGCGCCTGGCCCTGGTCGGTCCCAGCGGGTCCGGCAAAAGCACGCTGCTGGAGGCGCTGGCCGGTTGGTTGCCGCCGCGTGCCGGCAAGCTGCAGCTGCGCCCCGGCGTGCAGGTGGCCTATGCCAGCCAGCGACCGTACCTGTTCCACGGCAGCATCGCCGACAACCTGCGCCTGGCCGATCCCGGCGCCAGCGATGCGCGCCTGCGCGCGGTGGCCGAGGCCTCGCAGGTACTGCAGTTCGCACAGCGCCTGCCGCAGGGGCTGGATACGGTGATCGGCGAACGCGGCTTCGGCCTGTCCGGTGGCGAAGCGCGCCGCATCGGCCTGGCCCGCCTGCTGCTGCGCGACCCGCAGGTGCTGCTGCTGGACGAACCCACCGCGTTCCTCGATGCCGATACCGAGGCGGCGCTGCTGCGCAGTCTGGCCGCGTATGCACGCGGGCGCAGCGTAGTGGTCGCCACCCACAGCCCGGCGGTGATCGCCTGGGCCGATCGTTGCCTGCTGTTGCCGGAAGGCCGCCTGGTCGAGCCGGCACAGGCGGTGCGCGCATGAGCCGTTCGCCTGATTCGCTGCGCGCGATATTCCTGCGGCACCGGCCGCGCCTGTTGCTGACCCTGCTGCTGCTGTGGACCACGATGCTGGCCGGCACGGCGCTGCTGGGCCTGTCCGGTGGTTTCCTCACGGCGGCCGCGCTGGCCGGTGCGGCCGGCCTCGGCCAGGGCTTCAACTTCTTCTCACCCTCGGCCGGCATCCGTGGCCTGACCATGGCGCGCATCGTGTCGCGCTACTTCGAAAAGCTGGTCGGCCACGATGCCACGCTGCGCATCGCCCGCGACCTGCGCGTGTGGTTCTTCCGCCGTGCGCTGCCACTGGCGCCGGCACGATTGGGCGCCACGCGCACCGGCGAGCTGCTGGCGCGGCTGCTGGGGGACATCGGCGAAGTGGATGGGCTGCTGGTGCGTGCGATCGGGCCGCTGGTGGCGCTGGGCGCGCTGTCGCTGGTGGCGGTTGCCTCGGCAGCGCTGATCCTGCCCTCGGCGGCGGTACTGCTGGCGGTGCTGGCGCTGCTGATCGCCTTCGGCGTGCCGTGGCTGGGCGTGCGTGGCCATGACGACGAAGAGGCCGATCGTGCCGCGCACCGCGCGGCGTTGCGCACCGCTGCATTCGAAGGGCTGGAGGGGGCCGGTGACCTGGCTGCGCTGCATGCCGATGCGGCTTGGCAGCTGAAGGTACGCGTGGCCGCCAAGCAGCTGGCCTCGCGTGATCGTCGTCGGCGTTGGCGCCTGATCGCGGCCTCGACCCTGCACGGCCTGGTGGCGGGGCTGGGCCTGGTGGCGATGCTGGCGTTGGCCCTGCACGCCACCGAACAGCAGCACATCGCGCCGGAAATGGCCGCGGGCCTCGTCTTCCTGACCGTGGCGCTGATCGAACTTTGGGCCGGCATGGGCCTGGCCTGGCAGTCGCTGCAGTCCGGGCGCGTTGCTGCTGACCGCCTGCAGGCCAGCGTCGAACAACCGCCGACGGTGGAGGATCCGCAGACGCCGCAGCCGGTACCCCAGGCGGCGCACGTGCATTGGGATGACGTGCACTTCCAGTGGCCAGGTGCCGCGCGGCCGGTGTTGTCCGGCCTGCAGCTGACCCTGGCGCCGGGCGAACGCATCGCGATCCGTGGCGACAGCGGCAGTGGCAAGACCACGCTGTCCAGCCTGCTGCTGCGGTTGTGGGATCCGCAACAGGGGCGAATCACCTATGGCGGACGCGACCTGCGCGACGTCGCCCAGGCCGAGTGGCACCGCCAGCTGGCCTGGCTTCCGCAGAACGCACCGGTGTTTGCCGGTACCGTGGCCGAGAACCTGCGGCTGGGGGATCCCGACGCCCGTGATGCCGCGTTGTGGGCGGTCCTGCGTCGCGTGCGCCTGGGGGACTGGGCCGAGCGCAACGGTGGCCTGCAGGCCTGGGTGGGCGAGAACGGCGCGACGATGTCGGCCGGCCAGGCGCGGCGGTTGGCACTGGCGCGCGCGCTGCTGCGCAATGCGCCGATCCTGCTGCTGGACGAACCCACCGAAGGCCTGGACGTGGATACCGCACGTGCGCTGTTGCAGGACCTTTCCGGGTTGCTGGACGGGCGCAGCCTGCTGATGATCACCCACGACGACCTGCCCGAAGGCGTGGTTGATGCGCAGTACCGGTTGCGCGACGGGGCTCTGGTACGCGAAGCGTGAACCGGTAGTGCCGGCCGCTGGCCGGCAACCTCATGGCGCTTGATACGGACACGGAATTGCCGGCCAGCGGCCGGCACTACCGATTGCGAGGGTTACCGCGAGAACTCGCGCAGCATCACCGCGATCGAGGCCACGTTGGCCAGCACGCACAACCAGAACACCCCCTGGAATGCGGCCTTGCGGTGCTTGTGTCGGAACAGCGCCTGGCCCAGCAGCGCGCCCGGCCAGCCACCGGCAAAGGCCAGCAGTTGCAGGGTGCGTTCGGGAATGCGCCATTGCTTTCGCTGCGCCGCGCGCTTGTCCTGGCCGTACAGCGCGAACGACACCGCGCTGGCCAGCATGCACCAGCCACCCAGCCACAGCGGCAGCACACCGCTGACCATCAGCGCGATCAACGCGCCAAACGCGGCGAGCGCCAGGTTGCGCCGCCACGCCACTTACAGCGCGTCGAGGAAGCCGCGCACGGCCGGACCGAAACGCTCGAAATCGACGAGGAAGGCATCATGGCCCTGTGGCGATTCCAGGCCGATGAAGCGCGCATCGGCACCGCCGGCACGCAGGCCGTCGGCGACCTGTTGCTGCTGCTGCACCGGGAACAGGATGTCGGTGTTGGCACCGATGGCCAGTGCCTTCTCCACCCGGATCTTCGCCAGCCCGGCCAGCACGTCGCCGTCGGCGTACTCGGCCAGGTCGAACCAGTCCATCGAACGGCTCAGGTACAGATAGCAGTTGGGATCGAAGAAACGCACGAAGCGCCGTGCGTGGCCTTCCAGATAGCTTTCCACCTGGAATTCCAGCCCGAACGGATCGTCGTCGGCCTGGTCCGAATCCAGCCGCACGCGGCCGAAGCGGCCATCCCATTCCAGTGCCGAGCGGTAGGTAATCACGCCCAGCTTGCGCGCCATGCGCATGCCGGACTCGGGGTACTCGGCATCGTCGTAGTGGCCGCCATTCCAGCGCGGGTCGAGACGGATGGCCTCGCGCTGCAGCGAGCGGATCGCGATCGAGAACGGCAGCGCCTGCGCACTGCCGGAAATGTTGACGTGGCTGCGCGCGATGCCCGGGTGCAGCATCAGCACGGCCAGCGCGGTCATCCCGCCCATGGAATTGCCGACCACGCAGGCCAGCTGCGCGATGCCCAGCGCACGCACGACTTCGATCGCGGCGCGAGCGCCGTCTTCGATCGACAGCTCGGGGAAGTCCAGGCGGTAGGGCTCACCGCTGGCCGGGTTGATCGAGGCGGGGCCGGTCGATCCCTTGCAGCTGCCCAGCGAATTCACGCAGACCACGAACCAGCGGCGGGTATCGATGGGTTTGCCGGGGCCAACCATCGCTTCCCACCAGCCCGGCGCCGGATTGGCCTCGTTGGCCGCCGCATGCGCATCCGGCGACAGGCCGGTCACGATCAGGATCGCATTGCTGGCGTCAGCGGCCAGCGTGCCCCAGGTCTCGTAGGCCAAGCGTGCGCCGTGCAGGGCGCCACCGCGCTTGAACGGGAACGGCGAGGGCAGGGCGTGGAAGCGGGTGCCGGGCGGGATGAATTCGGTCATGCAGTCATTCTAGCGGGGCTGCATGTGGAGCTGGCGACACGCTGGTTTCCATGGATGGATGGACGCGGACCGGACCGTCGCATCCACGCATGGGCTCGGCTCTACAGGTCAAGGGAAGCGCAGCTCCACAACACCGTCGTGGGGCAGGCTTACCTTCACCGGAACGCTCTGCAGGTCGTCCTCGCTGCGGTTGGCGCTGCCGCTGCGCGAGATGCGTGCCACCACTTCCACTTCGCGATGGGCCGACAGCGGTGCGGTCGGCATCGGGCTGTCACCGTCGCCCAGCCCGACCGTGTCCGGGAATCCGCTCAGCGGCAGCTTGCGAGCGGCCACCGGCATCGGCGGGCCGCCGACGGCACGGGCCAGCACGAACACCTGGGTGCTGGCTGGCCACTCGGCGTTCTTCAGTGCCGGCAGCTGCACGCGCACCTGCAGCAGCGCCGGTGGCGCCGCAGCGCCAGCATCGGGCGCCTGGCCAGCGGCCTCGCGCGCGATGGCGATCTGTGCCTGCAGCGCCTGCGCGGCGCCCGGCTCCAGTCGTGGCAGCAGGCCGCTCCACACATCCGCGGCCTCGGCGTTCTTTCCGCGCTGGCGCAGGGCGATGCCCAGCAGCCAGCTGGCGCGCTCGGCATCGGGAGCCTGTGCGCGCGCCTGCTGCAACCAGGCCATTGCGGTGTCATCGAACTGCTTGCCGGCATCAGCCTGCGCGCGCGCCTGCGCGGCTTCCACCAGCACGCCCGGATCTTCCGGTGCCAATGCGGCGGCCCTCGCGAAGGCATCCGCCGCGGCTGCGGCGTTGCCCAGTTCGGCCTGCGACCGGCCCAGCAGCGCCCAGCCATCGGCCCGCTGTGGGTCACGCTTCAGTGCATCCTGCAGGGCCTGCACGCCATCGCGCAGGGTGGCTACCGAAGGCGTCGGTTGCATCTGTGCGGCACGTGGATCACCGACCAGCAGGTACAGGCAGGCACCGGCCACGCCCAGCGCGAGCACGCCGACCACGAAACCGCGCCGACCGCGCTGGCGCAGTGGCCACAGCACCAGCGCTGCCATCAGCGCGGCGACCAGCCCGGCCAGCATCGGCAGCCAATGGTTCACCATTCGTCTCCTTCATCGGCCTTGCCGGCCGGCGCCGCGCCGACGGTGCGTCCACGTCGGCGGACGATGCCCAGCACTACCAGTGCACCGGCGCCGAGCACCAGCAGGGGGCCACCCCACAGCAGCCAGGTGCCCGGCTGCAACGGTGGTTGATAGAGCACGAACTCACCGTAGCGCGCGACCAGGAACTGCTTGATCTGTGCGTCGTCGTGCCCCTGCTGCATCAGCTGCAGCACCTCGCGGCGCAGGTCCTGGGCGATCTGCGCGTTCGAATCGGCCAGCGACTGGTTCTGGCACTGCACGCAGCGCAGCTGCGCGGCCAGGTCATGGAAGCGGCGTTCCTCGGCGTCATCGCGGAACTGCAGCGGCTGCGGATCGTGCAGCGGCTGCTGGGCCAGCGCGGCCAGCGGCAGCGTCAGAAGCAGCAACGCCAGCAGCCAGCGCATGGGCTCAGGGCGCCGTATGCAGGGTGTTGCCGGCACTGCCCTGGGCCTTCTCGATCTTCTGCAGCGCCGGGATCAGCTTCTCGTCGACCACGCGCTGGGTCATCGCACCGCTGTACTTCCAGCGCACGATGCCGCTGCCATCGACCAGGAAGGTTTCCGGTGCGGCGGTCACGCCCCAGTCGATCGCGGTGCGGCCCTCGACATCGCTGAGCACGACCATGAACGGGTTGCCCAGCTGTTCCAGCCAGTGCAGCGCGTCGGTCGGGTCGTCCTTCCAGTTGTAGCCGATCACGCGCACACGCTTGCTTTCCGCGAAGCGGGTCAGCACCGGGTGTTCTTCGCGGCAGGCCGCGCACCAGCTGCCCCACACGTTCAGCAGGTAGGGCGCGCCGCGCAGGTCGTCGCTGTGCACGATCATTTCCGGGTCGTGCAGCACCGGCAGCGCGAATGCCGGCGCCGGTTTGTCGATCAGTGCCGACGGCAGTACGTCGCGCTGCGGATCGCCTGATTTCATCACCCCGTAGATCATCAGCCCGAGCAGGCCGAAGAAGAACAGCACGCCGATCACGATGGCTACCGGCGGCAGCGGGCGGGAGGGACGCGGGGTGGGGGACTCGGACATGGGAACTCCTACGGACGACGGAAACGGCGATCGGCGGCGGTGATGAATCCGCCCAGGGCCATCAACAGCGCGCCCAGCCAGATCCAGCGCACGTACGGCTTGATGTGCACCCGGACCGCCCATGCATTGTTGCCCAGCGGCTCGCCCAATGCCACGTAGACGTCACCATTGAAGCGTGCATCGATGCCGGCCTCGGTCATCACCTGGCCGCCGCTGGCGTACTGGCGCTTCTCCGGGTGCAGCAGGGCCAGCTCGCGGCCGTCGCGGAACACGCGCAGGTGGCCGCGGTCGGCGATGAAGTTGGGGCCTTCGCGATGGTCCACGCCTTCGAAGCGCACTTCGTGGCGACCGACCACCAGCTGCTGGCCCGGTGCCAGCGCCACTTCGCGCTGCACGTTCAGCGCCTCCACCAGCAGCGCGCCGGCCACGAACACGGCAATGCCGGCGTGGGCGACGATCATGCCGAGCATTTCGGCGGTGAAGCGACCATTGCCGCGCAGGCGCTGCCAGACGAAGCGTGCGGTGCCGAGCGCGACCCAGGCCGCAGCGGCCACGCCGATGCCGGCCTTCCAGCCGTTCTGCGGCGCCTGCCACCAGGCCAGCGCGCCCAGCAGCAGCGCCAGGCCCAGCCACGGTGCCAGCAGCGCGAAGGCGCGCGAGGGCTGGTCACGCTGCCATTTCACCAGCGGGCCAAACGGCAGCAGCAGGATCATCGGTGCCATCAGCAGCAGGAACAGGCTGCCGAAGTAGGGCGGGCCGACCGAGATCTTGCCCAGCGACAGCGCATCGGCCAGCAGCGGGTACAGCGTGCCGAGCAGCACCATCGCGCAGGCGGTGGCCAGCAGCAGGTTGTTGGCCAGCAGCAGGGTCTCGCGCGAGGTGGCGGTGAAGCCACGGCGTGGGTCCTCGGCATCCACGCTCAGCTGGCTGGCACGCAGCGCGTACAGCAGCAGGCTGCCACCGACCAGCACCGACAGGAACACCAGGATGAACAAGCCGCGCGAGGGATCGGCGGCGAACGAATGCACGCTGGTCAGCACGCCGGAGCGCACCAGGAACGTGCCCAGCAGCGACAGCGCGAAGGCGGCGATCGCCAGCAGCAGGGTCCAGCTGCCGAAGGTGCCGCGCTTTTCAGTGACGGCCTGCGAATGGATCAATGCCGCACCGACCAGCCACGGCATGAAGCTGGCGTTCTCCACCGGGTCCCAGAACCACCAGCCGCCCCAGCCCAGCTCGTAATAGGCCCACCAGCTGCCCAGCGCGATGCCCAGGGTCAAAAAGCCCCAGGCGACGTTGGTCCATGGCCGCGTCCAGCGCAGCCAGCGTGCGTCCACGCGGCCTTCCAGCAGTGCGGCAACCGCGAAGGCGAACGGCACCGCGAAGCCGACATAGCCCAGGTACAGCATGGGCGGATGGATGATCAGCCCCGGGTCCTGCAGCAGCGGATTGAGGTCGCGGCCTTCCAGCGGTGCCGGGTTCAGGCGCAGGAACGGGTTGGAGGTGAAGATCAGGAAGGCGAGGAAGCCGACGCTGACCACGCCCATCACCGCCAGCACGCGCGCCTGCACCGGTGCCGGCAAGTGCCGCGAGAACAGCGCCACCGCGCCGGTCCACAGCGCCAGCACCAGCGCCCACATCAGCAGCGAGCCCTCGTGCGCGCCCCAGACCGCCGAGTAGCGGTAGACCATCGGCAGCAGCGTATTGGAGTTCTCGGCCACGTAGCGCACCGAGAAGTCCTGCTGCACGAACGCGGCGGTCAGTACCACGAACGCGCCGGCGACCAGCAGCAGCTGCGCGAACGCGGCAGGTCGTGCCACGGCCATCCACGCCGTATTGTTGCGCTGCGCACCGACCAGCGGCAGGCCGGCCTGCAGCAGCGAGGCCAGCAACGCGCACAGCAGCAGGATCTGACCCAGTTCGGGCAGCACTCAGCGCACCTCGGGTGCCGTCACCGGCACGTCGTGCTTGCGATGGGCATCGCCCATCTTGTCGGCCACTTCCTTCGGCACGTACTTCTCATCGTGCTTGGCCAGCACCTCGTCGGCGACGAAGGTGCCGTCCTGCAGGCGGCCGCTGGCGACCACCGCCGTGCCTTCGGCGAACATGTCCGGCAGGATCCGCGACGTGGTCACCGCCAGCTGCGCGTCGCCGTCGGTCACCTCGAAGCGCGCCTCCAGCGAGCCGACCGGTCGGTTGAAGGAACCTTTCACCACCATGCCACCGAGGCGGAAGCGCGACTGTGCATCGACATCGCCGCGCAGCACTTCCGACGGCGTGTACAGGTAGGCGATGTTGCGCTCCAGTGCCATCGCCACCAGTGCGGTGGCCAGGCCGGAGGCGAGCAGGGCCAGCAGCACCCACACCAGGCGGCGGCGCTGTACCGGGGTCATCGTTCCAGCTCCGTCGACAACGGCGTCGCTGCGTCCTGCCTGCCGGCGCGGGTCTGCTGGCGCTGCTGGCGGGCCAGTGCCAGCCGGCGCGCCACGCGCAGGCGCAGCCACGAACCGATGGCATCGGCGCCGAGCACCAGCACGAACACCGCGTAGGCACCGATCACATAGGGCAGGTGGGTCATGGCTGGGCCTCCCGGGCCGGGCGTCCGGCATCGACGCGGCCGCCGACCCAGGCCTTGCCGGCCTCGCGGTCGAGATTGTCGGCGCGGGCCTTGGCCAGCACCGAACCGGCGAACCAGAACTTGGTGCCGATCACCATCCACCACAGCGGCGCGATCATCGCGCTGCTGATTGCCGATTCACCGAATACGTTGATCGACTGGCGCTGGTGCAGGCCGCCCCACCAGTCCACCGAGTAGCGGATCACCGGCAGCAGGCTGACACCGACAATGGCCAGCAGGCCAGCGGCGCGCGCGGCGCTGCGGCGGTCCTCGATGGCGTGGTACAGGCCGATCACGCCCAGGTACAGGAACAGCAGTACCAGTTCGCTGGTCATGCGCGGGTCCCAGTCCCACCAGGTGCCCCAGGTGCCCTTGCCCCAGATGCTGCCGGTCAACAGGGTGATCAGGGTGAAGCCGGCGCCCATCGGCGCGCAGGCCATGGCCAGGATCTCGCAGACCTTGATCCGCCAGACCAGTGCGATGGCCGCATACAGCGCCATCAGCGCGAAGACGAACAGGCTCATCCAGGCACTGGGCACGTGGATGTAGAGGATGCGGAAGCTGTCCAGCTGCTTGGCTTCCGGTGGCACCACCAGCAGCGCCTGCCACATGCCGACCAGCAGCACCGGCACCGCCGCGAGGTAGAACACCCGCGACCAGCGGGCAGCGAAACGGTCGAACGTGGGGGGCGAACCGAGTTGGTGGAACCAGCGGACAATCGGATTCATGCGTGGCGGCTATCCAGCAGGGGTGGATTGGCTCTCAGCTCGGTCAACTCAGAGAAATACGTATTGCAGCGGCAGTGGCCAGCGGCGCCAGCACCAGCGCGACCAGCAGGCCGGCGCCCAGCATCAGCAGCGCACCGACCGGATCCTGTCCGCGTCCGGCTGCCGCCAGGCTGCCTGCGCCGAACACCAGCACCGGCACGTACAGCGGCAACGACAGCAGCGCCACGAGAATACCAGAGCGTCGGATGCCTACGGTCAGCGCGGCGACCACGCCACCGATCAGGCTCAGCAACGGCGTGCCCAGCAGCAACGATGCCAGCAACATCGGCAGCTGGTCATGCGGCAGATGCAGCATTTCGGCCAGCAGCGGGCTGACCACGATCAGCGGCAGCGCAGTGGTGGCCCAATGCAGCAGCACGCGCACCAGCACCAACCAGGCCAGCGGCACCGGCGCCAGCAGCCATTGTTCCAGCGAGCCATCCTCGGCGTCGGAGCGGAACAGCGAATCCAGCGACAGCTGTCCGGCCAGCAGCACGGCCAGCCACAGCACTGCACCGGCGGTGGCGGCCAACAGCTGTGGTTCGCGGCCCTGGGCCAGGGCGAACAGCACCACCACCAGCACCGCGAACAGCAGCGGTTGCAGCGCATCGCCGCGGCGGCGCCAGAGCAGGCGCAGGTCGCGCCTGAGCAGGGCGCCTGCGGTCTGCCACAGGCCCGGTTCGGTGCCCGGCGCGATCACGCGGCACCGCCGAGGTCGAGCTGGCGGGTGCGCACCGGCGGTGCGGCATAGGCACCGTGGGTGGTGACCAGCGCAGCGCCACCGGCGCGCAGGTGCGCCGAAATCATCCGGTTGACCAGGGTGATGCCCTCCAGGTCGAGGTTGGCATAGGGTTCGTCCAGCAGCCACAACGGTGCCGGCGACAGCCAGATGCGCGCCAGTGCCAGCCGCCGCTTCTGTCCGGCCGACAGATGCCGTACCAGGGTGTCCTCATAACCGGCCAGGCCGACGATGGCCAGCGCGTTGCCGGGCATCTGCCGCGCACGCCGTCCGTGCAGGCCGCACAGGAAATGCAGGTTTTCCAGCGTGCCGAGGTCCGGTTTCAGCGCTGGCAGGTGGCTGAGGTAGGCGACATAGCGCGCGCGCTCGGCATTGCTGGCCGGCTTGCCGTCGATCCGCACCTGGCCGGCACCGGGCCGGGCCAGGCCGGCCAGCACGCGCAGCAGGGTGGTCTTGCCGGCGCCATTGCCGCCCTGCACCAGCAGGGCTTCGCCGGCGTCCACATGGAAGTCCAGCGGGCCGAACACCGGCTCGTCATTGCGGGAGAAGCTCAGGCCGCTGGCAGCCAGCAATGCAGGGGTGTTCAAGGGGCAAAGGTCTTCATGCCGGAGTGCGGCGGCAATTGTAGCGGTGAATGCCGATGGCTGTGCCGGCCGCTGGCCAGCAATTTCGCTATCTGCCAGCCGAGGTTGCCGGCCGGCGGCCGGCACTACCGACGCGCGGATTGCGTAAACTCGCAGGTCTGTTCCCCCACAGCCCAGGCCGATGCAACCCACCACCAAGCTGCCCAAGGTCGGTACCACGATCTTCACTGTGATGTCCCAGCTCGCCGCCGAACACGGCGCGGTCAACCTGGGCCAGGGTTTCCCGGACTTTTCGGCGCCGCAGCGCCTGATCGACGAGACCGCCAGGGCGATGGCCGCCGGGCTGAACCAGTACCCGCCGATGACCGGCGTGGCGCCGCTGCGCCAGGCCATCGCACAGAAGGTGCTGGACTGCTACGGCGCGCAGGTCGATGCGGACAGCGAGATCACCGTCACCAGCGGTGGCACCGAGGCCATCTTCAACGCCATCCACGCCGTGGTGCGTGCCGGCGAGGAAGTGATCGTGCTGGACCCGGCGTATGACTGCTACGAACCGGCGATCGACCTGGCCGGTGCCAGGGCCGTACATGTGTCGCTCGATCCGCAGACGTTCGCGGTCGATTGGGACCGCGTGCGCGCAGCGATCACCCCGCGCACCCGCATGCTGATCGTCAACACCCCGCACAATCCGTCCGGCGCGATGCTGTCGGCGCAGGACATGCAGGCGCTGGCCGAACTGCTGCGCGGCACGCAGATCTACCTGATCTCCGATGAGGTGTACGAACACATCATCTACGACGGCCGTCGCCATGAATCGGCGCTGCGCTACCCGGAACTGCGCGAGCGCGCGTTCGTCATCTCCAGCTTCGGCAAGACCTACCACTGCACCGGCTGGAAGATCGGCTATGCGATCGCCCCGCCGGCGCTGACCGCCGAGTTCCGCAAGGTGCACCAGTACAACACCTTCACCAGCTTCGGCCCGGCGCAGCATGGCTTCGCCGCGATGATCCGCGACGAACCCGAACACCACCTGGAACTGGGCGCGTTCTACCAGGCCAAGCGCGACCGCTTCCGTGAGCAGCTGGCCGGTACCCGCCTGAAGGCGCTGCCGGTGCCGGGCGGCTACTTCCAGCTGGTCGACTATTCGGCGATCAGCGACCTGCCGGACCATGAGTTCGTGAAGTGGCTGACCATCGAGAAGGGCGTCACCGCCATTCCGCTGTCGCCGTTCTATGAGACTCCGCCGGCCGGCCAGCGCCTGGTGCGCCTGTGCTTTGCCAAGAACGAAGCGACCATGGACGCGGCGATCGAACGCCTGCGCCTGCTGTGATGTCAGTGGGGCCGGGTTCGGATCGGAAGAGATTCTTCGAGCTGCTTGAGTCGGAGTTCTTTCCGCGTCTGCTGCAGGAGGGATTCGTTCGCAAAGGGCTGACCTTCCGCAGGATTCGCACTCCGCTGATTCATGTAGTCGAATGTCAGGCCGGTTCCAGCGGGCAGTGGTGCTATTTGGAGATGGGGGCGCATCTGGATTTCTTGCCTCAGCACGGTGGCGGTGAGTATTCGCCAGCGACGATTGACGAATCCGGCTGTGTTTTCAGAGAGCGGCTTGCCGGGGACGGTGCAAGTACAGGCGGTGGCTGGGTCTATGGGGCTTCTGAGCAGGAGAGCACCACCTCAGTGAAAGCGCTTTGTTCCGCATGGGAGAGCGCCGGTAGCCACTTTTTCGCGGCTCACCAGGCTTTCCCGGACGACTATCAGGTCATGTTGGACGGGGCAAATCTTGAGCGAGCTCGGGCCATTGAGCTGCTCACCCTCGCGCGTGTGGCGGCCAATCTGCGGCGTAAGGAGCAGGCGTTGGCGCTGGCTCACTTGGGGTTGGAGCGGGCAGCTCCGGCTGCAAGCTCGCTCAGGGCGCAGTTGCGCCGGTTCATCGAAAGCGAAGGGTGATGTCGAATTCCATGATCGCGTCATTGCCACCTACTGCTTCTTCAACATCAGTGAATCCATGACAATGAATGACCTGCGCATTTCCCTCGTCCAGGGCGACACCCGCTGGCATGACCCGGCCGGCAACCGCGCCTACTACGGTGCGTTGCTGGCACCACTGGCGGGCAGCACCGACCTGGTGATCCTGCCGGAGACCTTCACCAGTGGCTTCTCCAACGACGCCATCGCCCAGGCCGAAGGCATGGACGGGCCGACCGTGGCCTGGGTGCGCGAACAGGCCAAGGTCTTGAACGCGGCAGTGATCGGCAGCGTGCAGCTGCGCGAGGGCAACGGCGTCTACAACCGCCTGCTGTTCGCAACGCCAGAGGGCGGCCTGCAGTACTACGACAAGCGGCACCTGTTCCGTTACGGCGGTGAGCACGAGCGCTATGCCGCCGGCCGTGAGCGCCTGAGCGTGGAATGGAAGGGCTGGCGGATCAATCCGCAGGTCTGCTACGACCTGCGCTTCCCGGTGTTCTGCCGCAACCGCTACAACGTCGAACGCCCGCAGCAGCTGGATTTCGACCTGCAGATCTTCGTCGCCAACTGGCCGTCGGCGCGCGCCTATGCATGGAAGACCCTGCTGCGTGCGCGTGCGATCGAGAACCTGTGCTTCGTGGCGGCGGTGAACCGCGTCGGCGTGGACGGCAACCAGCTGCACTACGCCGGCGACAGCGCGGTGATCGACTTCCTCGGCCAGCCGCAGGTGGAGATCCGCGAACGCGAACAGGTGGTGACCACCACCATCTCGGCCGAGGCGCTGGCCGCACACCGCGCGCGTTTCCCGGCGATGCTCGATGCCGATGCCTTCCACCTGGACGAACAGGCCTGAGCGACGGCCTGAACACTGCTGCACCAGCGCGTGCGCCTGCATCCAACGTGCACGCGCGCGCTGCTAGATTCGCCGGCAGTCCGACCGAACTGGAAGTCCTGCCATGAACAAGCCCTTCGCCCTGCTGCTTGCCCTGTCTGCCGCATCGCTGGCCCCGGCCGCGCACGCCGCTGGCAACCTCGACTGCGAGCTGCGCTACAACCTCTCTGGCTGGTCGCTGATCTACAAGACTGCATCCGGCAATGGCACGGTCACCTGCAGCAATGGCGCCAGCATGCCGGTGCGCATCCAGATGAAGGGCGGCGGCCTGACCGTGGGCAAGTCGAAGATCACCAACGGACGTGGCAGCTTCACCGGCGCAGTCAGCGTCAACGAGCTGCTGGGTACTTACGCCTCGGTGGGCGCGCATGCCGGTGCGGTGAAGTCCAGCAACGCGCAGGTGATGACCAAGGGCGACATCTCGCTGGCCCTGTCCGGTACCGGCAAGGGCTGGGATCTGGGCGTGGACGGCACCGCGTTCACCCTCAGCCGGCGCTGAGGCGCGACGGCGCGGCAGTTCCCCAGCTGATGCGGATGTAGTGCTGTTCGGAATCGCTCAACAACCGTTCGACACCGAAACCATTCTTCAGCAGCTGTGCGACCACATCTTCGACGAGCTGCTCGCTGGCCATCACCTGGCTGAAGCCGAACACGATGTAGCGGCGGCCATTTTCCGAGCCGATCTGGATGGCGTTGTCGAGATCGCGGTAGAACAGTTCGATCGGGCGCTTGGCGGCATCGACGTTGGCGCGGGCCTGTTCGGCGGTGATGGTGATCATGGGCATCTGCCTTGTGTGGGAGCGCGACGATAGCCAGCAACCGGATGTGAATTCCGGGCGTGGTGCACAACACCTCGTGTTTGCAGCAATTCCTAACCCGGGGTGTGAACATTGGGACAGGCACGAAATGTGCTGCGCGATGGTGGGCATCCTGCATCGACGTGAAGTCATCAGGAAGGGATGGGTGGCAGCCCCAGCGCAGGCGTGCAATGTCCCCGCCCACAAGGGATCCCGCCGTGATCCGGGGGCTGTGTGCGCGCAGCGATTAACGTTTCCTTGATCCCGCAGTAACCCTGCAGTGAATAACAGGGACATCCCAGCGATTCTGCTGGGATCATAGGAGACGCTGAATGGAGCTCAGAACGTCCGTGCTGCTCGTGGCCCTCATCGCCGCGCCCGCCATCGCCCACGCCGAAGTCTGCCTGTCCGACAGCGGAATCGTCGTGTCCTGTCCAAGGCTGTTGCCGCATCCCGTGACGTCCCGGTTCGAGATTGGGACCTTGCCGCGTGTGGCGGGCTCGCCCTCGGAAATCTACATCACAGGGGGCGGCCAGGTGGATGGAACGAGTAATTTCTCGGTGTATGCCAATGGCCAGTTCCTGTGCCGTACCAATGACAATCTCGACGGTGGCAACACCACGCCGATCCGACATTGCACCGCGACCATCGCAACGCCTGGAACCTACGTGATCTCGGCGTCGCGCAACAATGCCGGCAACTTCCTGGCGCCGATGGACGAAGTGATCAACGTCCAGTAGTCGGTTGCCCGCTGATCCTGGCCCCGGGGCAGGGACCCGGGGTCCCCATGGCCGCAGGAGCGGTTTCTTCACCGAGGCGCTGCACGTCCCGGGCTTTCGCCGTCAATTGACCGACCCCGCTTCAGCCAGAGCGCCAGCAGGCCACACGCGATAACGGTCGGTGCCAGCATCTGCACTGCACCGACCAGCGCCATCGCCGCACCGATCAACAGGTAGTAGAGCAGGCCGAACAGCGCGCCTGCGCTGCCGAGACAGTGTGGATAGCCGCGCAGGGCCTGGCCGAGCACATTGGGAATGGCAAGGCCGAAGCCCGTCACCACCGGCACCATCGCCGCGATCAGGGCAGGGTGATCATGCAGCAGCGCGGCCAGCAGGCCTCCCGTCAGGACCAGTCCCGCGGCGATGCGGATGCGCGTGGTTGCGGCAACGCCTGCACGCAGCAGGCGGCCATTGCCCCACGCGCCCAGTGCCGAGCCCAGTGCCAGCACCGCGCCGCTGGCGCCGAACCAGGTGGCTGGCCAGTGCAGGCGCGCAAACACGAAGGGGCCGAGCACATACCAGCTGTACATCGCCACGTTGAAGGCCATCACCAGCAACGCGTGTGACCAGATCCAGATCGCGCAGCAGTTCCCGCAGCAGCGGCAGCATGGGCGCGTGCGGGATCTGTGCAGGGCGGCTTTCGCGCAGGCCCGTCAGGCATGCGACTGCCAGCAGGGCAGCGATCAGCAGCAGGCCGGACTGTACGCCGACATAGCCATGGGCGGCGACCAGCAGCGTGCCCAGTGCAAGGCCGATGGCCGGACTCAGGGCCAGGGCCATGCCGATCCAGGAGAACGCCTGCGCCAACGCGGGTCCCTGCAGGTGGTCGCGTAGTACGGTCTGGGTTACCACCGAGGCTGCCGCCGCACCCAGTGCGGCCAGTGCCTGCGCCAGCAGGACCTGGCCGAAGGTGCTGGCCAGCAGGCCGCCGCAGGCGGCCAGTGCGAACACGGCCAGGCCGCATAGCAGGGCAGGGCGACGACCGATACGATCGGCCAGGCGCCCCCACAGCAGCACGCCTGCAGCGAAGCCGAACAGGTACAGGCTCATGGCCTGGCTGGCGGCACTCGGTGGCAGGGCGAAGCGTTCGGCCAGATCGGCCAGGGCCGGGCTGTACAGGGTCTGTGCCAACTGCGGGAACATCAGCAGTGCAATGGTGAGCAACAACAGGCGGCGCGACATGCGGGCGCTCCAGGAACAGGGCCGCGCATTGTGGTCGCGTCCGCAATGGCGCACTCTGTCTATCCTGTCATCGAATGTATGAAATCAGACATGGCCTGGTTGCAGCCGCACGCGCACTTCGACGCCGATGCCTGGAGTGCTCCGGTGCTGGGGATTGCAGCCTCACTGGCGGATCACGACTCGGGTTGGCACCAGCATGCACGCGCGCAGCTGCTGTACACCCGGCAGGGCTGCACGCGCCTGACCTACGGTGATCGCATCAGCCTGCTGCCGCCCGCGCGTGCCGCGTGGATTCCGGGCGGGCTGCTCCATCGCGCGCAGATGCGCCAGGCGGTCGACTACCGTTCGTTGTACTTCGACGCCGCGCTGTCGGCCCAGCTGCCCCGGCAGCCTGCGATCATCGGCGTGGGGCCGCTGCTGCAGGCCTTGCTGGAGCCGATCGCGCAGGCGCCGTTCGACCATGACTGGCAGTCGCCGCGCGCGCACCACCAACTGGCGTTGTGCGTGCTGGAAATCGCTGCTGCACCGGTGGCGCCGATGGACCTGCCTCTGCCTCGTGATCCGCGGATCGCACGGTGCCTCCCGGTGGCCGAACAGCTGCCGCCCGAACTGGGGGAGCTGGCCGCGCGCACGGGCCTGAGCGCGCGTACCGTCGGCCGGTTGATGCAGCGTGATACCGGCATGAGCTACCAGGCCTGGCGCCAGCAATGGCGCCTGATGCGGGCCATGGAGTTGCTGCTGCTTGGCCAACGCGTGGCGCACGTGGCGCAGGACACCGGCTTCTCCGCCGAGAGCCCGTTCATCGCCTTCTTCCGCGGCATGACCGGCACCACACCCGCCGCGTTCCAGCGCCACGCAAAAGGGGACGGAGGGGATTAAGTCGCTCTCGCCCCTTTGACACAGGCCGTGGCAAAAACGACTTAATCCCCTCCGTCCCCTTTTCAACGAAAAACCCCGGCCTGCGCCGGGGTTTTTCATTTCAGGCGTGCCGGTGATCAGCCGCCGCGCGGGCCGCTGCGGCGCGGGCCGCCCGGACCGCGGTTGCCGCCGGGGCCACCTGGGCCACGGTTGCCACCCGGACCGCCGGGGCCGCGATTGCCGCCCGGACCACGGTTGCCACCACCCGGCCCACGACCGCCCGGACGGGCGCCCTGCGCCGGCTTGGGGCTGCCATACGGGTTGAAGCCCGGCGTGGCGTGGTCGGACGGGAAGCTCGGGGCATTGCCCGGATGGCCATACGGGTGCTTGTTGCCCTGGCCCTGCGAGCGGTTGCCGGCACCGGCCGGACGACCCTGGCCGCCTGCGCCGCCACGGCCTTCACCGCCGAAACCGCCACGGCCCTGTCCGCCACCGGCGCCCGGACCCTTCGGCTTGCCGTACGGACGGCCCTGGCCGCCTGCGCCCGGACCACGGGTACCCGGGCCGCGCGCGCCCGGACCGGCATTGCGATGGCCGCTCGGGCCCGTGCTCACGCCATCCGGCACGTACCAGGTGCGGAACGCGGCCGGGTTGCCTTCCGGCAGCGAACGGTCGTTCTTCTGGGTGCGCTGCTTGAACGGCCTCTGCGACTGCTTGGCTGCTGCTTCACCGCTGACCGTCAGGCCACCCTTGAAACCGCCGCCCTTGCCGCCGCGGCCACGGCCGCGGTCTTCGCGGACGTTGTCGAAACGGCGCAGCTCGCGACCTTCGTCAGCGGTGTTGTGGCCATTGACGTAGGCATTGCCGCGGCCACCTTCGCGCACGCGCACGGTGGTCTTGGCGGCGCGGCGCTGGCCGATCACCGGCTGCAGGGTCAGAGCCGACGGTGCGCCTTCTTCCAGCTTCAGCTGCGCACGCAGCGCTTCCACCTGGGCGGTACCCAGTTCCACCGAATGGCCACGGGCCAGTTCGCGCGGCAGGCTAACCTTGCCGTAGCGGGTGCGCTTCAGGCGGCTGACCTGGCAACCCTGCGATTCCCACAGGCGGCGCACTTCGCGGTTGCGGCCTTCCTTCACCACGACGCGGAACCAGTCGTGCGAATCGGTGCCGCCGATGCGTTCGATCTCATCGAACTTGGCCGGACCGTCCTCCAGCGCGACGCCACGGCTGAGGCGGTCGACGATGGCGTCGGAGACCTTTTCCTCGCCTTCCGGCGCACGCACGCGCACCACGTACTCGCGCTCGACCTCGAACGACGGGTGCATCATGGCGTTGGCCAGTTCACCGTCGGTGGTGGCCAGCAGCAGGCCGGTGGTGTTGATGTCCAGGCGGCCGATGGCGATCCAGCGCGCGCCCTTCAGCGGCGGCAGCGATTCGAACACGGTCGGGCGGCCTTCGGGGTCTTCGCGGGTGGTCACTTCGCCTTCCGGCTTGTTGTAGACCAGCACGCGCGACGGTTCGGCCAGGGCGGTGGCGACGAAGCCGCGGCCATCCAGCTCGATCTTGTCGCCGCTCTTGACCGACATGCCGGTCTGCGCGACTTCACCGTTGACCTTGACCAGGCCTTCGGCGATGCGCTGTTCCAGCGCGCGGCGCGAACCCAGGCCGGCCTGGGCCAGCACCTTGTGCAGGCGCTCTTCCAGCTTGAACTGTTCGGAGGTGGCTTCGCGCTTGAGCGAGAGCTTGTTACGGGGGGTGTCACTCATCAGTTTTGCTCCGGCCGACGGTTTCGGGGTCGGCCTCTGGTTCGGAATCGGCTTGGTCAACAGCCACGGTCGTCATCGCGACGGCGTTGTCTTCGCGTTCGTTCAGGGGCACCGCGCGCTCGCCCGGCGCGGAATCGGGGTGCCCATCATCAAGGGGCGAAGGTGCTTGCTCATCGGAAGCCGACGCAGACGCTGCGTCGGCGGAATCGGGGGTGTCGCTGCCGGCCAGACCGGCGTCATCGTTGGCAGCAGCGCCATCGGCGCCAGCTGAAATGTCAGGACCCTCGGCACTGGCGGCGGCCGGTGCGTCGCGGTCCAGGGCCAGCTGGGGTTCCAGCTCGCCCAGGTCCTTCAGTTCCGACAGCGGCGGCAACTCGTCCAGGCGCTTCAGGCCGAAGTAGTCCAGGAAGCCCTTGGTGGTGCCGAACAGGGCAGGCTTGCCGGGCACGTCGCGGTGGCCGACCACGCGGATCCACTCGCGTTCCTCCAGCGCCTGGATGATGTTGCTGCTGACCGCCACGCCGCGCACCTGCTCGATCTCGCCACGAGTGATCGGCTGCCGGTAGGCGATCAGCGCCAGGGTTTCCAGGGTGGCACGGGTATAGCGGGTCTTGCGTTCGGTCCACAGCCGGCTGATCCAGCCATGCACTTCGCCGGTCACCTGGTAGCGGAAGCCGGAGGCGACCTCGACCAGTTCCACGCCACGGCCTTCGCAGGCTTCGCGCAGGCGCTCAAGCGCACGTTCGATGCTGCCCGGCGGTGCCGGCTCCTCTTCCGGGAACAGGTCTTTCAGCTGGGCCAGGGTGAGCGGCTGGCTGGAGGCCAGCAGGGCACCCTCGACAATGCGGTTGATCAGCGTTTGGTCCATCGGCAGTCAGCGCTCACTCGTTCTCGTTGGCGGCGTCGTTGTCGTCGAACTCGCTGCTGAACTGCAGCGGGGCATTGGTGTTGCCGGCGGCCAGGGACTTCACGTAGATCGGCGCCAGCGGCTCTTCCTGGACGATGTCCAGCAGCTGTTCCTTGGCCAGTTCCAGCACCGCCAGGAACGTGACCAGCACGCCCAGCTTGCCTTCTTCTGCGGTGAACAGCCCTTCAAAACGGTAGAACTTGCCATCTTCAAGCCGGCCCAGCACTTCGCCCATGCGTTGCCGCACGCTCAGCGCCTCGCGCTTGATGGCGTGGCCACTGAACAGCTCGGCGCGCTTGAGCACGTCGTGCAGGGCCAGCAGCATTTCCTTCAGGTCCACCGGCGGCGGCAGCTTCACCGCAGCACGTTCGGGCATGAAGGCGTGTGCCACCGTGGTGTCGCGGTCCTGGCGGGGCAGGGCGTCGATGTCCTCGGCGGCCTGCTTGAAGCGTTCGTACTCCTGCAGGCGGCGCACCAGTTCGGCGCGCGGGTCGGCCTCATCGCCTTCCTCGCTGACCGGGCGCGGCAGTAGCATGCGCGACTTCACCTCGGCCAGGATCGCGGCCATGACCAGGTACTCGGCGGCCAGCTCGAAGCGCAGCTCGCGCATCACGGTGATGTATTCCACGTACTGCCGGGTGATCTCGGCCACGGGAATGTCCAGTACGTCCAGGTTCTGGCGGCGGATCAGGTACAACAGCAGGTCCAGCGGGCCTTCGAAGGCATCCAGGATGACTTCCAGCGCGTCCGGCGGGATGTACAGGTCCTGCGGAATCTGCAGGACCGGTTGCCCATGCACCACGGCCAGCGGCATTTCCTGCTGCTGGGGGGCGGGCGGCCGGGTTGGCGGGTTCGCGTCGAGCGCGAGTTCGGAAGTCATCTAATGGACATCAGGATTGCATCGGACCAGTCGCGGCAGCGGGTTCACCGGGCCAACGCCACGGCGCCCCACGGCACCAGACACGCCGGGATCGGCGCGATTCCACACATATCAAACAGCAGGACGCGCCGCAGGAAACGGCGGCGACGGAACTACAGGGAGGTCGTCTACGTGGCCCGGCCAGGTGGTCCGGTTCGAAGCAGCGGGACCGTCGTCGGGGGCTGCATTGGCCGCAGAAACCGACGGGCTGCTGCATCCAGCCACGTGCAATGGTGTCTAGGGTAAGCCTTTGTCGCGCCAGTGTCCAGCCGGGCTGGGGCGAGGGCGGCATTGGCTAGAATCTGCGCACCCGACAACGCAAGCGAGGAAATGCCGTGTGGTATGTGATTGAAGGCTATGACGGCCAGGACGTGCTGGCACAGCGACTGCAGGCACGTCCGGAACACCTGGCGCGCCTGCACGCGCTGCGCGACGAAGGCCGCCTGCTGCTGGCCGGACCGTGCCCGGCAGTAGACAGCGAGGACCCGGGCCCGGCCGGCTTCAGTGGTTCGGTGGTGATCGCGCAGTTCGAGTCGCTCGTGCAGGCCCAGGCCTGGGCTGATGCCGACCCTTACGTAGCCGCGGGCGTCTACACCCATGTACAGGTGCGTCCGTTCCGCAAGGTCCTGCCGTGAACGCGGAGCGGATCGAGCGGATGCGTGACGCACTGCAGCAGGCGCTGGCCCCCAGCGTGCTGGAAATCGAAGACGACAGTCATCGTCATGCCGGCCACGCCGGTGCGCGCGATGGCCGCGGCCATTTCAACGTGCATGTGGTCAGTGAACGCTTCGCCGGACTGGGTCCACTGGCCCGGCATCGCGCGGTCTATGCCGCGCTGGGCGCGATGATGGAGACCGACATCCACGCGCTGTCCATTCGTGCATTGACCCCGTCAGAACAGGGCTGAGCCCTTGTCCCACACTGTCCTGGCGGGTCCGTCAGCGGGCCCGCCACAGACAGATTTCCATGTCCATTTCAGGACATTCGCCTAACGGACTGTTTACAAGCCCAGATGGAAACGCTTACATTCCGCGCCAATGCTGGTAGGTCCAAGCCGTGGAGGGCGGCTTCGTGAACAAGGCAGCTATCACAATCAAAGACGTCGCTCGCGAAGCCCGGGTCTCCGTGGCTACGGTTTCCCGCGCGCTCAACGGGCATGAGAATGTCGCCGAACCGGTCCGCCAGCTTGTGCTGGAGGTGGCCGCACGGCTGCGTTATACCCCGCACGCCGCCGCCCGCAGCCTCAGCAGCCGTCGCACCAATACGGTGGGCGTGGTACTGCCTGACCTGTACGGCGAATTCTTCTCCGAGCTGATGCGCGGCATCGACAACGTCGCCCGCAACCGCCGCCAGCACCTGCTGGTGTCCAGTTACCACGGTGACCAGGAGCAGCAGGGCGCGGCCCTGCGCGCCATGCGCGGCCGCGTCGACGGCCTGCTGGTGCTCTCGCCCTATGCGGAGAGCCCGGGATTCCTTACCGACAACCTGCCGCAGTCGTTGCCAACGGTGTTGATCAACACCTATCTGCCCGGGCAGGACCACCCGGTGCTGAGCATCGATGACCATGCCGGTGCGATGGCGATGACCCGCCATCTGCTTGACGCGGGTCACCGCCGTATCGCTTTCATTTCTGGCCCGGACCTCAACTTCGACGCGCGCGAGCGCCTGCGTGGCTTCCGTGACGCGTTGGCGGCTTTCGGCAGTGACGCCGAAGGCATCGAGCTGCCCGGTGATTTCGACGAAGCTTCCGGCCATCGCGCCGGTCAGGAGTTGTTGGCAGCCGGAGCGCTGCCTGATGCCGTGTTCGCCGCCAACGACATGATGGCGCTGGGTTGCCTGTATGCGTTCACGCAGGCAGGTGTCCACGTTCCGTCCGACGTCGCCCTGGCCGGTTTCGATGACATTCCACTGGCGCGTTTCGTCCACCCGTCGCTGACCACCATGCAGGTCAGCATCGCCGAACTCGGCGATCGGGCCATGACGCGCCTGATGCAGTTGATGGACGGCACCTCCACGGATGGGACAGGGGACAAGCAGACCCTGGTTCCCCGCTTGATAGTTCGCGATTCCACCACTCCGCCATCCGGCCGTTGAAGCCGGAGGCGTTCCTTCTTTTTTGATTGATCGCAGGGACCGCGCAAGCGGTTACCGCCACCCGGAGATTGAGTTGATGATGCACACCACCTTCCGCACGCCGGCACGCCGGCTGCTGAGCACCGCACTGGTCAGCTGCCTGATGCTGGCTGCTGCTCCGAACGTCATGGCGCAGTCGGCCAATGCCAGCCTGCGCGGCCAGGTTTCCGGCGCGCAGGCCGGCGCCGAGGTGACCGCCACCAACGTGGCCACCGGCACCGTCCGTCGCGGTACCGTCCGTGCCGATGGAAGCTACTCGCTGATGGGCCTGGACCCGGGCACCTATGACGTGGTCGCCAACGGCCAGTCGCAGAAGGTCACCGTCACCGTGGCCTCGACCGCTACCCTGAACTTTGCCGGCGCTGCCAGCAGCACCCCGGGTACGACCGCAGCCACCAACCTGGACACTGTCAACGTCGTCGCGCCGACCCTGCTGCAGGAAGTGCGCACGTCCGAAGTCGGCAAGACCGTCAGCCTGCAGCAGATCCAGACCACCCCGCAGGTCTCGCGCAACTTCCTGGAGTTCGCCGACGCAGTGCCGGGCATGATCTTCACCCGCGACGCCAAGGGCAACACCTCGCTGCGCGGCGGCGCTACCAACGCTGACGGCACCAACGTCTACATCGACGGCGTGGGCCAGAAGAGCTACGTCAAGGGCGGCGGCGTGGCCGGTCAGTCCGGCAGTGCCGGTAACCCGTTCCCGCAGCTGGCCATCGGCGAGTACAAGGTCATCACCGGCAACTACAAGGCCGAGTACGGCCAGGTGTCCAGCGCCGCGATCACCGCCGCGACCAAGTCGGGTACCAACGAGTTCAAGGGCGAGACCTTCTATCGTTACACCAACGACAATATGCGTGCGATGACCCCGGCCGAACGCCAGCCGGGAAAGAGCAAGGAAGAATCGGCGGAGAAGGAATACGGCTTCGCGCTGGGCGGCCCGATCATCAAGGACAAGGCCCACTTCTTCGTGACCTACGAAGCCAAGCGTTTCGATCTGCCAGTGACCATTGCCCCGAATGGCGCGGTCACCAGCGCTGCCTCGCAGCTGCCGGCGGCGGCCGCCGCCGGCCTGGGCCCGGCCAGCCAGCCGTTCAAGCAGGACCTGATCTTCGCCAAGATCGACGTCGAGCCGACCGACAACGACCGCATCGAGTTCACAGTCCAGGATCGTGACGAGAACCAGCAGCAGTTCAGTGACCAGACCTCCAAGGAACATGGCAAGGTCACTGACAACACAGACCGTCGTTTCGCGCTGCGCTGGAATCACAGCGGTGAGCGCTTCTACAACGAGCTGATGGTCACCCACGAGAAGTCGTTCAACAACCCGCTGCCGCTGACTCTGGGCAACGGCTACGTGTACACCGCGCCGGACGGCCGTGACATCGACGGCAACACTCCGCAGGAACGCACCATTGTGGAAATCGGTGGTGCCAGCGCCTTCGCCTCGCAGGTGAAGGGCCAGAAGGGCTGGTCGATCGAAGACAACCTGACCCTGGACGGCTTGGAGTGGGCTGGCGACCACACCATCAAGATGGGCGCCAAGTACAAGAAGATCAATCTGTACGCCTCCGACGCGCAGCAGATCAACCCGCAGTTCTACTACACCGTGGGCAACCCGGAATTCGGCATTGATACGCCGTACAAGGCGCAATTCACCAAGCCGATTACTGGGGTCAGTGGCGTGTTGCCGGAAGTGCGCTCGAAGACCACGCAGATCGGCTTGTTCATTCAGGACGACTGGCAGGTCAACGACCACCTGCAGTTGAACCTGGGCCTGCGTTGGGACTACGAGAAGAACCCGACCTACCTGGACTTCGTGACTCCGCCGGAAGTGGTCAGCGCGCTCAATGCGCAGGATCCGCATGGCCCGGCCGGGCAGAGCTACGCGCAGACGCTCGCGTTGAGCGGCCTGAACATCAACGACTACATCAGTAACGGCCACAACCGCAAGGCATTCAAGGATGCCTGGCAGCCGCGGCTGGGCTTCTCGTATGACATCAATGCCGACGAGCAGCATGTGATCCATGGTGGCGCCGGTCGTTCCTACGACCGTGATCTTTTCGATTACCTGGCGTTGGAAACCACCAAGCTGGCCCTGCCGCAGCCGACCGTGTACTTCCGCGACCCGCGCAGCGGAGCCTGCCTGTACGGGCAGAACCCGTGCTTCGACTGGAACCCGAACCTGCTTAATGGCATTGGCAACGTGCAGGCCCTGCTGGGCAGTACCAGCAACGAAGGCCTGGAAGTGGACCTGCTCAACAACAACTTGAAGGTGCCCTACGCGGACCAGTTCAGTCTGGGCATGAGCAACCAGATCGGGGAGTGGCTGACCGACGCCACCATCTCGCGCACGCTGACCTATGATGGCTTCGCCTACACTTTGGGCAATCGCTTCCGCAACGGCAACTTCTTCGACAACCAGATGCTGTGTGGTGCCGAAAAGCCAACCTACGGCCAACCGTGGGGTTGCAACATCCCGGGCTTCGGCAGCCTGATCATTGGCCAGCAGGGCATCAAGACCCGCGCTACCCAGATCCTGCTGTCGGCGCAGAAGCCGTACACCAAGGAAAGCGGCTGGGGTACCTCGATTGCCTATACCTGGACCACTGCGCGCCACAACCGCAACATTGACGAGCACTACTCGTTCGATCGCGGCACCATCGGCGAATACCCATACATCAAGTCCAACGGCGCGCCGCGCCACCGCCTGGTGGTCACGGGCTCCTACGATGGCTTCTGGGGCATCACCTTCGGTGGCAAGCTGACCTTGGCCACCCCGGTGGCGGGCAACGACTGGTCCTGCGTGGCACAGGCCGGCAACCCGAACTGCCTGCCGACCCCGGCCGCCGGCTACCCGGGGGGCAATGGCCGCTTCCTGCTCGGCGGCAAGATCTTCGGCTACCGGTCGCTTGACCTGCAGGCGACCAAGACCTTCAAGCTGGCCGGCGATACCGAGTTGTATGCGCGTATCGACATCATCAACGTGCTCAACTTTGACAACTTCTCCAACCTGAACTACGTGAAGAGCGACGGCAAGCTGCTGGTGAGCTACAACGAGACCGGCGACATCGTCGGTACGCCGCGCCAGGTCAAGGCCGAAGTGGGCTTCCGCTTCTAAGCCCGGATGGATGCATGACCCCGATGCCGCCGCTCCGCCGGCGGCATCGGTCGCGTGAAAACGGCAATGGCCGGCCCTGCGCCGGTCCATTGCCCATGCCGCTGCCGGTCAGGGGGCATCGGCATGGGCAATGATCGCGGTGTCGAACCACGTTTTTCGTGGTTTTTTAAGAACGCACCTTGTAAACGATTTCAGATCATTGGACGGTATGCTTTCCCATCGATCAGACCACCGGAGAAATCGCGCCATGCAGGCACGTCATCTGTTGTCCGCCGCAGCGTTGAGCCTGGCCATGGCCGCCTGCCAGCCGGCCCAGCAGGAGCCTGCCAAGCCGCGGCCGCCGGTGATCCTGATCGAGGCCGATGCACCGCCGCGGCCGATGAAACCTGAGCTGCCGCCGCTGTTCGATGACATCGAGCGCCGCACCTTCCAGTTCTTCTGGGATACCACCAACGAGATCAATGGCCTGACCCCGGACCGCTATCCGTCGCGGCCGTTCGCCAGCATCGCCTCGGTCGGCTTCGCACTGACCGCGTATCCGATCGGCATCGAGAACGGCTGGGTCAGCCGCAACCAGGCGATCGACCGCACCCTGACTACCCTGAAATTCTTCCGCGACGTGCCGATGGGCCCGCAGCGTACCGGCAAGGCGGGTTACAAGGGCTTCTATTACCACTTCCTGGACATGCAGGAAGGCCGTCGCTACGACAGCTGGGTCGAACTGTCCTCGGTGGATACCGCGCTGCTGATGATGGGGGTGCTGTTCGCGCAGTCGTACTACGACGGTGACGATCCGCGCGAGAAGGAAATCCGCCAGATCGCCGACACGTTGTACAAGAAGGTCGACTGGCCCTGGCTGCAGCAGCGTGCGCCGCTGATCTCGATGGGCTGGTTCCCCGAGAGCGGTTTCATCGACCACGACTGGATGGGCTACAACGAGGCGATGATGGTCTACATCCTTGCCCTGGGTTCGCCGACGCACCCGGTCAGCCCGGATGCGTGGACGGTGTGGACGCGCACCTATGACAACGACTGGGGGGTCTACCAGGGCCAGGAATACCTGTCCTTCGGCCCGCTGTTCGGCCACCAGTACAGCCACGTCTGGATCGACTTCCGCGACATCCAGGACGCCTACATGCGCGAGCGCGGCAGTACCTACTTCCTCAACAGCCGCTCGGCCGCACTTGCCCAGCGTGAGTACGCCATCGCCAACCCGATGCAGTGGAAGGATTACGGCGAGAACGTCTGGGGCCTGACCGCCAGCGATGGCCCGCAGAACACCACGCAGGAATACCGTGGCGAGCAGCGCCAGTTCCGCCATTACTCTTCGCGCGGCGCTGGCCTGCGCGAGAACTTCGATGACGGCACCATCGCTCCGACCGCCGCGATCGCGTCGGTGGTGTTCGCGCCGGAACAGGTGATCCCGGCCACGCTGGAGATGCACAAGCGCTACGGCGATTACATCTATTCCAGCTACGGCTTCCTGGATTCGTTCAATCCCAGCTTCAACTACGACATCCCGATCAAGACCGGTCGCGTGGTGCCGGATCGTGGCTGGGTCGCCAGCGACTACATTGCCATCGACCAGGGGCCGATCCTGACCATGATCGCCAACTACCGCAATGATTTCGTCTGGGAAGTGATGAAGAAGAACCCGTACATCCGCAAGGGCCTGGAGCGGGCGGGGTTCAGTGGTGGCTGGCTGGCGCCGGAAGGTTCGTTCCAGCCGCTGGAACTGCAGAAAGACGAAAAGGCCGCGGCGGCACGCGCGGTGGGTATCGCCGAATCACGCGCGGCTGCCGCGCAGGAACAGAAGAACAATGCCAACCGCAACACAGGCCAGGGCAAGTAACCCGATGCCGAACTGGATCGACCGTCTGCGCCGCTGGACACTGCCAGCCCTGGCCGCACTGGCCGTGGCCGGCTGCGCCCGCACCGAACCGGGCACCACCACTGTGCGCTTCTGGGCAATGGGCCGGGAAGCCGAGGTGGTCAGCGAACTGATCCATGAGTTCGAAGCCGAGAACCCGGGCATCAAGGTGGACGTGCAGAACATCCCGTGGACCGCTGCGCACGAAAAGCTGCTGACCGCGTTCGCCGCCGACGGCCTGCCGGACGTGTGCCAGCTCGGCAACACCTGGGTGCCGGAGTTCGCCGAGCTCGATGCGCTTACCCCGTTGCAGCCGTTCGTCGATCGCTCTGCCGTGGTCGATGAGAATGATTATTTCCAGGGCATCTGGGACACCAACGTGATCCACGGCGAGCTGGTGGGCGTGCCGTGGTATGTCGATACACGCCTGATCTACTACCGCAAGGACCTGCTGGCCAAGGCCGGCTACGACCACCCGCCGCGCACGTGGCAGGAGTGGGATGAGCAGATGGCAGCGATCAAGCGCATGCAGGGCCCGAACCGCTATGCGGTGCTGATGCCGATCAACGAGTTCGAGCAGCAGCTGTCGCTGGCACTGCAGCAGCCCGATCCGCTGCTGCGCGATGATGACACCCGCGGCAACTTCAGCAGCCCCGGCTTCCGCCGCACGCTGGCGTTCTACGCCAACATGTTCGAGCAGGGCTGGGCGCCGAAGATGTCCGAGACGCAGATCTCAAACGTCTGGGATGAGTTCTTCCGCGGCTTCAACGTCTTCTACATTTCCGGCCCATGGAACATCCGCGAGTTCAAGAAGCTGCAGCCGAAGGAACTGGAAGGGCAGTGGGGCACCGCAGCGCTGCCGGGGCCGGAGGGTCCGGGCGCGGGCATCGCCGGTGGCACCAGCCTGGTGATCTTCCGCAAGTCGCAGCAGAAGGAGGCGTCGTGGAAGCTGATCGAGTTCCTGTCGCGCCCGCAGATCCAGGCACGTTTCCATTCGATCATCGGCGACCTGCCGCCGCGCCGCAGCACGTGGAGTGCGCCGTCGCTGGCCAACGATCCGCTGGCCGCATCGTTCCGTGACCAGCTGGAGCGGGTCAAGCCGACGCCGAAGGTGCTCGAATGGGAGCGCATCGTGCAGGAAATGCGCATCGTCACCGAGAAGGTGGTGCGCGGTGGCCTGCCGCAGGACAAGGCCGTCGAAGAACTCGACCAGCGCGTGGACAAGGTGCTGGCAAAGCGCCGCTGGATGCATGAACAACAACGCCTGCAGCAGCGCGTTCCGTCGCCGCAATCGAGCAGTGCCGTGGCCGCCGGGAGCGCGCAATGAAACGTACTTCACTCGCCGGCTGGATTTTCGCCGGTCCCTCGCTGATCGTGCTGGGCGTGTTCTTCGGCCTGCCGGTGGCTTCGGCGCTGGCGCTGAGCGTGACCGACTTCGACCTGTATGCCCTGGCTGACAGCAGCAACCTGCGCTTTGTCGGCCTCGGCAACTACATCGATCTGCTGCAGACACCGATGTTCTGGAAGTCGCTGTGGAATACCACCTACTTCGTGTTGATCGGCGTGCCCTTGTCGATCGGCGTGTCGCTGGGCGCGGCAATGCTGCTGAATGCGCCGGCCGCACGCTTCAAGGCGTTGTTCCGCACCGCGCTGTTCGCGCCGGTGGTGACCACGCTGGTGGCGGTGGCGGTGATCTGGCGCTACCTGTTCCATACCAGCTACGGTCTGGTGAACTACGGCCTGGGCCATCTGGGCATCAGCCCGATCGACTGGCTGGGTGATCCCAACTGGGCGATGCCGACCATCATGCTGTTCGCGGTGTGGAAGAACTTCGGCTACAACATGGTGATCTTCCTGGCCGGCCTGCAGGCGATCCCGCATGACCTGTACGAGGCCGCGCGCATCGACGGTGCCTCGCGCTGGAAGCAGTTCCTGCACATCACCCTGCCGATGCTCGGCCCGGTGCTGCTGGTGGTCGGCGTGATTACCGTGTCCGGCTACTTCCAGCTGTTCGCCGAACCCTACGTGATGACCCGCGGCGACCCACTGCAGAGCACCGTCAGCGTGCTGTATTTCATGTTCGAGGAAGGCTTCAAGTGGTGGAACCTGGGACGCGCCTCCGCCGTGGCGTTCCTGCTGTTCCTGATCATCCTGGCGGTGACCACCGTGATGCTGCGTTTCGGCCGCAAGAGGCAGTTGGTATGAGTCGTGAAATCGGCCAGTCGCGCTGGTACCCGTGGTTGATCAATGGTGCGTTGCTGGTGCTGGCCCTGGTCAGCCTGGCACCGCTGCTGTGGATGCTCTCGGTCTCGTTCATGCCGCAGGGCGAGGCCAGCCATTTCCCGCCGCCGCTGCTGCCTTCCAGCATCACCACGCACAACTACCATGAGCTGTTCGCGCGCACTGGCATGGGCGGCAACTTCGCCAACAGCCTGCTGGTGTCGCTCGGCATCACGGTCGGTTCGCTGCTACTCAACACCATGGCCGGCTACGCCTTCGCCAAGCTCAACTTCGTCGGCCGCGAGCGCCTGTTCCAGGTACTGATGGCGGCGCTGGTGATTCCGGCGCAGGTGGCGATGCTGCCGCTGTTCCTGCTGATGAAGCAGCTGGGCCTGGTCAACAGCTTCGGTGGCGTGATCGTGCCAGCGCTGGCCAGCGTGTTCGGCATCTTCCTGGTACGCCAGTACGCGCGTTCCATCCCGGACGAACTGCTGGAAGCGGCGCGCATCGACGGGGCAGGGGAGCTGCGCATCTTCTTCCAGATTGTGCTGCCGATGCTCAAGCCGGTGCTGGTGACCCTGGCGATCTTCACCTTCATGGGCGCATGGAACGATTTCATGTGGCCATTGATCGTGCTGACCGACCAGGAGCACTACACTTTGCCGGTGGCGCTGGCCACCCTCTCGCGCGAGCACATCATGGACGTGGAAATGATGATGGCTGGCGCGGTGGTCACCGTGGTCCCGGTGCTGGCGCTGTTCCTGGTGCTGCAGCGGTACTACATCCAAGGTCTGTTGCTGGGGAGCGTCAAGGGATGAAGCGAGCGATCGCCGTTGGACTGGGCCTGTTGTGGACTTCCCTGGCGATCGCCGCACCTCCGGCGCTGCCGGCACCGAAGGTGCTGGACGACTTCGACGACATCGCAGCCTGGACGCTTGTGCTGTCCGATCAGGTCAGCGGTTCGCTGCGCCCGGTCAGTGGCGCCGGTGGTGGCCGCGCGCTGTGCCTGGACTATGACTTCCACGATGTCTCCGGCTACGTCGGCATCCGCCGCGCGCTGAACATCGAATACCCGGTCAATTACCGCTTCGGATTCCAGCTGCGTGGCGAATCGCCGGGCAACGACCTGCAGTTCAAGCTGATCGATGCCAGCGGCGACAACGTCTGGTGGGTCAACCGGCCCGGCTACAGCTTCCCCAAGGCGTGGACGCCGGTCGAGTACCGCCGCCGCCAGATCGACAAGGCGTGGGGTCCCTCGCCCGAGAAGGAGATGGCACGAAGCGCCGCCGTCGAGTTCACGATCTACAGCAAGGTCGGTGGCCGCGGCACGGTGTGCTTCGACAAGCTGACCCTGCAGGGCCTGCCGCCGCAGGATGATTCGGCGTTGGTGCCATCGGTGATTGCCGATACGGCCACCGCGCTGCAGGACCGTATGATCGACGGCAAGAGCGACACGTTCTGGATCAGCGGTGGCGTCAAGCAGCAGACCATCAGCCTGGACCTGCACAAGAGCCGCGAGATCGGCGGTGTAGTGATCGATTGGCTGCCGAACCTGGAAGCCAATCGCTACACCGTGCGGACGTCCGAGGATGGCCGGGACTGGCGCACTGTGCGCGAGGTGACCGGCGGTGCGGGGGGGCGCGATTGGCTGGCGCTGCCGGATACCGACGCGCGCTACGTGCGTTTCGATCTGCGCGATGGCCCGAACTGGCGCTATGGCATCCGTGACATCGCACTCAAGCCGCTGGCGTTCGCCGCCACGCCCAATGCCTTCCTGTCCTCGGTGGCCGCCGATCTGCCGCGTGGCTCGTTGCCGCGTGCCTATGTGGGCGAACAGCCGTACTGGACCCTGCTCGGCCTCGATGGTGGCCAGGAGCAGGCGCTGATCAGCGAAGATGGCGCGCTGGAGCCGGCCAAGGGCAGCTTCAGCATCGAGCCGTTCATCCGCCTGGACGGCAAGCTGCTGGACTGGTCGAAGGTCGCCATCACCCAGTCGCTGCAGGAACACTACCTGCCGATCGCCACCGTCGACTGGGTGCATGAGAAGGCCGGGCTTTCGGTGACCAGTTTCGTGCAGGGCACGCCCGAGCGCGCGCAGCTGATCGGCCGCTACCGGCTGAGCAATCCAGACAAGGTCGCCCACGAGTACACCCTGGCGCTGGCAATCCGTCCGTGGCAGGTCAACCCGCCCACCCAGTTCCTCAACACCGTCGGTGGTTTCAGCCGCATCGATGCACTGGATGTGGGCGAACAGCTGGTTCGGGTCAACGGTGAGCCGCGCATCTATCCGCTGCAGGTGCCGGATGCGCGCTTTGCCAGTACGTTCGATGGCAAGCTCGATGCGATGCATCTGGAAAGCGGCAAGTACCCGGCCACGACCGCAGTGAAGGACAGCACCGGCATGGCGTCGGGTGCGCTGATGTACACGATCAAGCTCGAGCCCGGCCAGAGCCGCGAAGTGGCGGTGGTGCTGCCGCAGACCGGTGGCTGGGCGCCGCAGGCGCTGGACGTGGCCAGGGCGCAGGCGCAGGTGGCCGATCAATGGCGGCAGAAGCTGGGCGTGGTCTCGCTGCAGGTGCCGGCTGCGGGCCAGGCACTGGTCGATACCCTGCGCACGGCCGTCGCGCACATGCTGATCTCGCGGGTTGGCCCACGCCTGCAGCCGGGCACGCGCTCGTACGCGCGCAGCTGGATCCGCGATGGCGCGATGATTTCCGAGGGCCTGCTGCGCATGGGGCGCAGCGATGCCGTGCGTGACTACATCAACTGGTATGCGCCGTACCAGTTCGAGAACGGCAAGGTGCCGTGCTGCGTCGACGCGCGCGGCAGCGACCCGGTACCGGAGAACGACAGCCATGGCGAACTGATCTACAGCATTGCCGAGTATGGACGCTACACCGGCGACAGCACGTTCACCGAGCTGATGTGGCCGCACGTGCAGGGCGCCTACAACTACATGGAGCAGCTGCGCGCCAGCGAGCGCACCGAGGAGAACCGCGCGCGCAATCCTGCCTTTTACGGCATGATGCCGGCCTCGATCAGCCACGAAGGCTATTCGGCCAAGCCGATGCATTCGTACTGGGATAATTTCTGGGCGTTGCGCGGCTACAAGGACGCGGCATCGCTGGCGGCCCAACTGGGCAAGGTCGAGGCGATGCAGATCGCCGGATCGCGTGACCAGTTCCGTGATGACCTGCAGGCCTCGCTGCTGTCGGCGATCCAGCAGCACGACATCGACTACCTGCCGGGCTCGGCCGAGCTGGGCGATTTCGATGCGACCTCGACCACCATCGCGCTGGCGCCGGGCGGCGAGCAGGGCCGACTGCCCCAACAGGCGCTGGAGGCGACCTTCGAGCGCTACTGGAAGGAGTTCGTGGCCCGCCGCGACGGCAAGCGTGAGTGGAAGGACTACACCCCGTACGAGTGGCGCAACGTGGCGGCGTTCGTACGCCTGGGCTGGCGTGACCGCGCCTGGCAGGCCACCGAGTTCTTCTTCAGGGACCGTGCGCCGCAGGCCTGGAACCAGTGGGCCGAGGTGGTCTCGCGCACGCCGCGCAAGCCGTTCTTCGTCGGTGACCTGCCGCACGCCTGGGTAGCCTCGGACTTCGTGCGCTCGGCCTTGGACATGTTCGCGTACAGCCGTGACATGGACGATGCGCTGGTGCTGGCCGCCGGCATTCCGAGCGCCTGGCTGCAGGGCGAGGGCATCGCCGTGCAGGGCCTGCGCACGCCGCAGGGCCAGCTCAACTACCGCCTGCAGCGCAGCGACAAGCAGCTGGTGCTGGAGGTGCAGCCCGGCCTGGTGCCACCGCTCGGTGGCGTGGTGTTGCCATGGCCGTACGCCGGTGATCCGGGTGAGGCGACCATCAACGGCGAAGCGGCCGAATGGGTCAACAAGGAACTGCACGTGCACCAGCTGCCGGCGCGGGTCGAGATCGATGTACCGAGCGCGGTGCGCCGCGCCGAGCGCAAGGGGCAGTAACGATGAAGCAGCAGGGGGCAAGAGTGCGCACGATCGTGCGCGCCCTGGGGCTGGCCATTGCATTGGCACTGCCGGGCGCCGCGATGGCGGCCGATCCAGCCGCCGGGGCAGCGGCTGATGTCGCCACCGCGCCAGGCATGAGCATGGTCACCTTCAATCTGCATCATGACCGCGAGGACTGGCCACGCCGGCGCCGCACCATCCTGGCCGAACTCAAGCGCCTGCAGCCGGATGCGGTTGCCCTGCAGGAGGTGATCCAACGCCGCAACGTGCGAAACCAGGCGCAATGGCTGGCCAGCCAACTTGGTTACAGGTACGTGTTCGTGTCCACCGATGCGGTCGGCGCGCCCAAGCGCTACGGCAATGCGCTTCTGACCCGGCGGCCGATCCTTGCCCAGGGGGATCATCTGCTGCAGCCCCTGGACGACTACCGCACCGTGGCCCACCTGCGCATCGACGTCGATGGCACGCCGGTAAACGTCTACGCCACGCATCTGAACGAGCGCAGTGATGAGAGCGGACAACGCATCCGTCGCAGCCAGGTCGAGGACCTGCTGCGCTTCATCAGCGCGACGTCGGCGGGCGCGCCGGTGGTGATCGCAGGTGACTTCAATGCACTGGTGGATGCCGGCGATCTGAGCGAGCTGCGCAGCCACTACGGCGACAGTTACGGCAGCGTGCACGTCAACACCGATCTGTCCGGGGTCAGTACGCTCAACCGCCACTATTACCAGGCGCCGTCGCGGATCGACCACATCTTCTTCCAGCAGGACGAGATGGTCGCGCGCGAGGCGAAGATCCTGTTCGACCAGCCCGACGACAGCGGTCGCTGGGCCTCGGACCACTACGGCGTGTGGACCCGCCTGCAGTTCGCGCCGAAACCCTGACGGGACACGCTTGGGTAGGTGCCAACCTTGGTTGGCACGGGCGTGTCCGCGTGCACTCGATCAACGGCGCCAACCAAGGTTGACCTCTACCAAAGCGGTGGCCGTGCGCGGGTTGTGCCCTGGTGGGTGCCAACCTTGGTTGGCACGGTTCGGCCCGAAGCACAAACAAAAACGGCGGGGATCATTGATCCCCGCCGTTTCGCTTTCACGCTATCAAGGAGCGATCAGTTCGCCGGCGGCGTGCGCTTGGCGGCCTCGTCGTCTTCTTCATCAGCCTTGGCTTCTGCAGCCTGGGCTGCAGCGTCGGCATGGCCATCGGCGACCGGATCGATCGACGGCGTCACCACCGCATCAGCGCTCGGGGAGGCGGCTTCGATCGGTGCGGCTTCGACCGCTACCGGAGCGACCGGCTGTTCCACGATCGGCGCAGTCTCGACGACCGGCGTGGCTTCAACGGCCGGGGCGGCCTCCACCACCGGGGCACTCTCACTGGCCACCGGCTTGGTTTCAACCACCGGGGTTGCTTCAACCACCTGCGGCTTCGATTCCACGACCGGCGCGGCCTCGACTGCGACCGGCTTCGCTTCGATCACCGGAGCGGCTTCAACCACCGCGGCCGTTTCAACCACAACCGGCTTTGCTTCGATGGCCGGCGCAGCAGCGTCCACCACCGGAGTGGCGTTGGCGACCGGTGCGGCAGCGGCGACCGGCTGGACCGGGGTCGCGGCGTCGATGGCATCGAGCATGCTGGTCTGCACCGGCGAGGACACCGCTTCGGTCTTCGCAGCTTCGACCGGTGCCTGCACTTCAGCCACGACCGGGGCGGCGGCTTCGACCACGGCGCTGCTCACCACCGCGACCGGCGCGGCGACAACGGCGGCGGAAGCACGGGCCGGCTTCTCGGCGTCGACAGCGGCGGGTTCGACTTCGTCATCGAAGTCGAACTCCGGCTGCGAACGCGTGGGCTGCACAGCCGCGACCGGCGCAATGCCGGCAGTGCTGTCGATGTTCGGCTCGGCGCTGTCGGCGTCATCACCGTCATCACCCTCGTCCTGGTCATCACCCAGGGCGTCGCTGCCGGCGGCGTTCTCGGCGCCACCGCGGCGACGACGACGGCCACCACGACGGCCACGGCGACGGCGGGTTGCGCCTTCGCCAGCCTGCTCGCCATTGGCGTCGGTTGCAGCCTCTTCACCGGCAACTGCAACCACGTCGGTCGCACTGGCCGCATTGGCAGCGGTGTCGACCGGTGCGGCCGCTTCCACCGGGGCGACCGGGGCGGTGGCTTCCTGCGCGTTCACCCCATTGGCGGCGACGGCCGTAGCGGCTACGGCTGCAGCTGCGGTCACGGCTTCGGCAGGTGCTTCGGCGGCATTGCGCTGCGGCTTCTCGGCCGGCTTGTCACCGTCCTGCTGCTGCGGGCGCGGCTGCTTGGGCTGCTTCAGCTTCGGCTGCTGCTGGTTCTGGCCCTGCTGCTCGTTGCGCGGCTTGTTCTGCTGCTGCGGCGGCTGCTGGCCATCCTTGTGCTGCGGCTCCTTCTGCTTGCCCTGCTGCGGCTGCTGCTGCGCATTGCCATTGTTGCCGTTGCGGCCGTCCTTGCGCTGCTCGCCGCGGTCCTTGCGGTTGCCGCCATCCTTCTGCTGCTGCGCGTTGCCATTGCCACGATTGTCGTCGCGACGGTCCTTGCGGTCCTTGTTGCGATCCTTGTTGCGGTCCTTGCGACCGCCGTCCTGCTGCTGGCGTGCAGCCGGGGCGGCCGGTGCCGGCGCGGGCGCCGGTTCGCCACCGAACACGCGCTTGAGCCAACCGATCACGCCGCCCGCCGGGGCCGGCGCAACAGGCGCTGCAGCGACCGGGGCCGGAGCGGCCGCGGCCGGCTCCACTTCCTCGCGCACCGGGGCCGGGGAAGTGTGCTTGACCTGGGTCACCGCCGGCGGCGGGATGTTCAGCTGGCCCTTGGTCAGCGCGTGCACCGGCAGCTTGCGCGGGGTGCCGCGCTGGTAGCTGGGCTTGCTGCTTTCTTCACCCAGCTCGTTCTCGCGCAGGCGGGTCACGGTGTAGTGCGGGGTGTGCAGCTGCTCGTCGGCGACGATCACGATCGGCGCCTCGTGGCGCTGTTCGATCTCGCGCAGGGCGCTGCGCTTCTCGTTCAGCAGGTAATTGGCGATCTCCACCGGGGCCTGCACCAGCACCTGCCCGGTGTTCTCCTTCATCGCATGCTCTTCAGCCACGCGGATGATCGACAGCGACAGCGACTCGACGCTGCGCATGCGGCCGTGGCCGTCACAACGCGGGCAGACGATCTGGCTGGACTCGCCCAGGCTCGGGCGCAGGCGCTGGCGGCTCATTTCCAGCAGGCCGAAGCGCGAGATGCGGCCGACCTGCACGCGCGCGCGGTCGTACTTCAGCGCGTTGGCGAGGCGGTTCTCGACTTCGCGCTGGTGCTTGTTGGAGGCCATGTCGATGAAGTCGATCACCACCAGGCCGCCCAGGTCACGCAGGCGCAGCTGGCGGGCCACTTCCTCGGCCGCTTCCAGGTTGGTCTGGAACGCGGTGTCCTCGATATCGCTGCCCTTGGTGGCACGCGAGGAGTTCACGTCGACCGCGGTCAGCGCTTCAGTCTGGTCGACCACGATCGAGCCGCCCGACGGCAGGCGCACGTTGCGCTCGTAGGCGCCTTCGATCTGCGATTCGATCTGGAAGCGGTTGAACAGCGGAATGTCGTCCTTGTAGTGCTTGAGCTTGCGCAGGGTCTGCGGCATCACCTGCTGCATGAATTCGCGGGCGTGCTCGTACATCTCCTCGGTGTCCACCAGGATCTCGCCGATGTCGGCGCGCAGGTAGTCACGCAGGGCGCGCACGATCAGGCGCGATTCCTGGTAGATCAGGAACGGGGCGGGCTTGCTCAGTGCCGCTTCGGCAATGGCGCGCCAGACATTGAGCAGGTAGTCCAGGTCCCACTGCAGCTCTTCCGCATCGCGGCCGACGCCGGCGGTACGGATGATCACGCCCATGTCGTCGGGGATGTTCAGCTTGTCCAGGGCGTCCTTCAGCGCGGCCCGGTCTTCGCCTTCGATGCGGCGCGACACGCCGCCGGCGCTGGGCGAGTTCGGCATCAGCACCATGTAGCGGCCGGCCAGCGAAATGAACGTGGTCAGGGCGGCGCCCTTGTTGCCACGCTCTTCCTTGTCGACCTGGACGACGATCTCCTGGCCTTCCTTCAGCAGCTCGCGGATGCCGGCCTTGTTGTGGTCGACACCGGCCTGGAAGTAGTCGCGGGAGATTTCCTTCAGCGGCAGGAAGCCATGGCGGCCACCGCCGTACTCGACGAAGGCCGCTTCCAGCGAGGGCTCGATGCGGAAGATCCGGCCCTTGTAGATGTTGGACTTCTTCTGTTCCTTCGACGGCTGTTCGATGTCGATGTCATACAACGACTGGCCATCCACGATGGCAACACGCAGCTCTTCAGCCTGCGTGGCGTTGATCAGCATTCGCTTCATTGTTGCGTTCCTCGCAAGCGGCTACCGCGCGGAACGCCATGGGGTTTCGCCTCTGGACACGGCTCGCCGCCCATTCGCGCAAGCGCGGGGAGGGCGGCTTGGGTTTCCAGCGCTACGACACCACGGCAGGCCGCGGGAGCGCTTCACTCTTATGGTTTTTGGGTGTTGCAGGGCCGCAGGCAGCTGTCAGCCAGGCTGGAGCGCCACGCGGGACATGTTCAGCACGGTTGCGTGTCAGGCATCCGGCGATGGCCGGGAAGGCCGGTGAGCCGCTAACATGGCCGCCCCGCGGGCGGTGGTCGCGCACTGTGCCGGATTCGTCGGAAGCTGGGCTTCTGGCCCTGAGTAACTTCCAACGAAATCAATCCCTTATCTCGCCCCCCGAGTGTAACAGAATAAACAGCCTGATGACCGCCCAAGACCCCACCAAGCCCGCTGGCGACAAGCCTTCCGTGCGCATGATCACCGTTCCCGCCGACCGCGCCGGCCAGCGCCTGGACAACTTCCTGCTCGGCCAGCTGAAGGGGGCCCCGCGCAGCCTGGTCTACAAGCTGGTGCGCAGTGGCCAGGTGCGGGTCAACGGTGGCCGCGCCAAGGCCGAGCGCAAGCTGGAGGCGGGCGACGAAGTGCGCGTGCCGCCGGTTCGTCTCACTGAAGAGGGAGACAAGGTGGGTCCCCCGGAGGCATTCATGCGCCGGCTGGAGCAGGCCATCGTCTTCGAGGACGCGCGCCTGCTGGCCCTGAACAAGCCCACCGGCGTGGCCAGCCACGGCGGCAGCGGCATCAGCTTCGGCGCCATCGAGACCCTGCGCGCGCTGCGCCCGGGGCAGACCCTGGAGCTGGTCCACCGGCTGGATCGCGACACCTCGGGCCTGCTGATCGTGGCCAAGAAGCGCTCGGCGCTGAGCGAACTGCAGGCGCTGCTGCGTGAAGACCACGGCGCCGGCATCCGCAAGCGCTACCTGACCCTGCTGGCCGGGCGCATGCCCGACGGGGTGATGACGGTCGATGCGCCGCTGCATGTCGGCCTGCGCCAGGGCGGCGAGCGCCATGTGCAGGTCAACGCGATCGGCAAGGAATCGATCAGCCACTTCCGGGTGCTGGAGCGCCGCGGCGGCCATTCCTATTGCGAGGTGCGCATCGAGACCGGCCGTACCCACCAGATCCGCGTGCATGCCCAGCACCTGGGTCATCCGGTGGCCGGCGACGACAAATACGGCGATCCGGCGGTCAACAAGCGGCTTCGTGAGCAGATCGGGCTGAAGCGTCTGTTCCTGCACGCGGCCTCGCTGGAGTTCGCGCTGGACGACGGCAAGAGCCCGTATGTGCTGAACGCGCCGCTGGCCGATGAGCTGGTCGAGGCGCTGGATCGCCTCCGCTGACAATGGCCGGGTAGCGCCGGGGCATGCCCGGCCGCTACCTTGTTCGGGTAGATCCACGCCATGCGTGGATGCGCCCTTCTGGGCCGTTCACCACTTGAACAGCACCAGGCTGATCGCCAAGGTGCCCATGCCGGCCACCAGGCCATATACCGTCTCGTGGCCCTTGGCATAGCGCTTGGCTGCCGGCAGCAGCTCGTCCAGCGCCAGGAACACCATCACGCCGGCGATCAGTCCGAACACCCAGCCAAACGTGGCGTGCGACAGCGATCCTGACAACAGCCAGTAGCCCAGCGCCGCGCCCACCGGCTCAGCCAGGCCGGACAGCAGGCTGGCACTGAACGCGTAGAGCTTGTTCTGGGTGGCGAAGTACACCGGCACCGCGATCGCGATGCCCTCGGGAATGTTGTGTATGGCGATGGCGAACGCCAGCGGCATGCCCACCGACGGGCTTTCCAGCGTAGCGAAGAAGGTCGCCAGGCCTTCCGGGAAATTGTGCGCGGTGATCGCCACCGAGGTCAGCAGCGCGACCCGCTTCAGGTACTCGCGACTGTTTTCGCGGAATGCAGGGTCCTGTTTGTCCAGGCTGTCATGCGGATTGGGAATGAAGTGATCGATCAGCACGATCACGATCACGCCGGCCAGGAAGGCCAAGGTGCCGTAGGTGAAGCCGGTCCGCTCGCCATAGGCCAGGGCGAACGATGCGATGGACTTGTTGAGGATTTCCGATAGCGACACGTAGACCATCGCGCCGCCGGCGAAGGCCAGGCCGAACGCCAGCAGGCGCGGATTGGGGCGGCGCGAGAACAGCACCAGCAGGCTGCCGATGGCAGTGGCCAGACCGGCCGCGAGGGTGACCGCCAGTGCGATCCAGACATTTTCGGGGGGAATCTGCAGCATGTACCGACGCGGTCCTGGTCAACAGACAGCCGCCCCGGATGAGCCCGGGGCGGGGAGGGCGAGGCGGGCGTCGGCTGGCCTCGTCGGGGCGCGCGCGATCAGCCGCCGCGGCGCAGGCGTTCTTCGATGGCGAAGCACTGATCGGGCTTCGGCTGCGGCGGGTTGAAGCTGACCGGTACCTGGATGGTGGCCGGCACGGCAGCGCCGTTGCGGGTGGCAGCCTTGAACTGCCAGCCCTGAACGGCCGTTTTGGCCAGTTCGTCCAGCTGCGGGTTGCCGGCGCCGGTCAACAGGGCGACCTCGCTTGGCTTGCCGTCGGTGCCGATGGTCACCTTGAAGGTGCTGGTGCCGCCTACGCCCATGCAGGCCAGTTCAAGCGGGTACTGCGGTGGCGGCGTCTTCACCGCGGCTACTTCGGTCGGCGGCGGCGGCGGTGGTGCCGGCGGTTCCGACGGGCCACAGCCGGCCAGGCCGGTCGCAGCAATCAGGGACAGGCTCAGCAAGCGTACGTTCATGGCAGTTGCTCCGTCAGGGCCGAAGTCTTCGCAGCGCAGATGAAGTCGTTCTCGCTCAGGCCGCCCACGTCGTGGGTGGAAAAGCGCACCACAGCGCGGTCGTAGTGCACGCCCAGGTCCGGATGGTGGTCCTCGCGGTGGGCAATCCAGGCCAGCGCGTTCACGAAGGCCATGGTGGCGTAGTAATCCTTGAAGCGGAAGGTGCGCGTCAGGGCCTGTCCGCCCTCGCTCAGCTCCCAGCCGGGAATCTGCGGCAGCAGTTCGGCCAGGCGGGCTTCGCCGAGCTTGTGGTCGCTGCCTTTGCGCGGCACGCAACGGGCCTGGGCCAGTGGAATCAGGTCGGCCATGGGAATCTCCACCTCGTGTTGACTGAACAATGCGCCGGACGGTGTATAAATCGAATGAGCGGCTGACGCTTACTTGGCTAGAATAGCCTGATGATCCAGATCTCCGACACTGCCCAGACCCATTTCCGCAAGCTGATCGAACGCGAGGGCGTGCCCGGCATGGGTGTGCGCTTGAGCGCGGTCGATCCCGGCACTCCGCGCGCCGACGCCCGGCTGGAGTTCGCCGAACCGACCGACCTGCTCGGCGACGAGTGGGCGGTGGACTGCGATGGTTTCACGCTCTACGTTGATGCCGGCAGCGTCGGTTGGCTCGATGGCGCCGAGATCGACATCGTCGCCGGCAGTGCCGGTACCCAGCAGCTGACCATCAAGGCACCGCGCATCAAGGGCGAAGCGCCCGGCGATGCCGCCTCGCTGGTCGAGCGCGTGCACTGGGTGGTGGAAAACGAAATCAATCCGCAGCTGGCCTCGCATGGCGGCAAGGTGGCCGTGCAGGAAGTTTCGGCCGAAGGCGTGGTGCTGCTGCGCTTCGGTGGCGGTTGCCAGGGCTGCGGCATGGCCGACGTGACCCTCAAGCAGGGCATTGAAAAGACACTGATGGGCCGCGTGCCGGGCGTGACCGCCGTGCGCGACGCGACCGACCACGACAGTGGCCACGCGCCGTATATCCCTCGCGGCAACGCCGCCTGATCGCTGACGCGTGCCTCTGACCCGGGCCGAGCAGTTCATCGACCTGCTGCTGGCCCGCCAGCAGCCCAGGGCCGTCCTGGAGAAAACCACGCGCCTGCCGTACGGCTGGGCGCTGTGGCTGCGCTCGCTCGGTCCGTTGCCGCGGCCGCTGCACGCCAGCGAGTTGATCGCGGTGCTGCTGCCGCGTCCGCTGCCGGGGCCACCCGGGCAGTTGCGCCGGTTGTCACCCTGGCAAGCGTTGCGCCGTCTGTTCTGGCAGGACTGGGATGCTGCGCCGCGCGACCAGCGCTGGATGCGCTGGGTCTCGGCCTTGGCCAGTGCGCTGCTGCATCTGCTGTTCTTCATGCTGCTGCTATGGGTGGCAGTGATCCGCACCTCGGCGCCGGAAGAACAAGGCGCCGAGGGCGAGCGCGTGCAGGTGGAGTTCGTCGGTCGCGCTACCCAGGAGGGCGGTGGCGATCAGCCAGGTGCGGAAGCGGCGGCCGCTGCACCGCCGCGCCAGGTTGCAGCTGGCCAGAACGCATGGGCCGCAACGGCGCCTGAGCCGCGTCCGGCGTCCGCGTCGGCAGCTGCGTCCGCACCCGCTCCGGCTGCAGTGGCCAGCGTGCCACCGCCGCCCGCCGAATCCGAGCCGGCGCCGGTCGCGGCACCGCCGCCGTCTCCGGTGCAGGCCACCGAAGTAGCCGAGGCCAGTGCGGATTTCGTGGTGCCACCGGTCAGCGTGCCGCGCACGGAGATCAGCATCGTGCCGCGCGACACGGTACCGACGGTGCGCGAGCGCAGCGTGCAGCCGCTGCAGGCGCCGCCGGCCCCTGCCGCACTGCGTGCGCCGGAGATCGCGGTGCGGACGCCGCAGCTGCGTGACATCCCGGTGCAGGAGCGTGAAATCAGTACGGTCGATGCACCGGCGATATCGCAGCCGCTGCGCACGGCCGATGTACAGGTCCGTGTGCCGCAGCGCGATGTGCAGGTGCGCGAGCGCGAAGTGCAGGCCGTGGTCGATCCGCAGGTACGGATGGCTGCTGTGGCCGGGCGCGAGCCGACCGTGCGTGCGCCGGCAGGCCGTGACCTGCAGGTGCGCGAGCGCGAAGTTGCGTCGGCACCCGCGGCGGCGCCTTCAACGTCCAGTGGCAGCGCGCCAGCGGCAACGCCGGCGTCTGCGGCCAGTAGCACTGCAACCCAGGCCAACAGCAGCACGCCACGGCCATCCGCCTCCAGCACGACACCGGCCCAGGCCGGCGCGCGTCCGGCTTCCAACCCGGGCAACTGGGCTACGCCTGCCAAGGGCGACGACTGGGGCGCGTCGAGCCGCAACCACGACGGCGCCAGCAGGGGCGCAAGCCAGGCCAGTGCCGCCGGCAAGGGCAATGGCCTGTTCAATGCCGACGGCAGCGTGCGCGTGCCGGGGCAGGAAGGTGGCGGTCACGCCGAACGTGGTGCCCCCGGGGGCGCCAACGATGGCTGGAGCAAGGAGCGCATCGCGCAGTCTGGCACCTGGTTGAAGCGACCGCCGTACGACTACACGCCGACCTCATTCGACAAGTACTGGGTGCCGCAGGAATCACTGCTGGCCGAATGGGTGCGCAAGGGCATCAAGTCGATGGAGATTCCGTTGCCGGGCACCGGTACGAAGATCTCCTGCGTGATCTCGATCCTGCAGGCGGGTGGCGGCTGCGGCCTCACCAATCCGAACATGCAGGACCAGCCGGCGGTGGCACGGCCGCCGCCGGACGTTCCGTTCAAGAAAGAGCTGCAGGAAGATAACGGGAGCCGGTAGGCAAGGGGCGCGCCACGCCCTGGCCGGCGCGCGCTTTGGTAGGTGCCGACGTTGATTGGCACAGAAGCGCCGACCAAGGTCGGCCTCTACCAAGGCACCAGCGCATGCCGACCAAGGTCGGCCTCTACCAAGGCACCAGCGCATGCCGACCAAGGTCGGCCTCTACCAGGGCATTGCCCTACGCGCTCTGCGACAGGAACACCCAGAACGGCACGTCGCGGCCGACCCAGTCGCGGCTGGCTTCGTCGATCACGTCCAGCAACGTGTCGAAATCCTTCTGTGTGGAGGCGCGCAACGTATCCACGTCGGCCAGGAACAGCGCGTAACCGTCGGCCGGCAGCCATTGCAGATCACGCAGGTTGTCCGACAGTGCATCCCAGTTGCCGCCGAAGCCAGCCGGGAAATCCAGCTGCGCCGCCAGCCGGGCGAGCAGGGTGCGCTTGTCGGCCACGCCTTCCAGATCGATGCGGATCACCTTCAGTCCGGCATCGCGCATCGCTGCGGCCAGTGCGTCGATGTCGTCGCTGTCGATGGCGTAGACGCCGGCATTGTCGATGTCATGCAGGCCGAGGCCGAAATCATCGTGGCTCATCACTGCGCTCCCTGGGCTGGTACGGTGAAGCTGCGGAACGATGCGTAGTGGTCGTCGGTGTAGTACCACGCCTCCGGCGGATCGCCGCCGGTGACGATGCGGCGCGTGCCACGGGTGCGCGCGCCGGGGGTGTCCACGGTGTATTCGCGGTAGTAACCGCGCGGACGCTGCGGCAGCTGCTGTTCGCGGTTGCCGAAGGTGCTGCCATCCTGGCGGTGCGGGAACGGCCCGCCGCGCTGGATCAGCGCGATCGTCTGCAGGGCTTCGGCGGGCAGGAAGGCGGGCAGACCGTTGCCCTTGCCGGGCGTGGCCGTGGCCGGTGCGCGCGCGGCAGGCGCCCCCTGCAGGTCCGGCGCGAACTGCGGCGCCGGCGGGCGCTGCATGAAATGGTTGACGACCAGGCCGAGCAGCAGCAGGGCGATGGCGGTGATCAGCAGCCGGGGGTTGCGCATGGGCAAGGAAACGGGCGAGGGTGGTGCTCGCACTGTAGCGCCTGCGCGCTGCACGGTGCATGAGGACGGCGCTGCGTCACCGCTGCGTAACAATTGCCGTCGTGCTCACCGGCAGGACGCAATTTCCTTTACATCCCCCTTGGTAATCTGGCGGTCTGTCCCCATCATTCACCGCGCAACGCCCGACACCGTCGGGTGCCCTCGCAATCAGGAGATGCATCATGGCCTATACCCTGCCCAAGCTGTCCTACGCCTACGACGCGCTGGAACCGCATATCGATGCGGCGACGATGGAAATCCATCACACCAAGCATCACCAGACCTACATCAACAACGTCAACGCGGCGCTGGAAGGCACCGAGTACGCTGACCTGCCGGTCGAAGAACTGGTGAAGAAGCTCAAGTCGCTACCGGAGAACCTGCAGGGTCCGGTGCGCAACAACGGTGGCGGCCATGCCAACCACTCGCTGTTCTGGACCGTGATGGCACCGAACGCGGGCGGTAACCCGGTGGGCGACGTGGCCAAGGCCATCGACAAGGACCTGGGCGGCTTCGACAAGTTCAAGGACGCCTTCACCAAGGCAGCGCTGACCCGTTTCGGCAGCGGCTGGGCCTGGCTGAGCGTGACTCCGGACAAGAAGGTGGTGGTCGAGAGCACCGGCAACCAGGACAGCCCGCTGATGGAAGGCAACACCCCCATCCTCGGCCTGGACGTGTGGGAACACGCGTACTACCTGAAGTACCAGAACCGCCGCCCGGAATACATCGGCGCGTTCTTCAACGTCATCGACTGGAACGAAGTCGAGCGCCGTTACCAGGAAGCGATTGCCTGATCTCGTTGGCTAGATGAAATGAAAAGGCCGGGGGAGACCCCGGCCTTTTTGTTTTCCGCATTGGTAGTGCCGGCCGCTGGCCGGCAGCCCTGGAATGCCGGCCAGTGGCCGGCACTACCTATTCGGCCGTGGCCGTATCGCCCTGCAGGCGCAGGGTGGCCATTACGCCCAGACGCAGGCCCGGCAGGTCACCGTCGGCCGGCAGCAGGATCGGCTGCTGGCGGATGCCGCCGAAGTGCTTGACCTGGAACAGCACGTCCAGGCCATGACCACTGGCGCCACCGCCGCTGGCTGCCGGCGGCTCGGGGCGGCCGCCCGGATTGCGCCGGGCCGGCTGGAACCCCGGGGTACTGCGCACGAGCTCGACGGTGGTTGCCGAGAAATCACCGGCGATCAGGCTGGGCATGCCCTCGGCGGTGGCGCCTATCCAGGTCATCAGGTCGCTGGTCTGGTGCTGGCGGGCAGTGGCCTCGTCCGGGTCCGGGCGCAGCCGTGCCACATAGATGTTGACCAGCGCCTGGCCCAGCTTCAGCCGCATCATGCCGGCGGCGCTGAAGGTTCCGGGTGGGTGCAGCAGGGTTACGCCATCCTCGCTGACCGGCAGCCGGGTCAGCATCGCGTTGCCGTGCCGCAACGGCTGGCTGGGCGGATCGGCGGTAACGAAGTCGCAGCTGTAGCGCAGCCGGCTGGCCAGCCAGCAGGCCGGATTGCGGCCCTGCTGCTGCAGCACCTGCTGTACGGAGATCACGTCCGGCTGCAGCTCGGTGAGCAGGTGCGCCACCTGTTCGCGGCGCTGCTTCCACTGCGCATCATCGCGGCTGGGCAGTTCCAGCGCGGCCACGGTCAGCTGCCGGGGCTCGGCCTCACCGCTGGCGGCGGCCGGTGCCTGCGGCCGCGCCTGTGCCTGCAACGCCAGCAGCAGCACGAGACAGCTGAGCAGGAGACGGGCGTGGGCGAGGGGGCGCATAACGATAAGTTTACGCTTTTGTCGTGCAGGTGCCGTGACTTCCGGCATGTAGTGACGTTGCCTGCCATGGATTGGCACCGTTGTCATGCAGCCCTGCAGCGTGCTTCGCAAGCCCCGCTTCCGGTAACCTTGCGCCTTTCGCTTTGCAGGATTGCCTTACAGGATGAGCCACGACGCAGTTGCCCCCATCGCCGGCCAGGGAAAGATGCCGCGCCAGATCCCGTACATCATCGGCAATGAGGCCTGCGAGCGGTTCAGTTTCTACGGGATGCGCAACATCCTGGTGCAGTTCCTGATCACCTCGCTGCTGCTGCAGGAAATCACTGCGGAAGGCCGTGCCGGTGAAGCCAAGGACATCATGCACAGCTTCATGATCGGCGTGTATTTCTTCCCGCTGCTCGGAGGCTGGCTGGCCGACAGGTTCTTCGGCAAGTACCACACCATTCTCTGGTTCAGCCTGGTCTACTGTGCCGGCCATCTGTGCCTGGCGCTGTTCGAGAACAGCCGCGAGGGCTTCTTCCTCGGTCTGGGCCTGATCGCGCTGGGTGCCGGTGGCATCAAGCCGCTGGTGGCCTCGTTCATGGGCGACCAGTTCGACCAGAGCAACAAGCACCTGGCCAAGATCGTTTTCGACGCCTTCTACTGGATCATCAACTTCGGCTCGCTGTTCGCCTCACTGCTGATCCCGCTGGTGCTGAAGAACTGGGGCCCGCAGTGGGCGTTCGGCATCCCGGGCATCCTGATGTTCATCGCCACCTTCGTGTTCTGGCTGGGCCGCAAGCGCTACGTGCTGGTGCCGCTCCCGCCGAAGGACCCGCATTCGTTCGCCAACGTGGTGCGTACCGCGCTGACCACGCGCGTGGCCGGCCAGGGCCGTCCGGGCCTGGTGATCGCCGTACTCGGCCTGGTCCTGGCAGTGGCCTCGTTCGGCCTGGTTGGCTCGCTGGGCATCGTCATCTGCCTGTGCCTGGCGCTGGTGTCGATCCTGGCCGGTATTGGCGGTGGCACCTGGATGCAGCTCGATCGCGCCCGTGGCCTGCACCCGACCGAAGCCGTGGAAGGTGTACGCTCCGTGCTGCGCGTGCTGGTGATCTTCGCGCTGACCACGCCGTTCTTCTCGCTGTTTGACCAGAAGGCCTCGACCTGGGTCCTGCAGGGCCAGCAGATGCAGATGCCGAGCTGGTTCACCGCCTCGCAGATGCAGGCGCTGAACCCGCTGCTGGTGATGATCCTGATTCCGTTCAACAACCTGGTGCTGTACCCGGCCCTGCGCCGCTTCGGCTTCGAGCCGACCGCGCTGCGCCGCATGACCGCCGGCATCGCCTTCAGCGGCCTGGCCTGGATCGTGGTCGGCGGCATCCAGGTGGTGATGGACGGTGGCAATGCCATGTCGATCTTCTGGCAGATGCTGCCGTATGCGCTGCTGACCTTCGGTGAGGTGCTGGTCTCGGCCACCGGCCTGGAGTTCGCCTACAGCCAGGCGCCGCAGGCGATGAAGGGCGTGGTGATGAGCTTCTGGAACCTGACCACCACCATCGGCAACCTGTGGGTGCTGCTGTCCAACGCTGCCGTGCGCAACGATGCGGTGACCCACAAGATCGCCAGTACGGGCCTGAGCGAGGCGGCATTCCTGATGTTCTTCTTCGCCGGTTTCGCCTTCGTTGCGGCGTTGGCCTTCGGTTGGTACGCGAAACGCTATCGTATGGTCGACAACTACCGTAGCGCCTGAGCCTGACATGACCCCCGTCAATCTGCTGTTGATCGCCATCACCGCCCTCCTGTCGTGGATGGCGTTCAACAACCGCAAGCTGGCCGACCGCCTGATCCTGTGGCCGCCGGCCATCGACCGTCACCGCCAGTACGACCGGCTGGTGACCTATGGCTTCATCCACGCCGACTGGTCGCACCTGATCTTCAACATGATCACCCTGTTCTTCTTCGGGGGATTCATCGAGAGCGTGATGGTGCAGCTGACCGGCAGCTACCTGACCTACCCGGCGTTCTACATCGGTGCGCTGCTGGTCTCGATCCTGCCCAGCTACCTGAAGAACCAGAAGAACCCGAACTACCTCAGCCTGGGCGCGTCCGGAGCGGTGTCGGCGGTGTTGTTCGCCTTCATCCTGATCAAGCCGTGGTCGATCATCCTGGTGTTCTTCATCCCGGCACCGGCCATTGTCTATGCCGCGTTCTACGTGGGCTACAGCATCTGGATGGACAAGCGCGGTGGTGATCGCATCAACCACAGCGCCCACCTGGCGGGCGCGGCGTTCGGTGTGATCTTCATGCTGGCCATGCAGCCGAGCATCTTCACCCACTTCCTGCGCGAGCTTTCCAACCCGACCTTCCGCCTCGGCGGCGGTTGAGGGGCTGGGGTCGGATTCACTGGATCCGCCCCCGGGGGCAGGGACCCGCTCCTGGTCAGGCGCGGGTCTGCTGGCCGTAGGTGTCCAGCAGGCGGGCGAATACCTCTTCGCCGATGCGCTGGAAATCCTGATCTTCGGTCTGCCCTTCCACCGCCAGCTGCAGCAGGCCCTCCAGCAGGGCGCGGTCGGTGTCGGAATGGGAATCGCTGGGGTGCATCGGAGCCTCCGCGGTGGTGCGCATGATCAACGGTCGCAAGGGCCGTGCCAGCATGGCCGTACCCCTCCACAGGCGATAGCGGCCGTCCTCGCTCCAGCTTGAGGGTCGAAAACTGACGTGAATGGATTGGACTTGCCCCTGTTCAGGCTTCACGCGATCATGGCGCCCGGCTGCGCACCATCCACGCAGTCGCCGCAGGAGACAGTTCCATGGCTTCGGTCACGCCCCCCGGTCTGGCCTATGAGGTCGAACACGACCTGGCCAACCATCGCTTCACCGCCCGTGTGCGCGGACAGCTGGCGGTGCTCGATTACCAGATCAAACGCAGGCGCATGGTCATCACCCACACCGAGGTACCCGAGCCGATTGCCGGCCGTGGCATCGCAGGTGAGCTGACCCGCGTGGCACTGCGCTTTGCCCGCGAGCAGAAGTACAAGGTGGTGCCGGCATGTTCCTACGCCGAGGCCTTCCTGCAGCGGCACGAGGAGTACCACGACCTGCTCGCTGGCTGAATGCCAGCGGGCCACGCTTCAGCCATGGCAGGCGATGATGTACAAACATGAACAGGGGATCCCGATGAAGATTGGAAACAACCGGCCATTGCACGGCAGCGTGCTGGCCGGCGTGGTGGGCGTGCTGTTGCTGGCCGGTTGCCAGCGTGAAAGCGAGCCGGCACCGGCGACCGACGCGGCCCCCGCCGCCGAGGCCACTGCCGCAGGTGAAACGCCGGCCACGGAAGCGCCGCTGGACCTGCGCGACGTGATCGAGAACAACGAGCGCGAAGTGGTGGGCATCAGCTACCCGGCCGGCATCGATCGCTACCCGGGCCTGGCGCGCGCGCTGCAGAACTACGCAACCAGCGCACGCAGCGACCTGCAGCAGGCACTGGACGGGCTCGGCAATGACAAGCCGACCATGCCCTACGAACTGTCGCTGAGCTTCGAAAAGCTGCTGGAAACGCCGCAGCTGGTGGTGGTCAGTGCCGATGGCAGCCGCTATACCGGTGGCGCCCACGGCGAGCCGCTGGTGGCGCGTTTCGTGTGGCTGCCGGCGCAGCAGCAGATGCTCAGTGCCGACAAGCTGGTGGCCGATGCCAAGGGCTGGAAGGCGATCAGTGATTTCGTCGCCGACCAGCTGCGCGAACGCGTGGCCACCCGCCTCAGTGGCGAGGACATGGACCCGGCCCAGCTGCAGGAATCGCTGCGTAACGCATCGCGCATGATTGCCGACGGTACCGGCCCCCAGGCCGACAATTTCAGCCAGTTCCAGCCGCTGACCAACGACAAGGGGCAGATCACCGCGCTGCGCTTTGTTTTCCCGCCGTACCAGGTGGGTCCATACTCGGACGGCACCCAGACCGCCGACGTACCGGCGGCGGTGCTGTTGCCGCACGTGGCCAAGGACTACGTGGAGCTGTTCGCACGCGGTTGACCGCAGTCGAGGAGGTGGCGTGGATACAGGGTTGCAGGAGCGGGTCGCCGGCCTGCTGCAGGAAGCCGGGGTCCGCATCGGCGGCACCCAGCCACAGGACATCCAGGTGCATGACCCGCGCTTTTTCGCGCGGGTCATGGCGCACGGCTCGCTTGGCCTCGGCGAGAGCTACATGGACGGTTGGTGGGATGCCAACGTCCTCGATGAATTCCTCGTCCACCTGATGCAGGCACACCTGGATGAACGGGTGCACGGTTGGCGCGAAGTGGCCGATGCGCTGAAGGCGCGCCTGTTCAACCTGCAGGTCGGGCAGGGCAGCTACGAAGTGGGCCGCCGCCACTACGATCTTGGCAACGACCTCTACCAGGCCATGCTCGGCCAACGCCTGGTGTACAGCTGCGGCTACTGGCGCAATGCCGGTGATCTCGATGCCGCGCAGGAGGCCAAGCTGGATCTGGTCTGCCGCAAGCTGGGGCTGCGCCCCGGCCAGCGTGTGCTGGACATCGGCTGTGGCTGGGGCGAAGCCCTGAAGTTCGCAGCAGAGCGCTACGGCGTCAGCGGCGTCGGCGTGACCATTTCGCAGGAACAGGCCGGGTTCGCACGCGAACTGTGCGCCGGCCTGCCGATCGAGATCCGCCTGCAGGACTATCGCGAACTGGATGAGCCGTTCGATGCGATCTTCTCGATCGGCATGTTCGAGCACGTCGGCGACAAGAACTACGCCAGTTTCTTCGAGGTGGCCAGGCGCTGCCTGTCTTCGCGCGGGTTGCTGCTGCTGCACACCATCGGCACCAACATCTCGCGGCATCGCACCGATCCGTGGATCGCGCGCTACATCTTCCCCAATTCAATGCTGCCGTCGGCGGTGCAGATCAGCAAGGCGTTCGAAGGGCGCTTCGTGCTGGAGGACTGGCACAACTTCGGCACCGACTACGACCTCACCCTGCAGGCTTGGCGACGCAACGTGGAAGCGGCGTGGCCGCAGCTGGACGCGCGCTACGACGAGCATTTCCGCCGCATGTGGCGGTTCTACCTGGCCGGATCGATGGCCACCTTCCGCTGCCGGCACGCGCAGCTGTGGCAGCTGGTGCTGTCGCCGGAAGGCGTACCGGGTGGGTACGTGGCGCCGCGCTGAAGCCAGCGCGGGGCGGAGACCCCGGGGTCAGATCCCTTTTCGCAGAAAAGGGCTCTGACCCCAACCACAACAAAAAAACCGCCCGGTTTCCCGGGCGGTTTTTCGTTTCAGGCTACTGCGCGGGCGATCAGTTGCCGGCGCCGGTCAGGCCACGCTTTTCCAGCAGCGGTTCGATCTGCGGCTCGTGGCCGGCGAAATCGCGGAACAGCTGCATCGCGTCGACGCTGCCGCCCTTGGACAGCAGGGTGGCGCGGAAGTGGTCGCCGTTCTTGCGGCTCAGGCCGCCGTTGTCCTTGAACCACTTCTGGGTGTTGGCGTCGAGCACTTCCGACCAGATGTAGGCGTAGTAACCGGCCGAGTAGCCGCCCATGATGTGGCTGAAGTACGGGGTCTTGTAGCGCGGCGGCACCGGCGCGTAGTAGATGCCGTCCTTCTCCAGCGCGGCGCGCTCGAAGGCCATCACGTCCTTGGCGGCCGGCACCTGGTCGGCACCGATCTGGTGCCAGCGCTGGTCCAGCATGGCCGCACCCAGGTACTCGGTGGTAGCGAAGCCCTGGTTGAACTTGGCCGCCGCCAGCACCTTGTCCAGCAGTGCCTGCGGCATCGCCGAACCATTCTGGTAGTGCTTGGCGTAGTTCTTCAGGATGACCGGGTTGTCGGCCCACATCTCGTTGACCTGCGAGGGGAACTCGACGAAGTCACGCGGCACCGAGGTGCCCGAGAAGTACGGGTACTTCACGTTGGAGAACATGCCGTGCAGGGCGTGGCCGAACTCGTGGAACGTGGTGTTCACCTCGTCCCAGGTCAGCAGGGTCGGCTGGCCGGCCGGCGGCTTCGGAATGTTCAGGTGATTGGCGACCACCGGCTTGAAGCCGGTCAGCTTGGACTGCGAGACGTAGGAGTTCATCCACGCGCCACCGCGCTTGGAGGCGCGTGCATACGGGTCGAAGATGAAGATCGCCAGCTGGCTGCCGTCGGCGTCGAACACGTCGTAGACGGTGACGTCATCGTGGTAGACCGGCAGGTCGGTGCGCTGCTTGAAGGTCAGGCCGAATTCCTGGCCCGCGGCGTAGAACACGCCGTTCTCCAGCACGTTCTTCATTTCGAAGTACGGCTTCAGCTGCGACTCGTCGAAGTTGTACTTGGCCTGGCGCACCTTCTCGCTGTAGAAGGCCCAGTCCCACGGTTCCAGCTTGAACGTCGGCTTGCCAGCGGCCTTCTGTTCCTGGTCGATCATCGCCTGCAGGTCGGCGGCTTCACGCTTGGCGTTGGCCACCGCGGCCGGGGCCAGCTTGCCCAGCATCGCGTTGACCGCTTCGGGGGTCTTGGCGGTCTGGTTGGTCAGGTTGTAGGCGGCGAAGTTCGGGAAGCCCATCAGCTTGGCCTTGTCGGCGCGCAGCTGCATGATGCGCGAGACCAGAGCGGTGTTGTCGAACTCACCGCCGCGGCTGCCGCGGCTCACCGATGCTTCGTAGATCTTCTGGCGCAGGGCGCGGTTGGCCAGGTTGGTCAGCGGCGGCTGGCCGGTGGTGTTGAGCAGGGTGATCACGTACTTGCCGTCCTGGCCGCGGGCCTTGGCGGCTTCGGCGGCGGCGGCGATCTGCTCCTTGGACAGGCCGTCCAGTTGCTTGACGTCGTCGACGGTGATCGCCGAAGCGTTCACCTCCGACTGCACGTTCTGGCTGAACTTGGTACCCAGGTTGGCCAGCTCGGCGTTCATCTCCTTCAGCTTGGCCTTGTCGGCGTCGGACAGCCTGGCGCCTGCGCGCACGTAGTTGTCGTAGTACTTCTCGACCAGGCGCACGCCTTCGGCGTCCAGGCCCAGCTGGCTGCGGGTGTCATACAGCGCCTGGATGCGGGCGAACAGCTTGCCGTTCAGCGCGATCGCATCGCTGTGCGCGGCGAACTTCGCCGAGTAGTCGGCCTGCAGCTTCTTGCGGGTGTCGTTGGTGTCGGCACCGACCAGGCTGAAGAACACGGTGGTCGCGCGGTCGAGGACATCACCGCTCTTTTCCAGGGCGATGATGGTGTTGTCGAAGGTCGGCTTGGCCTTGTTGTTGGCGATGGCCTCCACTTCCTTCAGCTGCTGCGCCATGCCGGCGTCGAAGGCCGGGGCGAAGTCGCTGTCCTTGATCTTGTCGAACTGCGGGAAGTGCAGCGGCAGCGGGCTTTCGGCGAAGAAGGGATTGGCCTGCTGGGCGGTGCTGCTGGCGGCCGGGGTGGCGGCGCCGGCCGAGAAGGCGGGCAGGGCAAGGCCGAGGGACATGGCCACGGCAAGGGCAAGGCGGGTGGTCAAGGCAGGAACTCCGGTAAGGCAAACAAGGGCCCGAGGGTAACCCGGCCGGCGGCGCCCGCACTTGTGTCAAAAGGCATGTTGCCGCGGCCGGGCGCGGGTACCATGCATTCACCGCCCACGGTTCAGCGCCATGACCACTGCCTACGATTTCAGCTTCCGCGACCTCGACGGCCAGCCACAGGCCCTCGCCGGGTACCGGGGTCACCCGCTGTTGCTGGTCAATGTCGCCAGCCGCTGTGGCTTCACCCCGCAGTACACCGGGCTGGAACAGCTGTGGCAGGAGTATCGCGAGCGTGGCCTGGTGGTGATCGGCTTCCCATGCAACCAGTTCGGCGCGCAGGAGCCGGGGGACGCCGCGCAGATCCGCCAGTTCTGTTCGCTGGATTATCCGGTCAGCTTCCCGCTTTCGGAGAAGATCGAGGTCAACGGCGAGGGGGCTGATCCGTTGTGGGCATGGCTTTCACACGAGAAGCGCGGCCTGCTGGGTAGCGCCCGCATCAAGTGGAATTTCAGCAAGTTCCTGGTCGATCGCCAGGGGCGGGTGGCTGCGCGCTTTGCGCCAACCACCAGGCCGGAACAGCTGCGCAGCGCGATCGAAGCGCTGCTGTGAAGGGGGTAGTGCCGGCCGCTGGCCGGCAATCCCGGAGCGCACGGAGAGCCGGCCGGCGGCCGGCTGCCGTTGCAGATCATTTCTCGACGAACGCGCGCTCGAACACGTAGTGGCCCGGCTGGCCGATGCGCGGCGAGACCTGGAAGCCGCGGGCATCGAGCACGCTGCGCAGATCAGCCAGCATCTGCGGGCTGCCGCAGATCATCGCGCGGTCGTTTTCCGGGCTCAGCTCCGGCAGGCCGAGGGTGCGCTGCATCTGGCCGCTTTCCATCAGCTGGGTCAGGCGGCCCTGGTTGGCGAACGGCTCGCGGGTGACCGCGGGGTAGTACAGCAGCTTGTCGCCGATCATCTCGCCCAGGAACTCGTGCTCACGCAGTTCCTTCTCGAAGTAATCGCGGTAGGCCAGATCCTTCTCGTAGCGCACGCCGTGGCAGAGGATCACCTTCTCGAAGCGCTCGTAGGTCTCCGGGTCCTTGATGACCGACAGCCACGGCGCCATGCCGGTGCCCGTGCCCAGCAGGTACAGGTTCCTGCCCGGGTGCAGGTCGCTGATCAGCAGGGTGCCGGTGGGCTTCTTGCCGACCAGCACCTTGTCGCCCGGCTTGATGTGCTGCAGGCGCGAGGTCAGCGGGCCGTCCTGCACCTTGATGCTGAAGAACTCCAGGTGCTCTTCCCAGTTGGCGCTGGCGATGGAATAGGCGCGCAGCAGCGGCCGTGCCTCGGTTTCCAGGCCGATCATCACGAACTGGCCATTCTCGAAGCGGAAGCCGCTGTCGCGGGTAGTGGTGAAACTGAAGTAGGCATCGGTCCAGTGACGGACCTCAAGCACCGTTTCGGCGCCGAAAGCGGAGGACATGGGCGTATCTATCGGAAGTCGTCGGGGGTGATTCTATCTCAAATGAGATGGGTTCTCATTGGGCGGAACGAGAGGCGTTCTCAGCGGTAACCCGCCGCCTGCAGCTCGAACAGCTCGGCGTACCGTCCTCCTTGGGCCATCAGCTGCGCATGGGTGCCGCTGGCCTCGATGCGGCCATCGGCCAGCACCAGGATGCGATCGGCCATGCGTACCGAAGAGAAACGGTGGGAAATCAGCACTGCCGTACGATTATCCGCCAGCTCCCTGAACCGCTGGAACACTTCGAACTCACTGCGCGCGTCCAGCGCTGCCGTTGGCTCATCCAGGATCATCACCTGCGCATTGCGCATCCACGCGCGGGCAATGGCGATCTTCTGCCACTGGCCACCGGACAGGTCCACGCCCTGCTTGAAGCGGCGCCCGATCAGCTGGTCGTAGCCGCCGGGCAGGTCGTCGATCACTTCCTCGGCCATGCCTCGTCGCGCGGCATCGGCGATGCGTGCCTGGTCGTCCATCGCCTCGACCTGGCCGACGCCGATGTTCTCGCCGGCGCTGAGGTTGTAGCGCACGAAGTCCTGGAAGATCACCCCGAGGTTGGCGCGCAGGTCGTCCAGGTCGTAGTCGCGCAGGTCGCGGCCGTCGAGCAGGATGCGGCCTTCGTCGGGCTCGTACAGCCGTGCCAGCAGTTTCACCAGCGTGGTCTTGCCCGCGCCGTTCTCGCCGACCAGGGCCAGCACTTCGCCGGCCTGCAGCTGGAAATCGAGGTGGCGCACCGCCCACTGTTCGGCATCGGGATAGCGGAAACCGACGTTCTCGAACACGAAACCCTGCTGGATCGGCTGCGGCACGCGCACCGCACCTTCGCGCGAGTGGATTTCCGGCTCGATCTGGAAGAACGAGAACAGGTCGTCCAGGTACAGTGCCTGGCTGGCCACCTGCGAGAAGCCGATCAGCAGGCCTTCCAGCAGCTGGCGCAGGCGCAGGAAGCTGCCGGCGAGGAAGGTCAGGTCGCCGATCGAAAAGTCGCCGCGTACCGTACGCCAGGCAATGTAGGCGTAGGCGGTGTAATACCCCAGCGTGCCCAGCGCGGCCAGCAGCGTGCCCCAGAACGCGCGGCGCCGGGCCAGTGCACGGTTGGCCTGGAACAGCGCCACCGACAGCCGCCGGTAGCGTTCCACCAGGAAGCGGTGCAGGTTGTAGATCTTCACTTCCTTGGCCGTTTCCACGCTGGCACCGAGCTGGCGCAGGTAGTCGAGCTGGCGGCGCTCGGGCGTCCACTGGAAGTTGAGGCTGTAGCCGGCCGCGTTGAAGTGCGATTCGCCGATGAAGGCCGGCACCAGTGCCAGCGCCAGCAGCAGGATCAGCCACGGCGCGTAGACCAGCAGGCCGACAGCGAGGCTGGCCACGGTGATCGCGTCCTGGACCTGGCCGAACAGCTGGCTCATCAGGTTCATCCGGCCCATGGTCTGGCGCCGCGCACGGTCCAGCTTGTCCTGCAGGTCCGGGTCCTCGAAGTCCTCCAGATCCAGCGTCGCCGCGTGTTCCATCAGCCGGATGCTGGTGACGTTGGCGAACAGCTCGGAGAGCAGGGCATCGGCGTAGCTGACCAGCCGGCCGAGCAGGTCCGAGGCGATGGCCAAGCCGAATTCCAGCGCCAGCAGGCCCAGCAGCGGGTTCAGCACGCCGCTGGACAGCGCTTCGCCCAGCGGCGGGAAGCCCGCGTCGTGCTGGCTCAGGTGCAGGGCGCTGTCGATGATCAGCTTGCCGACGTACAGCATCGCCACCGGCAGCAGCGCGCGGATCAGGCGCAGCCCCAGGCTGGCCAGGGTGAGCGCGGGACTGGTCTTCCAGACCATGCGCAGGAACGGCGGCAGGTTGCGCATCGCCCTGAAGCGCTGGCGCAGGCTGGGTTTCTTTGCGGCGTCAGCGCCAGCGGTGGGGGTGGCAGGCATGCGCGTATTGTGCGCGCCTGATACGTGCAGAGGGGGTCAGTGCAGGCGTGTGGCTGGCGCCGGGGTCAGATCCCTTTGCGCGGCAAAGGGCTCTCACCCCAGCGACCCACAGCGGGTCAGATCCCTTCGCGAAGCGAAGGGATCTGACTCTCCCGCATCCACGCGTAGCGTGGATCTACCGTGTCGACCAAGGTCGACACCTACCAGCAGCTCCAGTGAATTGTCGAAGGCGGGGTGGGTCAGGCCGGCAGCGGCGGCAGCAGGCCCGCACCCAGCCGGTTCCAGGCGTTGATCACCGCAATTCCCATGCTCAGGTCACTGATGCCCTTCTCATCGAAGTGCGGCGCCAATGCATCGAACGCCGCCTGCGACGGCGCGCCGTCGGTCAGCCGGGTCAGTGCCTCGGCCCAACCCAGCGCCGCGCGCTCGCGTTCGTCGAAGAAGCGGCTCTCGTGCCATGCCGGCAGCGTGTCCAGCTTGCGCGGCTCGATGCCACCCTTGCGCAGCGCCGTGCCGTGCATGTCCATGCAGTAGCCGCAGCCGTTGAGCTGTGACACGCGCAGGAACACCAGTTCCATCAGGGTCGGATCGATCGAGCTGTCATGCACCGCCTGGCTGGTGGCCAGCAGGCCCTTGAAGGCCTCGGCGGCCAGGCGGGTGTAGGGGACGCGGGGAGAAGTGTGATTGGACATCGGGGGCTCCACGGCGGCCACGATGGCCGCCTTTCACTACCAGGACGCCGCAGCGTCGCCGCGCGTGACAACCTTCGGCAACTTTTCCGGATTCAACACGCTGTAGACATTGGCGATGCGGCCGTCGACCACTTCGATGGTGGTGACCGAGTGCAGGCGCTCGCCGTGGAAGCGCAGGATCGCCGGTTCGCCGTTGACATAGCCCAGCTGCGCCGGATGCGCCGCGCTGCGGCGGGCGATGGCCCAGAACAGGCGGCCGATGCGCTCGGCGCCCCGCAGCGGGCGGATCGCGGCGGTAACCACGCCGCCACCGTCGGAGACCAGCAGCGCGTTGGCGTGCAGCAGGGCCTGGATCGCCTCGCTGTCGCCGCGCTGCGAGGCGTCCATGAAGCGCGCCAGCAGCTGCCGGTGCTGGCTGGCATCGGCGTTGAAGCGCGGCCGTCCGGCGTGCAGGCGCTGCCGGGCACGGTGTACCAGTTGCCGGCAGTTGGCTTCGCTGTGGCCGATCAGCTCGGCGATTTCGCGGTAGTCGTGGTCAAAGGCCTCCTTCAGCAGGAACGCGGCGCGTTCCTCGGGGCCGAGCTGTTCGAGCAGGGTCAGGAAGGCGACCGAGACGTCGTCGGCCAGCGCATGCAGCTGCGCCGGGCCGGGCGCCGGGTCGGGCTCCAGGGTGACCGCCAGCGGCTCGGCCAGCCATGGGCCGACGTAGTGCACGCGCTCGCGCTTGGCCGCGCGCAGCCGGTCCAGGCCGAGCCGGGTGGTGGTGGTGACCAGCCAGGCTTCGGGGTCGCGGACGGCCGCCGGGTCGGCGCCGGACCAGCGCAGCCAGGCATCCTGGAGCACGTCTTCGGCGTCGGCGCGGCTGCCAAGCAGGCGGTAGGCCAGGGCCATCAGGCGCGGGCGGTGGGTCTGGAAAGCGGTTTCGGCGTTCATGTGGGCAAGGACGCCGCAGTGGCGCGTGGCGTGACAGAGCGTCGGGGGAATCTTGCCGGCCAGCGGCCGGCACTACCACCCCGGGGCCGGGGGAGGGGGTAAAATGGGCGGATTACCCCCGCCAGCCTCGAGCAAGCGAGCAAGACGTGACATCGATCAAGCAGGAAGACCTCATCCAGTCCATCGCCGACGCGCTGCAGTACATCTCGTACTACCACCCGGTCGACTACATCAAGAACCTCGCCGCCGCTTACGAGCGCGAGGAGTCGCCGGCCGCGAAGGAAGCGATGGCCCAGATCCTGATCAATTCGCGGATGTGCGCCGAAGGCCACCGTCCGATCTGCCAGGACACCGGCATCGTCACCGTGTTCCTGGAAATCGGCATGGACGTGCGCTGGGACGACGCCACCATGGGCGTGGAAGACATGGCCAATGAAGGCGTGCGCCGTGCCTACATGCACCCGGACAACAAGCTGCGCGCTTCGGTGCTGGCTGATCCGGCCGGCAAGCGCATCAACACCAAGGACAACACCCCGGGCGTGGTCAACGTCAAGGTGGTGCCGGGCAACAAGGTCGACGTGATCGTCGCCGCCAAGGGCGGTGGTTCGGAAGCGAAGACCAAGTTCGCCATGCTCAACCCGTCCGACTCGATCGTCGACTGGGTGCTGAAGACCGTGCCGACCATGGGCGCCGGCTGGTGCCCGCCGGGCATGCTCGGCATCGGCATCGGTGGCACCGCCGAGAAGGCGATGCTGCTGGCCAAGGAAGCGCTGATGGAGCCGATCGACATCACCGAGCTGCAGGCCCGTGGTGCGTCCAACCGCATCGAAGAGCTGCGCCTGGAGCTGTACGAGAAGGTCAACGCGCTGGGCATCGGTGCGCAGGGCCTGGGTGGCCTGACCACCGTGCTCGACATCAAGATCAACGACTACCCGACCCACGCGGCCAACCTGCCGGTGGCGATGATCCCGAACTGCGCGGCCACCCGCCATGCGCACTTCACCCTCGATGGCAGCGGCCCGGTGATGCTGGACCCGCCGTCGCTGGAAGACTGGCCGAAGCTGACCTACGACGCATCCAAGGGCACCCGCGTGGACCTGGACACGATCACGCCGGAAGACGTGGCCAGCTGGAAGCCGGGCCAGACCCTGCTGCTCAACGGCAAGCTGCTGACCGGCCGCGATGCCGCGCACAAGCGCATGGTCGACATGCTCAACAAGGGCGAGGAACTGCCGGTTGATCTGAAGGGCCGCTTCATCTACTACGTTGGCCCGGTCGATCCGGTGCGCGACGAAGTGGTGGGCCCGGCCGGCCCGACCACCGCCACCCGCATGGACAAATTCACCGAGCAGGTGCTGGCACAGACCGGCCTGCTGGGCATGGTCGGCAAAGCCGAGCGCGGCCCGGCCGCGATCGAGGCGATCAAGAAGCACAAGTCGGCCTACCTGATGGCCGTCGGTGGCTCGGCCTACCTGGTGTCCAAGGCGATCAAGGCCGCCAAGGTGGTTGGTTTCGCTGACCTGGGCATGGAGGCGATCTACGAGTTCACCGTGCAGGACATGCCGGTGACCGTGGCAGTCGACTCCACCGGTGAATCGGTGCACAAGACCGGCCCGCGCGAATGGCAGGCCCGCATCGGCAAGATTCCGGTGGTGGTGGAGTAACTCCCCGCACGCTTCGGTCCAGACAACGGCGCCCGTGTGGCGCCGTTGTTGTATCCGGGGGGGAGGATTAACGCGCCTGTAGCCCTTGCTCTGCTACGGTCGGCACACCCTCGCACAGGACGTGTCCATGGCCCTGCATCGATTCATCGTGGTAGGCATGCTGCTGGCGCTGGCCGGCTGCAACACCCCAGCGTCGTACGAAGGCGCGGATTTCCCTGCATCGGCGCAGTGCCGCGTGCAGTGCCAGGCCGGCTATCGCAGCTGCATGGCGCAGAATGACTCTCTCGGCAGCCGCCAGAGCAATTGCGAGCAGCGGATGGTGCCGGCGCCGGACAAGCGCTGCAAGGACGTGGACAACCCCGACCTGCGCCATGCCTGCGAACTGAAGACGCATGACTGTACGATGCGCGCGCCGATGATGTCCTGTGGCGAACGCCGGGATTCCTGCATGAGCAGCTGCGGCTGAGCAACGATCGTGCGCGCGGGCGCATAATCGGCTGATCCACCTGTACAGGATCTTCTGCATGAGCACCACGCTGTATGGTTCGACCAGTACCGCCGCGCTGGTGGTGCACTGGCTGCTGATCGAGCTGGGCATCGAGCATGAACTGGTGCTGCTGGATTTCGACGCGCGCGAGCACAAGTCGGCGGGGTACCTGGCGCTGAATCCGGCCGGTGTGGTGCCGACACTGCTGATCGATGGCTTGGTACTGACCGAAGCGGCGGCCATTGCGTTGTACCTGGCTGATCGCCATCCGGACGCCAACCTGCTGCCCGCGCTGGGCACGCCGCAGCGCGCCGATGCCTACCGCTGGATGTTCTGGTGTGCCAATACGCTGCAGCCGGCCTATCGAGCCTGGTTCTATCCACACGAAATGGCGGGCGAGGCGAACATCGAGGCCAGCCGCGGGATGGCACGGCAGCGCCTGGAAGCGGCCTGGCAGCATGTGGCCGCGCACCTGCATGCACATGGCCCCTACCTGCTGGGCGCCACGCCCTGCGTGGTCGACTACATGCTGGTGATGCTGATGCGCTGGTCGCGCAACATGCCCAGGCCCACCGACACCTGGCCGGTACTGAAGGCGCACGCCACGTTGATGAAGGCGCGCCCGGCGTTCGCCGAGGTGTACCGCCGCGAAGGCATCACCGACTGGCTGTAAGCCAGCCGGGGAGGAGGGCGTCCGGGTAGAAGAGGCGCTGGGGTAGAGTCGACTGTCAGTCGACTATCGCACGCAGTGCGGGCTTTTCCGCGGATGCATATGAAGGGTGAGGAGGGAGTCGACTAACAGTCGACTCTACCAACACGCTCCGCTACGCGGCGGCGAGGCGGGTTACAGGATCTCCAGCACTGTTTCCGGTGGACGGCACAGGCGTGTGCCCTTGTCCGTGCGCACCACGGGGCGGTTGATCAGTCGCGGGTGTTCGGCCATCGCGGCCAGCAGCGTGGCCTCGTCCGCACCTTCCAGGCGCAGTTCGGCGAACTGCGCCTCCTTGCTGCGCACCAGATCACGTGCGCTCAATCCTGATTCGGCCAGCACCTGGCGCAGCGTGGGCACGTCCGGCGGGCTGCCCAGGTAGTCGACCACCACCGGCTCGAAGCCGGCATCACGTATCAGCTTCAATGCGCCGCGCGAGTTGCTGCAGGCCGGGTTGTGCCAGATCGTCACGGGCATCAGAACCACTCCAGCAGCGACACGCCCACGCCCACGTAGGTGGCCTTGTGGTTGTAGTCGATCAGGCTTTCGCCGTAACCGTCGAACACCTGCACATGCCCGCGCAGCAGGTTGCTGATCGGGAAGCCGTAATCCAGCTGCAGGGCACCGTGCGAGCGGCTGCCGGTGCGCAGCGAATGGCGCGCCATCAGCGAGACTTCGTGGCCGTTGCGGTTCCAGGTCAGGGTCGCATCACCGCGGCCCATGTAATCCTCGATGTCCGGGTTGTTGTCGTCGCTGCGGGTCTCGGGAATGCGGTACCAGGGGCGCAGCACCAGCGCCCAGTTCTCGCGGTCCAGGCCGATGTTGAGCATCACCCGGTTCCAGCTGCGCGAAAGCGGGTCGGCGCGGCCGTTGGATTGGTGGTTCAGCGCGATGCCGGTCATGCGCCCGCGCCAGCCACCGATCGAGTAGCCGTTGCGGAACACCATCATCACTTCCGGCTCGTAATTGGTTTCGCGGAACGGGCGCGAATCCTCGCCGTTGTAGGCCTGCCAGCGCGAGCTCTGGGTGTAGCCGGCCCAGATGTCGCCGTTGTCGCCGAACAGGTTCTCGGCGATCTTGGTCTTGAAACTGATCTGGAACTTCAGCTCGGCACTGTCCAGCACCTGCGGCGTGGTGACCGTGTTGGCCGGGTTCGGCGAATGCGGCGTGGTGTTGCGATCGCTGGTCCAGAACGCCGGCAGCAGGTACACCGGCTTGTAGGCGCGCAGCTGGAAGGGGCCCAGCTTGGAGTCCTCGGCCAGTTCCCAGCGGCTGTCCAGCAGCGAACCGCGGCCAGCATTGGCCAGTGCGCTGTCAGGGGCTGCTGGACGGAACAGATCGCTGACCCGCTCGCGCAGCTTCTCTTCGCCCTGGCTCACGCGTGCAGTCTGGCGTTCTTCGCGACGGGCCTGCGCGGCCGCCTCGGCCGCAGCGTCGGCCTCGGCAGTGGCCTGCGGGGTACGGCCGAACTGGCGGTCATAGCAGGCCAGGCGGGCAGCATCGGTGGTAATCGCCGCGCACGCGGCCGGCGAGGCTTCGGCGCTGGGCGCGAACTCCTGCGCGGCCAGCGGCGCACTGGCCAGGGCCAGCGCCAGCGGCGCGAGACGGGGAAGCAGCGGAGACAGGGTCATTGCAGCAGGCCCTTAGGTGAATACGGGAATCGCACAGTGTGGCGGCTGCACCGGTTCACGGCCAGCCCCCACGGTTTATGCACGGGCACCGCGTGCGCGCGGCGTGAAGGCAGTGCGGGTTACAGGAACCAGGCGAAGGCGAACAGGCCGAGCATCGCGATCACCACGGCCAGTTTCAGCGCCAGGCCGAGCAGGATACCGAGCCAGGTGGCCAGGCCTACCCTGGTCGAGCGCCCCAGTTCGCGGGTGTGCCAGTACTCGCCGGCCAGGGCGCCGATCAGGGGGCCTGCAAAGAGGCCGATCGGCATGAAGAACAGGCCGACGATGCTGCCGACGAACGTACCCCACAGTGCCTTGCGGCTGGCACCGACCCGCTGCGCACCCACCACCGTGGCCAGCACGTCCACCAGCAGCGAGAGGACGGTCAGTACGCCCAGCGCGACCAGGGTCGGCCAGCCGACGTGGGTGAAGCCGTCCGCCCAGGCCGCCAGCAGCAGTCCAATGAACACCAGCGGGATGCCGGGCAGGGCCGGCAGGATGATTCCGGCGATGCCGACAAGGACAAAAATGACCGCTAGCAGATATAAGATGAATGAGAGTCCCATGCTGTCCCGTATGGTCGCCGTTTTGGGGTTGACAGTGAAAGATTTTGCCAGTTGCTTTTTCGTTTTGGGCGGGTTAAGTTGCAGTCGCTGAGCTTGGCAAGGTCACCGTGGATCGTGGCCTGATGAAGCAAGATCTTCCCGATCCGCTGCATCGATGCACCTCGCTTCCCCCTTGCTTGTCAGCCGCCCACCAGGCGTTTCCAACAACAAGAGAGAGTCCCCAGGGAGTTAGTGAGATGTCTGATCGCGAGACCGGTACCGTCAAGTGGTTCAACGATGCAAAGGGCTTCGGCTTCATCAGCCGTGAAAACGGCGAAGACGTGTTCGTGCACTTCCGTGCCATCCAGACCCAGGGCTTCAAGAGCCTGAAGGAAGGCCAGAAGGTCACCTTCACCGTCGTGCAGGGCCAGAAGGGCCTGCAGGCGGACGCCGTGCAGCCGACCTGATCGCGCTGCAAGCCGTCACATGAAAAAGGCCCGCGCAAGCGGGCCTTTTTCTTTGCCGCCGGCCCGGCGCAGGTCAGCGCAGGATGACCTTGCCGTTGACCACGCGCACGTAGGTGTTTTCGCGGATGCCGCCGAGGTCGCGCTGGTTGACCACGATGGTGCGGCCATCGTCCATGCGTACGCTGATGTCGTAGGTATCACTGGTCACGTTCTTCTGGATCTGGTTGCCGGCCAGCGCGCCACCGACCGCGCCTGCGGCCGCAGCGATGTTCTTGTTGCCACGGCTGCCACCGGTGTGATCGGAGATCTCATGGCCGGCCACGGCACCGACGATGCCGCCGAGGATGGCGCCGGTCGCGCTGGGCGCGGTGCGGCCCGACGGCACGGTGTTGATGCGGGTGACGATGCCACAGTCAGCGCAACGGCTCTGGTTGTAACCGCCGTTGTTGCCGTAGCCACCATTGTTGTAGCCGTTGTTGTAACCACCGCCACCGTAGCCGGGCGAGGTGGCACAGCCAGCCAGGGCGAGGGTAGCGATGGCGCTGGCGGCAATGAGCTGGATCTTCATGGAGCGTCTCCTGGCCGTGAAGGCGGGTGTGTTGGGTGGTACTGCGTCATGCAGCAGGGTGGACGAATCCTCTCCTTTCGAACGTGAACAAGGTGCCAACCAGGCGTGCCTTGCCCGGCTACAGGATGAATGCGCGTCAGCGGAAGTCCTGGTGGCAGGCGCGGCAGTCGGCCTGCACGGTTTCCACGACCTTGGCCAGGGCGGTGCAGTCACTGGGCGGAGCCGCCAATGCGGCGTTGAGGTTGCCGCGCAGCTGGCTGGCGTGCTGCTGGAACCGGCCGTTGTCCTTCAGCCCGGGAAAGGCCAGGTCGAGGTCGTTGGACAGAAGGCGCAGGGCCTGCAGCCGCGGCACGCTGTCGGCCAGGCTGCAGCGGTTCTGCTGCTGGGCCTGCTGCAGCAGCTGCGATTGCCGCTGCATCACCTGCATCAGGCTGTCCGGGAACGGGTCGCGGCGGGCCTGCAGGGCGCGGCCGACCATGACCGTGGCGACCAGGCCGATCAGCAGGCCCAGGCACAGCACGAACAGGTACCGCTGGGCAGTGGACGGGCGGCGGGGCGGGCTGGCGTTCATGGCGGGCTCTCCGGGCGTGCAACGGTGGGTTCGATGCCGGCGCGCTGTAGGCACTGGCGCCTGCACGTTAAAATAGCCGCATGAACGAACAGGTCAAACAACGCTTCGCCGGCATCGAACGGCTGTATGGCGTAGGTGCGCTCGAGCGCCTGCAGGGCAGCCGCGTGGCGGTGGTGGGCATGGGCGGGGTCGGCTCGTGGGTGGTGGAAGCGCTGGCGCGTTCGGCGGTCGGCCACCTGACCCTGATCGACGCCGATGACATCTGCGTGTCCAACACCAACCGGCAGCTGCCGGCGATGGAAGGCAACTACGGACGCAACAAGGCCGAGGCGATGGCCGAGCGTTGCCGTGCGATCAATCCGGACATCGAGGTCGATGCCGTGCAGGCATTCCTGACCGTGTCGAACATGGCCGAGTTGCTGGACCGTGGCTTCGACCTGGTGATCGATGCCTGCGACAGCTTCCGGGTGAAGGTCGAGACGATCGCCTGGTGCCGCCGCCGCAAGCTGCCGCTGCTGACCGTGGGGGCTGCCGGTGGTCGCACCGATCCGACCCTGGTGCGCATCCGCGATGTCTCGCGCACCGAGCACGACGCCATGCTGGCGCTGATCCGCAAGAAGCTGCGCAGCGAGTTCAATTTCCCGAAGAATGCCAAGCGCTATTTTGGCGTACCGGCGGTGTACTCGCTGGAAAACGTGAAGTATCCGCAGGCCGATGGCAGCGTCTGCGGCATCCGCCCGAACCTCGGTGCGGATGCTGCATTGAAACTGGACTGTGGCGCAGGCCTCGGTGCGGCAACCCACATCACCGGTGCCTTCGCCTTCGCGGCGGTCGGCAAGGCGCTTGAAATGCTGCTGGAGCCGAAGAAGGTGAAGGCCGAAGTGGTCGAGTCCAGCGAGGGGTGATGGATCGTGCCGGCCAGCGGCCGGCACCTACCCGTTACATTGCCGGCAGCGCGAACAGGCGCCGCGCATTCTCCGTCGTGGCCTGGGCCACCGCGTCCAGCTCCATCCCGCGCAGTGCGGCCACGTGGCGGGCGATGACTGCCAGTCGCGCTGGTTCGTTGCGCTGGCCGCGGATGCCGGCGTCAGGCTGGTCGGGCGCGTCGGTCTCCAGCAGCAGCTGTTCCAGCGGCATCCCGCGCACCAGGCGCTGCAGCCGTTGCGCGCGTTCGTAGGTCAGCGGACCACCGAGACCGAGCAGGAAGCCTTGCCGATGCAGTTGCGCGGCCTGTTCCGGGCTGCCGGAAAAGCTGTGCACCACGCCGCGCAGGCCGCCGACGCGACGGATCGCGGCAATGACCGCATCCACCGCGCGTCGCGCATGCACGATCACCGGCAGCTCGAACTCGCGGGCCAGTTGCAGCTGGCCGATGAAGTACGCCTGTTGCGCCTCTGCATCAAGTCCCTCGACGAAGAAGTCCAGCCCGCATTCGCCGATCGCGCACGGGCGTTCGCGAACGATCCATTCGCGCAGCAGCGGCAGATGGTCGGGCCGGTGCTCGGCCAGGAACAACGGATGCAGGCCGTAGGCCGGGTACAGCCCCGGTGCCTGCCGGCAGACCTCGCGCAGCTTCGGCCAGCTGGCGGCCGTGACGGCCGGTACCACCTGCTCGCGCACGCCCGCGGCGCCCGCGCGCTCGATCACCGCCATGCGGTCAGCATCGAATTCACTGGCATCCAGATGGCAGTGGCTGTCGACCAGCGGGATCAACGCTGTTCCAGCGGCGGCGGGGCCGGGACTGTATTGCGGCTCTTCCAGTTGGCCAGCAGCAGGGTGCCGAAGCCCAGTACCAGCTCGTCGACGAACGGAATCGGGTCGGGAATGAACAGGGTCAGCACGAACAGGCCGGCGGTCAGCTTGAACAGGGTGGGGTAGCGCAGCCGGCGGGCCCATTGCAGTACCGGCAGCAGCATCGGGTTGGCCATGGCGTGGATCCTCGTGGGGAATATGCAAACGCTACCACGGGCCCAGCATTTCCCGATGCTGAATGGGTTACAGGAATGAGCAGGAAATGTGGAGATTCCGTTCAGGCAGTGCATGCTGCAATCTGGGCCGAGAACGTTGCGGATGGTCCGCAAGGAGCAGGTCATGAAAAGCACAACTACAACTGTCCTGGTCGCAGCGGGCGCGCTGCTGGTCGGTGGCATCGCCACCGCCGCCTTCATGAAGAGCGGTGACAAGTCGCCTGATTCCATCAGCGCCGGAACCCCCAACGGTGAATCGCGGCTGGTTGACGGCAATGCCGTTGACGATGGCGCGCGTGGTGACAAGCTCGACCCGTCTGCACCGCGCGGGCTGGAATACGCCGACGTGCTGAAGGTCGACCCGATCACCGAGAAGCAGAAGGCCTACGCCACCGTGATCGGCACCGATCCCGTGCGCGAGACCTCCACCACCCAGACCCCGCACGAGGTCTGCCAGGACGTGACCGTGCAGGAGCGCTTGCCGGAGCGTGACGGCAACGTCGGCGGCACCGTGGTCGGCGCGGTGGTCGGCGGCCTGCTCGGCAACCAGGTCGGCGGTGGCAACGGCAAGAAGGCCGCGACCGCAGCCGGTGCCGTGGCCGGTGGCTTCATCGGCAACCAGATCGACAAGCGCCACGTGGGTGGCCGCGTGGTCAACCGTACCGAGCGCCAGTGCCACACCGAGACCGCCACCTCCGAGTCGAGCCGTGTTACCGGCTACAACGTGACCTACCGCAACGAGGACGGCACCACCGGCACCATGCGCATGGCCAGCAAGCCGGGCAACCGCATCGCCATGGGCACCAATGACGTGGTGAAGGGCTACAACGTGACCTACCGCTACGACGGCGCCGAGAAGACCGTGCGCATGGACAACAAGCCGGCCAGCGATCGCCTGCCGGTGGTCGATGGCCAGCTGGTCACGCAGACCGCTGCTGCCGGCGCCACTGCGGCCACGCGCCAGTAATCCAGAATACGTGCTGTACCCGACGGGCCGGCGCATGCCGGCCCGTTTCGTTGCGAGCGCGGGCATTCATCCGTGTGGAGGCGGAATCCACCATCATGGTGGCCCCTTCGACATGGAGTCGGCATGAGCATCTTCGACCTGCGCCTGGAAACCGAGCGCCTGATCCTGCGTCCGCTGCTGCGCGAGGACTACGAACCCTATCTGGCGTTCTGCGCCGACGAGGAAACGATGCGCACCCTCGGTGGCGTGCAGCCGCCTTCGGTAGCCTGGCGCGGCTTCTGCAGCCTGGCTGGCGCCTGGCAGCTGTTCGGCTTTTCGATGTTCAGCGTGATCGAAAAATCCAGCGGGGACTGGATCGGGCGGATGGGCCCCTGGCAACCGCAGGACTGGCCGGGTACCGAGGTCGGCTGGGGCATCCGCCGCGCCAGCTGGGGCCGGGGCTATGCGCCGGAAGCGGCGGTCGCGGCGATCGACTGGGCCTTCGACACGCTGGGTTGGCACGAGGTGATCCATACCATCGCCGAGAACAATGACAACTCGCGGGCGGTCGCGCGCAAGCTGGGCAGCACGTTGCTGCGGATGGGCGAACTGCCGCCGCCGTACAACGACAAACCGATGCAGATCTGGGGCCAGTCGCGCGAACAGTGGCGGCAGCGTGCGCGCTGAACGTGACCCGGTAGTGCCGGCCGCTGGCCGGCAACCTCGCTGCAGCAGGATTCGTGCGATTGCCGGCCAGCGGCCGGCACTACCGGGGTGCCATGCTGCATCCGCGCTTGGCATTCCCTGGCGCACTTGCCAGACTGCACGCAGCCGGCCGCCGGCCGGATCCGATGGAGCAGGCAATGGTGGAAGAGCGCGTCCCGCTGACGGTGCATGGCATGTCGGTCTCGGGCAATTGCCACAAGGTCCGGCTGCTGCTTGAGCAGCTCGGCAGCCGTTACCGCTGGGTGGAAGTGGACAGTGCCCATGGCCAGACCCACACGCCCGAATTCCTGGCGCTCAACCCGAATGCCAAGGTGCCGCTGATCGTCCGCGACGACGGCCGCGTGCTGACCGAATCCAACGCGATCCTGTTCTGGCTGGCCGAAGGCACGCCCTACCTGCCCAGCGATGGCTGGGAGCGTGCGCAGGCGTTGAGCTGGATGTTCTTCGAGCAGTACACGCACGAGCCGTGCGTGGCGGTAGCGCGCTTCATCCGGGGCTGGACGGCGCCCGACTCGCCACGCCGTGCCGAACTGCCACGCCTGCACGAGCGTGCCGCCACCGCGTTGGCGGTGATGGAGCAGCACCTGCGCGAAGCGCAGTGGTTCACCGGCAGCGGATACGGCATTGCCGATATCGCCCTGTTTGCCTATACCGATGTGGCGGGCGAGGGCGGCATCAGCCTGGAGCCGTTCCCGGAAGTTCGCGCCTGGCTGCAGCGGGTGCGTGCGCAGCCGCGCTTCCTGCCGATGCCGGCGGTGACCGCCGAGGTGCGCTCGCGCTTCGAGGCGGCTTGATGCCCACAGGGTAGCGCCCGGTATTGCCGGGCGGAACGCAACAACGACACGGAGGGTGTTCGATGTTCGCTGTGGTTCCGGATCCGATTCCCGCGCGCATGCGGGGGCTCAACCGCGCCGAGGTGTGCGACGTCAATTTCCTTGAGGCGGTGCGCGGGTGGCGCGGGACGCCGCGTCCGCGACCCGCGGCAGATGCTCCGATCCTGCCGGGCAGTACGCTCACCGCTGCCGCCTTCGATGAACTGTTCGACTCGCAGCTGGCCAGCCGCCAGCTGGACCTGATGGCGCGCGTGCTGCGCGTGCAGAACAAGGTCTTCTACACCATTGGTTCGTCCGGCCATGAAGGCAACGCGCTGCTGGCGCGGGCCTGCCGGTACACCGATCCTGCCTTCCTGCACTATCGTTCCGGCGCCTTCATGGCCGAGCGTTCGCGGCAGGTGCCGGGCATCGACCCGCTGCGCGATGCGGCACTGTCCTTCGCCGCCAGCGCGGATGATCCGGCCAGCGGTGGCCGCCACAAGGTGTGGGGCAGCAAGCCATTGTGGGTGCTGCCGCAGACCTCGACGATTGCGTCGCACCTGCCCAAGGCGCTGGGTACCGCGCTGGCCATCGAGAGTGGCAAGCGGCTGGGGCAGGCGCTGCCCATTCCCACCGACAGCATCGTGCTGTGCTCGTTCGGCGATGCGTCGGCCAACCACGCCACCGCGCAGACCGCCTTCAATACCGCGATGTGGTCGGCCTACCAGAAACTACCGGCGCCGATCCTGTTCGTCTGCGAGGACAACGGTCTGGGCATCTCGGTCAAGACCCCCGATGGCTGGATCGCCGAGCGCTTCAGCCACCAGCCGGGGCTGGACTATTTCTTTGCCGATGGCCTCGACCTGGCCACCGGGCACGCCCAGGTGCAGGCGGCGGTGGAACACTGCCGGCGTACGCGGCGGCCGACCTTCCTGCATCTGCGCACCACGCGCCTGATGGGCCATGCCGGCACCGACTTTGAAGTGGAATGGCGCGCGCTGCCGGAACTGTGCGCGGCCGAGGCGCAGGATCCGCTGCTGCGCTCGGCGCAGATCGCGCTGGAATCAGGCTGGATGGATGCGGACGCCATCGAAGTGGCCTACGAAACGATGCGCGCGCGCTGCATGGCCGCTGCCGCCGATGCCGAAGGCAGTGCGAAGCTGCAGTCGCTGCGGGAGGTGATGGCGCCGCTGGCACCGTACACCCCTGCAGCGGTGCAGGCCGAAGCGCAGCGCGAGGTCGCTGCCGAAGCACGCGAGGCACTCTATGGCGGTGCCGAGGCATTGCCGGAACGACAGGCGCCGCGGCATCTCGCAATCCAGATCAATCATGGTCTGCAGGAGCTGCTGGCCAAGTATCCACAGAGCCTGCTGTTCGGCGAGGACGTGGCGCAGAAGGGTGGTGTCTACACCGTCACCAAGGATCTGCTGCGCCGCTTCGGGCCGCGCCGGGTGTTCAACACCCTGCTGGACGAAACCATGATCCTGGGCATGGCGCAGGGCCTGGCCAACATGGGCATGCTGCCGATCCCGGAGATCCAGTACCTGGCCTACCTGCACAACGCCATCGACCAGCTGCGTGGCGAAGCCTGTTCGCTGCAGTTCTTCTCCAACGACCAGTACCGCAATCCGATGCTGGTGCGGGTGGCCGGGCTGGGCTACCAGAAGGGTTTCGGCGGCCATTTCCACAACGACAACTCGATCACCGCCCTGCGCGACATCCCCGGGCTGGTGGTCGGCTGCCCATCGCGCGGCGACGATGCGGTGATGATGCTGCGCACGCTGGCGGCGCTGGCCCTGGTGGATGGGCGCGTGGCCGTGTTCCTGGAGCCGATCGCGCTGTACATGAGCAAGGACCTGCATGAGCCGGGCGATGGCCAGTGGCTGTTCGACTACCCGGCCCAGGGCCGGGCACTGGTGCCGGGCGAAGGCCGTGTTTACGGGCCGGAGGCTGGCGAGCTGGTGGTCTACACCTACGGCAATGGCGTGCCGATGGCGCTGCGCGCAGCGCGAGCCATCGAACAGCAGCTGGGCTGGCAGGTACGGGTGGTCGACCTGCGCTGGCTGGTGCCGCTGGATGCCGGCTTCATCGCCAGCCAGGCCGCCAGCGCACGGCGCGTGCTGGTGCTGGACGAGGGCCGCCACAGTGGAGGGGTGGGCGAGGGCGTGGTCACCGCACTGGTCGAGGCCGGTTTCGGCCACCTGCCGCTGCGCCGGGTCTGCGGCGCCGATACCTATACCCCGCTGGCAGGGGCAGCAATGTTCGGGCTTCCAAGCGACAATGCGGTGATTGGCGCCGCCCTTGAACTGGCGCAGGAACCTTGATGCATGTGTGGATTGGCGGGAATGTTGTTGCCGGCGCCGGTGGCGTCGGCCGAGGTGCTGCAGGCGCAGGTCCTGGCCATGGGCGAGGCGCTGCACCACCGCGGGCCGGATGATGGCGGCAGCTGGGTCGATGCCGGGGCAGGCATCGCGCTGGCGCACCGTCGGCTGAGCATTCTCGATCTGTCGCCGCTGGGCCACCAGCCGATGGCCTCGTCCGATGGCCGCTACGTGATGGCCTACAACGGCGAGGTCTACAACTTCGCCGCCCTGCGTGCCGAACTGGAGCCGCTGGGGCATGCTTTCCGTGGCCATTCCGACACCGAAGTGCTGCTCGCGGCGATCCTGCAGTGGGGCATGGAAGAAACCCTGCAGCGTTGCAACGGCATGTTCGCCATCGCGCTGTGGGACCGCCAGGCGCAGTGCCTGTGGCTGGCACGCGACCGCGTTGGCAAGAAGCCGCTGTACTACGGCTGGGCCGGTGACACCCTGGTGTTCGGTTCCGAACTGAAAGCGCTGTGGCAGCACCCGGCGTTCGACAACGACATCGACCGCGACGCGCTGACCCTGTTGCTGCGGTTGGATTACATTCCGGCCCCGCACAGCATCCACCAGCGCTGCTACAAGCTGATGCCCGGCCGCGTGCTGCGCCTGGACGCCGAAGCCGTAGCGGCGGGTGCATCGGCGCATCGCCCGGAGCAGGCGCAGCGCCCGTACTGGGATGCGCGTGCACGCATGCAGGCGGCACTGGCTGCGCCGTTCCAGGGCCGCATCGAGGAAGCAGAGGAGCAGCTGGACGGGCTGCTGCGCGACGCGGTGGCGCTGCGCATGGTGGCCGACGTGCCGGTGGGCGTGTTCCTGTCCGGCGGTACCGATTCGTCGCTGGTGGCGGCGCTGATGCAGGCGCAGAGCGGGCAGCCGGTGCACAGCTTCAGCATCGGCTTCACCGATTCGGGCCACGACGAGGCACCGCTGGCCAGGGAACTGGCCACGCATCTGGGCTGCGACCACACCGAGCTCTACGTCAGCGGCGCGGATGCACTGGCAGTCGTGCCGCAGCTGCCGGCAATGTTCGACGAACCCTTTGCCGATGCCTCGCAGGTGCCGACCGCGCTGGTCGCCCGGCTGGCGCGGCAGGGCGTGACCGTGGCGTTGTCTGGCGACGGCGGTGATGAGCTGTTCTTCGGCTATACCCGCTACGTGCGCGCGCTGCGCAACTGGCAGATGCTGGGCCGCGTGCCGGGCCCGCTGCGACGCTGGATGGGCGCGCGCGCGCAGCACCAGGGCGAGGCCTCGCGGACCGGCGGACTGGCCGCGCTGTTGGCCGAGTCCGGCGCGCGTGGCATTGGCGACGTGTACCGCAACCGCATCTCGCGCTGGCGCGACCCCGCCGCGGCAGTGCCCGGCGCACAGGCCGCCGGCAGCTTCTACGACCTGGCCGATCCGCTGCACGGTGCCGGCACGCCGGCCGACGCGATGATGCTGGCCGATTACGTGACCTACCTGCCGGATGACCTGCTCTGCAAGGTCGACCGCACCTCGATGGCGGTCAGCCTGGAGGCACGCGCGCCGCTGCTGGACTGGCGCGTGGCCGAGTTCGCCTGGTCGCTGCCGCTGGGCTTCAAGCGCAGCGAAACCACCAGCAAGGTGCTGCTCAAGCGCGTGCTTGGCCGCTACGTGCCGCAATCGATGGTGCACCGGCCCAAGCGCGGGTTCGGCGCGCCGGTCAGCGACTGGCTGAAGGGCGACCTGCGGCCGTGGGCCGAGGATCTGTTGCAGCCGGCGCGCCTGGAGCGCGAAGGCGTGCTGTCGGCGGCGGCGGTGCAGCCGCTGTGGCAGCAGTTCCTGGGCGGCCAGCGCAAGTGGCATACCCACCTGTGGAACGTGCTGATGTTCCAGGCCTGGCAGGCGCATTGGCGGCAGGTGCGGACCCGCGTGACCGGGGGCTGATCTTCACCGGACGGCACGGGCCCGGCGTCTAGGCTGGGCCTCCCGCACCGTGAGGAGTATGTCCCTATGTCCGTCCCCACCATCGCCGTGTTCGTCGGCAGCCTGCGCAAGGATTCCTGCAACCGCAAGCTGGCCCATGCGCTGGAGAAGATCGCTGGCGACCGCGCGCGCTTCCAGTACGTGCAGATTGGTGATCTACCGCTGTACGACCAGGATTTCGATGGCCAGTACCCGCCTCAGGGCACCCGGCTGAAGGATCAGGTGCGCGCCGCCGACGCGGTGCTGTTCGTGACCCCCGAATACAACCGGTCGGTGCCGGGCGTGCTGAAGAACGCCATCGACATCGGCTCGCGCCCCTACGGTGACAGTGCGTTTGCCGGCAAGCCGGCGGCGGTGATCGGCGCCTCCATCGGCCAGATCGGCACCGCCGTGGCCCAGCAGCACCTGCGCAACAGCCTGGCCTTCCTGGACATGCACGTGCTCGGCCAGCCCGAGGCGTTCATCCATTTCAAGGACGGCCTGATCGACGCCGACGGCACGATCCACAACGAGGGCACGCAGAAATTCCTGCAGGGCTACGTGGACCGGTTCCTGGCGTTGATCGCAGTGCACGTGAAGGGCGATTGAGGCCTATGGGGGCAGAGCACTCTGCGTTGCAGAGGGATCCGCCCCCAGCCACGTCCGGGGTCGGATCCCGGTGCGCAGCGACGGGCTCTGGGCCCGCGTCCCGCTGGGCGCCCTTGCACGAGCTCCGACCCTGGCCGCCTGATCTGCGATAATGACCCACCCGGGCGCCGCAACGGCGCCCGTCGCAGGCACTGCGACGCCCCCGCGCCAGAGTGGCCAGGCACTGGCGGATATCCCCCGTTTCTCCACGGCTTATCCACAGGCTTGTCCATGGCTGCCGGGGTCAGCGCATGCCTACACTCGTCCGGCCCACTTTTGCAGGAAACACCGCAGCATGTCCGCTCGTTCCGGCTTCCGTTCCAACCGCAGAGAGCGCGGTGATGGCTTTGATCGTGATCGCGACGAATCGCGTATCGACCAGTTGCGCGTTCCGCCGCATTCGGTGGAAGCCGAGCAGGCGGTGCTGGGTGGCCTGATGCTGGCGCCGGAGGCCTACGACCGGGTCAACGACCAGCTGACCGAGGGCGATTTCTACCGCCGCGATCACCAGATGATCTACCGCGCGATCCGTGAGCTGTCCGAGCGCGAGCGGCCGTTCGACGCGGTGACCCTGGGCGAGTGGTTCGAATCACAGGGCAAGCTGGAGCTGGTGGGCGATGGTGCCTACCTGATCGAGCTGGCGAGCACCACGCCGTCGGCGGCCAACATCGTGGCCTATGCCGAGATCGTGCGTGACAAGGCCGTGCTGCGGCAGCTGATCCAGGTCGGCACCGACATCGTCAACGATGGCTTCCAGCCTGAGGGCCGTGACAGCAGTGAGCTGCTGGCCTCTGCGGAGAAGAGCGTGTTCGCCATCGCTGAACAGGGTGCACGCGGCCGTACCGACTTCGTGGCGATGCCTGGCGCGCTGAAGGATGCCTTCGAGGAACTGCGCAACCGCTTCGAGAACGGCGGCAACATCACCGGCCTGCCGACCGGCTACAACGACTTCGATGCGATGACCGCCGGCCTGCAGCCGACCGACCTGATCATCCTCGCCGCGCGCCCGGCCATGGGCAAGACGACTTTTGCACTGAACATCGCCGAGTACGCGGCGATCAAGTCGAAGAAGGGCGTGGCGGTGTTCTCGATGGAAATGTCGGCCTCGCAGCTGGCGATGCGCCTGATCTCCTCCAACGGCCGCATCAACGCGCAGCGCCTGCGTACCGGCCAGCTGGAAGATGAAGACTGGAGCCGCGTCACCAGCGCGATCAAGATGCTGAAGGAAACCAAGATCTTCATCGACGATACGCCGGGCGTGTCGCCGGAAGTGCTGCGTTCCAAGTGCCGCCGGCTCAAGCGCGAGCACGACCTGGGCCTGGTGGTGATCGACTACCTGCAGCTGATGAGCGTGCCGGGCAACAGTGAAAACCGCGCCACCGAAATCTCGGAGATCTCGCGTTCGCTGAAGGGCCTGGCCAAGGAACTGCACGTGCCGGTGATCGCGCTGTCGCAGCTCAACCGCTCGCTGGAAACACGTACCGACAAGCGCCCGGTGATGGCCGACCTTCGCGAATCGGGCGCAATCGAGCAGGACGCGGACATGATCGTGTTCATCTACCGCGACGATTACTACAACAAGGAAAATTCGCCAGACAAGGGCCTGGCCGAGATCATCATCGGCAAACACCGTGGTGGCCCGACCGGATCGTGCAAGCTGAAGTTCTTCGGTGAGTACACCCGCTTCGACAACCTGGCCCACGACTCGGTCGGCTCATTCGAATAACCGTAGTGCCGGCCGCTGGCCGGCAACCACCCCACGGCTTGCAAACCATTCAGAACGCCAATCTTCCGTACGTGGCGTGTAAATGACATGTAACGCGAGGCTTCTACGATTCCGCCGCTGCTGCTCTTCGACGCCGCCCTTCGGCGTCCAGCGTGCCCAAGGAATCCGCCTCCATGCCGTCCCACGCTCCGCTTCGCCGCAATCTGCTGGCCCTGCTGGTCTGTGCTTCGCTGCCGTCGCTGGCTGTCGCTGAAACCGCCCCCGCGACCGACGCGCAGTCGGCCACGACCCTCGATTCGATCTCGGTGATCGGCCGCGGCGAAGCCCGCCAGGTGCAGCGCGTGACCGCCGAGGACATGAAGGTCCTGCCGCCCGGTGCCAACCCGCTGAAGCTGCTGGCGGCCAAGCCGGGCGTGCATTTCGAATCGGCCGATGCCACCGGCGCCTACGAATGGTCCACCAGCATCAGCCTGCGTGGCTTCAACCAGAATCGCCTGGGCTACACCCTCGATGGCATCCCGCTGGGCAACATGGCCTACGGCAACAGCAACGGCCTGCACATCAGCCGCGCGGTGATCAGCGAGAACCTGGGCGGTGCGGAGGTCTCCACCGGCATTGGTGCGCTGGGTACGCCGTCCACCAGCAACCTCGGCGGCGTGTTCCAGTTCTACTCGATCGATCCGTCCACCGAATATGGGGTCGTGCTGGCACAGAGCTTCGGCAGCGACAATGCGCGCCGCAGCTATGCGCGCCTCGATACCGGCGACCACCAGGGCTTTGCCGCTTACCTGTCCGGCGTGTATTCCGAAGGCGACAAGTGGAAGGGCAAGGGCTCGCAGGAACTGAAGCAGTTCAACGGCAAGGCCACCTACAACTTCGGCACGGACAGCAGGATCACCGCGCTGTTCAACGCTTCGCGCCGCGTCGAGGCCGACTACCAGGACCTGTCGCTGGAGATGATCGATCGCCTCGGCTGGGACTGGGACAACTACGCGCCGGACTGGGATCGCGCGGTGGCTGCTGCACGCGGAAAGTACAGTGGTGGCGTCAACAGCCCGTGGGACGCCTATTACTCCGGTCACGGCCTGCGCAATGACGATGTGTCCAGCATTGCCGGTGATTTCGGCCTGAATGAATCGATGCGCCTGAAGGTCAACGTCTACAACCACAGCAACCGTGGCCAGGGCCACTGGTTCAGCCCGTCCAATCCGTCCAACCCGGGCACCAGCCGCGAGATCCCGATCTCGATTCGCACCACCGAGTATGCGATCGACCGCACCGGCGTGACCTCGGCGTTCACCTGGGACGTGGCGGGCCACGAACTGGAGGCGGGCCTGTGGTACGAAGACAACGGCCACAGCGTGCAGCGCAACTTCTACTACATCGACGGCCCGATCACCGACGACTTCTTCCTGCGCAATCCGGACCAGCGCGTGTGGCACCAGCGCTACACCACCATCACCCGCCAGTTCTACGTGCAGGACCGCTTCCGCCTGTTCGGTGACCGCCTGACCATCGATATCGGCGCGAAGTCGCCGCACACCCGCACCCGCGTGCGCACGCCGCTGGGCAGCTATGCCAACAACAGCAGCCTGACCTCGAAGAAGGGCCTGCTCCCGCAGGCGGGCTTCAACTTCAAGCTCAACGAGGGCAACGAGATCTTCGGCTCGTTCGCCAAGAACGTGGCCGCCTACGCGCTGGGCGTGGGCAGCCCGTTCAACGTGCCGCAGGCCGCCTTCGATGCCAGCGCGAAGAACCTGAAGCCGGAACAGTCGCGCACCATCGAGCTGGGCTGGCGCGGCTACGGCCAGGGCTATGAAGCCTCGGTAGCGGTGTACGACGTCAAGTTCGACAACCGTCTGCTGGCCATCGCGCAGTGCGTGGGCATCCTCGGTTGCCCGGCGTTGTTCTCCAACGTCGGTTCGGTAACCAGCCGCGGCGCCGAGGCGACCCTGCAGCTGAAGCCGATGCAGGACCTGACCTGGTCCAACGCGCTGTCGTGGAATGACAGCACCTACGACAACGACTACGTCAACAACGGCGTGGTGCCGACCCGCGGCAAGAAGACCGTTGACACCCCCGAATGGATGTTCGCCAGCACCCTGGCCTGGACCCCGGGCCCGTGGGACCTGCGCCTGGCCGCCAACCATGTCGGCAAGCGTTACGTGACCTATACCAACGACGTGTCGGTGCCCAGCTACTGGCTGGTCAACGCTTCGGTGGCCTACGACTTCGGCAAGCTCGGCCCGGCGCAGAACCTGACCGTGGCGCTGAACCTGACCAACCTGACCGACAAGCGCTACCTGTCCTCGATCAACACCAACGGCACCTACGCCGCCGACCCGACCCGCAGCCTGGCGACCATGCAGGTTGGCGCGCCGCGGCAGGTGATGGCCACCGCCACCGTGCACTTCTGATGCGCGGCCCCGTCGATCCGGAAAGCCGTCGTCGCCTGTTGCGCATGGCGTGGCAGGGCACGGGGGCGGCGATCGCACTGGCGGCGATGCCGGGGCTGGCCACGGCCGGCCCGCGCCCGCGGTTGGGGCGTGATCCGTTCACCCTGGGCGTCGCCGCCGGCGATCCGGATCCGCAGGGAGCCGTACTGTGGACGCGTCTGGCGCCGGACCCGCTCAACGGCGGCGGCATGCCATCGCGGGCGGTGCCGGTGCGCTGGTTCGTGGCCGAAGACCCGGGCATGTGCCGGCTGGTGCAGCGTGGCGTCGCCGCGGCAGTGCCCGAGCTGGCGCATTCGGTGCACGTGGAGGTCAATGGCCTGCGCCCAGGCCGCGACTACTACTACCGTTTTGCCTGCGACGGTGACGAGGAAAGCGCGGTCGGCCACTTCCGCACCGCGCCGCTGCCCGACGCGCAGCTGCAGCAGCTGCGGCTGGCCCTGTGCACCTGCCAGGCCTGGAACAGTGGCTACTACCCGGTGCTGCGCGATATCGCGAAGAGTGATGTCGACCTGGTGCTGCATGCCGGTGACTACCTGTACGAGTACAGCCCACTGCAGAACGCGCGCGGATGCACGCTGGATGCGGAACGCTTCAGTGGCGAGACCGTCAGCCTGGAGCGCTACCGCGACCAGTACGCGCTGTACAAGCTCGATCCCGATCTGCAGGCCGCGCACGCCGCCCACGCGTTCGCGGTGATCTGGGACGACCACGAAGTGCAGAACGATTACTCCGGCATCCATCCGGAGAAGCCCGGCGCCTCGACGGAGGACTTCATCGTTCGCCGGGCGGCGGCCTACCGCGCGTTCTACGAACACCTGCCGATGCGTAGTACGCCTGCGGGCAACGGTGGCCTGCGCGTGCATCGGCGCCTGCGTTACGGCGATCTGGCACAGCTTGTGCTGCTCGACTGCCGCCAGTTCCGTCCGGCCAATCCCTGCGGGGTGGGCGAGTCGCCGCGCTGCGACGCTGCGCTGGATCCACGCATTAGCATGCTGGGCGTGGGCCAGGAAGCCTGGTTCGCGCAGTCGATGGCGGCCGCACGCGGCACGCGCTGGAACGTGGTGGTGCAGCAGCTGCTGATGGCGCAGCTGCGGCTGGACGGCGGCACGGCGCGCGAGCGCTTCTGGAACGATGCCTGGGACGGCTATCCCGCCGCACGCAAGCGATTGCTGCAGGCGATGCGGGCAGGCGGGCAGGGCAATGCCATCGTGCTCGGTGGTGACTGGCATTCCACTTTCGTCAACGACCTGAAGCTGGATTTCGACGCGGCCAGCGCGCCGGTCGTCGCCACCGAATTCATCGCTCCGGCGATCAGCAGCGGCGGCGACGACACACCGTACGGGCCGTACTATGGGCCGTCGATAGCGCAGAACCCGCACATCCGCTATTTCGACGGTGACCGCCGCGGCTGGTGGAAGCTGCAGCTGAACCGGCAGACCGTGGATGCGGAGCTGCGCTTCGCCGACAGCGTGCTGCGCGCGGATGCGCCGGTGCGCACTGCGGCGCGCTTCCAGGTCATCCACGGCCGCCCGGGCGCAGTGCCGGTGTGAATCCGTTCGGTCGTGCCGGCCGCTGGCCGGCAACCTGATCAATCTTCGGTTTCCCCACCACCGGATTCATCGCCCCGAGCCGGGTTTCGTCGCAAACCGTTTGCGGGCGGCCAGAGCGGGGCGCCAAGGTGTCCGCAGGCGGCAAGGTGCCGCCACAAGGAGACCGTGATGAAGACCCTGTTCGCACTCGGCGTGTGGTGCCTGGTGTTCGTGCTGTGCTGGCCGCTGGCGATCCTCGCCCTGATCGCCTGGCCGTTCGTGTGGCTGCTGAGCCTGCCGTTCCGCCTGGTCGGCATCACCTTCTCGGCGCTGTTTGCGTTCCTGCGCGCGCTGTTCATGCTGCCCGCGCGGTTGCTGGGTGGCCGGGCGGTGGCCGCATGAGGATGGTGCTGCTGGTGGGTCTGGTCCTGCTTGCGGGCCCGGTACTGGCCACACCTCCAGCACCGCCCTCGGTGTGGCTGGAACGGCAGCAGACCGCTGCGGCTGACGAGGCCAATGCTGCGGCGGTCTCTGCGCCGAAAGCCAAGGAGCGCTGCAGGGTCGCGAAGGAATGGAGGGTCGGCGATACGGTTGTGCAGCACAGGGTCTGCGAGGATCCACCGAAGAAGCCGGCTGGAAAGGTGTAGCGCCGAGCCCATGCTCTGCGCTACAGGGAAACGGGCAACAAAAAAACCCCGCCGAAGCGAGGTTTTTCGTATCCGGGTGATGCCGGCCAGCGGCCGGCACTACCAGCGAACGATCAGTTCGCCTTGTGGATGGCGCGCTTGCTGACCGCCATCGCCGCGTCGTGGATCACTTCCGACAGCGACGGGTGGGCGTGGCAGATGCGGGCCAGGTCATCGGCCGAGCCACTGAACTCCATGGTCAGCACGCCTTCGTGCACCAGCTCGGAGACGTTGGCGCCGACCAGGTGCATGCCGAGGATGCGATCGGTTTCGGCATGGGCCAGGATCTTCACGAAGCCCGCCGGCTCGATCATCGCCACGGCACGGCCGTTGGCGGCGAACGGGAAGCTGCCGGCCTTGTACGGGATGCCTTCGGCCTTCAGCTGGGCTTCGGTCTTGCCGACCCACGCCAGTTCCGGCTCGGTGTAGATGACCCACGGGATGGTGTCGAAGTTGACGTGGCCCGGCAGGCCGGCGATCAGCTCAGCCACCGCGATGCCTTCCTCGAAGCCCTTGTGCGCCAGCATCGGGCCGCGCACGCAGTCGCCGACCGCCCACACGCCGTTGACGCCGGTGTGGCAGTGCGCGTCGACTTCGATCTGGCCGCGCTCGTTGATCTTGACGCCGGTGCCTTCGGCCAGCAGGCCCTTGGTGGCGGCGCGACGGCCAACGGCCACCAGCAGCTTGTCCACGGTCAGGGTCTTTTCGCCTTCAGCGTCGGTGTAGGTGACGATGACTTCCTTCTTCTTGCCCTTGCCGGTGATCTCGGTCTTGGAAACCTTGGCATTGAGCTTGATGTCCAGGCCCTGCTTCTTGAATTCCTTGGCAGCGGTCTTGGCCACTTCGGCGTCGGCAGCCGCCAGGAACTCCGGCATGGCTTCGAGGATGGTGACTTCCGCGCCCAGGCGCTTCCACACGCTGCCCAGTTCCAGGCCGATGACGCCGGCGCCGATCACCGCCAGGCGGTTCGGCACTTCGGTGAAGTCCAGGCCGCCGACGTTGTCGACGATGGTCTCGCCGTCGAACTTGGCGAACGGCAGTTCGATCGAATCCGAACCGGCCGCGATGATGACGTTGGTGCCCTTCAGCTCGACTTCCGAACCGTCGTGCTGCTTCACCTTGACCACGTTGCCCGGCTGCAGCTGGCCGAAGCCGTAGTAGGCGGCGACCTTGTTGGCCTTGAACAGCATGCCGATGCCGCCGGTGAACTGCTTGACGATCTTGTCCTTGCGGCCAATCATCGCCTCGACGTCGATCTTGGCATCCTTGAAGCTGATGCCGTGGTCGCCAAAGATGTGGCCCATGTTCCAGAACTGGCGCGAGGAATCGAGCAGCGCCTTGGACGGGATGCAGCCCACGCGCAGGCAGGTGCCGCCGAGGGCCGGCTTGCCGTCCTTGCCCAGCGCTGCGTCGATGCAGGCGGTCTTCAGGCCCAGCTGGGCCGCGCGGATGGCAGCGTGGTAACCGGCCGGGCCGGCACCGATGACGACGACGTCGAATTGTTCAGCCATTGAATTATTCCTTGATGCATTACCAGAACCCCTCCGCGCAGGCGCGGAGGGGCGGGAGGTTTCTTACAGGCCGAACAGCATGCGGCCCGGGTTTTCCAGCTGGTTCTTGATGTCCACCAGGAACTGCACCGAGTCCTTGCCGTCGATGATGCGGTGGTCGTAGGACAGCGCCAGGTACATCATCGGCGCGATCACGACCTGGCCGTTCTGGGCGATCGGACGCTCCTTGATGGCGTGCATGCCCAGGATGGCGCTCTGCGGCGGGTTGATGATCGGGGTCGACAGCAGCGAACCGAAGGTGCCGCCGTTGGTCACGGTGAAGGTGCCGCCCTGCAGTTCTTCCAGGCCCAGCTTGCCGTCACGGGCCTTCTTGGCGTAGTCGGCGATGGTCTTCTCGATGTCGGCGAACGACATGCGCTCGACGTTGCGCAGGACCGGCGTGACCAGGCCCTTCTCGGTCGACACGGCGATCGAGATGTCCGAGTAGCCGTGGTAGATGATGTCGTCGCCGTCGATCGAGGCGTTGACCAGCGGGAAGCGCTGCAGCGCGTTGGCAGCGGCCTTCACGAAGAAGCTCATGAAGCCCAGCTTGATGCCGTGGGCCTTGACGAATTCGTCCTGCAGCTCCTTGCGCGCCGCCGACACCTTGGACAGGTCGACTTCGTTGAAGGTGGTCAGCATGGCGGTGGAGTTCTTCGACTCCATCAGGCGCTCGGCGATGCGCTTGCGGATGCGGGTCATCGGCACGCGCTCTTCTGGACGTGCACCACCGGCCTTGCCGGCGCCGCCGTTGCGGGCGAAGTTGACGATGTCTTCCTTGGTCACTGCACCACGACGGCCGGTGCCGTCGACGTCGGCCGGGTTCACGCCTTCGGTGATGGCGGTGAAGCGGGCGCCCGGCGGCAGGGTGTCGGCGGCCGACTTGGCAGCCGGAGCCGGAGCGGCGGCAGCGGCCGGAGCAGCAGCGGCCGGGGCAGCGGCTGCAGCCGGAGCGGCTTCGGCAGCCGGAGCCGGGGCAGCAGCCACGGCGCCTTCTTCGATGATCGCCACGACCTGGCTGGAGGTCACGGTCGAGCCTTCGGCGAACTTGATTTCCTTCAGCACGCCGTCGACCGGCGACGGCACTTCCAGGACGACCTTGTCGGTTTCCAGGTCAAGCAGGTTTTCGTCGCGCTTGACGGCGTCGCCCACCTTCTTGTGCCAGGTGGCGATGGTGCCGTCGGCGACGGATTCGGGCAGTACCGGGGCTTTGACTTCGGTGGCCATTGCGGGAGCTTCCTGGTTTGTCTTCTAAATAGGGGGAGGATTATTCAGCGAACGTGTCGTTGAACGGGTTGACCAGCGCGTCGGCGATCAGCTGCTGCTGTTCGCGGACGTGGTCAGCCATGTGACCGGCAGCCGGCGACGCCGAACGTGCGCGACCGGCGTAGTGCAGGTTCTGGCCGTCGGCCAGGCAGAACTGCAGGTGGTGGCGGATCTGGTACCACGCACCCTGGTTCTGCGGTTCTTCCTGCGTCCACACCACGTCGGTGGCCTTGCCGTACTTCTTCAGCTCGGCAGCCAGCAGTGCACGCGGGAACGGATACAGCTGCTCCACGCGGATGATCGCCACGTCGTCCTGGCCACGCTTGGTCTGGTCTTCCAGCAGGTCGTAGTAGACCTTGCCCGAGCACAGCACCACGCGCTTGACCTTCTTGGCGTCCGCACTGGCGTCGCCGATCAGGTGCTGGAACTCGCCGTTGGCCAGCTCGTCCAGGGTCGACACGGCCAGCTTGTGGCGCAGCAGCGACTTCGGCGACATCACCACCAGCGGCTTGCGGGTGGTCAGGTGCAGCTGGCGGCGCAGCATGTGGAAGGCCTGTGCCGGGGTGGACGGAACCACCACCAGCATGTTCTCCAGTGCACACAGCTGCAGGAAGCGCTCCAGGCGCGCCGAGCTGTGCTCCGGGCCTTGCCCTTCATAGCCATGCGGCAGCAGCAGGGTCAGGCCGGAAATGCGGCCCCACTTGGCTTCACCGGCGGCGATGAACTGGTCGATCACCACCTGGGCGCCGTTGGCGAAGTCACCGAACTGGCCCTCCCAGATGCACAGCGTGTTCGGATCGGTGGTGGAGAAGCCGTACTCGTAGGCCATCACCGCTTCTTCGCTCAGCAGCGAATCGATGACGGTGGCCTTCTCCGGCGAATCCACCAGCTGCCGCAGCGGCATGTAGTAGTTGTCGGTCTTCTGGTCGTGCAGGATCGCGTGGCGGTGGGTGAACGTACCGCGACCGACGTCCTGGCCGACCAGGCGCAGTGCATGGCCTTCGTCGAGCAGGGTGGCGTAGGCCAGGTTCTCGGCAAAGCCCCAGTCGCCCGGGATCTCGCCGGCGGCCATCTTGCGGCGGTCGTCATAGACCTTGGCCACGCGCGAGTGCAGCTGCACGTCTTCGGGAATGGTGTTGATCAGCTTGGCCAGTTCGACCAGCTTGTTCTTCTCGACCTTGGTCGAGACCGGGTCGGACAGCTTGCCTTCCAGCAGCTTCGGCCAATCGACAAACAGCGGGCTGGTCGGCGGGGTCTTCTCGACCTTGGCCAGCTCGGTGGTCACCTCACCGGCATCGAGCTTCTCGCGGTAGGCATCGACCATCGCCTTGCCGGCACCGGCAGCGATCACGCCTGCCTTTTCCAGCTGCTCGGCGTACATCTCGCGGGTGGTCGGGTGCTTGCGGATCACCTGGTACATCAGCGGCTGGGTGATCGCCGGCTCGTCGGCCTCGTTGTGGCCCCAACGGCGGTAGCACATCAGGTCGATGACCACGTCCTTGGCGAACTTCTGGCGGAACTCGAAGGCCAGCTGCGCGGCGAACACCACCGCTTCCGGATCATCGCCGTTCACGTGCAGCACCGGGGCGGCGATCATCTTCGCCACGTCGGTGGCGTAGCGCGTGGAGCGCGTGTCCAGCGGGTTGGAGGTGGTGAAGCCGACCTGGTTGTTGACCACGATGTGCACGGTGCCGCCGACGGCGAAGCCGCGGGCCTGCGACATCTGGAACAGCTCCATGACCACGCCCTGGCCCGAGAAGGCCGCATCGCCGTGGATCAGGATCGGCATGACCTGCTTGCGTGCGGTGTCCTTGCGGCGCTCCTGGCGCGAACGCACGGAACCGGCCACGACCGGGTCGGCGATTTCCAGGTGCGACGGGTTGAACGCCAGCGCCAGGTGCACCGGGCCGCCGTCGGTAGCCACGTCGGCCGAGAAGCCCATGTGGTACTTCACGTCGCCGGCAGAAGCGTGCTCGTCGTGCTCGAACTTGCCTTCGAACTCGTCGAACAGCTTGCGCGGGTTCTTGCCGAGGGTGTTGACCAGCACGTTCAGGCGGCCGCGGTGGGCCATGCCGATCACCACGTCCTTGACGCCATCCTTGCCGGCGTTGCGGATGATGGTGTCCATCATCGGGATCAGCGAGTCGCCGCCTTCCAGCGAGAAGCGCTTCTGGCCGACGTACTTGGTGTGCAGGTAGCGCTCCAGGCCTTCGGCCGCGGTCAGGCGCTCCAGGGTGCGGCGCTGGGTGTCAGCGTCCAGCTGGTAGTTGCCACCGGCTGCTTCCAGCTTCTTGTAGATCCACTGGCGCTGCTCGACCTCGGAGATGTGCATGAACTCCGCACCAATCGAGCCGGTGTAGGTCGCCTTCAGGCGTGCCAGCAGGTCGCGCAGCTTCATGCGCGGCTGGCCACCGACGCCGCCGGTGCTGAACTCGCTGTTGAGGTCGGCATCGGACAGGCTGTGGAACGGCAGGCCCAGGTCCGGGGTGTTGACCGGCGCGGCCAGGCCCAGCGGATCGAGGCGGGCGTCCAGGTGGCCGCGCGAGCGGTAGGCGGTGATCAGACGACCGACATTGCGTTCACGCTCGTCGCCCGCACCGTTGCCGGTGCCGGCCTTCAGCGCTTCCTTGGCCGCGTCCGCAATGTGGGAGATGACGGCCGAGTGCGGAATGTCGCCTGCTTCGCGGCCCTTGAAGCCGTCGAAGTAGGTCTTCCATTTGGGATCGACACTGTCCGGGGAGACCAGGTACTGCTCGTACAGGTCCTCGACATAGGAGGCGTTGCCGCCGGCGAGCTGCGAAGATTGCGCAAACTGCTTCAGTTGATTGTCCACGATGGAGGGTGTTGATTCGCTTTGTGGGGTATGGCTTCAGAAGGACCCGGCAGGAAGATGAATAGCCCTGCGCGGGCGCGTTCAAACAGCCAAATTGTACCCCCATCCGGACAGGAAGGGGCACCAAAACGGGCATCCCGGGTCCCACGGTGCCGCTTCCAGACAGGTTGAGTGGGCGGTACCCGCTCAGATGCCGAGCGCACGCAGTTCGCTGCAATCGCGCGAACGGTCCCAGACCCGCTGCAATTGCTGCTCGAACGGCTGCGAACGTGCAGGCAGTGCGATGCCTGCCTCGCCGTCGAGGCGATGACCGATCAGACGAAAGTAGAAGTCGCCGGCTTCGTTGAGCAGGCAGGCCGAGGCCAGCGCACGGTCGACCGGATCGGTGGCCTCGCGGAACTGGATCACACTGGGCAGGCGTTGAGCCAAGGCCAGCAGCGGCGCCCCGGCAGACGCGATGGCGGCGGCGTCGTGCACGATCACCCGCAGCTGCTTGTCGTGGCGGGCGGTGACGAAGCGGCGCAGGGCGGCCTGTACCGACGGCGCGTCGAGCAGTCCCGGGTCCAGCTGACGGCTGTGCAGCCACACTTGGCGGCGGGCGCGGTGGACGATGGCCGTGGTGATGGCCACCGCCTGCTCGCGGCTGTCGATGGCACTGGCCGCGCCCAACCGGCGTCGCATCTGCTGGTGGCCGATGCCGGCCTCCTCGAATACCTTGCCTTCCGGCAGGAAGCCCTGGCGGGCATAGAAATCGCGGGCGGGCAGCTGGGCGTGCAGGTGCAGCTCGGCCAGGCCGAGCCTGCGCCCGGCCTCGATCAGTGCCTCCAGCAGGGCCTCACCGACCCCGTGGCTGCGATGGCTGGCCAGCACTGCCATGCGGCCGATGCGGCCGTCCGGGGCCAGCCGGCCGGTGCCGACCGGCTGGTTGTCACTGTCCAGGGCCAGCACATGGACGCTGACCGGGTCCAGCGCATCGCGTTCCAGTTCCGCGGCGATGCCCTGTTCCTGCACGAACACGCGTTGGCGCACGTCGTGAATGGCAACGTGGGCGTCGGCGTGGCTGACCTGCTGGACCCGGATCATGGTGAGGGCTCAGGCCCGGCCCGTGCTGTCGTCTTCGTCGTCGTCCTCGAAGTTGACGATGACCTCGATACCGTCGTCGTGCACGGTCACGGAGTGGACATCGTCGGACACCGCGTCGGCGTCGATCGCGTCGACGCGGTCACGGCCTTCGACCACTTCGCCGAGGACCACGGCGTCTTCGCCGTCGTCCTCGTCTTCAGCGTCATACATTTCGCTGGGATCGATCAGCTGGAACACGCCGCCGACCAGCAGCTGCTGGAGCACGGCCCGGCCCTTGTCGGACAGGCCGCGATAGGCGGCGGCGTCGAGCTGCTCGGCGCCGGCCAGGCGCTGGGCGTCCTTCACCGGCAGCGCGAAGTCCTGGCCGCTGACGTACAGGCTGGCGCCGCGCTTGGCCCGGCGCCAGGCCAGGCGTGCCCACGGGTGGCGCTGCAGCAGCAGGCCGGAGGCCAGTGCCTGGACCACTTCCTCCGGAGCCGGCGCGGCCTGGTGGGCCATCACTTCGCCGGCGGCGCGGTAGGTGGTGATGAAGCGACCGAACCAGTCACCCAGCTTGTCCGGGTCGTTCATGCGGATGGCGTTGAGCGCGGTGATCACCCGCGCCATCGCCACCGTGTCGATTTCGTTCGGGTCGGCTGGCACCTTGAGGTCGGCATCCTGGTAACGGATGTTCTCGTCGGCATCGGCGATCAGGGTGTCGAGGTAGTCGCTGATCAGTTCGGCCGAGGACGGTGCGCGCATGCCGAAGGAGAACGTCAGGCAGGGATCCTCGGCGACGCCGTGGTGCGGCACGTTCGGCGGCAGGTACAGCATGTCGCCCGGCGCCAGCACCCAGTCGTGGGTCGGCTTGAATACCTTCAGCAGCTTCAGTTCCACGTCCGGGCGGAAGCCCAGCGGTGGCTGCTTGCCCTTGATCGATTCGCTGGCGTCGATCTGCCAGCGGCGGTGGCCGTGGGCCTGCAGCAGGAACACGTCGTACTGGTCGACATGGGCGCCGACCGAGCCGCCGGTGGCGGCGAAGCTGATCATCACGTCATCCATGCGCCAACGCGGCAGGAAGCTGAAGTGCTCGATCAGGGCGCGCACGTCCGGATCCCACTTGTCCACGTCCTGCACCAGCAGGGTCCAGTCGTGGTCGGGCAGGGCGGGGAACACGTCTTCCTGGAACGGGCCGGTGCGCACGCGCCAGCCGTCCCGGGTCTTGTCGTGCTCGATCAGGCGCGCCAGCACGCCTTCCTCGCAGGCCAGCCCGGCCAGGTCTTCCGGCTGCACCGGGGTCTGGAAGTTGGGGAAGGCGTTGCGGATCAGCAGCGGGCGTTTCTGCCAGAAGTCGCGCAGGAAGGTGGCCGGCGCCATGCCCAGCGGCTGGCCGGGGCGGGCGGTGACTTCGATGAGGGGGGCGGAGGACTTGCGGGCGGCCATGGGGGGGAATCCTTGCAGCGGAAAGCGGGAGGGGCGGCGTGGCGGGCCGCCAAGGAGTCCATTGTCCGCCGTTCGTGGGGATTGCGCACGTGCGGTGGTTTGTCGCGGGGTTCCGGCCAACGGCGGAGCCCCTCGTGGCGACATCTTGGTAGGGTCGACTGTTAGTCGACCGGCTTCATGGGCTTGGCCGGGCGGGTGGGCTGCGCGGGGGACGCTGCAAGTACGTCCATGTAAGCTCGATCGCCGCATCCATGCGGCTCACGCCCCCGCGCAGCCCACCCGCCCGGCCCCTGACAGTTTCCTGCGCGGCCCGCCACGGAATTGAAGAAGAAAATCAAAGGCAACAGCGGGTCGCGCGCTGCGCTTGCTCGTGTAGAGCCGAGCCCACGCTCGGCTGCTTTTGCCATTGCGAAAAGCAGCCCGGCGTAGGCTTAGGGCTACAGGATCAGACACAGGTCGCAGAAACTACCAGGAAGTATCAAGACCGGGAGGAGATCTGTAGTTGTCGATCTGAAGATCGCCGTGTGATTTCAACTGAATGATCTGACAAGCGCCCGGGTTCCATACGATGAATACTCGTATAAGGAGAAGTCCTGTGTCTGGCACAGGATCCCTAAATGCTCAATGGCCTCGACCTTCTTCAGATTCTCGATGGTGTTCTCCCCACCCAGTGAAAGCAGTGGCTGGAATCCATAGCATTCACCGATCTCTAAGGGCCCAAGCTTCTTCCGTGCTCTGGAGAATAGCCGTCTGTCATCTTTGTCGTAAGCATCGATATCCTCTGCGTCGAGCATAAATGGGATCTCGATGGCATGTTCAAGATGCATTCCGGCATCTGTATCTCGTGCAGATGTCTCACACATCACTGAGCTATGCATAAGTTCTATCTCTCCGATGCCGAAGACTTCGTGATAGAAGAAAATATTGCCGAACGCACTATGGCAAAACGCATGGCAATTCGTACTGTTGAATTGCTCGTCGCGGTCGAACACTGCATCCAGAATGCCTTCGAAACTCCTGGGGTGGCATGTCTGGAGCTGGCCTTGCAGTGTGAAGAAAAAGCCCAGCTTAGCGAAGAGTTCGCGGAGTTGATCAGGAAGGGATGTTGGAAGTGAATTCCACTCGTCGCGGGTGAGCGAGCGACACAGCTTTGGGTGTCCATGCTCGTTGACGATGTAGTCAATTAGTTTACTCATTTCTGATCTGCAGTTTGGCCTTCGAATCTGCGGCGCGAATACGTCATCTGCCGGACTTGTTGATGGTCGAACGTATCAGGCAATACCGACGTTGGCCGGTTTTCAGAAACGGTCCCTCCGGCCTGCCTTGTCACGGTGTGCGGCATGAAATGAGGATGGGAGCCAGAAACGACAAAAGGGACGCGGCGAAGCCGCGTCCCTCTTTCAAATTCCGTCCCGACAACCCAACGCTCTTCGATCCGTCACCGGGAATCTGTCAGAGGTGGGGCGGGTTGGGTTCGCGGGGGTGTCAGCCGCATGGATGCGGCTGCCAAGCCTCCACGGACGGATTCACGGCGTCCCCCGCGAATCCAACCCGCCCCGCCAAACACGGCAGAAATCCAGAGCCGCCTTTGACGTTGCCGTTGCCGCTGCCTGCCGCAGGCAGCGCCCGCGGCCGCCGCCGCAAAGGAAACCCCTTAGATCTTCTTCGCCAGCGATTCCGCCAGACCGGTGTAGCTGCCCGGGGTCATCTCCAGCAGGCGCTGCTTGGCATCCGCCGGCAGCTCCAGCCCCTGCACGAACGCACGCATCGACTCGGCCGTGATGCCCTGGCCGCGGGTCAGCGCCTTCAGCTGCTCATACGGGTTCGGCAGGCCGTGGCGGCGCATCACCGTCTGCACGGCCTCGGCCAGCACTTCCCAGGCCGCGTCCAGATCGGCATCCAGGCGCTGCGGGTTCACTTCCAGCTTGCCCAGGCCCTTGGCCAGCGAATCCAGCGCCACCTGGCTGTGGCCGAACGCGGTGCCCAGTGCGCGCAGCACGGTGGAATCGGTCAGGTCACGCTGCCAGCGGCTGATCGGCAGCTTCGCGCTGAAGTGCTCGAACAGCGCGTTGGCGATGCCGAAATTGCCTTCCGCATTCTCGAAGTCGATCGGATTGACCTTGTGCGGCATCGTCGACGAGCCGACTTCGCCTTCCTTCAGGCGCTGCTTGAAGTAGCCCAGCGAGATGTAGCCCCAGATGTCGCGGGCCAGGTCGATCAGGATGATGTTGGCGCGGCGTGCGGCATCGCCGATCTCGGCAACATTGTCGTGCGGCTCGATCTGCGTGGTGTACGGGTTGAACACCAGGCCCAGGCCGGTCACGAAGCGCTCGGCGAAGGCCGGCCAGTCCACGTCCGGGTAGCTGGCCACGTGGGCGTTGTAGTTGCCGACCGCGCCGTTGATCTTGCCGGTCAGCTCGACCGCAGCGATCTGCCGGCGCTGGCGCTCCAGGCGGGCGACCACATTGGCCAGTTCCTTGCCCAGGGTGGTCGGTGAGGCGGTCTGGCCATGGGTGCGCGACAGCATCGGCTGGCCGGCCTGGGCGTGGGCGAGGTTGCGCAGCGTGGTGGCGATGCCGTCCAGGGTCGGCAGCAGCACCTCGCGGCGGGCCTGTTCCAGCATCAGGCCGTAGCTGAGGTTGTTGATGTCTTCGCTGGTGCAGGCGAAATGCACGAATTCCAGCGCCGGAGCCAGCTCGGCGTCGTCCTTCAACTGTTCCTTGATGAAGTACTCCACCGCCTTGACGTCATGGTTGGTGGTGCGCTCGATCTCCTTCACGCGCGCGGCCTGGGCCGGGCTGAAGCGGGCGGCCAACCCGCGCAGGCGGGCGACGGCGGCGTCGGAGAACGGCGCCAGTTCGACGATGCCCGGTTCGGCGGCCAGCGCCAGCAGCCATTCCACCTCGACCACGATGCGGGCCTTGATCAGGCCGTATTCGGAGAAGATCGGGCGCAGGGCGTCGACCTTGCCGGCGTAGCGGCCATCGAGCGGGGACAGGGCGAGCAGGGCGGAATCGGACATGTCGGCAGGGATGGGACGAGCGGCGGGGGCCATATTCTACGACGTGCCGGTCAGGTAGTGCCGGCCGCTGGCCGGCAAGCCATGGCGGCGTAGGCCGGGCGTGGTTGCCGGCCAGCGGCCGGCACTACCCTTGCGCGCGCAGAACGGCCGTGCAGGTGGAACGATCTGGCCCGCCCTCGTCATCCCATGCTGCGGGCAAGGGAGTATTGTGGCCGCAGCCGCCAGCCCGGGAAGCGACACCCTGCCAGCCGCCGCTTCCCTTTCCCCAACTGAAGTAGTGCGGAGTTGATGCAATGAGCAAAGCTGCAAGCAAGGGTTTCAGAATCGAACACGACAGCATGGGCGAGCTGCAGGTGCCTGCCGATGCCCTGTGGGGCGCGCAGACCCAGCGTGCCGTGCAGAACTTCCCGGTGTCGGGCCAGCGCATGCCGCGCGGTTTCATCCGCGCGCTGGGCCTGGTCAAGGGCGCGGCCGCCGGCGTCAACGCGGAGCTGGGCCACCTGCCGAAGACCGTGGCCAAGGCCATCCAGACCGCTGCCGCCGAAGTGGCCGCCGGCAACTGGGACGCGCAGTTCCCGATCGATGTCTACCAGACGGGTTCGGGCACGTCGTCGAACATGAATGCCAACGAGGTCATCGCCACCCTGGCCAACCGTGCCGGCAAGGCGGGCAAGACCACCGTGCATCCCAATGACCACGTCAACCAGGGGCAGAGCTCCAACGACGTGATTCCGACTGCGCTGCGGGTGTCGGCGGTGCTGGCGACGCACGAGCAGCTGCTGCCGGCGCTGGTGCACCTGCGCAAGACCCTGGACAAGAAGGGCCGCAGCCTGCGCAAGGTGGTCAAGACCGGCCGTACCCACCTGATGGACGCGATGCCGCTCACCTTCGAGCAGGAATTCGGTGCGTGGTCGGCGCAGCTGGCCTCGGCGCAGGAGCGCATCGAAGACAGCCTCAAGCGCGTGCGCCGGTTGCCGCTGGGCGGCACCGCCATCGGTACCGGCATCAACGCCGACCCGCGCTTCGGCGCGCAGGTGGCCAAGGCGCTGAAGCAGCAGACCGGCTTCAAGTTCGACAGCGCCGAGAACAAGTTCGAAGGCCTGGCCGCGCAGGACGATGCGGTGGAACTGTCCGGCCAGCTCAATGCGCTGGCCGTGGCACTGATCAAGATCGCCAATGACCTGCGCTGGATGAATGCCGGTCCGCTGGCCGGGCTGGGCGAGATCGAACTGCCGGCACTGCAGCCGGGCAGCTCGATCATGCCGGGCAAGGTCAACCCGGTCATTCCGGAAGCCACGGTGATGGCCTGCGCGCAGGTGATCGGCCACCACACCGCGATCACCGTGGCCGGGCAGACCGGCAACTTCCAGCTCAACGTCACCCTGCCGTTGATCGCGGTGAACCTGCTCGATGGCATCGGCCTGCTGGCCAATGTGTCCAGGCTGCTGGCCGACAGCGCGATCGCCGGGCTGAAGGTGCGCGAGGACCGCGTGGCCGAGGCGCTGGCGCGCAACCCGATCCTGGTCACCGCGCTGAACCCGATCATCGGCTACGAGAAGGCAGCGGCGATTGCCAAGCGTGCCTACAAGGAACAGCGCCCGGTGCTGGACGTGGCGCTGGAAGACAGCGGGCTTGACGAGGCCGAGCTGCGTCGCCTGCTGGACCCGACTGCGCTGACTGCTGGTGGCATCCAGGCTGGCGGTGGTGGCGCCGGGGGGTGATCTGCCGGTTGCAGAGTCGAGCCACGCTCGACGGTTGTTCCGGAGTCGGGCATGGTTCGACTCTACGGAAACGAAAAACGCCGCCCTCGGGCGGCGTTTTTCGTCAGCGACGGTCGGCGACGATGTTGCCGAAGGTGTCGGTGTAATCCTTGAACTCGGGGATGCGCTGGATCAGGTCGGCCGGGATCACCTCCATGCCCTCCGGCGGCTGGATCTTCACCGGCTGCATGTTCGGATCGGCCGGTGCGGCCACCAGCGTGTTCTGGCGCAGCACCTGCAGCTTGCCGAACATCGTCTGCAGCATCTGCTTCTGCCCGTCGTCCAGTGGAATCTGGATCTCGTCCACCTTCATCGTGCCGTCGCCGAGGATGATGATGTTCGGTGCCGGCGGGCGGCGCACGGTCACCATGCCTTCGCTGACGGAAATCTTGGGCTTGCCGCGCTCGGCGCGGTGATTGCGGTAATCCTTGTCGCAGCCGACCAGGCCTAGGCAGAGCAGGGCGGCCAGCAGCAGGAACAACTTCTTCATGGCGTTCGGTTCGGGGGCATCCGGGGGCCCCATTGTAAGCCCGCCGACAGTGCCCGACCGGCAACGGAAGGCCGCAGCCGGTCGGGTGCATCGATTTGTCTCAGTTGGAGAACGTGACCGAGTTGTCCTTGCCGCAGTCGTCCACGTCGCTCTGGTCCATCGTCGCGTACGGCTTGAATGCCGGCAGCTCGCGCGCCAGTGCCTGCTGGCTGGCCAGCATCGCCGGCAGGCGATCGCAGATGCGCTTGGCCTGGGCCTCGATCTTGGCGGCTTCGGCGTTGATGCGCTTCTCCACCCCTTCGCTGTCGCCGCTGAAGATGCCCTTCAGCGCTTCACCGGCGGCGTTGGCGCCGAGTTTGGCGCCGGCCAGCCCGACATCCATGCCCGCCATCGCAACGGCGACCACGTGACCGCGGTACTCCTGCAGGTGGCGGCGCTGGACGTCGTTGGCGGCGACCTCCTTGCCGGCTATCAGCAGGCGGCCATCCGGCGTGATCTCCGCACGCGGCTGCTTGTCGGCCGAGATCTTGATGTTGCCCTGGGCGATGTCCTTGCGGGCATCGTCCATGGCTTCCTTGACGGTCTGGCCGACGCCGCTGGTGGCTTCGGCGACGCTCTTGCCGACGCTCCTGTCGGGGGCGGAGGACGTGCCACCACAGGCGATCAGCGGCAGGCACAGCAGGGTGGCGGGCAGCAGGCGCAACAGGTTCATGATGTTCCCCTGGACGTGTGTGGAAGAGGATTACTTGCTGCGCGGCAGGGTGACCCGGCCGCTGACGTTGCGGTGTTCGATATCGCCGCTGCCGCTGTGATCGACGGTCAGGCTGCCGCGTACGCCGTCCACCTGGATGTCGCCCGAGCCGTGGCTGCGCACATGCACGTTGCCGCCGATATCGGCCAGATCGATGCCACCGGAGCCGACCACGCCGACTTCGACGCTGCCCTGCACGCGCTTGAACTCGATGTCGCCGGAGCCGACCGTATCCAGGCGTGCGTTGCCACGCACATCGGTGATCTTCAGGTCACCCGAACCAACAGTGCCGGTGATGGCATCGCCGCCGATGTTGCGGGCATTGACGTCGCCGGAACCCAGCGACAGCAGATTCAGCGAACTGCCGCCATCGATGTTGAGGTCGCCGGAACCCACTGCAGCGTGGATGCTGCCACGGGTACCGCGGGCCACCGCGTCACCGGAGCCGACGTCCACGCTGAGCGACTGTGCGTTTTCCACGCTGGCGTCACCCGAGCCGACCTTGAACTGCAGCGGCAGGTTGTCCGGCACGCTGCCACGGATATCCAGCCAGGCGTAGCTGTTGCCCAGGCTGATGCCGCTTTGGCGGCCGTCGCGGCGCAGGCTCACCACCAGCTTGTCGCCCACCTTGCGCTGGTCCAGTACCAGCTGGTCCAGCCATTCCTGGCTGGACGCGCAGGCGCGGCCGTCCAGCTGGCCGCCGCCAGCGCTGGCGACCACCTTCAGGTCGTGCTGGTTGACCTCGAACACCACCGTCTTGGCACCGGCCACGTCCAGCTTCAGCGCGCGGGCGGCAGTGAACTTGCAGTTCGGAGCATCGGCGGCCAGCGCCGACAGCGGCAACAGCAACAACGCAGAACAGGCGAGCAAAGAACGCATGGGTGGTGCCTCCGGGAGGATGGAATCAGATCTCGCCGGCGCGCTTGCGCAGGCGGATGGCGAGGAAGATGAACAGTGCCCCGACGGCCGCACCGATCCACAGCTCCGGCATCGCCAGCGACTTCAGCTGCGAGGCGGGGGACATCAGGCTGACCACCGAATCCAGGTCGCGGCGCGAACCTTCACCTGCGCCGAGGCGGTACAGCAGGTCCATGCCGGGCACGCCGCCCAGCAGCAGGCGGCCGACGATGTTCTGCCAGAACCAGCCGGTGGTCAGGCCGATCAGCGGCATGATCTTGGTGGTGCTGACGATGACGCCGGCAAACAGTGGCAGCATCACCGCCCACAGGAACGGCTTGCTCTTGGCCCAGGCCGAGCACAGCAGCAGCCACCCTGCAGTGGGCAGGGCCCAAAGCGCGTAGACCGGAATCCAGCTCAGGTGGCCAGCGGCCAGGGTCAACGGGCTGGCGGGCCCCCAGATCAGCGCCATCGGGCTGCCACCGTGCATCAGCGCGACGATGCTGATGATCAGCATGAAGCCGAACATGGTGATGATGCCGGCAATCACCGCGATCAGCGGTGCCACGACCAGTGCGCTGATGACCTTGGACAGCACGGTCTGGGTATCCGACAGCGGCAACGACTTCCAGAACAGGATGCTGCGGTCGCGGCGGTCGTCGTACAGGGCGCCGAGGCAATAGAAGAACACCACGAAGGCCAGCACCAGGAACGGCCATGCCGAGCTGAGCACCAGGGTCAGGTCAAGGCCGTTACCGAGGTCGGCAAGGTCCTTGCCGTCGATGTTGCGGGTGAGCAGCGCCAGGTCCAGGCCATTGACGTTCACGCTCTCGCCATCGACATGCAGCGCACCGTTGCGCGCCGCGCGGTTCAGCGCGAACAGGCCGAAGGCGATGCCGACGGTGCTCATCACCAGCGAGATCAGGCCGGCGATCAGCGGGGCATACAGGAAACCGCCGCGGTTTTCCCAGTACTCGCGCTTGAGCAGCCAGCGCAGCGTGCCGAGGGGGCTGACGGGATGGTTGACGGCATTCATGCGTAGGTCCCCTTCATGACGGCGACGAACAGGTCGGCCAGGCCCGGGCTGCGGGTCTCGCCAAGGGTGGAAAGCTGGGCGCGCGGTACGCCGTCGAACAGCATTACGGTCTTGCCGAACGCCAGGCTGCGTTCGTCGATCGGCTTCAGGGCGCGTGCGGTCTCCAGCTGGTCGGCGTTGACCAGCAGTTCGGTGTAACGCTGGCCGACCTCGTCCATTTCCGCATCGAGCACGATGCGGCCATCACGGATGAACATGACGTCGCTGAGGATGTGCTCGATCTCTTCCACCTGGTGGGTGGTGACGATGATGGTCTTCTGCTCGTCGAAGTAGTCTTCCAGCAAGCGCTGGTAGAACTCCTTGCGGTACAGGATGTCCAGGCCCAGGGTGGGCTCGTCCAGCACCAGGATGCGGGCATCGATGGCCATCACCAGTGCCAGGTGCAGCTGCACGATCATGCCCTTGGACAGCTCGCGCACGCGCTGCTTCGGCTGCAGCTTGGTGTTGGCCAGGAAGCGCTCGCAGCGTGCGCGGTCGAAGCGCGGATGCACGCCGGCGACGAAATCGATGGCTTCGCGCACCTTCAGCCAGCGCGGCAGCACGGCGACGTCGGCGATGAAGCAGATGTCGTTCATCAGTTCGTCGCGGTGCAGCCGCGGGTCGCGCCCGAGCACGCTCAACTCACCTTCCACCGAGGTGAGGCCAAGAATGGCCTTCAGCGCGGTGGTCTTGCCGGCGCCATTGGGACCGATCAGGCCGACGATGCGCCCGCTCGGAATGCTGAAGCTGGCACTGTCGAGGGCAACGGTGGACTTGTAGGCCTTGCGCAGGCCGCGGGCGGTGATGACCGGTTCGCTTGCGGTGCTATTCATCAGACTTTCCCCTGGGGCAGCAATTCGTCGAGGCTCAGGCCCAGGCGCTGGATGCGCTCCAGCACGGCCGGCCATTCTTCATTGAGGAAGCGCTCGCGCTCGCTGCTGCGCAGCTGCGTGGCGGCCTGCTCGGTCATGAACATGCCCAGCCCGCGGCGCTTTTCGACCAGGCCTTCGTCGGCCAGTTCCTGGTAAGCGCGCGAAACGGTGATGGGGTTCAGTTGGTAATCGGCGGCCACCTGGCGCACCGAAGGCAGGGCATCGCCCGGCTTGAGGATTCCGTCGAGCATCATGGCGATCACGCGCTCCTTCAACTGACGGTAGATGGGAGCGCCGTCGCTCCACTGGATGTCGCTCATATTCAGCTCCGTGGGGTCAGCGGCTGGGCGAACGAGAAATACGGCATGGACAGGGAGCTGTGCAGCCGACGCGGGGGAGGGGGGGAGGAATCGGCGTTCCCGGCCGGTGTAGCGATTGCATCCTGCGCACTGTCAGGCGAGGCGGGGGCGGTGGGCGTGGCCAGCCAGGCCAGCACGATCAGGGTCGAAACAGCAGCGGCCGCGGGTGGGGTGAGGTTGCGACGGATCCGGGCGTTCATGGCTTCCCCCTGTCTCAGGTGACTGGTGTTGTATGCAACTATAACACCGGCACGCCTACGTGCAACCCCTTGCCGTGCCCAACTGATGGCAGGGGTGGTCAAATCGCTGAAATATCCGCTTATCCGATTGATTCGGAAGGGAAATCAGGTTCTGGCGCGGGCCGACCCAGGCCCGCCTTCCATTCAGTATTGTCCATGCTATGTCATTACTGCGCCGTTGCTGGCGGGTCGTGCAGGAAAGCGCCATGCAGCGCAAAGCCACAGGCGCCCCTTGCAACAAGGGGGAAGGGGGGCCGGTGCTATAGTTCGGCCGACTCCGGCCGCTACCGGCCGGCCCTGTGAATGGCCACCGCGGACTGCTCTCGATGCCCTTGCCGACCGTTATGCCGCGCCGCCTGCGCGGCCTGTCCCTGCTGACCCTGCTGGTAACCGGCCTGGCCGGTTCCACCCAGGTGCTGGCGGCCGATCTTCTCGACCTCGACTACCGCCCGCTGGCCAGCAAGCAGCAGGTCAACCTGCAGCAGCGCTACCACGGACAGGTGCTGCTGGTGGTCAATACCGCAAGCAAGTGCGGCTATACCCCTCAGTACGAAGGCCTGGAGGCGCTGCAGAAGCGCTATGCCGGCCGAGGTTTTGCCGTGCTCGGCTTCCCGTCCAACGATTTCAAGGGCCAGGAGCCCGGTGACGAGAAGCAGATCCAGGATTTCTGCACGCTCACCTACGGGGTCAAGTTCCCGATGTTCGAGAAGGTGCACGTGGTCGGTGCGGAGGCGACGCCGCTCTATCAACGGTTGACCGCGGCCACCGGCGTGGCACCGGGCTGGAATTTCCACAAGTACCTGGTCGGCCGCGATGGCAAGGTCATCGCCCAGTTCGCCAGCAAGGTGACGCCGGATGATCCGCAGCTGACTGCGGCCATCGACAAGGCGCTGGCCGCAGCGGCCGCACATTGATATCCGGCACGGATGCCTCGACATCGACGGCATGCGTGCGACAATGCTTCTTTTCGCGCCGACGTCGGCGCCCAGACACTTCCAGGAATGCAGCGAATGAAGATGGGAATGCGCGGCGCCGCGGCGTCGGTTCTGATTCTGGCGATGGGCACTTCAGGTGTCGCTCTGTCGCAACAATCGGCTGCCCCCGCAGCCGCCAAGGAGACCGCAACCTTGAATTCCCCCAAGCAGAAGCTCGGCTACGCCATCGGCCTGGACGTGGCCAAGTCGTTCACCCCGATCGCCGATGAGATCGACGTGGCCGCGCTGCGCACCGCCGTGGAGCGTTCGTTCGAAGGCCTGCAGCCGCAGATCACCCAGGAACAGGCCAAGGCCACCGACGCGGCCCTGCGCCAGGTCGTGATGGCCCGCAGCGGCCAGCAGGTGCCGGGCATGGCGCCGGGTTCGCAGCCGCCGAAGGTCGACCGCGTCAAGGTGTCGCAGATGATCGGTTCCTACTCTGTGGGCCCGTCGCTGGCGCAGCTGAAGGACGACATCGATGTTGCCTCGCTGTTTGACGCGATCAGCACCGGCCTGACCAAGGGCCAGCCGAAGATGACGGAAGCTGACGCGACCGCCACCATCCAGGCCTTCATGGGCAGCAAGCAGGCTGAAATGCAGGCCAAGGCTGCCGCTGCTGCGCAGACCAACCGCGAAGAAGGCAATGCCTTCCTGGCCAGGAACAAGACCCAGCCGGGCGTCGTGACGACGGCCTCGGGCCTGCAGTACCAGGTCATCCGCCCGGGTAGCGGCGAGCGCCCGCTGCCGAGCAGCAAGGTGCGCGTGAACTATGAAGGCAAGCTGCTCAACGGCACCGTGTTCGACAGCTCCTATGGTCGTCAGCCGGCCGAGTTCGGCCTGGACCAGGTGATCAAGGGCTGGACCGAGGGCGTTGCGCTGATGCCGGTCGGTTCGAAGTACCGCTTCTGGATCCCGGGCAATCTGGCTTATGGCGAGAACGGCACGCCGGGTGGCCCGATCGGCCCGAACGCGACTCTGACGTTCGACGTCGAGCTGCTGGGCGTCCTGCCGTAAGCCACCACGGAGCCTGCACGGACATGCGCGTTGCGATTTTCGGTACCGGTTATGTAGGTCTGGTGACCGGTACCTGCCTGGCCGATGTCGGTCATCAGGTGGTCTGCGTCGATATCGACCAGGCCAAGGTGGATGGCCTCAACCAAGGCATCATCCCGATCTATGAGCCCGGCCTGGAGCCGATGGTGAAGGCCAACCACGCCGCGTCGCGGCTGGCATTCACCACCGATGCCGCGTCCGCGATCGCGCATGGCCAGGTGGTGTTCATTGCCGTCGGTACCCCGCCGGACGAGGACGGCAGCGCTGACCTGCAGTACGTACTGGCCGTGGCCCGTACCATTGGCCGGCACATGAGCGTGCCGACCGTGGTGGTCAACAAGTCGACGGTGCCGGTGGGCACCGCCGACAAGGTGCGTGCGGCCATTGCTGAAGAACTTGCCGCGCGTGGCGCGGACATCACCTTTGACGTGGTGTCCAACCCGGAATTCCTGAAGGAAGGCGACGCGGTTGCCGACTGCATGCGCCCGGACCGCATCATCATCGGTGCGACCAGCGAGGAGTCGGTGGCGGTGATGCGTCGTCTGTATGCGCCGTTCAACCGCAACCACGACCGCGTGGTGGAAATGGACGTGCGCTCGGCCGAGCTGACCAAGTACGCGGCGAACGCGATGCTGGCGACCAAGATTTCGTTCATGAACGAAATCGCAAACATCGCCGAGCGCGTCGGTGCCGACGTCGAGCAGGTCCGCCAGGGCATCGGCTCGGACCCGCGCATCGGCTGGCACTTCATCTACCCGGGCGCCGGCTACGGTGGCTCCTGCTTCCCCAAGGACGTGCAGGCGCTGGCCCGCACCGCCCAGCAGCATGGTCTTGAGCCGAAGCTGCTGAACGCGGTGGAAGCGGTCAACGATGCGCAGAAGGGCCACCTGTTCGCCCTCATCCAGCGTCATTACGACAAGGGCGAGGACGAAGGCGTGCGTGGCAGGACCTTTGCCGTGTGGGGCCTGGCCTTCAAGCCGAATACCGACGACATGCGTGAAGCCTCCAGCCGTCGCCTGCTGGCGCAGCTGTGGGAAGGCGGTGCCACGGTGCGTGCCTATGATCCGGAAGCGATGCATGAATCGCAGCGCATCTTCGGCGAGCGCGATGACCTGGTGTTCTGCAGCAGTGCTGATGAGGCCCTCGAAGGGGCCGACGCGCTGGTGGTGGTCACCGAGTGGAAGCAGTTCCGCAGCCCCGACTTCCAGAAGCTGCGCGAGCAGCTGAAGGACGCGGCGGTGTTCGATGGGCGCAATCTGTACGATCCGGCCGAAGTGGAAGCTGCCGGCCTGGCGTACTACGGCATTGGCCGGGGGCGTTCGCTGCATGTCTGACCTGCTGCCGACCGAACGCGAGCAGGCGCTGGAAGCGCGCCTGGTCGAACTGGAAATGCGCGTGTCCTTCCAGGAACAGGCGCTTGCCGAATTGAGCGATGCGCTGGCCGATGCCCGCATGCAGGGCATGCGCAACGCCGACGTGCTGCGTGTGCTGCTGGAGGACCTGGGCAAGGTCCGCAACGCACTGAATTCTTCCGATCCGGCGAGCGAACCGCCGCCGCCGCACTACTGATCCGAATCCTATGAGCGATACCCTCCGCGACCAGCTGATGGGCCTGGGCTTCAAGCCCGCGCCCAAGCCCGAGCGCAAGAATGATGGCCCCCGCCGTGATGGCCGCCCGCAGGGCAAGGGTGGCAACGGCAATGGAAAGCCGCAGGGCGCTGGCAAGGGCGAGCACAAGCCCGGTGAGCGTCGCGGGCATGGCCACGGTGGCCCGGGCAGGCCCGCCCAGTCGCGTGGCCCGGGCCAGCAGGGTCCGCGCAAGCCGCGCAGCGCCGAAGAGATGGATCTGGCCAAGGCCTATGCCATCCGTGCGCAGCGCGAGAAGGAAGAGCGCATCGAGACCGAGCGCCTGAAGCAGGAAGAGGCACGCGTGCGTCGCGAGGCGAAGGCCAAGCTGGAAGAACTGCTGAAGGACAAGGGCCTGAACTCCGAGGCGGCTGATATCGCTCGCCACTTCCCGTATGGCGGCAAGATCAAGCGCATCTACGTGACCGCCGAACAGCTGACCGCGCTCAATGCCGGTGAGCTGGGCGTGGTCCAGCTCAATGGCCGTTACCTGCTGGTGACCGCCGAAGTGCTGGCACAGTCCGAAGCGGTGTTTGCCGCATCGGTGGCACTGAAGGTCGACCCGAACGCGCCGGCCGAGGAAGATCCCTACTCAGACCCGCAGTACCAGGTACCGGACGACCTGGTCTGGTAACTGCACCTGCTGCACGATGAAAACGCCGGGCATTGCCCGGCGTTTTCGTTACCGGACGCGCGCAGTGCTGTGGCGTGCACGGATCAACGGCAGGCTCAGCGCGAAGAAGCACAGCAGTGCGCCGACCAGAGCGAATCCGCTACCTGCGAGGAAGGCCGTGCGTCCCTCGTCGATCTTCCACAGTTGGCCGGCGATGAGCGCGCCCAGCACGCCGCCGACACCGGACGAGAAACCGTACAGCAGGCCCTGGCCATGGCCATTGAGGCGACCAGGGAAATAGGTCGCCAGCATCTGCATCGCCGCGGCGAAGAACGCGGCAAAGCCCAGCGCGTGCGCGGTCTGCGCCAGCAGCATCACCGGCAGGTTTTCCGGGAACAGCGCGGTCACGGCCCAGCGCAGGCAGGAGCTGACCAGGGCGATCAGCAGCATCCAGCTGGCGTCATAGCGGCGGAAGAAGCGGCCGATGGTGAAGAACACGCCCACTTCGAACACCACGCCGATGGTCCAGAGCAGGCCGAGCGTGGATGTGCGATAGCCGTGGTGGTCCATGTAGACCGAGAAGAAGGTGTAGTACGGGCCGAACGAGAGCTGCTCCATGAAAGCGGCCAGGAAGAACGCCAGCACCGGCGGGCGGCGCACGATCTGCCAGAAGCCGCTGGCATCGCCGCCGGTCCTGCCGATGTCGCGTGCGTAGTGGTTGCTGAAGGCCGAGGCGACCAGCAGGACGAACAGCGGCAGCATCATCCAGGGCAGCAGCCCGGCGCGGCCGGCGGTGCCGTCACCTTCGATCAGCCAGCCGAACAGGGTGACGATGGCGATGAAGCCAAGCGAACCCCAGACCCGGATCAGGCCGTAGCGATGGCTGTCGCTGCCGAGATGGGTGAGGGTGATCGACTCGAACTGCGGCATCACCGCGTTGTAGAAGAAGCAGAACACGATCATCGCCGGATACATCCATGGCTGCGGCAGAGGCAGCAGGAATGCGGCGAAGCTGATCAGGGTCAGCACGCAGCCGATGCGCAACAGTCGGATCGGCCGCGGTGAGGTGGCTGCCAGCGAGGTCCAGGCACTGGGTGCAACCACGCGTGTGGCATACCACAGCCCCATCATCACGCTGATGGCGGTCACGCTCATCCCGCGTGCAGTGAGGAACAGGCTCCAGTACGGAGTGAACGCACCGAGTGCCGCGTAGTAGAAGAGATAGAAGCTGGAGAGGCGGGCAGCAGGAACATTCATCGCGGCATGATGAAGCAAAAAAGGGACGGAGGGGATCAAGTCATTTGTGCCACAAGCGACTTGATCCCCTCCGTCCCCATTCTGTGTCATTCGGGATCGTAGTCGAGGTTGGAGGCCAGCCAGCGCTCGGCCTGGGCGAGCTCCACGCCCTTGCGCCGGGCGTAGTCGGTGACCTGCTCGCGGCTGAGGCGCCCGACCACGAAATACTGGCTTTGCGGATGACTGAAGTAGTAGCCCGACACTGCGGCGGTCGGAAGCATCGCAAAGCTCTCGGTCAGTTCCATGCCGGCGTTGGCCTCGGCCCGCAGCAGATCGAACAGGCGCCGCTTCTCGCTGTGATCGGGGCACGCCGGATAGCCGGGGGCGGGGCGGATGCCACGGTACTGCTCATCGATCAGGGCGTCGTTGTCCAGCGTCTCGGCCTGGTCATAACCCCAGAATTCCGTGCGTACACGCTGATGCAGGCGCTCGGCCAAGGCTTCGGCGAAGCGGTCGGCCAGGGCCTTCAGCAGGATCGCGTTGTAGTCGTCATGCTCGGCTTCGAAGCGCGCAACGTGGGCATCGATGCCGATGCCGGCGGTGACCGCGAACGCGCCGATCCAGTCCTGCCTGCCGCTGTCGGTCGGGGCGATGAAATCGGCCAGGCAGAAATCCGGGCGCTCGGCCGGCTTGTCCACCTGCTGGCGCAGGAAGTGCAGGGTGGTCTCGCCCTGTGGGTGCTGCACGCGCACGTCGTCGCCGACGCTGTTGGCCGGCCACAGGCCGAACACGGCCTTGGCGCTCAGCCACTTCCCGCCGACGATGCGGTCGAGCATCGCGCGGGCATCGCGGTACAGCTCGCTGGCCTGGCTGCCGACGATCTCGTCGGTGAGGATCGCCGGGAACTTGCCGGCAAGCTCCCAGGCCTGGAAGAACGGCGTCCAGTCGATGTACTCGACCAGCTCGGCCAGCGGATAGTCATCGAAGACGTGCAGGCCCGGCTGCTTCGGTGCGGGCGGCGTGTAGTTCCCCCAGTCGCCCTGGAACTTCTGCCCGCGTGCATGTTCCAGCGACACCAGGCGCTTGGCATCGCCACGATTGCGGTGCCGTGCCCGGATCTCGGCATAGTCGGCCTCGTTGGCGGCAACGAAGGCTTCGCGCAGGTCGCGCGAGATCAGCGACTGGGCCACGCCGACTGCGCGCGAGGCGTCCTTCACCCACACCGTAGGCGCTTTGTAGTGCGGGTCGATCTTCAACGCGGTGTGCGCGCGCGAGGTGGTGGCGCCGCCGATCAGCAGCGGCAGATTGAAACCCTGGCGCTCCATCTCGCGGGCGACGTGGCTCATCTCCTCCAGCGAGGGGGTGATCAGACCGGACAGGCCGATCAGGTCGGCGTTGTGCTCGCGCGCGGCATCGAGGATCTTCTGCGCCGGCACCATCACGCCAAGGTCGACCACCTCGAAGTTGTTGCAGGCCAGGACCACGCCGACGATGTTCTTGCCGATGTCATGCACATCACCCTTCACCGTGGCCATGATGATCTTGCCGTTGCTCTTGGCAGTGTCGCCGCTGCGCGCCTTCTCCGCCTCGATGTACGGCAGCAGGTAGGCCACGGCCTTCTTCATCACACGCGCGGATTTCACCACCTGCGGCAGGAACATCTTGCCGGCGCCGAACAGGTCACCGACGATGTTCATGCCGTCCATCAGCGGGCCTTCGATCACGTCGAGCGGGCGGCTGGAGGCCTGTCGGGCCAGTTCGGTGTCTTCCTCGACGAAGGCATCCAGGCCGTGCACCAGCGCATGCGCCAGGCGCTGCGCCACCGGCTTGTCGCGCCAGGCCAGGTCTTCGGTCTTCGCCGCACCCTTCCGGCCCTTGTAGCGCTCGGCGATCTCCAGCAGGCGCTCGGTGGCATCGCTGCGGCGGTTGAGGATCACATCCTCCACGCGCTCACGCAGCTCCGGCTCCAGCTCATCGTAGATCGGCATGGCACCGGCATTGACGATGCCCATGTCCATGCCGGCGGCGATGGCGTGGTACAGGAACACCGAATGGATGGCCTGGCGCACCGTTTCGTTGCCGCGGAACGAGAACGAGACATTGGAGACGCCGCCGGACACATGGCAGTGCGGCAGCGTCTGCTTGATGATGCGGGTGGCTTCGATGAAGTCCACCGCATAGTTGTCATGTTCTTCGATGCCAGTGGCGACGGCGAAGATGTTCGGGTCGAAGATGATGTCCTGCGGCGGGAAGCCGATCTCTTCGACCAGGATGCGGTAGGCGCGGGTGCAGATCTCGACCTTGCGCGCGCACGTATCGGCCTGCCCGCTTTCATCGAAGGCCATCACCACCGCGGCGGCGCCATAGCGCAGGACCTTGCGTGCGTGCTCGCGGAAAAGCGCCTCGCCTTCCTTCAGCGAGATCGAGTTGACCACGCTCTTGCCCTGCAGGCACTTCAGGCCGGCCTCGATCACGCTCCACTTGGAGGAGTCGACCATCACCGGGATGCGGGCGATGTCCGGCTCGGACATGATCAGGTTGAGGTAGCGGGTCATCGCCGCTTCCGAGTCGATCAGGCCCTCGTCCATGTTGACGTCGAGGATCTGCGCGCCGCTTGCCACCTGCTGGCGGGCCACGTCCACCGCTTCTTCGTAGCGGCCTTCCTTGATCAGCTTGCGGAACTGCGCGCTGCCGGTCACGTTGGTGCGTTCGCCGACGTTGATGAACAGCAGGTCCGGAGTGATGACCAGGGGTTCCAGGCCGGACAGGCGGGTAGGGCGGACAGGCGTCATGGCAGGCGTCGGCTCAGCAGCAATAGGGCGGGAAGTGCGGAACGGTGGCGGCGACATTCATGCGGCCTGCTCCCGGGTGCCGGGCAGTGCGCGCGGCGACAGCCCGGCCACAGCCGCGGCAATGGCGCGGATATGGTCGGGCGTGGAGCCGCAGCAGCCGCCGACCAGGTTCAGCAGGCCATCTTCGGCGAAGCCTCGCAGGGTGCTGGCCATGTCCTCCGGCGTCTCGTCGTACTCGCCGAAGGCATTGGGCAGACCGGCATTGGGGTGTGCGCTGACGTAGCAGTCGGCGACCTGTGCAAGGGTTTCCACGTGCGGTCGCATCGCATCGGCGCCCAGCGCGCAGTTCAGCCCGATCGACAGCGGCCGAGCATGCGCCAGCGAGGCATGGAAGGCTTCCGCAGTCTGCCCGGACAGGGTGCGACCGGAAGCGTCGGTGATGGTGCCGGAGATCATCACCGGCAACCGCGCGCCGCGCGCATCGAACGCTTCCTCCAGCGCATACAGCGCGGCCTTGGCGTTGAGCGTGTCGAAGATGGTCTCGACCATGATGGTGTCGGAGCCGCCGTCGATCAGGCCCTCGATGGCTTCGCGGTAGGTGTCGCGCAGTTCGTCGAAGCTGGTGTTGCGGAAGCCCGGATCGTTCACGTCCGGGCTGATCGAGGCGGTGCGGCTGGTCGGGCCGATCACCCCGATCACGAAGCGCGGCTTCCCCGGGGTGGTTGCGGCCGCGGCGTCACAACAGGTGCGCGCGACCGCAGCGCCGGCCTTGTTCAACTCGTACACCAGGTGTTCGAGGTGGTAGTCGGCCTGGCTGACCGAGGTTGCATTGAAGGTGTTGGTCTCGACCAGGTCCGCGCCCGCTTCCAGGTAGGCGGTGTGGATGTCTGCGACGATCTGCGGCCGGGTCAGCAGCAGCAGATCGTTGTTTCCCTTCAGGTCATGGCCCTCCGGCGTGCCGTGGTCGCAGCCGGGGCCATGGCTGTGATCGTAACCGCCGGCGAAGCGTTCGCCACGGTAATCGTCTTCCTGCAGGCCGTGGCGCTGGATCATCGTGCCCATCGCACCGTCGATGATCAGGATCCGCTCGCGCAGGGCGTCGAGCAGGGCGTTGGCACGCTCAGGATGCAACCAGGGCAGGGCAGGCATGGCGTTCTCGGGCTCAGGGTTTGTGGGCGATCAGCGAAATCACTTCGAAGTGCGGCGGACGCTTCTCGCGGGTGACCGTCTCCAGGCTGGATACCTGCAGGCCGGCCTTGTCGACGAACCTGCGCAGCTCCTTGTCGCTGAAGCCGAGGTTGACGTGGCCGTAGGCTTCCACCGCGGCCTTGTGTTCGTGGCGGGCCAGGCTGCACAGCAGCAGGCGCCCGCCCGGGCGCAGCACGCGCGCGCCTTCGGTCACCGCCTGCGCCGGCTTGCTGGCGTAGGTCAGCGCGTGCATCAGCACTACCAGATCGAAACTGTTGTCCTTGAAGGGCAGCGCATGCATGTCGCCCTCGCGCACTTCCACGTTGGGCAGACGGCGCAGGCGCTCGCTGGCGGCGGCGACCACGCGCGCGCTGGTGTCGATGCAGATGTAGCGCTTGGCATGCGGGGCCACCAGTTCGGCCAGCACGCCGTCACCAGAGGCGATGTCCAGCACGTCGCCGGTCTCCAGCAGCGGCAGCGCGGTACGGGCGAGGGCTTCCCAGGTGCGCCCCGGGGAGTAGTGGCGTTCCATGTCGCCGGCCACGCTGTCGGCCCAGTTCTGGTCGGAGGCGCGGTGGGCCAGCACGGCAGCGACGCGTTCAGCGTCCTGGCGCAGCAGCGGGTCATCGCTTCCGTTGCTCAATGCATGCCACAATGCACGCTGCGCCGGGTCCAGCTGGGCCTCGTCGAAGCGGTAATAGGCCGATACGCCCGCACGGCGGTCGCGGACCAGGCCGGCTTCCTTCAGGCGCGCCAGGTGGGTGGACACGCGTGGCTGTGCCAGCCGGGTGATCGCCGACAGTTCGGCCACGGTCAGTTCCTCCTGCTCCAGCAGCGCCAGCAGGCGCACGCGGGTCGCATCGGCGAACACCTTCAGGCGGGTCGACCAGTCTTCAAGATCCATAAATATCTACCTATCGCGATATAGAGATATATTCACTGAAAGGGCCCGTCGCGGTCAAGTCGCCAGCGTACGGAAACAGCCGGGCCCCGGTACAATCGGGGCACCTGGGCGCGCCGTATGTAGCCCATAACTTCATGTACCCGGGAGGGTGTTGTGGATTTCAGCTTTACCGAAGAGCAGTTGATGCTGCAGGACGTTGCGCGGCGCATCGCGCAGGAGAAGATCGCCCCGAGCGCGGAGCACCATGACCGTACCGGCGAGTTCCCGCTCGACAACATCCGCCTGCTGGGCGAGAACGGCCTGATGGGCATCGAAGTGCCGACCGAATACGGTGGCGCGGGCATGGACCCGGTTGCGTACGTGCTGGCGATGGTGGAGGTCGCCGCCGCCGACGCAGCCCATTCGACCATCATGTCGGTCAACAACTCGCTGTTCTGCAACGGCATCCTCACCCACGGTACCGAGCAGCAGAAGCAGACCTACGTGCGTGCCATCGCCGAGGGCGAGGCCATCGGCGCGTTTGCGCTGACCGAGCCGCAGTCCGGCTCCGATGCCACCGCCATGCGCTGCCGCGCGGTGAAGCAGGCCGACGGCACCTTCGTCATCAACGGCAAGAAGAGCTGGATCACCTCCGGCCCGGTGGCCAGGTACATCGTGCTGTTCGCGATGAGCGAGCCGGACAAGGGCGCGCGCGGCATCACCGCCTTCCTCATCGATACCGACAAGGCGGGCTTCGGTCGCGGCAAGACCGAGCCGAAGCTGGGCATCCGCGCTTCGGCCACCTGCGAGATCGAGTTCAGCGATTACGTGGCGCGGGCCGAAGACGTGCTGGGCCAGGAAGGCGAGGGCTTCAAGATCGCCATGAGCGTGCTCGATGCTGGCCGCATCGGCATCGCCTCGCAGGCCATCGGCATCGCCCGCGCCGCCTATGAGGCGACCCTGGAATACGTGAAGGAGCGCAAGGCCTTCGGCGCGGCCATCGGCACCTTCCAGATGACCCAGGCCAAGATCGCCGACATGAAGTGCAAGCTGGACGCAGCGCTGCTGCTGACCCTGCGTGCCGCGTGGGTGAAGGGTCAGGGCAAGCGTTTCAGCACCGAAGCAGCGGTGGCCAAACTGACCGCTTCGGAAGCAGCGATGTGGATCACCCACCAGGCGGTGCAGATCCACGGCGGCATGGGGTACTCGAAGGAGATGCCGCTGGAGCGTTACTTCCGTGATGCCAAGATCACCGAGATCTACGAGGGCACCTCGGAGATCCAGCGCCTGGTGATCGCGCGCAACGAGACCGGGTTGCGCTGATGGACACGACGGGGCGGCGATTGCCGCCCCGTTTCCCTTGTGCGATCAACGTGGCAATCGGCAAACGATATCCGTTCCGTTCCATTCACAGACGATCTGCAGCGACTCAGGTGGAGCACCGGGGAACATGTTCACCCCATAGAGGCGACCGGAGTCGATCCATCGATCCAGATCGTCCCGGCTGTTGAAGTTGTAGGTGCCGGCGAAGTGTTGGGCCAGGCCGGGGCTGGTTGCCGCGCCGTCGGGAATCATGTTGCCATTGGCGTCCTTGCTCTGGCCTTGCACGTATCTGGCGGTGTCCACTGACGAAGAGACGATGGCCAGCGTAGTCTTCGAGCCATCGCGCCAGGTGATCCTGTAGATTGCACCGTCGATTCCGAGGGCCTTGCTGACGAAGCTCAGGCCGATCGAGGACAGGAATGTCGCCATGCTGTTCCAGGCCCTCGACGATGTCGTGGCGCCTGTGAATGCCTTGCCCATGGCGCTCTCCAGCCTGAATCGCTCGGTTGCCATCTGCACGACATCGTAGGCGTTGAGGTTCTTGTGCTCTTCCGGGAAGCCTATGCCGCTGGCGTACTGCGGGTCATCAGGATGAACCTCGTACTGGACTCCTCTTCCGGCCCATTGCCGCGGCGCGAACTGTACGGTTGGCACGTTGTTGTCGAGCATCCCCATGACCCGATTGAAGGATGCGTTGATTGGCCCGGGAATCTGCGCCCTGGTGGCGCGATAGCGACACAGCTCGCGATCGTATTCCACATCGAAACCATGGAGCCGGCGCTGCTGGAAGTCGGCGACGATGGTGGGCCCCGTGCCCGAGGACAGCGCCAGCGCGCGTGGATCGCGACAGCTGTCACAGACGAGGACGCCTGCCGCATGTGCGTCCTGGACGCTGCTGGCCGCGAAGAGCGCGCCAAGCAGAAGGGCGGGGCGGCTGAAGCGTCGTAGTGGTGCTCTTTCCATGAACTGTCTCCTGGGCGGCATCGGATCGATTGCCGTGGAGGCATCTGGATAGCAACGATCCGGGCGTGCCGCACTTCTGCGCGCCCAGGAATCCAAAGCGCGGGCCTTATGCGAAACCGGTAGACGCCTTGAGCGCCTCGTTGTCGGCGCAGCAGTGGAAGGGACTTTTCAGTACAGGCCGTATGCGACCGGTCCCCGGGCAGGCGACATGCCAACGATTCATTGGCATTCCCGCTCCTTGGTCGCAGAATGCTCCACCGTTCATGGACACCACCAGATGCTCATCTATCGAGGCGCAGGGCTGCTGACCCTGCTCACACCGATCGCTGCCGTGCTGCTCATCCTCATCCTGTTCCCGGATCCAGCGGTGGGTCGCGGCAATACTTCACTCAGCCAGGTCCTGCTGGCGTTCGGCCTTGGCTCAGCAATCAACACGGTGCTGGGTTTCGTGCTCAATCGAAAGCCGCGTGCACCTGGGCAGCATGCTCCGCATCACTTCTTCTTCCTGCCGATGCAATGGCCTGCACTGGCGATTGTGGCGGCATGCGTGGTGATCGCAGTGTTGCGCTGAGACGCTGCCCGGACAGCGCCCACCAAGGTTGGCGACTACCGGGTATGCCGTTGCCCCGGTAGATGCCAACCTGGGGCGGCATGGATCCAGAAGCGGCAACAAAAAAGGCCCCGGATCGCTCCGGGGCCTTTCTCGTTTCAGTTCACCGCTGGATCAACGATCCGGACGGTGTGCTGCATCCGCGTCGCGCTGGCGTTCCATGAACTCCTTGGACGGTTCATCCAGCTTGTCGCCAAGCATGCGGCGCACGACCACGAAGAACACCGGGATCATCAACAGGCCGAGCAGGGTGGCGAACAGCATGCCGCCGATCACGCCGGTACCGATGGCGTGGCGGGAGTTGGCGCCCGCGCCGGTGGAGATCGCCATCGGGATCACGCCCATGATGAACGCGAACGAGGTCATCAGGATCGGGCGGAAACGCAGGCGGGCCGCTTCGATGGTGGCATCGCGCAGGTTCTTGCCGGCGGCGCGCTGCTCCACCGCGAACTCCACGATCAGGATCGCGTTCTTCGCCGCCAGGCCGATCACGGTGATCAGGCCGATCTTGAAGAACAGATCGTTGGGCAGGCCGCGCAGCATCGACAGGCCGAGGGCGCCGAGCACACCCAGCGGCACCACCAGCAGCACCGCCACCGGGATCGACCAGCTCTCATACAGCGCGGCCAGGCACAGGAACACCACTACGATCGACAGCACCAGCAGCAGCGTCGCCGCGTTGCCAGCCAGGATTTCCTGGTAGGACATGCCCGACCAGTCGTAGCCGAAGCCGGCCGGCAGATCGTCGTTGACGATGCTCTCCATGGTCTGCATCGCCTCGCCCGAGCTGGTACCCGGGGCCTGCGAGCCGACGATGTTGATCGCCGAGTAGCCGTTGTAGCGGCTCAGCGACGGCGGTGCCGACACCCATTCGGACTTGACCACCGTGTTCAGCGGGATCATCGAATTGGTGCCATCGGCGTTCCTGGTCAGGCTGGAGGGGCTGTAGAAGCTCTTCAGCGATTCCTGGCCGGTGCGGTACGGACCATCGGCCTGCATGGTCACGCGCTTGATGCGGCCTTCGTAGAAGAAGTCGTTGACGTACACCGGGGCCAGCATCAGCTGGATGGTGCTGTACACGTCCGACACCGACATGCCCATCGACTGCGCCTGCACGCGGTCCACATGCAGCTGCAGCTGCGGCGCGTTTTCCAGGCCGTTCGGGCGCACGCCGACCAGGTGGTCCGGCTTCTGCGCGGCCTGGCCGAGCAGGATGTTGCGGGCCTGCGTCAGCTGCTCGTAACCGGCACCGCTGCGGTCCTGCAGCCACATGTCGAAGCCGCCGAACTGGCCAAGGCCCTGCACGGTGGGCAGGTTGACCACGAAGATCTGCGCTTCCTTGATGCCGTAGAACGCGCCGTTCATGTTCTGGATGAACTCGGGCGCGGTGAACTTGCGTTCCTCCCACGGCTTCAGGCGGATGAAGCCCATGCCGACGTTCTCGCCGGAACCGACGAAGCTGAAGCCGGCCACCTGCAGCATGCCTTCATAGCCATCCTGCTTTTCCAGGATGCCACGCATCTGCGCGAACACTTCGTTGGTCTGGCCCTTGGTCGAGCCCGGCGGCAGCTGCACGATCGCCAGCGCATAGCCCTGGTCTTCTTCAGGCAGGAAGCTGCCCGGCATGCGGGTGAACAGGAAGCCGCACAGTGCGGTGAGCACCACGAACAGGATCATCCAGCGCGGCGCATGGCGCACCGCCGAGGTGATGTGGCCGACATAGGTGTGGCTGATCTTGTCGTAGTACTTGTTGAAGGTGCGGTAGACGATGTTCGGATTGTCGTTGTGCGTCGGCTTCAGGAAGGTCGCGCACAGCGCCGGGGTGAAGCCCAGCGCCAGGAACGCCGAGAACGCCATCGAAATGGCGATGGTCAGGGCGAACTGCTTGTAGATCTCACCGGCGGCGCCGCCCTGCAGGGCGGACGGGATGAACACCGCAGCCAGCACGACGGTGATCGCCACCACCGCGCCGGTGATCTGGGTCATCGCCTTCTGCGTGGCCGGCTTCGGCGCCAGGCCCTCCTCGGTCATGATGCGTTCGACGTTCTCGATCACCACGATCGCGTCATCGACCACGATGCCGATCGCCAGCACCATCGCGAACAGGGTCAGCTGGTTGATCGTGAAGCCGATCATCCACATGCCCAGGAAGGTACCGAGCAGCGCCACCGGGATGACCAGGGTCGGGATCAGCGTGGCGCGGAAGTTCTGCAGGAAGATCAGCATCACCAGGAACACCAGGAACACTGCTTCAAACAGCGTCTTGACCACTTCCTGGATCGAGATCTTGACGAAGGTGGTGCTGTCGTACGGCGAGAACCAGGTCACCCCGGCCGGGAAGCTGGGCTGCAGCTCGTCCATCTTGGCGCGCACCGCCTCGGCCACGTTCAGGGCGTTGGCGCCCGGCAGCAGCTGGATGGCGAAGGCACCGGTCGGCTTGCCGTTGTACTGGGTGTCGAAACCGTAGTTGTTGGCACCGAAGGCAACGCGGGCGATGTCCTTCAACAGCACCCGCGAGCCGTCAGCGTTGGCGCGCAGGATGATGTTCTCGAACTCCTGCGGCGAACTGAAGCGGCCTTCGGCCGAGACCGTGGCGGTGAAGTGCTGGCCTTCCGGCGACGGATCCGAGCCAAGCGCACCGGCGGCGAACTGCACGTTCTGCGCGCGCACCGCAGCCAGCACCTGGCTGGCCGACAGGCCATAACCCTGCATCTTTTCCGGGTTCAGCCAGATGTTCATGGCGTACTCGGAACCGAACTGCTGGGTGCTGCCGACGCCGGGGATACGCGAGACCTGGTCGAGCACGCGCGAACCAACGATGTCGTTCAGCGCATCACGGTTGATGGTCGGGGTATCGGACTGCAGCGCCACCACCATCAGGAAGCCGGCGTTGGCCTTGGCCACCACCACGCCCTGCTGGGTCACCTCCGAAGGCAGTCGGGGCGTGGCCAGCGAGACCTTGTTCTGCACCTGCACCTGGGCGATGTCCGGATCGGTACCCGTCTCGAAGGTCAGGGTGATCTGCGCACGGCCGTTGGACGACGAGGAAGAGCTGAAGTACAGCAGGTGATCGATACCGGTCAGCTGCTGCTCGATCACCTGGGTGACCGATTTTTCCGTGGTGTCGGCACTGGCGCCCGGATAGGTGGCCGAGACGGTGACCTGCGGCGGGGCGATGTTGGGATAGGACTCCACGCCCAGGTTGAGGATCGCGATCACGCCGCTGAGCGAGATCAGGATCGCCACCACCCAGGCGAAGACTGGATGTTCGATGAAAAATTTAGGCATGACGGAAGGTTCCCGTTACTGCTTGTTCGAATCGGTGGCGGCCGGCTTGGCCGCATCGGCCTGCTCGGGCTTGGCCGCGTCGGCCGGTGCCTTGCCAGCAGCCGGTGCGGTACCCGCCGCAGCGGCGCCGCCTGCGGCCGGCTTGCCGTTGGCGTCCTGCCCCGGGGTCCACGGCTTGGCGACCGCCGGTGCACCTTCCTTGACCTTCTGCACGCCGGCCACGATCACCTTGTCGCCGGCGGCCAGGCCGTCGCTGACCAGCCAGTTGCCGTTCTGCGCGCCATCGGTCTTCACGTTCTTGCGCGCGACCTTGCCGTCGGCGCCGACCACCATCACGTAGCCGCCGGTGGTGTCGCGCAGCAGGGCCTGCTGCGGTACCAGGAAGGCATTGTTGCGTTCGCCCAGGTTGGCCTGGAAGCTGACGAAGGCGCCCGGCAGCAGGATCTGCTGCGGGTTCGGCAGCAACGCGCGCAACGAGACCGCACCGGTGGCCGGGTCGACCGTGGTCGAGGAGAAGTCCAGGGTGCCCGGCTCACTGTAGGTGCTGCCGTCGGCCAGCTTGACGTTCACCGTGGCCTTGCCGTCGCCCGACAGCGCCAGCGCGCCCTTGGCCTGTTGCGCGCGCAGCTGGGTCAGCTCGTCCACGCTCAGCGAGAAGTTCACGTACAGCGGGTCGAGCTGGTCGACGGTGGTCAACAGGGTCACATCGCCCTGGCCGACCAGCGCGCCTTCGGTGACCTGCTGCTTGTTGGCCACGCCGCTGATCGGTGCGGTTACTTCGGTGTAGCCCAGGCTGATGCGCGAGGAAGTCACCGCTGCTTCGGCCTGCTTGACCGCCGCCAGCGCGGTACGCTCGGCCGATTCAGCGTTGTCCAGGTCGGACTTGGAGACGAACTGCTGCGGCGCCAGCGAACGTGCACGGTCGGCGGCCACCTTGGCGTTGGCGTAGGTCGCGCGGGCCGAGGCCAGCTGTGCTTCGGAGGCGTTGAGCGAGGCACGCAGCGGCGCTGGGTCGATCAGGAACAGGGTCTGGCCCTGCTTGACCTGCGAGCCTTCCTGGTAGACGCGCTTGAGCAGCACGCCCGGCACGCGCGCACGCACGTCGGCGCTGCGGAACGGCGACAGGCGACCGACCAGCTCGCGCTGCAGCGGCAGGGTCTGCGGCTTGGCGTCGATCACGCCCACCTCCGGCGGCGGGGGCGTCTGCTGTTCCGGCTTCTTGCAGGCAGCCAGCGCGACAGCAACGGCGCACGTCAAGGCAAGGGTGCGGAGTGGGGCGGTCATCAGGAGGAACTCCGGGGTTGGTTTGAAGACGGGGCCGGCGACGGCTGAGGCGCGAAGGCGCGCAGGAAGCTGTCGACGGAGAACTCTGCCCAGCGCCGACGCAACCGCGCGTCATCACGATGGGGGGTATGGAAACGCTGTTTGTCGAAATCCTGACCGGCAATCATGCTCAGCAGCAGTTCGGCCATGAAGTGCGGGTCGTCATGCCGGAGCTGGCCACGCATGCAAACGGTTTCAATCCATTCAGCAAGATGAAGCGTCAGTGCGCCGGCTCCGTGCCGGTACAGCGTACGCGCCTCTTCGGGAAACTGGGCCGCGTCGGCGGCGATCAGCCGGCAGGCCTGGCCCACGTGCGGTTGGTTGAAGTGCTCCAGGAAGTCGGTGGCGAACTGGAGCAGGCTGGCACGCAGGTCGTCAGTGCGGAGTGCACGAACCATGGCGCCGGTAGCGTGGCCGACGTGGCGCTGCATCACCCGGCGCAGCAGTTCCTGCTTGCTGCCATAGCGCGAGTACAGGGTCTGCTTGGAGCAGCCGGCGTGCTGGGCAACCGCCTCCATGCTCATCTGCATGCCCTGCTGGGCCAGCAGTTCGCGTACGGCGTCGAACACACGCTCATCGCGTGCATCGAGGGCAACGGGGAGGTAGGCCGGGTTCACGCGGTGGACTATACCGTCCAGTTCAGGATTGTGGAATCGCATCGGCGTCGCCGCGTGTGTCTTCCGGTAACACGTTTTGCCGATCCTGTCGGCAGTGCTGAAACAGGCGCCAGCACCATACCGGTGCGAACTGAATAGGCGTTTGAACCGCAGCAAACCCGAATCTGCTTATTCCGTCCTGCAGCAAGGCCTTTTCGCGCGGTAGGGCTACAATTTCATTTTCCCAACTGAGCAAGCGCATCGCTCTGCCATGAAACCGCAAAAAACCGCAGCCAAGACCGTGAAGAACAAGACGAAACCAGCAGAGTCGGAGGTCGCAGTGACCGCTGGTTTCTCCCTGGAGCCGGTGTACACGGCCTTGCGCAAGCGCTACCCCGCGGCCGCACAGGCCGAAGCAGTGGCCTTTGCCACTGACTTCTACAAGCGCATGGAGTCGGACGAGTTCCCGCACCACAGCGCTGAAGAGTGGGCCGCTCTCGCGGCTGAGACGCTGGAATTCGCGCGTGCCCGCAAGGCCGGCAAGGCCAACGTCCGCGTGTTCAATCCGACCGCGAAGGCCAACGGTTGGGAATCGCCGCACACCGTGCTGCAGATCGTCAACGATGACATGCCCTTCCTCGTCGATACGGTCACCATGTCGCTGGCCGAGCAGGGCGTGGGCGTCCACGTGCTGGGCCACCCGGTGCTGCGCTTCACCCGCGACAAGGCCGGCAAGCTGGTCAAGGTCGGCGAGGGTGATGCCGAATCGGTGATGCTGCTGGAGATCGACCGCCAGCCGGCCGAAGCCATGGCCGCCATCGAACAGGCCATCAACAAGGCGCTGGACGAAGTGCGCGCGATCGTGCGCGACTGGCAGCCGATGAAGGACAAGGCGTTGGCGCTGGCCGACGACCTGGGCAAGCGCCAGCTGCCGGTCGACGATGCATCGCGCAAGGAAGCACAGGAGTTCCTGCGCTGGGCCGCCGACAACCACTTCACCTTCTTCGGCTACCGCGAGTACCGCGTCGAGAAGCAGGGCAAGGAAGACGTACTGGCGCCGCTGAACGACACCGGCCTGGGCCTGATGCGCGGCAAGGACAAGTCCGCCGCCCGTCCGGTCAAGACTCTGGCCGCGCAGGGCCTGAACGCCACGGCCGGCCTGAAGGATGCGCTGATCCTGACCAAGACCAATGCCCGTTCGCGCGTGCACCGCGCCGGCTACATGGACTACATCGGCGTGCTGGAATTCGACGCCAAGGGCAAGATCATCGGCGAGCAGCGCTTCCTTGGCCTGTTCACCTCCAGCGCCTACAACCGTCGCCCGTGGGAGATCCCGCTGGTGCGCCAGCGCCACGAGCACGTGATGAAGCAGTCGGGCCTGGCTCCGGCCAGCCACAGCGGCAAGGCCCTGCGCCACATCCTGGAAACCCTGCCGCGCGAAGAGCTGTTCCAGTCCAGCGAGGACGAACTGTTCCGCACCGCGATGGGCGTGCTGGGCCTGCAGGAGCGCGTGCGCAGCCGCCTGTTCCTGCGCCGCGACAAGTACAGCCGTTTCATCTCCGCGCTGGTCTACCTGCCGCGCGAGCGCTTCAACACCGACGTGCGCCTGCGCATCGAAGCGATGCTGAAGGACGCGCTGCACGGCGAGTACGTGGACAGCTCGGTGGTGCTGGGCGAATCGCCGCTGGCCCAGGTGCACCTGATCGTGCGCCCGAAGCCGGGTGAAATGCTCGACGTTGATACCGCCGAACTGGAGCAGAAGCTGGCCCAGGTGCTGCGCAACTGGCAGGACGACCTGCGCGAAGCGCTGGTGGCCCGCCACGGCGAGACCGAAGGCCTGCGCATCGCCGCCCGTATCGGCAAGGCCCTGCCGGCCGGCTACATCGAAGACAACAGCACGGCTGTTGCGGCCAACGATGTCAGCCAGCTTGATGCCCTGACCGGCCCGGACGACCTGCGCCTGAGCCTGCAGGCCGTGCCGCGCGAAAGCGGCGATGGCCTGCGCCTGAAGCTGTATCGCCAGCTCGACGACATCCCGCTGTCGGACGCGCTGCCGATGATGGAAAACATGGGCCTGCGCGTGATCGCCGAGCGTCCGTACCGCCTGTCGGTCGACAACGCCCCGGTGTACGTGCAGGACTTCGAGGTCGAATCGACCGCCGGCGCGATCGATGCCGCCAGCGTCGATGAAGCCTTCGGCGAGACCTTTGCCCGCGTCTGGCACGGCGATGCCGAGAACGACGGCTTCAACCGCCTGGTGCTGGCTGCCGGCCTGCACTGGCGCCAGGTCGCCATGCTGCGTGGCTACTGCAAGTACCTGCTGCAGACCGGCGTGCCGTTCTCGCAGGCCTACGTGGAAGGCACCTTCGCGCGCTACCCGCTGCTGGCCCGACTGCTGGTCGAGCTGTTCGAAGCGCGCTTCGATCCGGCTACCGGCCACGAGAGCAAGGACGACATCGCCGCCGGCCAGGCCCAGCTGAAGGCTCACTTCGATGTGCTGGCTGCTGGCGACGACGCCACCCTGAAGGTGCTCAAGACCGTGGTCGACGCCCGCAAGGGTGACCGCGACGCGCAGATGCAGGCCGCGCGCGATGCGCTGCTGAAGCTGATGGACCGTGTGTCCAGCCTGGACGAGGACCGCATCCTGCGCTCGTTCATGGGCGTGATCGACGCGACCCTGCGCACCAGCTACTACCAGACCGATGCCAACGGCCAGCACGGCCATGTCATCAGCTTCAAGTTTGATTCGGCGCTGGTGCCGGACCTGCCGAAGCCGCGCCCGTACCGCGAGATCTTCGTCTACGGCCCGCGCGTGGAAGGTACCCACCTGCGCTTCGGCGCGGTCGCCCGTGGTGGCCTGCGCTGGTCGGACCGTCGCGAAGACTTCCGTACCGAAGTGCTGGGCCTGGTCAAGGCACAGATGGTCAAGAACACCGTGATCGTGCCTGTCGGCGCGAAGGGCGGCTTCTTCGCCAAGACCCCGCCGGTGAACGGCGACCGCGACGCGATCTTCGCCAACGGCGTGGCCTGCTACAAGCTGTTCATCCAGGGCCTGCTGGACATCACCGACAACATCGTCAACAACAAGATCGTGCCGCCGGTGGATGTCGTGCGCCACGACATGGACGATCCGTACCTGGTGGTGGCCGCCGACAAGGGCACCGCGACCTTCTCCGACATCGCCAACGGCCTGGCCATCGCGCACGGCTTCTGGATGGGCGATGCGTTCGCCTCCGGTGGTTCGGTTGGCTATGACCACAAGGGCATGGGCATCACCGCACGCGGTGCGTGGGAATCGGTCAAGCGCCACTTCCGCGCGCTGGGCCGTGACAGCCAGACCCAGGACTTCACTGCGGTCGGCGTCGGCGACATGTCCGGCGACGTGTTCGGCAACGGCATGCTGCTGTCGCGCCACATCCGCCTGGTCGCTGCCTTCGACCACCGCCACATCTTCCTGGACCCGAACCCGGATGCGGCCACCACGTTCGTCGAACGTGAGCGCCTGTTCACCGTGCCGCGTTCGAGCTGGGCGGACTACGACGCCAAGCTGATCAGCAAGGGCGGCGGCGTGTACCCGCGCAGCCTGAAGTCGATCGAGATCACCCCGCAGGTGCGTGAAGCGCTGGGCCTGGATGACAACGTCAAGGCGCTGTCGCCGAACGATCTGATGAGCGCGATCCTGAAGGCACCGGTCGACCTGCTGTGGAACGGCGGCATCGGTACCTACGTGAAGGCTGCCAGCGAGCAGCACAGCGATGTCGGCGACCGCGCCAACAACGCCCTGCGCGTGAACGGTGGCGAGCTGCGCTGCAAGGTGGTGGGCGAGGGCGGCAACCTGGGCATGACCCAGCTGGGCCGCATCGAAGCCGCCCAGGCCGGCGTGCTGCTCAACACCGACTTCATCGACAACTCGGCCGGTGTCGACACCTCCGACCACGAAGTCAACATCAAGATCCTGCTCAACGATGTGGTGCGGGCCAAGAAGCTGACCGTCGAGCAGCGCAACAAGCTGCTGGCCTCGATGACCGATGAAGTCGCCGAGCTGGTGCTCAACGACAACTACCGCCAGAACCAGGCGCTGAGCCTGATGGAGCGGATGGCGGTCAAGCGCCTGGGTTCCAAGCAGCACTTCATCCGTACCCTGGAACAGCAGGGCCTGCTGGATCGCCAGATCGAGTTCCTGCCGTCCGACGCCGAGCTGTCCCAGCGCAAGGCACGCGGCCAGGGCCTGACCCGCCCGGAACTGTCGGTGCTGCTGTCCTACTCGAAGCTGGTGGCGTTCGCCCAGCTGCTGGAATCGGACATCCCGGAAGATCCGTACCTGTCCAAGGAACTGCAGCGTTACTTCCCGACCCCGCTGCAGAAGAAGTACGCCGACGCGATGGAGCGTCACCGCCTGAAGCGCGAAATCATCGCCACGGCCGTGACCAACCAGACCATCAACCGCATGGGCGCCACCTTCCTGATGCGCATGCAGGAAGACACCGGCCGTTCCATCGCCGAGGTCGCCAAGGCCTACACCATCAGCCGCGAAACACTGGATGCGCGCGCGCTGTGGGCGCAGATCGATGCCCTCGACGGCAAGGTGCCGGAGTCGGTGCAGATCGACGCACTGGAAGTGATCTGGAAGCTGCAGCGTTCGTTCGTGCGTTGGCTGCTGTCGCGCCCGGGCGCGATGCCGGGCATCACCGAAGCGGTCAACCGCTACCAGGGTCCGTTCAACGACATCCGCGTTGCCTCGGGTGTGCTGCCGGATTCGCAGCGTCCGACCTACGAAGCCCTGGTGGCCGAGTGGAAGGAAAAGGGCCTGCCGTCCGCGCTGGCGCAGCAGCTGGCCGAACTGCACTTCCTGGAGCCGGCGTTCGACATCATCGAACTGGCCCGCACCCGCAAGCTGAAGCCGGTGGACGTGTCCAAGGTCCACTTCCGTCTGGGCGATGCCCTGCAGCTGCCGTGGCTGTTCGAGCAGGTCGATGCGCTGGAGGTCAACGGTCGTTGGCACGCCGTGGCACGTGGCGTGCTGCGTGACGAGCTGGCCGCCAACCACCGCAACCTGGCCGGCCAGGTGCTGGGCACCAAGGGCAGCAGCGCGGAGGCCAAGGTCGCAGCCTGGATGGGCCGTGACGACAACAGCCTGCGCTTCACCCTGGCGATGCTGGCCGAACTGGCCGAGCAGAAGACCCTGGACTACCCGACCGTTTCGGTCGCGGTGCAGCGCCTGGGCCAGCTGGCGGCACACGGCGCGTAAGTGAAGTAGTGCCAGGCCATGCCTGGCATGCGTGAACCGGAACGGCCCCGCGAAAGCGGGGCCGTTCTGCATTGCACGGTAGTGCCGGCCGCTGGCCGGCAGCCGCATGAACCGCAACCGGGTGCAGCTGCCGGCCAGCGGCCGGCACTACCGGGTATGCTCTTGCAGGCACACCCACCCGGATCCACCGATGAGCGACACCCCCCGCATCGCTTTCCTGGCCAGCACCGCCGAGCCCGCGCAGATGGCCCGCGCGGCGATGATCTCGCGTTATGGCGATCACGCGCCGGAGCAGGCCGACGTGCTGTGCCCGCTGGGGGGCGACGGCTTCATGCTGCAGACCCTGCATCGGCATGGGCACCTGGGCAAGCCGGTGTTCGGCATGAAGCTGGGCACGGTCGGCTTCCTGATGAACCAGTACCGTGGAGACGACGACGTGCAGGCCCGCATCGCACGCGCAGAACCGGCCAACCTGCGCCCGCTGGAAATGGTGGCGCTGACCGAGTCCGGCACCAGTACCGGTTCGCTGGCCTACAACGATGTTTCGCTGCTGCGCCAGACCCGGCAGGCCGCGCATATCGGTATCGATCTGAACGGCCAGGAGCGCGTGGCCGAACTTATCGGCGACGGCGTGCTGGTGGCCACCCCGGCCGGCAGCACCGCCTACAACTATTCCGCGCATGGTCCGGTGCTGCCGCTGGGCTCGCACACCATCGCGCTGACGCCGTTGGCCCCGTACCGGCCGCGGCGCTGGCGCGGCGCGATCCTGAAGGCCGATACCGAAGTGCGCTTCCGCGTGCTCGATCCGTACAAGCGCCCGGTCAGCGTGACTGCCGATTCGCACGAGACCCGCGACGTGGTCGAGGTGACCATCCGTGAGTCGAAGGACCGCCGCGTGACCCTGCTGTTCGACCCGGAGCACAACCTGGAAGACCGGATCCTGAGCGAACAGTTCGTTTTTTGAGGACAATGGGCAGCCGGCCGTGCCGACCGCTTGAAGGACCCCCACCGATGGGCGACAACTCCCCCCGTTTGCTGACCGTCGCGGTGACCTCGCGCGCGCTGTTCGACCTCGAGGAAAGCCACGCGCTGTTCGAGAGCGATGGCGTGGCGGCCTATGCCGAATTCCAGCGCCAGCACGAGGACGATATCCTCGGCCCCGGCGTGGCCTTCCCGGTGGTGCGCAAGCTGCTGGCTTTGAACCAGGGGGCCAGCCCGGAGAATCCTCGCGTCGAGGTGATCCTGCTGTCGCGCAACTCGGCCGATACCGGCCTGCGCATCTTCAATTCGATCCAGCACTACGGCCTGGGCATCATCCGCGCAACGTTCACCGCCGGCGAGCCGACCTGGCCGTACGTGAAGCCGTTCGGCACCGACCTGTTCCTGTCGGCCAACCCGGAATCGGTGCGCAGCGCGCTGCGCCACGGCATCGCCGCAGCGACCATCCTGCCCAAGCCGCCTGGCGAAACCGCCGCCGCGGCGGCCGACCAGATCGATACCGGTCGCCCGGCCGGCCAGTTGCGCATCGCCTTCGACGGTGACGCAGTGATCTTCGGTGACGAGAGCGAGCGCATCTCACGCGAGCAGGGCGTGGAGGCGTTTGGCCGGCACGAGCGTGAACGGGCCCGCGAACCCCTCAGCGGCGGCCCGTTCCGCGGTTTCCTGTCGGCCCTGCATACGCTGCAGGAAGTGTTCCCGGCCGGCGAGAGCGCACCGATCCGCACTGCGCTTGTGACCGCACGCTCGGCACCGGCGCATGAGCGGGTAATCCGCACCCTGCGCGAGTGGGGAGTGCGCCTGGACGAAGCGCTGTTCCTCGGCGGCCGCCACAAGGGGCCGTTCCTGCAGGCGTTCGGTGCCGACATCTTCTTCGATGATTCGCAGCACAACATCGACAGTGCGCGCGAACACGTGGCCGCCGGCCACGTACCGCACGGTGTCGCCAACGAGGGGTGAGACCACGCCGGGTGGGTGCCAACCGTTGGTTGGCACTGCCATGCATCGACGCCCACCAAGGTGGGCATCTACCAGAGCGCTGTACCGCGGTAGTCGCCAACCTTGGTTGGCGCCGTCCTGGATCCATGCCCACCAAGGTGGGCATCTACCGAAAGCAGCACCGTCGAAGGGCATGACCCGTCACGGGGTGGCCGACATCCCCAACTGCAGATCCACCACCTTCCAGCGCAGGCCCTGCGGTTCCAGCACCACTTTCATCGGCGGCTGGTCGGGGCCGCGATCGACGTCGATCACGAAGCGGTCCAGCGCTTCGAAGTGATGCTCGGCGTTCTTCAATGGCCGTGCCGGCTCGGTCGCGCCGAAGGCATCACCGCCCTGCAGTTCATTGCGGCCGCGCTTCCACAGCACGTGGCCCTGCAGCATTGCGCCGATCGCGGTCGGGGTCACCATGGTTTCCACCGCTGCACCGCCGAGCTGGTCGCCGAGGCCGTAGAGCAAGGCGCCGAATGGGCTGGCCGCTACATCCGGGCCGGCCTGGCGTACCAGATAGTCGTTGAGCTGGGCGCGCAGGCTGCTGCGCACGCGAGGGAAATCGACATAGCGTTCCAGTCGCGCCGTGTCGCGTTCTTCGATGGCCTTGGACAGGCCGTGCACGGCCATGTACGGGCCGCCGAACCACCACGCAGCCAAGGCCAGGACCAGCAGCACAGCCAGTGCAGTGAGCTTCTTCATGCTGTCCAGACTGCCGCAAGTGAGGCAGCCAGTGGTGAACGGCAGGTGATGCGGCTCAGAACTCCAGGTCCAGCGCCGCGCACAGGTAGTCAACGAACGGGCCGAGCCCAGCCAGGTCCTTGCCCAGCGTGGACAGCAGGCGCGGGCCGGTCATGGTGGCATCGTCCAGCGAGCGCCACATCACCCAGTTGCGGTGCTTGAGGTCGTCGATGAACTCAAAGTCGGCCGGGAAGCCACGCGGGGGCCGCACCAGCTTTTCGCTCTCCTCGAAATCGAAGCGTTTGCGCAGGGCCGGTGCATGCGCGGCGGCCTTCCAGCTGCCCGGATTGTCGAGGATGAAGTGGCGTACGCGGCGCTGGGTTTCCGGTTCCGGATGCCACAGGCCGGCGCCGACGAAACTCTCGCCCGGCTGCAGGTGCACGTAGAACGAGGGCGCGGCCACTTCGCGGCGGCGCTCATGGAACAGGCGTGCACCCTGCCAGGTCTTGTACGGCGACTTGTCGTTGGAAAAACGCGCGTCACGATGGATGCGGAACAGCGAGCCACCGACGCCACGGGTATCGGCGCGGAAGTGCTCGCTGACCTCGGCCAGCGCCGGCTGCAGGTCGCCCAGCAGGCGCAGGAACGGCTGACGCACGTGGTCTTCGTACTGCTGGCGGTGATCGTTGAACCAGGCCTTGTCGTTGTGCCGCGCAAGGCTGCGCAGGAACTTGAAGCTGGCGTCCGAGAAATAAGTGCTCACAGCGTCTCCTGCAGGTGCTGGCCCCAGTCGCGCAGCGATTGCAGCAGGGCCTGGCGCCGGGTGTCATCGGGCGCTTCGGCGGCCAGTGCATCCAGCTGCTGCTGGTACTGGGGCAGGTTGAGTTCGCCCAGACCGCCGTCTCCGAGCAGGCGCTGGCGGCGGTAATCCTGCCAGCGCTGGCGTTCAGGCGGCGCGAGGCTGTCGGGATGATTGCGCGCGCGGTAGCGGAACAGCAGCTCCGGCAGGCGCGGGTCGCGGAAGCGACCTTCCAGCGCGGCCAGCTGCTCGGGCGCGGTGGTGCGTGCAAGCGCAAGCAGCGGTTTGTCACCGTTGCCGAGGAAGCCGTCGTACAGCGAGGCATCGACGTCGGCCACGGTGGCGGCGCGGGGCTGGTTGTAGACCTGCCGGGCTTTTTCGGCCAGCTGCGGGGCGAACGCGCGCAAGCGCTCCACCTTGGCTTCGATCGCAGCCACATCCAGGCCGAGGCGCGCGTGATCATCGGCGCGCAGGTGGTTCCAGGCGATCAGCGCCGGCACCTTGTTCAGATGCACTTCCTTCAGCGGTACCCGTGCCGCGCCTTCGGGCAGCTCGCTGGCGCGCATGTACAGGCGCTGTGCGATCACCTCGGCCGGCAGTTCCATCAGGTCGTCGATCTCGCCTTCCAGGTCGAACACGATCACCCGGTTGTTGATGGTCGGGTGCACGGCCAACGGCAGCACCGGTGCCGCGCACAGGCGGCTGGCCGGGTAGCGCATGGAAATGTGCAGCACCGGCTTCATCGCGGCCACGTCCAGCAGGCCGCCGACGAAACGCTTGTCGCGCAGCTTCAGGGCGTAGTCCCACAGGCGTGGTTGCGACTGCTTGAACAGCCGCGCCATGCCGATGGTGGCGCGCACGTCGGACAGTGCTTCGTGTGCATCGCCTTCGCGCACGTGGTTGGCCTCGGCCAGGTGCTCAAGCTTGAACGAGGTGGCGCCATCCTCGCGCAGCGGCCACTGGATGCCGTCCGGGCGCATCGCGCGCATCAGCCGCAGCATGTCCAGCAGGTCCCAGCGCGAATTGCCGTTGCGCCACTCGCGTTCGTACGGGTCGTGGAAGTTGCGGAACAGCCCGTAGCGGACGAACTCATCGTCGAAGCGCAGCGTGTTGTAGCCCAGCGCGCAGGTGCCGGGGCGCGACAGCTGCTCGTTGATGCGGTCGAAGGCCTCGGCCTCGCTGATGCCCTCGGCCAGTGCCTGCTGCGGGGTGATGCCGGTAACCAGGGTGGCCATCGGCGAGGGCAGCAGGTCATCGGCCGGGCGCACGAAGAAGCTGACCGGGGTGTCGATTTCGTTGAGATCGGCGTCGGTGCGGATGGCGGCGAACTGCGAGATGCGCGTGCGCCGCGGGTCCTGGCCGAAGGTTTCCAGATCGTAGAACAGGAAGCTGTCAGCCATCAGTGCGCGCCCTCCAGGACCGGCAGCTGCGCATGAATCTGCGCTTCCAGCGCGGCCCAGTCGATGTTGTCCAGTGAATCATGGCCGGTGGTGGCGGCCACCAGCATGTCGCGTTGCAGTTCGGTGCGGCGCAGCGCCTCGGCGTACGGCGTGTGCAGGAAGGTGACCATGGTGTAGTGCGGCACGAAGCGGGTCGGCCAGCGCCGCTGCAGTTCCTGTTCCAGTTCGCGCTGCAGCAGGAATGCAGGGTCGGCGACGCGGTCGCGCATTTCCAGGTAGTTCTCCAGCGCCATCTGCTGGATGGCACGTGCATTCGGCTTGCGCTCGGCTTCGAACGCGGCGAACGCACCTTCCAGATCATCGGCCTCCATCAGGTGGCGGGCCAGCGCAACGCAGTCCTCGAACGCGCAGTTCATGCCCTGGCCGTGGAACGGCACCATCGCATGCGCGGCGTCGCCGATCAGCACGGCACGGCCCTGCTGGTGCCAGCGATCGAGCGTCAGCGTGCCAAGCAGGCCCGGCGGGTGCTGTTCCCAGTCTGCACGCAGGTTCGGGATCAGCGGCAGGGTGTCGGCGAACTCGCGCGCGAACAGCGCCTCGGCCTGCGCGCCGGTATTGATCGTGGCGAAGCTGGGATCGCCCTGGTTGGGCAGGAACAAAGTGACGGTGAAGGTGCCTTCGTGATTGGGCAGGGCGATGCACATGTAGTGGCCGCGCGGCCAGAGATGCAGCGCGTTGCGCTCGATGCGGAAGCTGCCATCGTCGGCCGGCGGAATTTCCAGCTCCTTGTAGGAGTGATCGAGGAACGCGATGTCCTCGCCCAGCGGCGCCCGCCGGTTCATCGCCGCGCGCAGGGCCGAGCCTGCACCATCGGCACCGATCAGGGTGTCGAAGCGGATGTCATGCGGGCTGTCGTCGCGGTCGTCGATGAAGCGTGCGTAGCCGGCGTCGAAATCGACGGTGTGCAGGCGGCGGTGGAAGTGTACGGTCGCGCCAGCCTGTTCGGCCAGTTCCAGCAGCGTGGTGTTGAGGTCGCTGCGATGGATCGACCAGATCACTTCGCTGTCGTCGCGGCCATAGCGCTGCAGCTGCGGTTCGCCTTCGCGCGGATGCACCATGCGTCCGCGCATCATCACCGCGCGCGCCATGACCTCGTCTTCCACACCGGCCTGGCGCAGCGCATTGCGCCCACGCTCGGCCAGCGCCAGGTTGATCGAGCGGCCGCTCTCATAGTCGGCCACGCGTGGATCGCCACGGCGTTCGTACAGGGTGATGTGCCAGCCCTGGCGTGACAGCAGGATGGCCAGCAGCGACCCGGCGAGGCCGGCACCGATAATGCTCAACGAGCGGGAAGCATGTGCGATCAACGAACTGTCCAGCAGTAGGGGAGGGACCGGCTCAGAGGCCGGCCCAGGCTTCCACTTCCTCGACGAAGTGGTGCACGTCCAGGTAGCGGTTGTAGAGCGGGGTGGGCGAGATGCGGATCACGTCCGGCTCGCGCCAGTCGCCGAGCACGCCGATGCCGCGCAGGTGCTCGAACAGCGCACGGCCGCGCTCGCGGCCACCGATCACGCGCAATGACAGCTGGCAGCCGCGGCGCTGCGGCTCGGCCGGGGTGATGATGTCGAGCACGCCGGAAAGGCGTGCACGTACAAGCGCTTCGAGCATGCCGGTCAACGCCAGCGACTTGTTGCGCAGTGCCTCCATGCCGGCGCGCTCGAACAGGTCCAGCGACGCGCGCAGCGGCGCCAGGCCGAGGATCGGCGGATTGCTGAGCTGCCAGCCTTCGGCACCGATGGCGGGGGTGAACTGCGGTGCCATCTGGAAGCGGGTGGCTTCCTCATGGCCCCACCAGCCGGCAAAGCGCGGCAGCGTGGTGTCGCGGTGATGGCGCTCGTGCACGAACGCGCCGGCCACCGCACCCGGGCCGCTGTTGAGGTATTTGTAGTGGCACCACACGGCGAAATCGGGTGCGACGTCATGCAGGCGCAGCGGCAGGTTGCCGACCGAGTGCGCCAGGTCGAAGCCGATGCGCGCGCCCTGCAGGCGGGCAGCACGGGTGATTGCATCGAGGTCGAAGGCCTGGCCGGTGCGGTACTGCACGCCGGGCCACAGCACCAGTGCAAGGCGCGGACCGTGTTCGGCGATGGCGCGCTCGATCGCGGTGAGCGAGATCGTTCCGTTGGCTTCGTCCGGTTGCACTTCCACCAGGCACTCGGCCGGGTCGAACCCGTGGAAACGGATCTGCGCTTCGACCGCGTGTCGGTCGGTCGGGAATGCACCGGCTTCCATCAGGATCACCGGGCGCTGCGCGGTCGGTCGGTAGAAGCTGACCATCATCAGGTGCAGGTTCACGCTCAGCGTGTTCATCGCCACCACTTCGCTGGGCAGTGCACCGACCACGCGGGCCAGCTGCGCGCTCACCAGACGGTGGTAGGACAGCCACTGCGTCGGGCCGGTGAAGTGGCCTTCCACCGCCAGCTCGCCCCATTGCTTCATCACTTCCTGCACCGCGGCCTGGGCGCCACGCGGCTGCAGGCCCAGCGAGTTGCCGACGAAGTAGGTCTGCTCGCCACCGCCATGTCGCGGAATCAGGAATTCGTTACGCAGCGGGCGCAGCGGATCGGCGGCGTCCAGGGCAATGGCGTGGGTGCGGCTGAGCAGGTCGGACATGGTCGGGCAACAGGCTGCAACGGGACCGCCAGTGTAGCGCCTGGGGCATGGCCCGGTAGACGCGGCCACGCTTCGAGCGCCGCGTTTCCTGGTAGCGGCCAACCTTGGTTGGCGCGCGTGGATCCATGCGCCCACCAAGGTGGGCGCCTACCGGTGTGGGCGTCAGCCCGCCGCCGGCACCGGCAGCGGATCCACATGCCCGCACTGGCTGCAGGTACGCAGCTCCAGGCTGGCGTGATAGCGCGCAAACACCTTGGGCAGGTCGGTCTCGATGTTCTGCAGCGGGAAGAACTCTTCGTGCAGCTTGTGGTTGCAGCGTTCGCAGTGCCAGATCACGCCGTCCTTCTCGTGCGGCAGGCGCTTGCGCTCGACCACCAGGCCGATGCCGCCCGGCGGGCGCCGCGGCGAGTGCGGCACCCTGGGCGGCAGCAGGAAGATCTCGCCGGCGCGGATCGGGATGTCGCGCACCGCGCCGTCCTCCTGCACCTTCAGCACCATCTCGCCCTCGAGCTGGTAGAACCACTCCGGGCCTTCGTCGTAGTGATAGTCGGTGCGCGAATTCGGCCCGCCCACGACCATCACGATGAAGTCGCCGTTGTCGATCATCTTGTTGCCCACCGGCGGCTTCAGCAGGTGGCGGTTTTCTTCGATCCAGGCGTGCAGGTTGATCGGCGAGGCGAGCATGGTCGTGGTCCGTAGTGAGGTCAGTCGCGCCGGCCCTGGCGGGGCACGTAGGACAGTGCCTTTTCATAGGCTGGCTTCAGCTCTTCCGGTCCACCGACATCGATGCCCATTTCGCTGACCCGGCCGTTCTTCAGGCTGTAGACCCAGCCGTGCACCATCAGCCTCTGCCCGCGCGCCCAGGCGTCCTCGACGATGGTCGAACGGCACAGGTTGGCGACCTGCTCGATCACGTTCAGTTCGCACAGGCGCGCGTGCTTCAGCTCGTCATCCTCGATCGCATCGAGGATGCCCTGGTGCTTCTGCACCACGTCACCGACATGGCGCAGCCAGTTGTCGGCCAGGCCGACGCGGGTATTGTGCAGGCAGGCGTGCACGCCGCCGCAGCCGTAGTGGCCGACGATCAGGATGTGCTTCACCTTCAACTGGTCCACCGCGTACTGCACCACGCTCAGGCAGTTCAGGTCGGTGTGCGCGACCACGTTGGCGACGTTGCGGTGCACGAACACTTCACCCGGGGCCATGCCGATGATCTGGTTGGCCGGCACCCGCGAGTCGGAGCAGCCGATCCACAGGTACTCCGGGTGCTGCTGCTTGGACAGCTGCTGGAAGAACCCAGGGTCTTCCTTGGCGATGCGGTCGGCCCAGTCGCGGTTGTTCTGCAGCAGGCGGTGGATGTCTTTCATGTGCGGTATCCCTGGCGTCGGGTGGGGGCAAGGCGCGGCCGTTCTGGTCGCGCCGTCGCGGGTAGCTGGGGTGATCAGCCGCTGGAGGCGGACTGTTCACGGTGCCAGCGCATCCACTGCGCCAGCTCATGGGAGGACGGGGAGGCGAGCGCTTCCAGTGCGGCGATCACGGCCTGCTGGTTGGCGTCGGGATGGTTCTGGCTGAGTTTCAGCTTCAGCTGCACGTGGTCCACCAGGAAGCGGAAGCCGACGATGGCGCGCAGCTCCGGGCCGTGTTCGGCGCGCGCGGCATCGAACTGCCAGGCCTGGCCGACACTGGCTTCGAAGCGGTCGCTGATCGCGCCGACCAGTTCGGCCAGCGCATCAGCCTCGTCGAAGGTCTGCAGCTGGCCACGCAGCTCGGCAGCGGCGTAGTTCCAGGTGGGTACCCGCGCAGCGGGCTCCTTGTCCGGATACCAGCTGGCCGACACATAGCCGTGTGGGCCATCGACCAGTACCTTGGCCGCGCCGCTGTGGCGCGACTGCGGGTTGGCGCGGGCCCAGTGGCCGCGCAGTTCGATCTGGTCGCCGTCACGCCGGTACAGCACCGGCATCCGGGTCAGCTCCGGCAGGCCATCGCTGCCGGCGGTGAGCACGGTGACGAACGGGTCGCGCGCCAGCAGGCGGTCCAGCCAGAGCAGGTCGGTCTCGGCGAAGGCGCGCGGGGTGAACATGCAGGGATCAGGCGCGCCCGCCCAGCGACTGGATCATGCGGCCACGCAGACCCTCGTCGCTGTCGGCCTGCGGCGGCTGCACTTCGTGCAGGCTGAAGCCGCGCACCAGTGCGTCCTCCTCGTCCAGGCCGTCGTACTCGACGAACTCGGCGTCGAACAACTGCGAACGGGCGGTGTCTTCGCTGTCGTAGCTCAGCGTGTTGCCATCGCTGTCGAGCACTTCGGCGGTGCCGGCCGGGCGCACGCGCAGGCGCGCCCAGATCAGGGTGTTGCCGAGGCTGGCCAGCCACCAGCTGTCGCGCGAGGTGGTGATGTCATTCATGGGTGTATTACCAGAGCGAGGCCAGCCAGAGCAGGGCGGCCATGCCCAGTCCGGCCAGCAGGGTCAGCAGCGATACCCACGCAGGTGTCGCCAGCCCGGACAGCGAGCGGTCCGGTTGCTGCCGATAGTCGCGGCGCAGCAGCCAGGCCAGGGCATCGGGCTTGAGGAAGGCGCCGCTGCCGAAGCGCGCGGCGAGCGCCGGATGGCGGTCGCGCACGTGCACCAGGGTCAGCGGCCAGAAGATCACGAAGGCACTGAACCCGGCCACTGCAACGCCGACGAAACAGAGGGCGAAGAACAGGGTCATGGGGGCAGTACCTCCGTGGTCGTATGGGGCTTAGAAGTCCGCGCTGCCTGGGGCGCGCGGGTAGGGGATCGCATCGCGGATGTTGGACAGCCCGCAGACGTACACCACCAGTCGCTCGAAGCCCAGGCCGAAGCCGGCGTGCGGCACCGAGCCATAGCGGCGGAAATCGCGGTACCAGCTGTAGTGCTCGCGATCCAGGCCGAACTGGGCCATGCGCGCGTCCAGCACGTCCAGGCGCTCTTCGCGCTGGCTGCCGCCGATGATCTCGCCGATGCCCGGGGCCAGCACGTCCATCGCGGCAACGGTCTTGCCGTCGTCGTTCAGGCGCATGTAGAAGGCCTTGATGTGCTCCGGATAGTTGGTCACCACCACCGGGCGGCCGACGTGTTCCTCGGTCAGCCAGCGCTCGTGCTCGGTCTGCAGGTCCAGGCCCCATTCGACCGGGAAGTCGAACTTCCTGCCGGACTTCTGCAGCAGGCTGACCGCGTCGGTGTAGTCGATGCGCTCGAACGGTGCGTTGATGAAGTCTTCCAGCTTGGTGATCGCGTTCTTGTCCACGCGCTCGGCGATGAAGGCCAGGTCGTCGCTGCGCTCGTTCAGCACCGCACGGAACAGGTACTTCAGGAACTCTTCGGCCAGGCGTGCGTCTTCGGCCAGGTCGGCGAAGGCGATTTCCGGCTCGATCATCCAGAACTCCGCCAGGTGGCGGGTGGTGTGGCTGTTCTCGGCGCGGAAGGTCGGGCCGAAGGTGTAGACCTTGCTCAGCGCCAGGCAGTAGGCCTCGACGTTCAGCTGGCCGGACACGGTCAGGAAGGTTTCCTTGCCGAAGAAGTCGCGGCTGAAATCGATCGCGCCCTTCTCATCGCGCGGCAGGTTCACCATGTCCAGGGTGGACACGCGGAACATCTGGCCGGCGCCTTCGGCGTCGGAGGTGGTGATGATCGGGGTGCTGATCCAGTTGAAGCCGTTCTCGTGGAAGAAACGGTGCACGGCCTGGGCCAGGCAGTTGCGGATGCGGGTGACCGCGCCGAACAGGTTGGTGCGCGGGCGCAGGTGCGCCACTTCGCGCAGGAACTCCGGCGACATCGGCTTGGGCTGGATCGGGTAGGTGAGCGGGTCTTCGACCCAGCCGACCACTTCCACTGCACTGGCCTGGATCTCGAACGACTGGCCCTTGCCCTGCGACTTCACCAGGGTGCCGGTGGCGATGACCGAGCAGCCGCTGGTCAGGCGCTTGATCTCGTCGAAGTTGGCCAGGCTGTCGCCGGCCACGACCTGGATCGGGGCGAAGCAGGAGCCGTCGCTCACATTCACGAAGGCCAGATTCGCTGAACCGCGCACCGTGCGCACCCATCCGCGTACCGTGACTTCGCCGCCTTCCGGGATCTTCCCGGCAAGCGCATGTTCAACGCTGACCACCGTCATGACTTGAATCCTCTGCTGATCGACTCGATCTGTGAACACGGGAGTTTACCGGTTGCAGCGTTCTGCTTGCGAGGCATTTTTCGCGGCAACGGCTCCTTATAATGTCCCCGTACCTCTGGAGTAGCCCCATGGCCGTCAGCCTGACCCCCATTGCCTTCGAGCGCGTGCAGCGCTTTGTCGCCCAGACCCCCGGTGCGCTGGGCCTGCGTTTCGGCGTGACCAAGACCGGTTGCTCCGGCTGGGGCCACATCACCGACCTGGCACGCGACGAGCGCGAGGGCGATACCGTGTTCGAGCAGGACGGCGTGAAGATCTATGTCGACGCCAAGAGCCTTGCGCTGGTGGACGGCACCGTGATCGACTTCGGCAAGCACGGCCTGAGCGAGACCTTCACGTTCAGCAACCCCAATGCCACCGCCGAGTGTGGCTGCGGCGAGAGCTTCACCACCGACGCCGACAAGGCCTGACGGCCCGGCGCGTCCCGGTAGCTGCCGACCTTGGTCGGCACGCGGGGCTCGGCAGGGACCCCGCCGATGGAACGACCGGCTTTTACCTATCACCCCAACGCCTACGCCCTCTCCTTCGAAGAGGTCGACGGTATCTGTGACTGCTGCGGCCAGCCGCGCACACTGCGCTACCGGGGGCCGTTCTACACCCGTCTGCGTCCGGATTACCTTTGCCCTTGGTGTATCGCCGACGGCAGGGCGGCGGCCAGCTACGAGGGTGAATTCACCGGCTGGAGTGATATCGAAGGGGTCTCGCCAGACCCCGTCGACCCGCCGCCGAGCATCGCCCGTGAGCTGCTGCTTGAGATCTGCGAGCGCACCCCGGGCTACCCGTCCTGGCAGCAATCGGTCTGGCTGAGCCATTGTGAACGGCCCTGTGCCTTCCTCGGTTTCGCCGGCAGCGACGATCTGCTGCCCATCCTCGACCAGGTCCGGCCCGATGTGGCGGAGGTCAATCCGCGCGACGCCGACTGGGTGCTGGCGCACCTGAGCCGGGACGGGATGATGGTCGGCTGCCTGTTCCAGTGCCTGGAATGCGGCCAGCACCGCCTTCACGTCGACCTGGGGTGAATCCAGGCGGATTCGTGGACTGTACGGGGCTCCGGTAGCGGCCAGCCTGGGTCGGCATGGGGGGGGGGGGCTGCGCCCCCGGTTCAGGTTGCCCTGTGACCCGCCGGTTGCCCGGTACCCCCATCTGCGCCATAATGCGCGGCTTCCTGCCTCCCCGGCGGGAATCCTTGCCCCACCGCGGTATCAACGGCGGGGGGCTGTCCGGCCGCAAGGCCACATCCGAAAGGTAGAAAAAAACATGAGTCGTCATTACGAAATCGTGTTCATGGTCCACCCGGACCAGAGCGAGCAGGTCCCGGCCATGATCGAGCGCTACAAGTCGCTGGTCGAGAACGGCAACGGCACCATCCACCGTCTGGAAGACTGGGGCCGCCGCCAGCTGGCATACCCGATCCAGAACCTGGTGAAGGCCCACTACGTGCTGATGAACATCGAAGCCGACCAGGCCGTTCTGAACGAACTGACCGAGAGCTTCCGCTTCAACGACGCCGTGCTGCGCAACCTGGTCATCAAGCGTGACGAGGCTGACACCGAGCAGTCGCTGATCATGAAGAGCAAGGACGAGAAGGGTGACAAGCCGGAGCGCGGTGAGCGCCGTCGTCGTGACGACGAAGAAGGCGAGTCCAACAACACCGCTGACAACGAAGCCGGCGACGACGCCGCTTCCGCCGCCTAAGGAGCCTTCCCATGTCCAAGTTCTTCCGTCGCCGCAAGTTCTGCAAGTTCACTGCTGAAGGTGTGAAGGAGATCGACTACAAGGATCTCAACACCCTGCGCCAGTACCTGACCGAGAACGGCAAGATCGTGCCGAGCCGCGTCACCGGCACCAAGTCGAAGTACCAGCGCCAGCTGGCGACCGCCGTCAAGCGCGCTCGCTTCCTGGCCCTGATCCCGTACACCGACAACCACGACGTCTGATGCCGGCGGGGCGGCCCGGCGCCGCCCCCGCTGTGCCAGCTATTCGGACAGCCTTTGTTGCGGGGCATCGCCTCGCTAACGAATAACTTATCTGGAGCAATACCATGCAGCTGATCCTCCTGCAGAAAGTCACCAACCTCGGCAACCTGGGCGACCTGGTCGACGTGAAGCCGGGCTACGGCCGTAACTTCCTCGTGCCGCAGGGCAAGGCCGTGCCGGCCACCGAGAGCAACAAGGCCGAGTTCGAAGCCAAGCGCGCCGAATACGAAGCCAAGGCCCAGGCCATCCACGCTGACGCCGAAGGCCGCAAGGCCAAGCTGGAAGGCGCGAGCGTGACCATCGCCGCCAACGCTTCGACCGAAGGCAAGCTGTACGGCTCGGTTGGCCCGCGCGACATCGCCGAGGCCTTCACCGCCGCCGGCCTGCCGCTGGAGAAGAGCGAAGTCATCCTGGGTGAAGGCGCCTTCCGCAACATCGGCGAATACGACGTGCTGATCCACCTGCACGCCGACGTCGAGACCACCGTCAAGGTCGTCGTTGTCGCCGAAGCCTGATCCCACGCCGCAAGGCCTGGCATCACCGCAGAACGGGCGCCCGCAAGGGTGCCCGTTTCGTTTTGGGCGATCGTCGGATATGCGGAGTCGAGCCATGCTCGACTTGCCGTCCGTCCTGCACCACTGCTTGCTAGACGGCCTCACCCAGGAAGTAGCGTCCGAAATCTGCAAGCGCATTGGCAACGTCCGTCCGTAGTTGATCGAGTTGCAGAAGTTCTCCTGCGCGATGCGCCCGTTCGATCATCATGCCGATACAGGTCGCCATATCTGCAGATACGACGGACACGAGGGCGTTCCTATCGACGGTTTTCCAAGGCTGGCAGGCGTAGACCATATCCATGGTCAGCAGCTGCCTTTTGAGAAACAGCATCAAGCGGTCTGGTCCATCCGGTTCGAATGTGCAGATCGTCCCGGAGACCCGAAGAACGATTCCGAATTTGGTGATGGATCGAAGATAGTTCCCCTTCACATGACGCTCGAAGCAGATGTTCAGTTGTCTCTGGAGCGGGGCAAAAAGGGCGCCTGACGGCGGATCGCCATACTGGCCGCTGATCTGTATCTGCATGGGCAGCTCTCAAGTGGTCTGGATGACGAATCGACCGCAGTCCATCGAAGGTGAGGGAATGTTGCGATCAAGCAACAGATAACCCATTCCGCCGACCAGGATTCCTCGATGCGTCGGTGCTGCCCTATCAAGATCGAATTCATCGAACTGAAGGATGAATGCCTGGCCCTCTGATTCGTCATCCTGCTGCCAGCAAGGCCGTCCTCCAATTTGCGAAGTTCCCTGAAGTGCTCCGCGCTCATCCATTGCCGTCCCGGCGCAAATGCGGCGTGGTCCAATTGGCACACAGGGGGAGACCGTCGGTTCATGCCAGGGCCAGTGAGCAATTACGCGGCCACCATGGCTCATGGCTTCTTCGAATCTATCCTCGCCCGAGGTGACGTAAGGCGTGAAGACCGAAATGCTCAGCCCAGGCGCGATGTACAGTCCGGCGACGTGGCTTCGAATGAATGCGGCTGGAAAACTGGCCAGGTGAAGCAGTGCGTGTCCATGGATGCTGGTTGGCCAAGGGGTAAGGGCATCCAGCCAAGCGGTCCCGCCGAGCACGGGAGCGGTCATCGCGTCGTCGGCGGGGGTAAATAAAAGCGGTCGATGCATGCCCCCATCCTGCACGGCTTCTGATGTGCAGGGCTGTGAATCGGTCCAACAATCAATAAATATCAATGACTTGCGATTTGATCGGTGGCTTGGAAATCCGTCGCCCCAGGCGCAAAGCGACATCTGGACCCATTTCAAGCGCGCTCCGAGCCGGTCATCCCGCCCGTGGAACATTCGCGCCGTTATACTCATTCCATTGTGTCACCCTTGGCTTCATTGAATTCTTTTGAAATCAATGGCTTGAGGTGCTGGCTGACCTGACATCCACAATACGGACGCCCTCTGGGCGCCTGTTGGAACCCAATCACGCCATGCGTCTTTCCACGATCAAGCTGTCCGGCTTCAAGTCGTTCGTCGATCCGACCACCCTGCACCTGCCGACCAACATGACCGGCGTGGTGGGGCCCAATGGCTGCGGCAAGTCGAACATCATCGACGCCGTGCGCTGGGTCATGGGCGAGAGCTCGGCCAGCCGCCTGCGCGGCGACTCGCTGACCGACGTGATCTTCTCCGGGTCCAATGCCCGCAAGCCGGTGTCGCAGGCCACGGTCGAGCTGATCTTCGACAACTCCGACCACACGATTTCCGGCGAGTACGCCTCGTTCAACGAGATCTCGGTCAAGCGCACGGTCAGCCGCGACGGCACCAGCAACTATTACCTCAACGGCACCAAGTGCCGTCGCCGCGACATCACCGATCTGTTCCTCGGCACCGGCCTGGGCCCGCGCAGCTACTCGATCATCGAGCAGGGCATGATCAGCCAGATCATTGAGGCGCGCCCGGAAGACCTGCGCGTGTACCTGGAAGAGGCGGCCGGCATCTCCAAGTACAAGGAGCGCCGCAAGGAGACCGAGACCCGCATCCGCCACACCCGTGAGAACCTGGACCGGCTGGGTGACCTGCGCGACGAGATCAGCAAGCAGCTTGAACACCTCAAGCGTCAGGCCAAGCAGGCCGAGCAGTACCAGGCCCTGCAGGAAGAGCGCCGGATCAAGGATGCCGAGTGGAAGGCGCTGGAATTCCGTGGCCTCGATGGGCGCCTGTCGAAGCTGCGCGAAGGCCTGTCGCAGGAAGAGACCAAGCTGCAGCAGCTGATCGCCGATCAGCGCGACGCAGAGGCCCGCATCGAAACCTCGCGAGTGCGTCGCGAAGAGGCCGCCGATGCGCTCAACACCGCGCAGGCGGCGGTCTATCAGGTCGGCAGCACGTTGGCCCGGCTGGAGCAGCAGATCCAGCACCAGCGCGAGCTGTCGCAGCGCCTGCACAAGGCGCGCGACGAAACCCAGCAGGCCCTGGCCGAACTGGGGCAGCACATCAGTGGCGACGAGGCCAAGCTGAGGGTGCTGCGGGAGGCGGTAGAGGCTGCCACCCCGCAGCTGGAAGAACTGCAGGAAGAAAACGAGATCAAGCAGGAAAGCCTGCGCGAGGCTGAAGACCGGCTGGCCAGCTGGCAGCAGCGCTGGGAACAGCACACCTCGCAGAGTTCGGAAGCCTCGCGCGCCGGCGACGTCGAGCGCACGCGCGTGGACTACCTGGACAAGCAGATCCTCGATGCCGACCGGCGTCGTGAAGCCCTGGCCGCCGAGCGCGCCGGGCTGGACGTGGACGCGCTGGAAGAAGCCTTCGAGCAGCTGCACCTGCAGCACGACACGCAGAAGACCGCGCTGGATGAACTGAGCGAAGACGTCGAGCTGCGCAAGCAGGGCGTGGCGGCGGTGCAGGAACAGCAGCGCAATGGCCAGAACGAGCTGGCCGAACTACGCAAGCAGGCCAATGGCCTGCGCGGTCGCCTGGCTTCGCTGGAAACCCTGCAGCAGGCCGCGCTGGGCCAGGAGCAGGGTGCTGCCGTGGCCTGGCTGAAGGCGCGTGGGCTGGATTCGGCGGCGCGTGTCGGCGAACGCCTGGATGTCGATGCCGGTTGGGAAAACGCGGTGGAAAGCGCGCTCGGCCAGTTGATCGAAGGCGTGCTGGTCGATGACCCGGCCAGCCTGGTCGACGCGCTGGGCGAACTGGGCGAGGGCCACATTGCGCTGGTCGCCAACGATGGCGCGGACCTGAAGGTCGCGCCGACCTCGCTGGCTGCACGCGTGCGTGGCCCGGCAGCGATCCGGCGCCTGCTGGCACACCTGCACGGTGCCAGGGATCTGTCCGAGGCCAAGGCGCTGCAGGCCAGCCTTCCGGAAGGCGATTCGATCATCACCCAGAGTGGCGAGCGCCTGGGCCAGGGCTGGCTGCGCGTATCGCGTTCCGGTGCCGCCGCGCAGGGCGCGCTGCTGCGCGAACGTGAGATCCAGGAACTGCGTGAGCAGATCGAGCAGCTGCAGGACCGCGAGGCCGAGCTGGAAGAACAGCTGGCCGGCTTCCGAGAGCAGCTGCAGGCTGCCGAACAGCAGCGCGAAGACGCGCAGCGTGCGCTGTACCAGGCCCATCGTGCGGTGTCCGAACTGGCCGGCCAGCTGCAGGGCCAGCAGGGCAAGGTGGAGGCAGCGCGCACGCGCATCGATCGCATCGAAGGCGAGCTGAAGCAGCTGCAGGAAACCATTGAAGCCAACAACGAACAAGCGCGTGAAGCGCGCTCGCGGTTGGAGAACGCGGTCAGCAGCATGGGCGACCTGGAATCGACCCGGCAGCGGCTGGAGGGCGAGCGCCGCCAGTTGACCGAGGCGCGCGACCTGGCTCGCGACGCCGCCCGTGCGGTACGCGAGCGCGCGCACTCGCTGGCCCTGACCTTGGAATCGCAGCGTGCGCAGCTGGCCTCGTTGAGCCAGGCGCTGGAGCGCATGGGCACCCAGCGCGGGCAGTTGGATTCGCGACTGGGCGAGCTGCATTCGCAGCTGGACGAAGGTGATTCGCCGGTCGAAGCGCTGCAGGCCGAACACCAGAATGCGCTGGAAGAGCGCGTGCGCGCTGATCGCGTGCTGAACGAGGCGCGCACGCTGCTGGACGGCATCGACGCCGAGCTGCGCAACTACGAACAGACCCGCCACCAGCGCGACGAACAGGCATTGGCCCAGCGTGAGCGTATTTCGCAGCGCAAGCTCGACCAGCAGGCGCTGGTGCTCAGCGCGGATACCCTGCAGGCGGCGGTGGAAAAGGCCGGGTTCGTGCTGCAGGACGTACTCAACGCACTGCCCGAGGATGCCCGCCTGGGCGACTGGGAGCAGGCCGTGCACCAGATCGATGGCCGCATGCGCCGGCTGGAGCCGGTCAATCTGGCCGCGATCCACGAGTACGGCGAGGCCTCGCAGCGCTCGGACTACCTGGATTCGCAGCACGCCGACCTGACCACAGCGCTGGAAACCCTGGAAGATGCCATCCGCAAGATCGACCGCGAGACCCGCGGCCGCTTCAAGGACACTTTCGACCGTGTCAACGCCGGCGTGCAGGCGCTGTACCCGCGCCTGTTCGGTGGCGGCCACGCCTACTTGGAATTGACCGGTGAAGACCTGCTCGACACCGGCGTGACCATCATGGCGCGCCCGCCGGGCAAGCGCGTGTCCAGCATCTCGCTGCTGTCCGGCGGCGAAAAGGCGATGACCGCAGTAGCGCTGGTGTTCGCTATCTTCCAGTTGAATCCGGCACCGTTCTGCCTGCTGGACGAGGTGGACGCACCGCTGGATGAAGCCAACGTCGGTCGCCTGGCCAACATGGTCAAGGAAATGAGCGAGAAGGTGCAGTTCCTGTTCGTCAGCCACAACAAGGCGACGATGGAGGCTGCGCACCAGCTGTCGGGCGTGACCATGCGCGAACCGGGCGTCAGCCGCCTGGTCAGCGTGGACCTGGAAGAAGCCGCACGATTGGCGGGCGCGGCCTGACGTGCCATCCTAATTACCTGAATGAACTAGCCGGAGAACCTATCGAATGTCCGACACGGCACTGTTGCGCATCGGCATCCTGGCCGCCGGCCTGCTGTTGATCGCTGCGATCTTCCTGTTTGGCCGTCCGAAGAAGAAGCCCCAGGGGCGTCGCGTGGAAAGCGCGGAACCGACCGGCGGCGAGCGTCGCGAGCCGGTGCTGGGCGATGATGGCGTCACTGTGGCCGATGGCCGCGTAGAGCCTGGCATGGGCTCGGAAGGCGAGCAGGCCGAGCTTGGCCTGGCCGACACCGACGCCGGCGCGGCCAGCGACCTTGGCAAGCGCGCCACCCAGGACTTCGACAAGATCGTGTCGCTGTTCGTGGCCGCTCGCGCCGGCGAACAGCTGCGTGGCGAAGACATCGTGGTGGCGGCGGAGAAGACCGGCCTGGTATTCGGCCACATGAACGTGTTCCACCGCCTGGTGGAAGGCCACCCCGAGCGCGGCCCGATCTTCTCGATGGCCAGCATCATGAAGCCGGGCAGCTTCGACATGGCCAACATCCGCGCCATGGAAACCCCGGCCATCGCTTTCTTCCTGACCCTGCCGGCGCCGCTGACCGCGCTGGACGCCTGGGAGAAGATGCTGCCCACCGTGCAGCGCATGGCCGAGCTGCTCGACGGCGTGGTGCTGGACGACAGCCGCAATGCTCTCGGCCGGCAGCGCATCGCGCACATCCGTGACGAACTGCGTGCCTATGATCGCCAGCACCAGGCGCCGCCGCTGACCAAGACCCCGCGCTGGTGAGCGCCATGGTGTGCCGATCAACGGTCGGCACCCACCCCGACCAACGGTCGGCACCCACAACAGTAGATCCACGCTATGCGTGGATGGGGCGAACCAAGGTTCGCCCCCACCAACAGGGTCAGGCCGGTACGCCGGCGACCTTGGCAAATGCCCTGCGGAACGCGGCCATTTCATCTTCGGTGCCGACGGTCACGCGCACGCGCTGCGGCCAGATCGGCCAGCTGCGGCCAATGATCACGCCGTTGTCTGCCATCGCCTTGGCAAAGGCGGCACCGTCGCGTTGCACATCCACCACGAAGCAGTTCGCTTCCGACGGCACGCAGCTGAAACCACGCTTGCCCAGCCACCCGATGGTGGCCTGCCGCACCTTGGCATTTTGCAGGCGCCGCTGCGCGATCAACTGAGGATCCTGCAGGCTGGCCAGTGCCGCGGCCAGTGCTGGCACGGGTAGCGGGTTGTCGCCCAGGCTGGCCAGTTCGCGCAGGCGGTCGGGATGTGCGGCCGCCACGCCCAGGCGCAGGCCGGCCATGCCATAAAGCTTGGAGAACGTGCGCAACACGATCAGGTCATCGCGCTGCGCCACCTGCGCGATCAGGCTCGGCTGCTCGCTGTACTGCAGGTAGGCCTCGTCGACCAGTACGCGGGTGGACGAGGGCTTGTGGGCCAGCAGCCAGGCGAGCTCATCCGGCGGGCTGATCGAGCCGGTCGGGTTGTTCGGGTTGCACACATACAGCAGGCCGGTCGGGCGCGCGTGTGCGGCGGCCACCATCGCGCGCAGGTCATGTGCGCCATCGTTGCGCAGCGGCACCTTCTGCACGTATGCACCGTGTGCGGCGGCGACCTCGCCCAGCGTCTCGAACGTCGGGTCGGCCACCACCAGTCCCGCCTGCGGGCTTGTCCACAGCACGGCGGCCCGGTTCAGCGGTTCGCTGGAGCCCGGATAGAGCCGCACGTGATCAGCCGGAATGCGCGCCTGTTCGATGAAGGCGTCGCGCACCTGACCGGCCAGTGCGAAACGGTAGCGGCCGCAACCGGCGATGCTGTCGCGTGCGGCCTGCTGGGCTGCGGCCGAGGGGCCTTAGGGGCATTCGTTGAAGTTCAGCAGTACCGCGCCCTCGGCGGGGGCGGGGGCGGCGGCAGTCGCGGGTTGGGCATGGCCGAGTCGCGGCAGCCCGCTGCCGGCGACGGCGAGGCCGGCACCGGCCAGTTGCAGGAAGCGTCGACGGGAAGCGGGCAGGGGCACGGGCAGGATTCCGAAGGGCAGACCGTCGCACGCTAGCGCCGGCGAGGGTGGGCGGCAAGCTGCTTTTGTGGCGTCGCGCCATGCAGATGTGCCAACCAAGGTTGGCACCTACCGGAACGAGGAAGAAGGTTGGCACCTGCCGGAGCGGGGGGAGGTTGGCACCTGCCGGAGCGGGGAGTGGCCGTCGAGCACGCTCGACGCTGCAAAGGCGGCGGCGTTACAGGGCCTGACGGCTGGGCGCGGTAGAATCCCCGGTCATCCCAGAACCACCGGATCCCGATGAGCCCCAGCCCCGCCGAACGCGCCGAAGACCTTCGCCGGCAGATCGCCCAGGCCAACCGCGCCTATCACGAGCTGGACGCGCCGGAGATCCCCGACGTCGACTACGACCGGATGGTGCGCGAGCTGGAAGCGCTGGAGCGCGAGCACCCGGAACTGGCCCGTGCCGACAGCCCGACCCAGCAGGTCGGTGCGCGCCCCTCTGGCCGCTTCCCGGAAGTGCGCCACGCGGTACCGATGTTGTCGCTGTCCAATGCCTTCAGCGACGAGGAAGTGGCCGATTTCGTGCGCCGCATCGATGAGCGCCTGGGGCGTCGCAGCCTGCGGTTCTCGGCCGAGCCGAAGATGGACGGCCTGGCGATCAGCCTGCGCTACGAGGACGGTCATTTCGTGCTTGGCGCGACCCGTGGCGATGGCAGTACCGGCGAGGACGTGACCGCCAACCTGCGCGAAATCGGTGACATTCCCAAGCGCCTGCACGGCAAGGACTGGCCGGATGTGCTGGAGGTGCGCGGCGAGGTCTACATGGCCCGCGCCGACTTCGAGGCCTACAACGAACGTGCGCGCCTGCAGGGCGGCAAGGTGCTGGCCAATCCGCGCAACGCGGCGGCCGGTTCGCTGCGCCAGCTCGACCCGAAGATCAGTGCGCAGCGCAGGTTGAGTTTCTTCGCCTACGGTACCGGCGAAGTGCAGGGCGGCGAGCTGCCGGACACCCATTCGGGCACCCTGGCCCAGCTCGGGGCGTGGGGTTTTCCGGTCAGCGCGCTGTGCAAAGTGGTGGAGGGCACCGACGGCCTGCTCGGTTATTACCGCATGATCGGCGAACAGCGTGACGGCCTGCCGTTCGACATCGACGGGGTGGTCTACAAGCTCGATGACCGTGCGGGTCAGCAGGCGATGGGCTTCGTCTCCCGTGCGCCGCGATGGGCCATCGCGCACAAGTTCCCCGCGCAGGAACAGAGCACCACGGTGGAGGCGATCGAGATCCAGATCGGCCGCACCGGTGCTGCCACGCCGGTCGCGCGACTGGCGCCGGTGGCTGTGGCCGGCGTGATCGTGTCCAACGCCACGTTGCACAATGCCGACCAGATCGCGCGCCTCGATGTGCGCGTCGGCGACAGCGTGATCGTGCGCCGCGCTGGCGACGTGATTCCCGAGGTGGTCAGCGTCATTCTCGACCGCCGCCCGCAGGGCACCACGCCGTGGCAGATGCCGACGCGCTGCCCGGTGTGCGGCTCGGAGATCGTGCGTGAGGAGGGGGCGGCGGCGTGGCGTTGTTCGGGCGAACTGTCCTGCCCGGCGCAGCGCAAGGAAGCCATTGCCCATTTCGCCTCGCGCCGCGCCATGGACATCGACGGTCTCGGCGACAAGTACATCGAAACCCTGGTCGACGCGGGCATCGTCAAGAGCGTGGCCGACCTGTACCGGCTCAGCCGCGATACGCTGCTGCACCTGAAGCTGGTGCTGGACGCCGAGGAGCCGTCGGCGCTGGCAGCGGCGCTGAAGCTGCACCTTCCCGCCGAGGGCAGTGGTGCGGTGCTCAATGCGGTGCTCAAGCTGGACGGCAACGATCCGGGCTGGCGCGCGCAGGCGCTGGCGCAGCCGGCCAGCTTCGAATGGAACACGAAGAAGATCGCCACCAAGTGGGCCGACAACCTGATCGCAGCGATCGACGCCAGCCGTGCGGCCACGCTGGAGCGCGTGCTGTTCGCGCTTGGCATCGAGCACGTGGGCGAGAGCACGGCCAAGGCGCTGGCGCAGTGGTTCGGTGACCTGGAGCTGATCCGCCACCTGCCGTGGCCGTTGTTCAAGCGTGTGCCGGACATCGGTGGCGAAGTGGCGCGTTCGCTTGGCCACTTCTTCGAGCAGCAGGGCAACCAGCAGGCCATCGATGACCTGCTGCAGGTCGGCCAGGTGCGCATCAGCGACGTGCATGCGCCCAGTGCCAAGCTGCGCGACGGGCTGGATCTGGCGCAGTTGCTGGTCGAGTCGGAGATCCCCGGGATCACCCGCCTGCGCGCCGAAAAGCTGGTGGCTGCGCTTCCCGGCGCACAGGCGGTGCTCGATGCCGAGCATGGCCAGTTCGTCAACGCCGGTCTGCCCGATGACACCGCGCGCGGTCTGGCCGAATGGCTGGACGCTGATGGCCACGGTGCGATGCTGTTGGCCGCCGAGAACGCGATGCGGGAGATCCTGGCCAAGGCGCCGGCGCTGGCCGAGATCGTGGCGGGTCCGCTGGATGGGCAGACCGTGGTGCTGACCGGCACCCTGGCCCAGCTCACCCGCGATGCCGCCAAGGAACGCCTGGAAGCGCTGGGTGCCAAGGTCTCCGGCAGTGTGTCGAAGAAGACCAGCTTCGTGGTTGCCGGTACCGAGGCCGGCTCCAAGCTGGACAAGGCACAGTCGCTGGGCGTGCCGGTGTGGGATGAGGACCGCCTGCTGGCCTATCTTGCCGAACACGAATGATGACGCCACCGGGTGCCCGGCACCCGGCATGAAGCACAAAGGAACACCGATGCAGACTGCCCCACTGGATTTCCGCCTGGCCACCCGTGCCGACGAAGAACTGTTGATCGCGTTGATGCGCGAGTTCTATGCCGAAGACAGGATCGACTTCGACGACGCGCGCGTGCGTCGCGGCGTGGATGCGCTGCTGGCCGACCCACGCAACGGCGAAGTGCTGCTGTGGCTGGACGAGGCGGCCGAGGTGGTCGGTTACGCAGTGATCGCGATGGGCTTCAGCCTGGAGCAGGGCGGCCACTTCATGCTGCTGGACGAGCTGTACCTGAGCCATCGTGCGCGTGGTCGCGGCCGCGGCAAGCAGGCGCTGGCCATCTGCGAACAGCGGGCACGGGGCCGCGGCGTAAGCCGCCTGCGCCTGGAAGTGAACCACCACAACGAGCTGGCCCGTCGCCTCTATCTGGCGAGCGGTTACATCGATGACACCCGCGATCTGCTGACCCTGCCGCTGGACCACCCGCGCCCGGAGGGCATCCTGTGAGCGAGGCCCTGCTGCGCGCGCTGCAGCAGCGCGCCGCGCTCAATGCGCTGGTGCGCCGCTTCTTCGCCGAACGCGATGTGCTGGAAGTGGAAACGCCGATCCTGTCGGTGGCCGGCAACACCGAGCCGAACATCGACAGCTTCCATACCGATTTCACCGGCCATGTCGATGCCGGCGGACGCCGCCGCTGGCTGCGCACCTCGCCGGAGTATCCGCTCAAGCGCCTGTTGGCGGCGGGCGTGGGTGACTGTTACGAACTGGGCCGCGTGTTCCGCAATGGCGAGGCGGGCGGCCGCCACAACCCGGAATTCACCATGCTGGAGTGGTACCGGGTTGGCTGGGATCATCATCGCCTGGTGCAGGAGACCGCCGAGCTGGTCGGCCAGGCGCTGGCGCTGGTCGGGCGCAGTGCGACCCTGCGCGCGCTGAGCTACCGCGAGCTGTTCCAGCAGCATGTGGGCGTTGACCCGTTCAAGGCCGATGAGGCTGCATTGCGGGCCGCGCTGGGTGATGTGCACATCGATCCGGTCGGTTTGACCCGCGATGACTGGCTGGACTTGTTGATGACCCATCGCATCCAGCCGCAGTTTGATGACGCAGTGATGACCGTGGTCCATGACTGGCCGGCCAGCCAGGCGGCGCTTGCGCGCATCCGTGCCGGTACACCACCCCTGGCCGAGCGTTTCGAGTTGTATCTGGGCGGGGTGGAGCTGGCCAACGGCTATCACGAACTGAACGACGCCCACGAGCAGCGCGCGCGCTTCCAGCGTGACCTGCAGCGACGCCATGAACGTGGCCAGGTGCAGCCGGCGCTGGACGAGGCGCTGCTGGCCGCGCTGCCATCGATGCCGGCGTGCGCGGGCGTGGCGGTGGGGGTTGATCGCCTCCTGATGGCGATGAACCGCACGCCGCGCATTGCCGACGTGCTGGCCTACGACTTTGCCCACGCATGAGCGACCTGCGTTCCTGAACGTCAAAGACTGAACGGAATTCCGCGATTCCGCGCTTGCTTCGGTAAGCAGGATGATGCTTTTATCACGGCAGATGCCGGACACTGGCACGCAGTTCATCCATTCCTGCTGGGGAAGGCTTTGGTCAAGTGGTTTGCGGTTGTCGCTGCACCGGTTTACTCCATCGCGCTCTGGGGTGCCTGGCTGCCGTCATCGGCATCTGCCCAGCAGGCCGGCTACGACGGTGAAGTGGTGACCTGCGAATCACGCGACATGGGCTGGGTGCATTGCGATATCGATGTCAGCAACGGCGTCGACCTGGTGCGCCAGCTTTCCAACAGCAGTTGCATCCGTGGCAGCGAATGGGGCACCGACCGCAGTGGCGTGTGGGTCACGCTGGGCTGCCGCGCCGAGTTCCGCGCACGCCGCGCTGCGGTTGGCGCACCGGTAGCCAGCGAGGGCAAGCGCCTGGTCCGCCGCGTGGTGCGTTGTGAATCCAATGGTCGCCCGCAGAGCTGCCCGGTGCGCCTGGATGGCGCGCCAGTGCGCCTGCTGCGCCAGCTGTCGGCGCTGCCATGCCGCGAAGGGCAGGGCTGGGGCTACAAGCGCAATGAAGTCTGGACCAGCCGCGGTTGCCAGGGGGATTTCGAAGTGGCTGACGAGGACGGCCGATTCGTTGACGTACCACGCCGGCTGACCTGTGAATCGAAGTCGAAGAAGCGCCGTTTCTGCGGCGCGAGCATTTCGGTCGGCGCCGTCGTCACCGAACAGTTGTCCAGCACCCCGTGCGAGGAAGGCAGTACCTGGGGCTGGAACCGCAACGGCATCTGGGTGGACGGTGGCTGCCGCGCCGAGTTCTCGGTGAATTGAGCCCGGGCGGGCTCCAACCCCGGGGGGCGTGGCCCTACAATGGGCCCATGAACACTGCCTCCGACATCGACTACGCCCGTTACGACCATATCCGCCCGATCCTGTGGACCGGCGATGCCCTGCAACTGCTGGACCAGCGCAAGCTGCCGTTCGTGGTCGAGCATGTGGTCTGCCATGACAGTGACGAAGTGGCTGCAGCCATTCACGCGTTGACCGTGCGCGGTGCGCCGGCCATCGGCATCGCCGCCGCCTGGGGCGTGGTGCTGGCCGCACGTGACGTGCAGGCTGCAGACGGTGCGCACGCGCTGCAGCAGCTGGAACCGGCGCTGCAGCGTCTGAACGCTTCGCGTCCGACTGCCGTCAATCTGGCCTGGGCGCTGGCGCGCATGCGCCGTTGCCTGCATGCCGCCGGTGCTGACTGGAAGGCGAAGCTGGAGGCCGAAGCGCAGGCCATCGCCGAGGAAGACCTGGCCGCCAATCGCCACATGGGCGCGCTGGGCGCAGGCCTGATCGAAGCCGGCAGCGGCGTGCTGACCCACTGCAACACCGGCTCGCTGGCCACCGCCGGCTTCGGCACCGCGCTGGGCGTGATCCGCGCCGGCATGGCCCAGCACCGCATTGCCCGCGTGTTCGCTGGCGAGACCCGTCCGTGGCTGCAGGGCGCGCGCCTGACCGTGTGGGAGCTGCAGCAGGATGGCATTGACGCCACGCTGATCGCCGATTCGGCCGCCTCGCACCTGATGAAGACCGGCGCTGTGCAGTGGGTGATCGTCGGTGCCGACCGCATCTGCGCCAACGGCGATACCGCCAACAAGATCGGGACCTACCAGCTGGCCATCGCCGCCCGCCATCACGGCGTGAAGTTCATGGTCGTGGCGCCGTCCTCGACGGTGGACATGGAGACCGTGGACGGCAGCCAGATCGAGATCGAGCAGCGCGATCCGGGCGAGCTGTACGGCGTGGGCGGCACCCGCACGGTGGCAGAGGGCATCGCTGCCTGGAACCCGGTATTCGACGTCACCCCGGGTGAGCTGATCGACGCCATCGTGACCGAGCGCGGCGTGATCCTGAACCCGACCCCGGAGAACATGCGCGCCGCCTTCGGCGGCTGACGCGCGGGGGGAGGGGCCGCGTGACCTCCGCCCCGGTGGTGCCGGCCGCGGGCCGGCAACCCCCTAAGTTCCTGATTTGTGCAGGTAAAATACCCGTAAAGGGAGGCGGAAAACGGCCTGTTGTGGTAATATCCGCAGGTTGAATCGAGGTTCCGGCACGACCCCCTCCCGCAGGGGGCTGCGCCGGACTGGACCGCTACCAGACAACGGAACCCGAATGGCAGAAACCGCCAAGGAAATCATCCAGGTCAACCTGGAAGACGAGATGCGCAAGAGCTACCTCGATTACGCCATGAGCGTGATCGTGGGCCGCGCGCTCCCGGATGCGCGCGACGGCCTCAAGCCGGTGCATCGCCGCGTGCTGTTCGCGATGAATGAACTCAACGCGCACAGCAACAAGCCCTACTTCAAGTCGGCGCGTATCGTCGGTGACGTCATCGGTAAGTACCACCCGCATGGCGATCAGTCGGTGTACGACACGCTGGTGCGCCTGGCACAGCCGTTCTCGCTGCGTTACATGCTGGTCGATGGCCAGGGTAACTTCGGCTCCATCGATGGCGACTCCGCCGCGGCAATGCGATACACCGAAGCGCGCATGTCGCGCCTGGCGCATGAGCTGATGGCGGACATCGACAAGGAAACCGTCGATTTCCAGCCCAACTACGACGAAAAGGAACTGGAGCCGACGGTCATGCCGACCCGGTTCCCGAACCTGCTGGTCAACGGTTCGGCTGGTATCGCGGTGGGCATGGCGACCAACATCCCGCCGCACAACCTGAGCGAATCGATCAACGCCTGCATCGCGCTGATCGACAACCCGGAAATCGACGTCGACGGCCTGATGGAGTACATCCCGGGCCCGGATTTCCCGACCGCCGGCATCATCAACGGCACCGCCGGCATCGTCGCCGGCTACCGCACCGGCCGTGGCCGCGTGCGCATCCGTGCCAAGGCCGATATCGAAGTGGCCGACAACGGCCGCGAATCGATCATCGTCACTGAAATTCCTTACCAGGTGAACAAGGCGCGTCTGATCGAGAAGATCGCCGAGCTGGTCAAGGAAAAGAAGATCGAAGGCATCAGCGAGCTGCGCGATGAGTCCGACAAGGACGGCATGCGCATCTACATCGAGATCAAGCGCGGTGAATCTGCCGAGGTTGTGCTGAACAACCTGTACCAGCAGACGCAGATGGAATCGGTATTCGGCATCAACATGGTGGCGCTGGTCGATGGCCGCCCGCAGTTGATGAACCTCAAGCAGATGCTGGAGGCGTTCGTCCGCCACCGTCGCGAAGTGGTCACCCGCCGTACCGTGTTCGAGCTGCGCAAGGCGCGCGCCCGTGCCCACGTGCTGGAAGGCCTGACCGTCGCGCTGGCCAACATCGACGAGATGATCGAACTGATCAAGACCTCGCCGAACCCGAACGAAGCACGCGAGCGCATGCTGGCCCGCGTGTGGGAGCCGGGCCTGGTCGGTGCGATGCTGGGTGCCGCCGGCGCCGAAGCCTCGCGCCCGGAAGACCTGCCCAAGGGCGTGGGCCTGATCGAGGGCGGCTACCAGCTGACCGAGATCCAGGCTACCCAGATCCTGGAAATGCGCCTGCACCGCCTGACCGGGCTGGAGCAGGACCGCTTGACCGATGAGTACAAGCAGCTGCTGGAAGTGATCGCCGGGCTGATCCACATCCTGGAAGATCCCGACCGCCTGCTGCAGGTGATCCGCGAAGAGCTGGTCAGTGTGAAGGCCGAATTCGGCGACGAGCGTCGTACCGAGATCCGCCACAGCGAAGAAGACCTGGACATCCTCGACCTGATCGCGCCGGAAGACGTGGTGGTCACCGTGTCGCATGCCGGTTACGTGAAGCGCCAGCCGGTGAGCGTGTACCGCGCGCAGCGCCGTGGTGGTCGTGGCCGTAGTGCGGCGGCGACCAAGGAAGAGGATTTCATCGAACAGCTGTGGCTGGTCAACACGCATGACACGCTGCTGACCTTCACCAGTTCGGGCAAGGTGTTCTGGCTGCCGGTCTACCAGCTGCCCGAAGCCGGTTCCAACGCCCGTGGCCGTCCGATCATCAACTGGATCCCGCTGGAACCCGGCGAGCGCGTGCAGGCCGTGCTGCCGGTACGCGAGTACGCCGATGGCCAGTTCGTGTTCTTCGCCACGAAGAACGGTACGGTCAAGAAGACCCCGCTGGGCGAGTTCGCCTTCCGTCTGGCCCGCGGCAAGATCGCGATCAACCTGGACGAGGGCGACGCACTGGTCGGCGTCGGCCTGACCGACGGCCAGCGCGACATCCTGCTGTTCGCCTCCAACGGCAAGACCGTGCGCTTCGGCGAGGACAAGGTCCGCTCGATGGGCCGTACCGCGACCGGCGTGCGTGGCATCAAGATGCCGGCCGGCGAGGAAGTGGTCAGCCTGATCGTGGCCGAAAGTGCCGGTGGCATCGAGGACGAGAACGAGGACGACAACGGTGTCGAAGAAGCCGCCGCCAATGGCGATGCGGTGATCGACGGCGCTGACGACGCCAGCGTGCAGTACATCCTGACCGCCACCGAGAACGGCTATGGCAAGCGCACCCCGCTGCCGGACTACCCGCGCAAGGGCCGTGGTACGCAGGGCGTGATCGGCATCCAGACCACCGAGCGCAACGGCAAGCTGGTCGCCGCGGTGCTGATGGGCTCCAGCGACGAAGTCCTGCTGATCTCCGATGGCGGCACCCTGGTGCGTACACGTGGCTCGGAAATCAGCCGTGTCGGCCGCAACACCCAGGGCGTGACCCTGATCCGCCTCTCCAAGGACGAGAAGCTGCAGGCGGTGGAGCGCATGGATGCCTCGATCGACGAGGACGAGGACGAGGTGGCTGCCGCCGCCCCGGCCACGGCCGACGGCGCACCGGCTGCTGCCAGCAGCGAGGACGCCGCGCAGGAGTGATCCTGCCGCGAGCCTGAGGTACCCGACGAAGCCGGCCCTGTGCCGGCGTCGTCGTATCCGGATGCCACGCATACGCGCGCGCTTCACGCAGGCGGTGGGATAACGGCGCATGCTGCCCCCGGAGATCGACGATGTCCGCCACGCCGCAGTCCGCTCCTGCTCCCGTCCGCGCCTCCCGGCATCCCCTCGTCACCGTGCTGTCGCTGCTGCTGGTCGTGCTCGGCCTGGTCATCGGTGGCCTCGGTGCGTGGCTGCTCAGCCTTGGCGGCTCGGCGTACTACGCCATCGCCGGGCTCGGCCTGCTGGCCAGCGGAATCCTGTTGTTCGGCAACCGCCGCAGCGGCGCGCTGCTGTATGCGCTGGTGTTCATCGGCACGCTGCTGTGGACCTGGTGGGAATCGGGCAGCGACTACTGGCGCTGGGTACCGCGGCTCGGGCTGGTGACCGCGCTCGGCATCGTGCTGGCGCTGCTGGCGCCGACGCTGCGCGAGCCGGTTTCAAAACGCCTGTCGCGCAGCGTGGCGGGCGTGCTGATGCTTGTGTTCGTGGCCGCCTTCGGCCTGGCCTTTGCCCCGCATGGGGAAGTGGACGGGCACCTGCCGTTCCCGGATGGCGCAGTCAGCGCCGGACTGGAACCTACGCGGGATACCACGGGCCTGCAGCCGGCTGACCAGCCCGCCGAGGGCGACTGGCCGGCGTGGGGCCGCAGCAATGCGGGCACCCGCTATTCGCCGCTGCAGCAGATCACCCCGGCCAATGTGGCCACGTTGCAACCGGCCTGGCAGTTCCGTACCGGGGATATGCCGAAGAAGCGCTGGGGTGCCGAAACCACGCCGCTGAAGATCGGCGACCGCCTGTACCTGTGCACCGCACGCAACCGCCTGATCGCGCTTGATGCTGCCAGCGGCAAGGAACTGTGGCGGTTCGATCCAAAGGTGAAGGATGCTTCGATTCCCTATACCGCTGCCTGTCGTGGTGTGAGCTATTACGAGCAGCCCAGCACGCCGACCCTTGCCGACGCGGCATTGGCCGATGTCGCTGCCGATCTGGCCCTGCCGGAGCCGCCGCCCAGCGTCACCCGCAGCGCTGCACCGGGCAGTCGTCCGGCGTGCTGGGCGCGCATCATTGAAGGCACGCTGGACGGTCGCATCATCGCGGTGGACGCGGACAGCGGCCATCCCTGCGCCAACTTCGGCAACAACGGACAGGTCGACATCACCCTGGGCATGGGCGAGGTGCCACCCGGTTACGTGTCGATCAACTCGCCGCCGGCCATCGTGCGCGGCGTGATCGTGACCGGCCACCAGGTGCTGGATGGGCAGCGCCGCGATGCGCCGTCGGGCGTGATCCAGGCGTACGACGCCATCACCGGCAAGCTGCGCTGGGCGTGGGACATGGACCAGCCCGAGCGCAGCGGTCTGCCTCCGCGCGAGCAGACCTACACGCGGGGCACGCCCAACATGTGGACCACGGCCACCGGTGATGAGGCGCTGGGCCTGGTCTACCTGCCGCTGGGCAATGCCGCGGGCGATTACTGGAGTGGCTCGCGCACGGAGAACCAGAACCGCTACGCGACCTCGCTGGTGGCGATCGACGTGGCCACCGGCAAGCCGGTCTGGCATTTCCAGGCAGTGCGCAAGGATGTGTGGGACTACGACCTGGGGTCGCAGGCCAGCCTGATCGACTACCCGACGGCGGCGGGCAAGGTGCCGGCGATCCTGCTGCCGACCAAGCAGGGCGACATGTACATCCTCGATCGCCGCAACGGCCAGCTGCTGACCGCGGCCGAAGAGCGCAAGGTACCGGTCGGCGGCGTCGAACCCGAGCAGCGTTCTCCGACCCAGCTGTTTTCGCTGTACCACACGCTGCGCCGCGAACATGACCTGACCGAGCGTGACATGTGGGGCATCACCCCGATTGACCAGCTGGTCTGCCGCATCCAGTTCCGCAAGGCGTACTACGAAGGGTTCTACACGCCGCCGAGCAGCGAGCGCCATTCCATCGAGTACCCCGGCTACAACGGCGGCTCGGACTGGGGCAGCGTATCCATCGATACGCGCCGCGGCGTGATCGTGGCCAACTACAACGACATGCCCAACTACAACCGGCTGGTGCCTCGCGCGGAGGCCGACCGGCTGGGCTGGCTGCCACGCGAGAAGGTCCGGTTCGACAAGGGCGGTGCCGAAGGCGCGGGCGACCCGCAGGTGGGTACGCCCTACGCCATCCAGGTCAACGCCGGCTGGCGGCTGCCGTTCACCGGCCTGCTGTGCAAGCAGCCGCCCTATGGCGGTATCCGTGCCATCGACCTGCGCACCGGCAAGCTGCTGTGGGACCGACCGTTTGGCAGTGCGCGCGGCAACGGACCGTTCGGCATCCGTTCCGGCCTGCCGATCGAGATCGGCACGCCGAACAACGGCGGTTCGGTAGTGACCGCCAGCGGCCTGATCTTCATCGCCGCCGCCACCGATGACCTGCTGCGTGCCATCGATCTGAAGACCGGCAAGGAACTGTGGCACGCCAAGCTGCCTGCCGGCGGCCAGGCCAACCCGATGGTGTACGAGCAGGGCGGGCGCCAGTACGTGGTGATCATGGCTGGCGGCCACCATTTCATGGAAACCCCGAACGGCGATTACGTGATGGCGTTTGCGTTGCCCAGGTAGGCCGACGGGGTAAAACCGGCCGGGTAGAGCCGACTCCACATCCCCGGACGCTGCATCGAGATGGTCCCTGATCCTGACGTTGGCAGTGAACCGATGTCGAGCATCCATCCTGGCGGGCATTCTCGAACTCATGCCCAGCCCTCAACTGCTTGCCGGCCGCCGATCCATAGTCGGCAACGTCTACACCATCACCATGGTGTGCCGGAACCGCCATCGCGTTTTCGATAGCCCTGCCAATGCCGACCTTGCCATGCAGCTCCTCGGATCGATGGATCGGGAAGGCCTGACTGCATCGTTTGCCTGGGTGATCATGCCGGATCACATCCACTGGCTGGCTCAACTACGTGGCCATTCGCTGGGCTACTGCGTGCAGCGCTTCAAGGCGCGCAGCAGCTTTCCAATCAACCGGCGGCGAGGGAGCCAGGGTGCAATCTGGCAGGCGGGTTATCACGATCATGCGATCCGCAGTGACGCGTCGCTGCACAGGCACGCTTGCTACATTCTGGCAAATCCCGTTCGAGCCGGTCTTGCCGCGCAGATCGGTGACCATCCGTATGGATGGTGCCGCTGGCCGTTGAGCGAGCTTGAGTTGGCAGGCGAACGCGCATGGTGATGGAACCGACCGGGTAGAGTCGACCCGGTAGAGTCGACTGTTAGTCGACTGCCTTTCTCAATGCCGCCGAAGAGCCCGCACTGCGTGCGTTAATCGACTAACAGTCGACTCTACCAGTCGCCGCTACGCGCTAGGTGCCGGTACCCGCACCATCTTCGTCATCAAGTGTTCCACCACACCCGCAGGGTCCGCCGTGCGGCCCACATGCGTGCTCGACATCTGCACGATCGAGCTGCGCTTGGCGGTAAGGAAGTGGAAGCGGGCACGCGCGGGCAGTTGCGCGATCGGCCCGGCGCTGGCGTCGCCGCGGCAGATGGCCACGATCGCATCCAGCCATGGTTGCAGCGCCTCCTGGTCCAGCGCCGGCGCGAAGGCCTGCAGGCGCGCAGGATCGATCTCGATGGCCGCTTCCAGATGGCGCGCGCCAGGGCAGGAGACGATCACCCCGACGTTGATGAACTCCTCGCGTTCCACCCGCGGTACCACGCGGATGATCGCGTAGTCATACGTGTGCAGCGTGGGCACGGATGGCCTCCTGCACGAACACCGCACGCACTTTCAGGCGGTGCTTGAGATAATCGATGTAACCCTGGCGGTAGGCTTGGGGGCTGTCGAACGCCGGCTCGTTGACCAGCCAGCTGTCCGGCACCAGGCCGACGATGCGCTCGATCTCGGCATCAGTCAGGCGCGCGGCCAGCTCGGCATCCACCTCGGCGATGCGACTGGCGAACGACAGCAGCACATGGTCGCGGATCAGCACGAACGGCTTTTCGCACGCATCGCCGGCGTTGGCCCAGTCGTGATGGAAGTACATGGCCGCACCGTGATCGATCAGGTACAGCTTTCGATGCCACACCATCAGGTTCGGGTTGCGCGTGGTGCGATCGACATTGCTGGTGAACGCATCGAACCAGACGATGCGCGAGGCCAGGTCTGCATCCACCGGCATTGCCGCCGGATCGTAATTGATCGCACCGGGCAGGTAGTCCAGGCCCAGGTTCAGGCCTTCGCTGGCGCGGATCAGCTCCTGGATTTCCGGGTCGGGCTCGGTGCGGGCGAACTCGCGGTCCAGCTCGACGAACAGGATTTCCGGAATCGGCAGGCCCAGCGTGCGTGCCATCTCGCCGGCGATCAGCTCGGCGATCAACGCTTTCGGGCCCTGGCCGGCGCCACGAAACTTCAGCACGGCCATGCCGTCGTCGTCGGTCTCGACCACGGCCGGCAGGGAGCCACCTTCCCGCAAGGGCGTGATGTAGCGGAGGGCATGTACGGTGCGCATGCGTGCATTCTAGCGTGGGTGCAGGCGCAACCCTCTGACCGGCGAGGACCGATTTCGGCCTTCACCTGTCCCTTCCGCCTGCGATGGCAGCATCCTGCTACAGGAACCCTTGGGTTCATGGGCGTACTGGCACTCTCGATGCAGAGGCTCCAGGCTGGGTACCTGCTCGGCTGCCAGCGACGCGCACTGCGAAGCGGAAACCTCATCCACGATGTCCTGCAGGCTACGGAGGTGCACCGATGAGCGACGAATTCACTCCCATTCTGCCGACCTTGGACGATGCCAAGGCGGAAGAAATGATCGGCAAGGTCGTCCTGGTCGGGGTCACCCGCTATGGCGGCGACGGCCAGGTGAAGGGGCTGGAGCAGTACGCCGGCACGGTGTTGCGCATCAGCGCCGACGAGGGCGTGGTGCTGGCCGACGAGAATGATGGCCACGAGCGCTATCTGCCGCCGATGCTGGACCAGTACCAACCAGCCGAGCCCGGCGAGTACCGCATGCGCACCAGCGGCATGATCGTGGTCGATCCCGATTACCTGGCCACCTGGGACCTGCACGCGCAGCAGTAGTGCCAGGCCACGCCCGGCAGATGCCGGCCCGTTGCCGGCCTGCCGGGCTTGGCTCACTTTGCCCCATCCGGCCACTAGTCCTTCCGGCCCATTCACGACAACCCCTGCGGTGCTAGATTCGGGTCCATGCCCGATTCCGGGCGCCCATTCACACCCCAGGGGATAAGGATGCTCATCCGTCGAACCTCTCTGGCAGCGGCGGTTGCCGTTGCCACCGTCGGCCTGTTGGCCGCTGGCCCGGCGCTTGCCGATTACGCGAAGCCGCCGGAACACCTGCTCAAGGTGCTGAAGGCGCCGCCGCCGCCGGCGCCGAACGTGGCCCCGGGCGGCCAGCGCCTGCTGCTGACCACCGCGCAGACCTACCCGTCGATCAGCCGCGTCGCCCAGCCGTACCTGAAGCTGGCTGGCGTGCGCCTGGAGCCGAAGAACCGCAGCCGCCATGACACCCCAGGCGGCTACGGCATTCCGGCCTGCGTGGCCGACTTCACCCTGGTCGACATCGGCAGCGGCAAGGAAACCAAGGTCAACCTGCCGCAGGGCTGCGCCACCGGCGCGCTGTGGTCGGCCGATGGCAGCCATTTCGCCTTCCAGAATGCGGTTGATACCAGCGTGCAGCTGTGGGTGGGCGATGCGGCCACCGGGCAGGTGAAGCAGGTGCCGAATGTGCAGCTGAACCCGATCTTCGGCTACACCGTGCAGTGGCTGGGCGGCAGCCAGAACCTGCTGGTGAAACTCGTACCGGCCAACCAGGGCCCGGCACCGTCCAACGGCGGCGTACCGACCGGCCCGGATGCACAGGAGTCGCTGGGCAGCAGTGGCGAGAGCAGCACCTACGAAGCCCGCGACACGCTGACCAGCGTGCATGACGAGAAGCTGTTCGCTTATTACGGTGCCTCGCAGCTGGCCGTGGTCGATACCGCCGCCAACAGCGTGCGTCCGGTCGGGCAGCCGGCGCTGTTCAACGAAGTCAGCGCCGCACCCGATGGCGTGCACGTGCTGACCGAATCGATCAAGGCGCCGTACTCGCATGCGGTGACCTACCAGCGCTTCGCCAACGACGTGGCCGTGCTGGACATCGCCAGCGGCAAATCCACGCCGATTGCCAGCCTGCCGTTGGCCGACCGCGTGCCGGTGCATGGCGTGCCGGAAGGCCCGCGTGGCTTCGACTGGCGTGCCACCGATCCGGCCACCCTGGTCTATGCCGAGGCACTGGACAAGGGCGACTGGAAGGTCAACGTGCCGCACCGCGACCGCGTGCTGATGCTGAAGGCCCCGTTCAACGGCAAGCCGACCGAAATCACCCGTACCGCGCAGCGATTTGAGGGCTTCGCGTGGACCGCCGATCCGGCCGTGGCGTTCCAGTACGAGAACGACGAGAACCGCCACTGGATGCAGACCCGCATCGTCGATGTGGACCAGCCGAAGAAGGAAGGCCGCCTGCTGTGGGACATGTCCAGCGACGAGCTGTACGCCAACCCCGGCAACCTGGTCTTTACCCGCTTGCCGAATGGCGCGCAGGTGGTCCGCCGTGAGGGCAACCATGTGTTCCTCAGCGGCCGTGGCGCGTCGCCGCAGGGCGACCGTCCGTTCCTGGACCGCCTGGACCTGGGCACCCTGAAGAGCGAGCGCCTGTTCCGCAGCAGTGCCGACGCCTACGAACAGTTCCTCGGTTTCAGCAGCACGCCGGGGCGCTACCTGACCTGGCACCAGTCGGTGATCGATCCTCCGAACGCCTTCATCCGGCAGCAGGGTGAGGCAGTGGCTGATGCGAAGACCGGCGAGGCGCAGTTCGCGTCCACCGCGACCGCGCTGACCAAGCTGGTCGACCCGACCCCGGAAGTGCGCCAGATCAAGAAGCAGCTGGTGACCTACAAGCGTGCCGACGGCGTGGACCTGTCGTTCACCCTGTACACGCCGCCGGGCTACAAGGAAGGCCAGCGCGTACCGGCGATCCTGTATGCGTACCCGGCCGACTTCGCCAATGCCGCGCAGGCCGGCCAGGTGTCCGGTTCGCAGCAGACCTTCACCCGTCTGCAGCCGTACCGCCTGATGCTGCTGGCCGGCTACGCGATCATCGACAACGCCTCGTTCCCGATCGTCGGCGACCCGAAGAACGCGTACGACACTTATCTGGAGCAGCTGGAAGCCGATGCCAAGGCGGCGGTGGACAAGGCCGTGGACATGGGCGTGGTCGACCGCAACCGCATCGGCGTGACCGGCCACAGCCACGGTGGCCTGATGACCGCCAACCTGATCGCGCACACCAAGCTGTTCAAGGCCGGCGTGGCGACCAGTGGTTCGTACAACAAGACCTTCACCCCGTTCGGCTTCCAGAACGAACGCCGCTCGGTCTGGCAGGCGCAGGACGTGTACCTGAAGGCCTCGCCGTTCTTCTATGCCGACAAGATCAAGCTGCCGCTGCTGCTGGTCCACGGCGAGGACGACGCCAACCCGGGCACCGAGCCGTTCCAGTCGCGCAAGCTGTACCAGGCGATCCGCGGCAACGGCGGTATCACCCGCCTGGTGATGCTGCCGAACGAGCCGCACTGGTACACCGCGCTGGAGTCGAACGAGCAGCTGGTGTCGGAAATGCTGAACTGGTTCGACACCTACGTGAAGAACGCCAAGTGAAGGAACAGGAAGGCCACCTCCGGGTGGCCTTCCTGCATCCTGCTGTAGCGCCGAGCCCACGCTCGGCTGTAACCAGCCGCACGCGCTCTGCAATCAACTGTGGAGACTCGGTAACGACGTGTTACCGGCACATTCGCATGCCACGCAGATGGGCTAGGCTGACCCTGTGAGTTCGTCCCGGGTCGGTGCAATGAAAGCCATCGTTCTTGCTGCAACGTTGTCGTTGGTCCTGGTTTCAAACGCCCATGCCCAGTCGCTGCCCACCGAGCTGGCGCAGCTGGGGATCATCGCCGGCATGCCCTACGCCAAGGCCAAGCGCCTGCTGGATGCTGCGGGATGGCAGGTGAAGCCGGCGCAGGGCGCGCCGGAATCGCTGGAGGGCTTTCCGGAAGTGGGGTGCCAGAAGGGCGGGAAGCAGTGCGCGACGACCTTCGAGAAGGGTGAACAGCAGATTGCGGTGCGGCTGGGCACTACCCTGGCAGGGCAGCCGTTCGTGCAGAGCGCTGATTGAGCACCCGAGCTCACGCCAGTGGCAGGCGGTCCTGCGCATGCGCCAACCGGTCGTGCAGTTCGCGCACGTGCTCGGCCTTGGCATGGATGCGCGTGGTATCACCGAAACTGCGCAGGTAGGCGCACGCGGCGAAGCCGGCACTCTTCTTTTCGTACTCGGCAATCCAGGCCAGGCGATCCGGGTTGTTGGCCTGCTCGGCTGACCACGCGGCCACCGGCGGACGGATGCGGTACCTCAGGCCAACGCGCCACGGCTTTGGTGTCAGGCGCGCACGGAAGCAGTGCTGCAGCCGGCACATGCGCGCGTACAGGGTGTCGGCGCCCAGCGTTCTGAAGAACGCCTGCAGCTGCTCGTCTTCGGGCAGGAACGTGGCATGCATGGCCAGCACGCGCAATCCAGCCGGCGTGCGGTACGCACGCAGATGCCAGTCCGGATGCTGTTCGCTGAAGGCCGCGACCCGCTGCAGGGCCATGCCTTCGGCGCCACCGGCCGCGGCCAGGCGCCGCTTGCGCTGCATCAGCATCGCCGTGTTGACCAGCAGCACCGCTGCCACCCCCAGCACCAGTCCCACCAGCCAGTGCCAGAGCAGAGTGCCGATGATGGCGCCAGCGAACAGCAGCACTGCAGCGATGATTGCAGGCATCACGCAACCGGCAGGTGGCTGCACATGATCGATGTCGGCGAACAGCACGTCCGGGGTGTTCAGGCACAGCGCACCGTAGCTGTTGCGGGTGATGATGACGTCGCCGTCGCGCTGCACGATCTGCTCGCGGATCGGCACGCCCTCCACGCCGTAGTTGCTGCGCACTTCGCGTCGCGGCAGCGCCTGCCCGGCGAGGATGGCATTGAGGGCTTCGTTGGCGCGGCGATCGGCGTGCATCTGCGCCTCGGCAGGGCCTTCGTCGGACCAGCCGAAGCGGCGAACGACCACCGGCCGGCCACGGAAACGGGCCTGCAGGCGGGCTTCGGCCCAGTACGCGGGAACGATCATCATCGTGCGGTGCTCCATCTTCCATGGCAGGTGCCGAAGCGAGTCTGGCACAGCGCCGGTGCGCCCGCATCCGCCTGCTGCAGTGGGCCGGGCGGAGTGATAGATTGCGCGCTTCGCATGCACTCCACCAAGGACGGAGCGATGTTCATGATCCTGCGCGGCCTGTTGGCCCTGGCCTGTGCCGGGGCGGTAGGCGTGGCCACCGCAGCGGTACCGGCAGGGCCGCAGATCCTCACCGAGGATGTCAGCCGTTTCTATGCACTTTATGACAGCGCTGGCGGCAAGCCCAGCGTTGCGCAGCTGCGTGGATACCTGGCCGAGGGTTCGGCCGGCCTGGCCGAACTGGCCAAGGCGCGCCGGGTCACTCCCGAACGCATTGCCGAGTCCATCGCCAGCCAGCCCGAGCTGTATGCACAGGGACGAAACTGCCTGGCCGAACTGCCCGCGGTGAAGCAACGCCTGACGCAGGTGTTTTCCAACCTGCAGGCGATCTACCCGCAGACCCGGTTCCCGCCGGTGACCATCGCGGTGGGCCGCGGCCGGCCGGTCGGGCTGACCTCTAAAAGCGGCGTGATCATTGGTCTGGAAGCGCTGTGCGCGGCCGACTTCATGGATGCCAATGTGCAGGATCGCTTCGTGCACGTGATCGCACACGAATACGTGCACATCCAGCAGACCGGCCTGATCGACTTCGAGCCGGGTGACCCGCGTGCCACGGTGCTGCGCGTGTCGTTGGGCGAAGGCATCGCCGAATTCATCACCGAGCTGATTTCCGGCAACGTCGGCAATGGGCGTCACGCGGCCTGGACCCGTGGCCGGGAAGTGCATATCGAAAGCGCGTTCGCGCTGGATCTGGACAGCACCGATCTGTCGCCGTGGCTGTACAACTACAAGCCTGGCTCGCAGGAACCCTACGACCTGGGGTACTGGGTGGGTTACCGCATCGCCAAGGCCTATTACCTGCAGGCCAAGGAGAAGCGTGATGCGGTGCGTGCGCTGATCCAGCAGGACAACCCGAAAACGATCCTGGCCGCCAGCGGCTGGACGCCGGGCATGTGGATGCCGGCGAAAGTCACGGGTGTAGCGGCGCGTACGGCTGCACGCTGAGCACAGGGCAGGGCGTTAGACTGCGCAAGATGATTTCAGGAGTACCCGCATGCGTGGACCTGTTGAGCTTGCCGCTGCAACCGTCGTGACGTTGGGCCTCGCGTTGGCTTCTCCGCTGGGTGCCGCCGAAGTCGTCGCAGTCAATCCGCTGCTGCAGACGCCCATCGACCAGTTGCGCCCCGACGAGGTTCGTTTCATGCAGCAGCGCCTGGCCGATTTTCCGGAGTTGCAGCGCTATCGTGATGCCAACGCGCGACTGCCTGCGGCCGTGCCGGGCCAGCCGCGCGTGGTGTTCTTCGGCGACTCGATCACCGAAGGCTGGGGTGCGGAAGGCAGCGCTGGATTCTTCCCCGGCAAGGGCTGGCTCAACCGCGGCATCAGCGGCCAGACCACGGCGCAGATGCTGGTGCGCTTCCCGCAGGACGTGCTGGCACTGAAGCCACAGGTGGTGGTGATCCTGGCCGGCACCAACGACATTGCCGGCAACACCGGCCCGTCCACGCAGGCGATGATCGAAGACAACCTGCACGCGATGGTGGACCTGGCGCGTGCACATGGCATCGCCGTGGTGCTGGCATCGGTGCTGCCGGTCAGCGATTACCCGTGGCTGCCGGGCACGGCACCTGCGCCCAAGGTGCGCGCATTGAACACGGCATTGAAGCGCTATGCCGATGCGCAGCAGCTGGTCTATCTGGACTACTACACGCCGATGGTCAATGCCGCCGGAGGACTCGATCCGCAGCTGGCCGAGGATGGCGTGCATCCGACGGCGAAGGGCTATGCGGTGATGGCGCCGTTGGCCGAGGCAGCGGTCAAACGCGCGTTGGAGCATGGAAACTGATCACCAGCGGATCGGCTATGCCGATCGGGTGCGACATCCAACTGCAGCGCGGGCCGCCAGCGTCGCGGGGGAAATCACCCCATGCAGATAGCCGCTATCTGAAGCTCAGGCGTCGTCCTGCTTCAACGCCGCATCGGCCGCCAGCAGCGCCTCGGCGGCTGCACTGAGCGGCGGCGACGGCGGGGCAACCACGCCGATCGCTTCCATCATCCTCGGCATGCTCAGGAACTGGCGCGCGCGACGGTCGTAGATGCCGGTGACCAGCAGCGCACGGGTGGCGATCTTCTGCTCGGGCCCGATCAGCACGCGCTGCTCCATGATGCCGCGCGAGCCGATCCAGCCGACCAGGCGTGTTTCCAGGGTGAAGCGCTGGAACGGCTTCAGTTCGCGGCGGAACTGGATGGTGCCGGCGCCGACGATCGGTGCCCACTTCTCGCGCAGCGCCACCCGGCCCAGGCCCATGCGCAGGATCAGGTCCAGCCGGCCCAGATCGAAGATGTTCCAGTAGCGGCCGTTGGTCATGTGCAGGTTGCTGTCCAGGTCGTTGGGCAGTACCCGGAACTGCAGCCGCGAGACCCCGAACGGCGCCTCCAGCTTCGGCCGGAACAGGCTGCACAGCAGCAGGTGGAGCAGGCGGAACCAGAGATTCATGGTTATGACGACTGTTATAGAATCGCCGATACGCTAATTTATGACGACCGTCCTGGCAAGGAGCCTGCCGTGAGCCCGCGCCCCTCTGATGCGCCACAACGCGTGATTGATGCTGCGGCACAGATGCTGGCGCGCGTGGGTCTCAATGCCACCAGCATCCGTGAGGTGACCAAGCTGGCCGAGGCGCCGCTGGGTTCCACCTATCACCACTTTCCCGGCGGCAAGCAGGAGCTGCTGGCGCGCGCCACCCACATGGCTGGTGACAAGGTGGAGGCGCTCCTCGTTGAGTTGTTGAAGGTTGGGGCCGTGCAGGGTCTGCAGCAGTTCCTGGCGATGTGGCGCGAGCGCTTGCTGCGTTCCGGGTTCCGCGCGGGTTGTCCGGTGCTGGCCGCTGCCGTCGAAGAGCCGGTCGAGGCGGTTACCAGCCAACCGCGCGTGGCCGCCGCAGAGGTGTTCGTGCGCTGGCAGGGGCATCTGGCCGCAGCCTTCATTGCCGACGGCCACGAACCTGCGGCGGCGGATGAACTGGCCAGCCTGGTGATCGCCAGCGTGGAAGGCGCCGTGGCGATGTGCCGCGCACTGCAGGACATCGCCCCGTTCGACCAGGTGGCCGCGCAGTTGCTGAAGGCCGCCACGCGGCCTTGATCGGCCGGTGCAGGCAGGCCAGACTCGCCAGCAGCCCACGACTGGATGCCGCCATGGACGAACCGCATCGCCGCCAGGTGATCGAGCACTACCTGCAGGCCTACAACCGCTTCGATATCGACGCCATGCTGGCAGTGCTGGCGCACAACGTACGTTTCGAGAATCACAGTGGCGGCCAGTTGACGATGGTCACTGAAGGCATCGATGCCTTTGGCGAACTGGCACGCCACTCTGCGTCGCTGTTCCGCGAGCGCGAACAGCGCTTGCTGGCGCTGGAGTTCGATGGCGACCAGGCGATGGCGACGATTGGCTGGCGCGGCGTGTTCGCGCAGGATGTTCCCGATGGGCCGCGCGCGGGCACCGAGCTGGAACTGCAGGGCCAGAGCGAGTTCGTGTTCGCGGGTGGCCGCATCGAACGGATCATTGATCGCAGCTGAGGATCGGCCGCTTGGAACCGCCGTCTGGACAGCGGACCCGCTCGCGGTAGAATCCGCCCAACACCGCCTACGCGTGCCCGGCAAGGATGTCCGCATGCAGCATCAGGTTCCCGAGGTCCCTGGCCGCGATGCCTCCCGCTTCCTGGCGGCGGCATGAAGCGCTCGCGCCAATTTTCACGCAGTCCGCTGCATTGCCGATGAACCGCGGCAGCGAAGTCGTGCGTGCGCGCCGGCACTTGCAGCAGCGCGGTTGGCCACGCCTGGCCCTCTTCGCGGTTTTCGTTCCTCCCCGGCCCTGCGCTATGATCGGCTCAGGGGACCCGGAACGTGGCCCGGCTTCAACCAACCCTGACAAGGACATGCGCATGGATGTCGCTGCACGCAGGAACAGGACGTTGTTTCGTTGGATCATGGTGACGCTGCTGGCGGTACTGATGCCGTTTGCAGCGCTGGCGCAGCCCGCAGCCCGGCAGGCCGATGGCGCCGAAGCCGCCACTGCCGCGGAAGAGACGCGATGCCGCGCCTGCAGCTATGAGCGTATCGGGCACAAGGTCGATATCGGGCTGGTTGCACTGGTGTCGCTGCTGGTGGTGGGCCTGCTGGTAGCGGCGTCCCGCGAGTGGGGCACCACCTCGCAGCGATGGACCTGCCGCACGCTGGCTCTGTTGCTGGTGGGTGTCGGTGTGGCATTGCTGTGGTGGGCTGGCAGCGTCGTCTACCTGGGCTACAACCCGTGGCAGGAAATGGCCGCCCCCGTCGATGGTTCGCTTACCTCGACACTGCTCAACACCTCACCGAAGTGGCTGGCGGCGCTGGCGTTGATTGGTTTCGCACCTTCCATCTGGAAGCGCAGCGAGCGCCTGCCGGCCTGGCGTATCGGCTGATCCTGGAACGACGGCGCCGGATCACACCCGGCGCCGCCTGCGGTCATCAGTCAAACCGCAAACGCACACCAGTGTAGATGCCACGGCCTTCGCCCGGCGTCGAGCGGGCAATATCCCTGCCTGCGTCGTCGTAGCCCGGCGTGACCGTGGCGGCGTAGTGGCGGTTGCCGAGGTTGCGCATCTCCGCCCAGGCCTGCCAGCGGCCACCGGGTGCGTCGTAGCCGATGCGGCTGCCGAAGATCACGTGGCTGTCGGCCCAGTAGCTGTTGGCGTAGTCCACGGCGATGCGCGAGGCGTATTCGGTATTGAGCGCGGCGTACAGGCCGGATGCATGATCGAAGCGCAGCTCGGCCTGGTAGGCGTGGCGCGGCAGGCCGGGCAGGCGGTTGCTGCCGAAACGCGCGTCGTGGCGATAGCGGAAATCGCTGAAGGTATACGCCTGGCGCAGCGACAGGCGGCCCGGTGCAGCCTGCCACAGCGTGCTGTCCAATCCGGCCTCGATGCCGCGGTGAACGGTGGGGCTGGCGTTGTTCTCGGCGATGAACAGGTTCGGCACCGGTTGCAGTTCGACGCTCAGCAGTTCGTGGTTCACGTGTGCGTAGTAGCCGGTCAGTTCCCAGCGGCCCAGCGCCGCGTCACCGCGCGCGCCCAGTTCCAGCGTGGTGGCGGTCTGGTTCCGCATCGGCACCGGCGCGCGCTGGCGGCCGCTGGACGGGCCATTGCCTGGCCCGAAGTACTGGTTCGAGCCCCAGATCATCGACCATGGATGTGGCGCCTCCACCGAGCGGCTGAGGTTGCCGAACCACTGGGTCTGGGCGCTGTGCTGCCAAGTGAAGCCCAGTCGCGGCGCGTAGTCCCAGTCGTGGTCGCGAAGGCGGCCGCCGCTGCTCGGCCAGGTCACCTGCACATCGCGACGGGTGTTGATCAGTGCCAGCCCGGTCTGCATGCGCAGGCGGTCATTGAAGGTGAGGGTATTGCTGGCGTGCAGCGTGCTGTCGGTGCCGTGGTGGCGGAAGTCACGCGTGCGCGTACCGGCGGCATAGCCGTTGCTGGCAAAGCGCAGAGACTCGCGCACATCGGCGTCCAGATCGTGGGTGACGCGCAGGCCGACCGTGGTCTCGCTGTCCAGGCCGAACAGCCGGTGGCGGCGGCGGTAGTCCAGCGTGGCGTTGAGGTTGGCGTAGTCCAGCTGCTGCCGGTACAGGCTCTCGTTCAAGTCCATCGGGTACTTGTGATAGACCAGCCCGGCCTGCAACGAGGAGTCCTCATCGATCTGCAGCGTGGTGACGTTGCCCACCCAGGTGCTGCCCGGCTGCGGGCGACGCGCATCGATGGCCAGGTTGGCCGCATTCGCGGCACGCGGATCGTTACGGATCTGGTCGCGGGTCAGGCGGCCGGGCGTTTCATGATTGGTTTCGCGATAGCGCACGAAGAAGCGCGTCTGCAGGTCGGGCGTGATCTGCCAGCCGATGTTGGCCATCGCACCCTTGCCGTCGCCGCGCGAATGACGCTGGTAACCGTCGAACTCGGTATCGGTGTAGGCCAGGAAGTAGTCGACATCACCACTGACGCCGCCCCAGCTGATGCCGCGCTTCTGGTAGCCACGGCTGCCGGCTTCGTAGTGCAGCTGCACGCCCGCCGAATCACGACCGCTGCGGCTGACGTAGTCGATGGCACCACCCAGCGCCAACGCACCGCGCTCGAAGCCGTTGGCGCCGCGCAGGACTTCCACGCGCGACAGCCACAGCGGTTCCAGCAGCTCGTAGGGCGTGCCGCCCGGGCCGGTCAGTGGCAGGCCGTCGATCGACACCGCAATACCCGAGGCGTGCGCGCCCGGGCCCCGGTTGATGCCCGAGCCACGGATCGAGATCTTGGTGCCCTCATTACCCGGCGACTGCGCGCTGATACCCGGCTGGTAGGCCAGCACATCGGCGCTGGTGGACAGTCGGCTGTCGGCCTTGGCCACGTCGATCAGGTTGCTGGCGCCGGGCACGCGCTTCAGCGCCTCGCGCGCCTGCGCGCTGGCATCGGCGGCAGCGGTGACCTGCACGGCATCCAGCGTGGTGGCCTGTGGGGCCGCAGCGGCGGTGGAAGAGAGGCCGAGGGAAACGGCCAGGAACAGCAGCGAAGGGGTGGGGCGGTACGACGAGAGCGACATGCGGGAATGCTGTAAACCGCAAAAGTGGAGCGCAAGTTAACAGGTCGGCGGCGTCACGTCACCCACCGGCGGCGTATGGCCGCCCGCAACATCCATGTAGAGCCGAGTCCATGCTCGGCTATCGCGCGCAGCGGGGGTCTCCTGAGATCGCAACGAAGAGCAGCCGAGCATGGGCTCGGCTCTGCAGCAGGGTTTAGGGCGAGGGCTTCGCCAGCGCCTTGGCCTTCGCGTACAGCCGATCAGCCGCTTCCCTATCGCCCAATGCCGCATGGCACTCGGCCAGGCTGTCCCACGCGTTGGCCGAATCCGGATACAGCTCGGCGTTGAGCGCGAACACTTTCAGTGCCTTGCTGGCACCCAGACTCTCGCGGATGGCATAGCCATCGGCATTGATCGCACGTTCCAGTTCATCGGTGGGAACGCCATTGCTGTTGCGCAGCCAGCTACGCATCCGCGGTTTCGCATCGGTGCTGTCATCCACCGCATAGCCGATCAGCCGCTCGGACAGCACAGCGTGCGGAAACTCCCCGGGCGCAACCACCGCCATCGTGCTCTCCACCAGCGTGCTGGACCAGACATTGCGGGCGCTGCCGTTGGTCAGGTACACGAACACCCAGTAGCCGTTGGCCGGCGTGCCCTTGTAGGCCAATCGCGCACGTACACGGGTGCCACCATCGTGACCTACCTGGGTGTAGCCGTCGCTTCGGGTGGTGTCCCAACCGGTGGAGAAGAAATTGCTGCCGCCACCGCTCAGTTTCTGCGGCTGCCAGAGCTTTTCCAGGGTCTCCGTACGCACCAGCGTGCCGGTCGCCAGCGCCTGCAGGAAGCGGTTCATGTCGCCCACGGTGGTCTGCAGATCGGCATGGCCCCAGCCGTAGTCCGGCCAGGGATCTTCATTGGCAGGCTGCAGTTGGCCATCCGTGCCGATGTACGGCACCGCCGCGCGCCGGACCGGCACGCTGGCAACGCCCCACGAGGTGCTGGCCATCTTCAATGGCTGCAGGATGCGTTCGCGAGCGATGGCCGGGTAGGGCTTGCGGTAGTGCGCTTGCAGCAACGCCGTCAGCACCAGGTAGTTGGCCTGGGTGTACTGCACGCGGCTGCCGGTGGCGAACTGCATCGGTGTCGCGCCGGCTACCTTCAGTGCAGCGCCAAGGACAGGGGCTACACCAGGGTAGCCCTTGCTGACCCAACGGTTGTCGACACGATCGTAGTACTCGCCGATACCAGAGCTGTGGTTGAGGAAATCGCGCACGTGGATTGCCTGCCATGCTGCAGGCAGGTCCGGCACATAGCGGCTGGCCGGTGCATCCAGATCCACCTTGCCCTGGTCGACCAATTGCATCACCAGCGTGCTGGTCAGCAGCTTGGCCATCGACTGGGCGGCGAAGATCGTATCGACAGTGGCAGGCGCATGGGCAGCGGGATCACGTTCACCGCTGGCGCCCTGGTACAGCACCTGGCCGTTGTGGGCGACCAGTACCGCCTGGCCGGCGATGCCGTAGCGCTCGCGGTTGGTCTGCAGCTGGGTGCTGAGCTGCTTGGAAAGATCGCCGGTAGTTTCAAGCGCCGAAACGGGTGGGATCGCAAACAGCGTGCAGAGCAATGCAACGGCCAGGGTGCGGTACATCGCGGTGATCCATCAGCGGTGATGGCGCATGTTGGTCACGTCGGAAGAGCGGGTCAAGGGCACCGATTCCCGCATCAGGGAGAGCCGGCCAGCGGCCGGCACTACCACACGTTTCCGGTAGTGCCGGCCGCTGGCCGGCACAACTGCGATCAGCCCAGGATCCCCGGTAGATCCAGTCCCTTTTCCTTCGCGCAGTCGATCGCGATGTCATACCCCGCATCGGCGTGGCGCATGACGCCGGTGGCCGGGTCGTTCCACAGCACGCGGCCAATCCGCTTCGCCGCTGCCTCGGTACCGTCGCAGACGATCACCATGCCGGCATGCTGGGAGAAGCCCATGCCCACGCCGCCGCCATGGTGCAGCGAGACCCAGGTCGCGCCGCTGGCGGTGTTGAGCAGGGCGTTCAGCAGCGGCCAGTCGGACACCGCATCGGAGCCATCGGCCATCGCTTCGGTTTCGCGGTTTGGCGAGGCCACGCTGCCGCTGTCCAGGTGGTCGCGGCCGATCACCACCGGCGCCTTCAGTTCGCCGTTGGCGACCATCTCGTTGAACGCCAGGCCGAGTCGATCACGATCACCCAGGCCGACCCAGCAGATGCGTGCCGGCAGGCCCTGGAACTTGATCTTCTCGGCGGCCATATCCAGCCAGCGGTGCAGGTGCGGGTTGTCCGGAATCAGTTCCTTCACCTTGGCATCGGTCTTGGCGATGTCTTCCGGGTCGCCACTCAGTGCCGCCCAACGGAACGGGCCGATGCCGCGGCAGAACAACGGGCGGATGTAGGCCGGCACGAAACCCGGGAAATCGAAGGCATTGGCCACACCTTCTTCCAGCGCCATCTGCCGCAGGTTGTTGCCGTAGTCCACGGTCGGCACGCCCAGCGCGTGGAAGCCGAGCATGGCGCGGATGTGGTTGGCCATCGATGCGCGCGCGGCCTTCTCCACTTCCTTGGGGGCGGAAACGCGCTTCTCGTCCCACTGCTCGACCGTCCAGCCCTGCGGCAGGTAGCCGTTCACCGGGTCGTGCGCGGAGGTCTGGTCGGTCAGCAGGTCCGGCTTCACGCCGCGCTTGAGAAGTTCGGCCAGCACGTCGGCGACGTTGCCGAGCAGGCCCACCGACTTCGGCGTACCGGCCTTGCACGATTCATCGATCAGGCGCAGCGCTTCGTCCAGGTTGTCGGTCCAGGTATCCAGGTAGCCGGTGCGCAGGCGCATGTCGATGCTGCTCTTGCGGCACTCGACGGCCAGGCAGGAGGCGCCGGCCATCACGGCAGCCAGCGGCTGTGCACCACCCATGCCGCCGAGGCCACCGGTGAACAGCCACTTCCCGGTCAGGTCGCCGCCGAAATGCTGGCGCCCCATTTCCACGAAGGTCTCGTAGGTGCCCTGCACGATGCCCTGCGCACCGATGTAGATCCAGCTGCCGGCGGTCATCTGGCCGTACATGGCCAGGCCCTTCTTATCCAGCTCGTTGAAGTGGTCCCAGTTGGCCCAGCGCGGCACCAGGTTGGAATTGGCGATCAGCACGCGCGGTGCATCGGCGTGGGTGCGGAACACGCCCACGGGCTTGCCGGACTGCACCAGCAGGGTCTGGTCATCGTCCAGGCGCTTGAGCGTTTCGACGATGGCGTCGAAGCTCTCCCAGTCGCGTGCGGCGCGGCCGATGCCGCCATACACCACCAGTTCCTGCGGGCGCTCGGCCACGTCCGGGTGCAGGTTGTTCATCAGCATGCGCAGCGGTGCTTCGGTCAGCCAGCTCTTGGCGTTCAGCGTGGTGCCGGTCGGCGCGGCGATGGTGCGGGACGGGTCGTTGCGGGTCATGCGGCGCTCCGGTTCGTAGCGAATTCAAGGCAGGCGTTGAGCACCTGCGCCAGGGTGTGGCGCAGTGGTGCGGCGTGGTCGGGGTCGAGCGGGGTGGGCCAGCTGTGTTCGTCCACCTGGTCCGGCAGGGGTTCGTGCATGTAGCCGCGGCAGGCAAGCTCCATCTGCAGGCTGTGCACGCCGCCGGCGATGTTGCTGTAGTGGCGGGTGATCCAGCCGCCCTTGAAGCGGCCGTTGCGCACCTGGCTCATGCCGCTGATCTTCAGCAGGTTTTCCACCACGTCGCTCAGGGCGTTGTCGCAGGAGGTGTCCGGTGCGCCGGACGGACCGGCAGTCCCCAGGTTGAACTGCGGCAGTTCGCCCTCGAACAGGTGCGGGATATGCGAGCGGATCGAGTGCGCGTCGTACACCACCACGGTGCCGTGGCGTGCACGCAGGCGCGTGATCTGCGAAGCCAGCGCATCGTGGTAAGGCAGGAAATACGTGTCGCGACGACGGGCGATTTCTGCTTCGTCCGGTTCGCGCCCGGCGTGGTACAGCGGCTGGTTGTCGAAGGTGGTCAGCGGACACAGGCCGGTGGTGTTCTGGCCCGGGTACAGCGACACGCCGCTGGGATCGCGGTTGAGGTCGATCACCGAACGCGAGATCGCCGAGCGCACCGTGGTCGCGCCCATGCCGCGCACGAAGTCGTACAGCTCGTGCACCCACCAGTCGGCATCGCGGCGGGCCAACCACGGCGAGTGGTAGTCGCCGATCAGGTCGTGCGGCAGCTCGCTGCCGGTATGCGGGAAGCTGACGATGAGGGGGGCATCGCCCTCGTGCACCGTCAACCATTCAGGAAGGGTCGTCATGCCTGCGGTTCCACAGTCGGCAACAGATCGCTCAGGCCCTGCGCCAGCGCGCCACTGCGCACAAGATTCGTGGCGGTCACCATGTCGGGGTGGAAATAGCGGTCTTCTTCCAGCGTCGGCACCTGCGCACGCAGGGTGGCGCGCACCGTTTCCAGCGCGGCGCTGGAGCGCAGCGGCGCATGGAAATCACAGCCCTGCGCGGCGGCCAGCAGCTCGATGCCGATCACGTTGGCGGCGTTCTCGGCCATCTGCATCAGCCGGCGTGCGCCATGCGCGGCCATCGACACATGGTCTTCCTGGTTGGCCGAGGTCGGAATCGAATCAACGCTGGCCGGGTAGGCGCGCTGCTTGTTTTCCGAGACCAGTGCAGCGGCGGTCACCTGCGGAATCATGAAGCCGGAATTCAGGCCCGGGCGCGGGGTCAGGAACGCCGGCAGGCCGGACAGGGCCGGGTCCACCAGCATCGCCAGGCGGCGCTCGCTGATCGAACCGATCTCGCACACCGCCATCGCCAGCATGTCGGCGGCGAAGGCCACTGGCTCGGCGTGGAAGTTGCCACCGGACAGCGCTTCGCCGGTGTCGGTGAACACCAGCGGATTGTCGGACACGCCGTTGGCTTCAATTTCCAGCGTGGTCGCGGCCTGGCGCAGGATGTCCAGCGCCGCGCCCATCACCTGCGGCTGGCAGCGCAGGCAGTACGGGTCCTGCACGCGCACGTCGTTGTCGCGATGCGACTCGCGGATGTCCGAGCCCTGCATCAGCGCGCGCAGGGTGGCGGCGGCGGCGATCTGCCCGCGCTGGCCGCGGATCGCGTGGATGCGCGGGTCGAAGGGCGTGTCGGAACCCTTGGCTGCTTCCACCGACAGTGCGCCGGTCACCAGTGCGGCCTGGAACACGGTCTCGATCTCGAACAGGCCCGCCAGCGCATAGGCGGTGGAGAACTGGGTGCCGTTGAGCAGCGCCAGGCCTTCCTTCGCGCCCAGTTCGATCGGCTGCAGGCCGGCACGTGCCAGTGCGTCGGCTGCCGGTAGGCGCTCGTCACCGATGAAGGCTTCGCCTACGCCCAGCATCACGCTGGCCAGGTGCGAGAGCGGCGCCAGGTCACCCGAGGCACCCACCGAACCCTGTGCGGGCACCACCGGCAGCACGCCCTTGACCAGCATCGCTTCCAGCAGCAGCAGGGTCTCCTCGCGAATGCCTGACGCACCCTGCGCCAGGCTGACCAGCTTAAGCGCCATCATCAGGCGCACCACGCTGGCCGGCATCGGCTCGCCCACGCCGGCGGCATGCGAGAGCACGATGTTCCGCTGCAGGGTGGCCAGATCTTCGCGCTCGATGCGCACGCTGGCCAGCTTGCCGAAACCGGTGTTGATGCCATACACCGGCGCGCCCTTGGCGACGATGGCGGCCACCGCCGCAGCACTGGCGCGCACCACCGGCAGCGCGGCCGGGTCCAGTGCAAGCGGCGCACCGCGATAGACCTGCCGCCACTGGGCAAGAGTGACATGGCCGGGGCGAAGAACCAGGGTGTTGCTCATGTGTTGCTCCAGGAGGCAGGCAGGTCGGGCTGTCCGCGCACCACGCGCGCGTGCAGCGGGTTGAATCCAATGCGATAGACCAGGTCGGCGGGGGCATCGATGTCCCAGATCGCCAGGTCGCAGTCCAGGCCCACGGCGAGGCGGCCGATGCGGTCGCTGCGTCCGAGCGCGCGCGCCGCTTCACGGGTGAAGCCGGCGATGCACTCATCCACGGTCAGGCGGAACAGGGTGGCGCCCATGTTCATCGCCAGCAGCGGGCTGGTCAGCGGCGAAGTGCCCGGATTGCTGTCGGTGGCCAGCGCCAGCGGCACGGCGGCCGCACGCAGCGCAGCGATCGGCGGCAGGGTGGTATCGCGGGTGAAATAGAAGGCACCGGGCAACAGCACGGCGACGGTGCCGGCGGCGGCCATCGCGGCGATGCCGGCATCGTCCAGATGTTCGATATGGTCGGCCGAGAGGGCACCGAAGCTGGCGGCCAGTTCGGCGCCATGCTGGTTGCTCAGCTGCTCGGCATGAATCTTCACCGCCAGCCCGTTGGCGCGCGCCGCTTCGAAGACCTGCCGCGCCTGCGCCGGCGAGAAGGCGATGTTCTCGCAGAATACGTCCACCGCTTCGGCCAGGCCTTCGGCGGCGATGGCCGGAATCATCACGTTGCACACCTCGTCGGTGTATTCCTGCGCCTCGCGGCCTGGCGGAATCGCGTGTGCGCCGAGGAATGTGGTCACCACGTTGACCCGGCACTCCTCGCCCAGCGCACGCGCTACCTGCAGCTGCTTGCGTTCGTCGGGCAGGGTCAGGCCGTAGCCGGACTTGATCTCGATCGTGGTCACGCCTTCGGCACGCATCGCCAGCAGGCGCGGCCGGCTTTCGCTGGCCAGCTGTTCCGGGGTGGCAGCACGGGTGGCGCGCACGGTGGAGACGATGCCGCCGCCGGCACGGGCGATCTCGGCATAACTGACGCCCTGCAGGCGCTGCTCGAATTCGTTGGCGCGGTTGCCGGCGTAGACCAGGTGGGTGTGGCAGTCGATCAGGCCGGGCGAGATCCAGCGGCCTTCGCCATCGATGCGGGTGGTCGGCTGCAGGTGGGCGTCGCTGCCGGCCGGGCCGACATGGACGATGCGGCCGTCGGCGCAGGCCACCACGCCATCGCGGATGACACCCAGCCCCTCGCCATCGAGGGTGATCAGGTGGACGTTGGACCAGAGGGTATCGACGTGCATGGCATCCACAACGCGGCTGTGCTTATATGTCTATACAATATAGGCGTCCATTTCGGGTTGTCCAGCCATGTCCGATTCGCGTTCCCCGCTCTGTTTCCATGCCACCCACGCCCTTCTGGCCGATGGCTGGGCCCGCGATGTCCGCCTGCAGGTGCAGGACGGCCGCATCACGGCGATCCACATGGGGCAGGGCGCCCAGCACGGCGACTCCCGCGTCGGCATCCTGGTGCCGGGCCTGCCCAACCTGCACAGCCATGCCTTCCAGCGCGGCATGGCCGGGCTGACCGAGATCGGCGGCGGTGACGGTGACAGCTTCTGGAGCTGGCGTGAGCTGATGTACCGTTTTCTGGCCCATCTGCGCCCGGACGCAGTGCAAGCCATCGCCGCCCAGGCCTACATGGAAATGCTGGAAAGCGGCTTCACCCGCGTCGGCGAATTCCATTACCTGCACCACGACGCCGAGGGTCGCGCCTATGCCAACCGCGCCGAGATGAGTGCACGGATTGCTGCCGCCGCCGACCAGACCGGCATCGGCCTGACCCTGCTGCCGGTGTTCTATGCACATGCCGATTTCGGCGGGGCGCCGCCGAATCCGGCACAGCGTCGCCTGATCCACGACGTGGACGGTTTCGCGCAGCTGCTGGACGCCGCCAAGCCGGCACTGGCCGCGCTGCCGGATGCGGTGCTCGGCATCGCGCCGCACAGCCTGCGTGCAGTCACCGGCGAGGAATTGAGTGCGTTGCTGCCGCTGACCGACGGCCCGGTGCACATCCATATCGCCGAGCAGGTGCGTGAAGTCGAGGCCTGCCTGGCCTGGAGCGGCCAGCGTCCGGTGCAGTGGCTGTACGACCATGCACCGGTGGATGCGCGCTGGTGCCTGGTGCACGCCACCCACATCACCGACGATGAGCGCGCCGCCATCGTGGCCAGCCAGGCCGTGGCCGGCCTGTGCCCGATCACCGAAGCCAATCTGGGCGACGGCCTGTTCCCGATGCAGGCGTTCGCGCGCGAGGGCGGGCGCTTCGGTGTCGGCTCCGATTCCAATGTGCTGATCGATGCGGCCGAAGAACTGCGCCTGCTCGAATACGGCCAGCGCCTGACCCTGCGCGGTCGCAACGTGCTGGCCCCGGATGCCACCCGCAGTACCGGCCGCTTCCTGTTCGAAGGCGCACTGCACGGTGGTGCACAGGCGCTGGGCGTGGCCGCTGGCCTGCAGGTCGGCGCCAGTGCCGACCTGGTCGAACTGGATGCCGGGCACCCGGCGCTGCAGGCGCGACAGGATGACGCATGGCTTGACAGCTGGGTGTTCGCCGCACGTAATGGCGCGCTGCGATCGGTCTGGCGCCAGGGCCGCCAATGCGTGGCCGAGGGCCGCCACCTGCAGCGCGAGGCGATCACCACCGCCTTTACCGCCGCCCTGCGTGGCGTGCTGGGCTGATCGCCTCCCGCTACCGAGACCCCATTACGTGAAGGCCAGCAAGTCCGCCACGCTCAACCAGCGTATCCGCAGCGATCTGGAAAGCCGCATCCTCAGCGGAGAATGGGCGCCGGGCTTCCGGATTCCGTACGAGCACGAGCTGATGGAGCAGTACGGCTGCTCGCGGATGACGGTGAACAAAGTGCTGACCGCGTTGGCCGAGAGCGGCATGATCGAGCGTCGCCGCCGTGCCGGTTCGTTCGTGGCGCGGCAACCCCCGCACCTGGAGCAGGTGGCGCTGGAGATCCCCGATATCGCGATGGAGGTTGGCTCGCGCGGCCACCAGTACACCTATCGCCTGCTGCAGCGCGACCTGCGCCTTGCCGATGCCGGCAATGCCGGTGAAGTCGAGCTGGCCGGGCAGGAAAACCTGCTGGCGATGCGCTGCCTGCACCTGGCCGATGGTCGCCCGCTGGCGCTGGAGCATCGCCTGATCAGCCCGGTGGGGGTGCCGGAGGTGTTGGAGGTCGACTTCAGTACTACCGCGCCAGGCAGCTGGCTGCTGCAGAACGTGTCGTGGACCCGTGCCCAGCACCGCATCAGCGCCTGGGGGGCAGATACCGCCACCGCCAGGCTGCTGGACGTGAAGCCCGGCACCGCCTGTCTGGTGATCGAGCGCCTGACCTGGCGTGGCGAACAGCCGATCACCCGCGTGCGCCAGGTGTTCCTTGGGGATGCCTGGGACCTGGTGGCGCGCTTCGCGCCGGGCGCGCGATAGGGATTCCATCCACGCATGGTGTGGATCTACCAAGGGGTTCGCTCGATGCGCGATGAGTCGAGCGTGGCTCGACTCTGCAAAGGCGCCCACGCATGGCGTGGACCTACCAAAGATTCGTGCATCGGGATTCAGTAGATCCACGCCATGCGTGGATGTTGGTCCCAATCAATACGTGGCGCATTGCCGCCAGCGTACCGGCTCATTCACGCCCGGGCGGGCATTGAGCTGGATGCGCACGTTGCGCAGGGCGGGGTAGTGCAGCACTTCCTCGCAGACCTGCGGCCACACCGCGTCCAGCTCGCCCGTGCGGTTGATCGCCAGCGTCTGGCGGGTCAGCCAGACCCCGCTGGCGATACCGGGCTTGCCGGCCAAGGCGCGGGAAAGATCGGCCTGGAAGCGCTCCAGCGTGGCGGCATCCGGGTTGGGGTTGCTGCGCGCGTCGGCTGAGGGCGCGGCCGGTGCAGGCGCTGCGGCCGGCGGCGTGGTGGCGGGGACCGGCGCCGGTTCGGGCGCCGCTTCAACCGCAGGTGCAACCGGCGCGGGGGTGTCCGCCACCTCGGCAACAGGCGGGGTGTCCTGCACATGCAAGCCTTGCAGGCTCAATCCCACCAGCAGGCCCAGCGTGACCGCGCCGAGCGCGGCAATGGCGATCCGGCGCAGGGCTTCATGGCGGGCGCTGGCACGCACACGGCTTTCGATTTCCGCCGGCAGGTACGGCTGCAGCAGCGGCCACAGGCGTGGACCGTCCAGCACCTCGACCGCCTGCTTCTCGGCAGCGCTGCGCCCGTCGCGTTCCATCCGGCCTTCGGTCAGCAGCACGCCGCCCTTGGCGCCGGCCAGGCGCGCAGCAGCCCCCAGCTCGTTCACTGCGGCGGTGCCGATACGGTAGGCAAGGCCATGCTTGCAGGACACCAGCCACTGGTTGGGGCCGTCGCATAGCAGGAAGTCGCTGCTCGGCTCGCGGGATTCCTCCGCCGGATCATTCAGTTCACGCAGGCCGCGCTGTTCGCGCAGCATGCGCTTGACCAGTACCGAGAACTCGCGCCAGTGCATGCCGGCCAGCGCTTGCAGGCCGAGTTGCATCTCCTTCTGCCGCCGCTTGATCCACCACAGATAGACAACAGCCAGGGAACAGGTAAGCAGGGCCGACAGCAGGGCCAGGATCCAAGGGAGCATGCAGGAGGTGCGCGGAAGGGGCGAATGCGGAAGACGACAGTGTAAAGGTCGCACTATCCGGCTGGGTCAGGACGTTCCTGACAGGAAGCGTGATGGAACGCTCAGATCGGCATACGGCGGGCACGAAAAACCCGCCAATCCTGAAGCCGTGAGGGGAGGGAACAAACGGCAGCCGAAGCGATTGGCGGGTTGCTCGCGATTGTCAATCAAATTTTATTGCATTGCAACAATCGCCGGTCAGGGCACGCTGCCTGGCGACTGATGGCTGCCCGGGGCGGGAGCATCGGCGCCCGAGGCCGCACGGTTTTCCAGCTTGGCCAGCCGCGCGTGCAGGGCGTCGATACGGGCTTCCAGCGCGGTCACCTCGTCCGCAGTGGGGACATGCAGGCGCTTGAGCACGCCCTGCACCTGGTCATCGAAGGCCTTTTCGACCTTGTTCCAGGTGCCAGAGGCCTTCTCGCGGGCCTCATCCAGCGAGGATTCCACGTTGTCGCGCCAGCCCGGGCCCTGTTCGCCGTGGCGTTCACGGCGGCGGGCCTCCCAGGCTTCGCCTTCCTTCACCAGGCCGTCGAAGAAGCGGCTGCCTTCGGCCTGTGCACGGCCCAGGGCGCCCAGGCCGGCCAGCCAGACCTGCTGCGCCGAGTCACTCAGCTTGCGCGAGAAGCGCTCGGCCTGGTCACCGAACGAGGCGTCGTCGTTGCGGCGGTCATCGTTTTCGTACTGGTTCATCGCACTTCCCGTGGGAGTTGGGCCTGCCCCGAGAGTAGCGCGCGATGGCGTTGCACGGCCGTGACGGCCGCCGCCGGGGTTCAGCCCAGCTTTTCCTTCAGCACGCGCTGGATCTCGCCCTCGACCATGCCCTTCATCGCCGACAGCAGGAAGCCCAGCTTGGCGGTCACGCGCACGGCGCCCGGCTGCAGCTCGATCGCACCGTCCACGCCGCTGCCGGAGAAGTTCAGCACATCGGCGGTCCAGGACGACTTCAGGCCGAAGCGCTCGGACAGCTTGGCGGCGACCTGTTCGATCGCGGCGCGTGCCTGTGCGTCGGGCAAGGCGTGGGCGTGGCGGACATCGATGGTGGACATGCAGGCTCCTGGCGCAGGGCGGGGATGATCAATGAGGGCGAGCATTGTGCGCATCGAGGGCCGTCGCGCCAAGCACTCATCGCAGGTTCTTCTTCGTTGGCGGCCAACCTGCTAGGCTGCGCCGCGTGCAGAACCTGCTTGTTCACTTCAGTCAACAACAACAGCCCGACCAGCCGCTGCGGCCCGGGGTGCAACGCATCGTGCGCCAGGCCAACGGCAGCGTGCGGCTCGGCGACGCCGGCCACGGCGCCCTGCTGCTGGCGCAGTTCTGCATGGACGATCGCGGCCTGTGGCTGCAGGTCGGCAACGGTATCCGTGGCATCCACGTGAATGGTCGGCCGGTGCGCCGCATGGCGCTGCTGCGTGCAGGCGATGCGGTCTATGTGGACGGCGTGGAGATGGTGCTGCAGGGCGAGGTCGAGAGCCTGCTGCAGGCACCCGCGCCGAAGAACGACGATGGCACCGATGAGCAGCAGCGCCTGCTGCGCGGTGTCGGCGGCCTGCATCATGGCCGCAGCTATACGCTGTCGCGGGCACGGTTGATCGGCCGCGGCAGCGACGCCGACATCGCCATCGACGATCCGGCCTTCGCCGAACAGCACGCCCGCGTGGAAGTGCACGGTGATCGTGTGCTGCTGCGCGACCTCGGCAGTGCCGACGGCACCCGGGTCAACGGCGTAGCCGTGCGCCACTGCTGGCTTCAGGCCGGCGACCAGGTGGTGTTCGATGGCCAGCATCGTTTCGTGCTGGAAGTGCCGCATGATCCACGTCGGCGGCCGTTGCCGGCCGAGGACGAGTCCGGCGACGACGCGGAACAGGCGCCGATGCTGCCGGTGACGCCGCGCAGGGTCCGGCGCTGGCCGTGGCTGCTGGCCAGCGCCTTGTTGCTGGCGGCAGTGCTCAGCCTGCTGCTCTGGTTCGGCGCGCGCTGACGGTCGCGCGGTGACGGTAGTGCCGGCCGCTGGCCGGCAACCGCCGCCCTGAATCCATGAGGTTGCCGGCCAGCGGCCGGCACTACCCGGTCGCGTCGCCAATGGATTCCAATGAAACCAAATTTCCCTTGCGCCACAAGGCCGCAAGGCTGGTGCACTGCGGCATACTAGCGGTCTTGCCCCACAGGTGTGACATGACGCGCGCGTTCAACTTCAGTGCCGGCCCTGCGACCTTGCCGGAATCGGTCCTGCGCCAGGCGCAGGCGGAAATGCTGGACTGGCACGGGTCCGGCGCTTCGATCGTGGAAATGAGCCATCGCGGCGCGGAATTCATGTCCGTGGCCGCCGAAGCCGAGGCCGACCTGCGTCGCCTGCTCGACATCCCCGACGACTATGCGGTGCTGTTCCTGTCCGGTGGCGCCACCACCCAGCAGGCGCTGATCCCGCTCAACTTCGCCAGCCCCGGCCAGCGTGCCGACTACGTGGTCAGTGGTCACTGGGGCAAGACCGCGGTCAAGCAGGCCGGGGTCTACGTCGACGTCAACATCGCCGCCAGCAGCGAGGCCCACGGCTACCGCGAGCTGCCGGCGCGTGCCGACTGGCAGCTGTCGCGCGATGCCGCCTACGTGCACATCACCGCCAACGAGACCATCCACGGCGTCGAGTTCCGTGATGTGCCCGATACCGGCAACGTCCCGCTGATCGCCGACTTCAGCTCGTCCATCGCCAGCGAACCGCTGGATGTGCGCCGTTATGGCGTGATCTACGCCGGCGCGCAGAAGAACCTGGGCCCGGTCGGCATCGCGGTGATGATCATCCGCCGCGACCTGCTCGAGCGTGGTGGCCAGCCGCGCGCGGACATCTTCGATTACCGCTCGCACGTCGCCCGCGATTCGATGCTCAATACGCCGCCGACCTGGAACTGGTACCTGGCCGGCCTGGTGTTCAAGTGGATGCTGGCCGAAGGGGGCGTGACCGAGTTCGCCAAGCGCAACGCCGCCAAGGCCGCGCTGGTGTACGGCGCCATCGACGGCTCCGGCGGCTTCTACCGCAATGAGGTCGCACATGCGGCCCGTTCGCGCATGAACATTCCGTTCTTCCTGCCCGATGCCGAGCTTGACGCCCGCTTCGTCGCCGAAGCCAAGGCCGCTGGCCTGCTGGCGCTGAAGGGCCACAAGGTGGTCGGCGGCATCCGGGCTTCGCTGTACAACGCCATGCCGCTGGCCGGGGCCGAGGCGCTGGTCGCCTTCATGGCCGATTTCCAGCAGCGTCACGGTTGAGCAATGAACGGCGCGCACCGTCGGGTGCGTGCCCCGCAACAGGGAATTCCGATGGCAAGCAGCAAATCCAGCAAGAAGGCGCCGAAGAAGGCCGAACCGGCCAAGGACAGCGCCTCCACCAAGGCCAAGGGCAAGAGCACGTCCAAGGCTGCGTCGAACCCGGCGCCCACCCTGGCGCCGCTGGCGCTGGCCGATGTGCGTTCGAAGATCGACCAGATCGACCGCGACATCCAGAGCCTGATCGCCGAGCGCGCGCGTTTCGCCCACCAGGTCGGCAAGGCCAAGGGCAAGCTGGCTGCTGCCGTTGACTACTACCGCCCCGAGCGCGAAGCGCAGGTGCTGCGCATGGTGGTGGACCGCAACGAAGGCCCGCTCAGCGATGAGCTGCTGGTGCACGTCTACCGCGAGATCATGTCGGCCTGCCTGGCCCAGCAGGAGCCGCTGAAGATCGGCTACCTCGGCCCGGAAGGCACCTTCAGCCAGCAGGCGGTGCTCAAGCACTTCGGCCGCTCCGCGCTGGGCCTGCCGATGGCCAGCATCGAGGAAGTGTTCCAGGAAGTGGAAGCGGGCAACGCCGATTTCGGCGTGGTGCCGGTGGAGAATTCGGGGCAGGGCACCATCCAGATCACCCTGGACATGTTCCTGACCTCCAACCTGAAGATCTGTGGCGAAGTGGAACTGCGCGTGCAGCAGTACCTGATGTCGCGCAGCGGCCGCATCGAGGACATCGAGCGCATCTACGCACACCCGCAGTCGTTCATGCAGACCTCGGCGTGGCTGCGCGCCAACCTGCCGAAGGCCGAGAAGATTCCGGTGTCGAGCAATGCCGAAGGTGCGCGCCGTGCGCGCAACGCCGATGACGCAGCGGCCATCGGTGGCGAGAGCGCCGGCCACGTGTACGGCCTGAAGAAGGTGGTCACCAAGCCGATCCAGAACGATGCCGACAACACCACCCGCTTCCTGGTGGTGGGCCGCAACATCTTCCCGACCTCCGGCCACGACCGCACCTCGGTGCTGGTGTTCATCCATGACAAGCCCGGTGCGCTGTTCGACGTGCTCAGCCCGTTCGCCCGCCACGGCATCAGCATGAACCGCATCGAGTCGCGGCCGTCGCACCACGGCAAGTGGGAGTACGGCTTCTTCATCGACCTGGCCGGCCACATCGACGACGCGCCGATGCAGGCCGCACTGGCCGAACTGGAAGCGCACTCGGCGCAGATCAAGGTGCTGGGCTCCTATCCGGTGGCCGTGCCCTGAGTGCTGCTGCGGCGGCCATGGCCGCCGCTCCCCTGATGCATCGCCGGCGCTGCCGGTGTTTACGGAATGATCGAACGATGAGCAACGCGCAACACTGGATCGCCCGCAAGGGCCAGCCGCTGCAGGGCAGCCTGACCATTCCCGGCGACAAGTCGGTCTCGCACCGCTCGGTGATGTTCGCCGCGCTGGCCGATGGCACCTCGCATATCGAAGGCTTCCTGGAAGGCGAAGACACCCGCGCTACCGCGCGCATCTTCAGCCAGCTGGGCGTGCGCATCGAAACCCCCAGCCCGTCGCAGCGCATCGTGCACGGCGTCGGTATCGACGGCCTGAAGGCGCCGGATGCGCCGCTGGACTGCGGCAACGCCGGTACCGGCATGCGCCTGCTGGCCGGGTTGCTGGCGGGCCAGGCGTTCGACTGCACGCTGATCGGCGACGAGTCGCTGTCGGGCCGACCGATGCGCCGCGTCACCGGCCCGCTGTCGCAGATGGGCGCGAAGATCGACACCCAGGATGACGGCACGCCGCCGCTGCACGTGCATGGCGGCCAGACGCTGCATGGCATCGACTTCGCCTCGCCGGTGGCCAGCGCGCAGATCAAGTCGGCGGTGTTGCTGGCAGGCCTGTACGCACAGGGCGAAACCAGCGTTGTCGAGCCGCACCCGACCCGCGACTACACCGAACGCATGCTGTCCGCGTTCGGCGTGGACATCGAATTCTCGCCGGGCAAGGCGCGCCTGCGCGGCGGCCAACGCCTTCGTGCCACGGATATCGTGGTGCCGGCCGACTTCTCGTCTGCGGCGTTCTATCTGGTGGCTGCCAGCATCATCCCGGGCTCCGAGCTGCGCCTGAAGCAGGTTGGCCTGAACCCGCGCCGCACCGGCCTGCTGCACGCGCTGCGCCTGATGGGCGCGGATATCACCGAAGAGAACCCGGCCGAGCAGGGCGGTGAACCGGTGGCGGACCTGGTGGTGCGCTACGCCCCGCTGAAGGGTGCTCGCATTCCGGAAGCACTGGTGCCGGACATGATCGACGAGTTCCCGGCGCTGTTCGTGGCGGCAGCTGCTGCAGAAGGCCAGACCGTGGTGACCGGCGCCGCCGAGCTGCGGGTGAAGGAATCCGATCGTCTCGCAGCGATGGCCACTGGCTTGCGCGCGCTGGGCATGCAGGTGGACGAAACTGAAGACGGTGCCACCCTGCATGGTGGCGTGCGCCTGGGCAGCGGCACCATCGAAAGCCACGGCGACCACCGCATCGCCATGGCGTTCGCCATTGCCGGCCAGATCAGTGACGGCGAGGTGCGCATCAACGATATCGCCAACGTCGCCACGTCCTTCCCGGACTTCGACGGCCTGGCCCGCAGCGCCGGATTCAACCTGGCCTGATCGTTACTGCATCCGCCGGGTCATGCCCGGCCGATCGCAATGCCCGGTAGGTGCCAACCTTGGTTGGCACGCTCACATCTCCCGGTAGGTGCCAACCTTGGTTGGCATGCTCACATCTCCTGGTAGGTGCCAACCTTGGTTGGCACGCTTTCCCGCATAAAAGGACGGAGGCCGAAGCCTCCGTCTAAACATCACGAACCCCTCGTCCGCGATCAACGCTGCTCGGTACGGAAGTCCACCGGGACCCGCACTACGCTTGCTACTGCGCGGCCGTCATGCACCGCCGGCTGGAACTTCCAGTTCTGCACGGTATTGAGCACCGCACGATCCAGATCGCGACTCCGCTCGCCGCTGCGCGAGACGATCGCAGCGCTGGCGACGTTGCCGCGGGTATCGACATTCAGGCTGGCGATCACGCTGCCCTGCACGCCACTACGTAGCGCGGCGGCGGGGTAGGTGGGCATGCGGTTGCTGGCCAGCGGGCGGGCTTCACGATTGCGCACTGCCGGCGCGGCCTTCCGCGAAGCAGTAGCCGGGGTTGCCTGGCGCGCGGCAGGGGCCGCTGCATCTGTCACCGCGGGCTGCTCAGGGGCCGGCAGCATGCGCTCACCGACCGGCGCCGGTGCCACGTCTTCCTGGTTCGAATGACGCAGCCAGAGCAAGGCGCCGGCAAACATCGCCATGATCAGCGCGATCCACATCCAGGGCGACGTGGGCTTGTGCTGCGCGCTTGAATCCTGCGGCAGCTGCGGCGAATGAAGGTCTTCGTGGGTGGTGGCGGTCATCGCAAACTCCTTCCGTCAATGGACGACGTGGGCAGTGTTGCCCGAGCCACGGACGGGAAGTGTCAGCGTTGCGTCAACGCCACCGGCAGGGTTCAGTTTGCCTGCCGGGAAGCGTTCAGTTACTGCGTCTTGAAGTCGAACGGCACTTCAATGCTGCCGGGTACGGCCTGGTCGTTGCTCTGCGCCGGAGTGAAGCGCCAGCGGCGCACAGCGTCGGTGGCGGCACGGTCGAGCTCGCGTGAACCGCTGCGCTGGATCACCGTGGCGTTGTTCGGATAGCCGGTGGCGTCCACGTCCACGCGTACCACCACCGTACCGGTTTCACCGGCGCGCAGGGCGGCGGCGGGATAGGACGGTGGCGGCGACTGTCCGGCAATCGGCATCGGCTGGCTGTTGCCGGTGGCCGCCGGCGCAGGGCCCAGTGCAGCCGGGGCCGCTTCAGCCACGGGCGCGGGCGGCGGCGGGGCCGTTTCCACCAGCTTCGGCGCTTCTTCCTCCACCGGTGCCGGCTTGGCATCGGGCATGTCGCTGGAACCGGCGGCAGCGGCCAGCGGTTCCGGCAGGGGCTCGATCTGGGCGGTTTCCTGCGGGGTCTGGGCAGCCGGATCGGCGCGGAAGAACTCCTTGTCGCGGCCGGTCAGCCAGACCAGCACGAACAGCAATACGCCCACGCCGAAGGCGATGCCGGCGATCTTCAGGGCGTTGCGCGGGATATGCACAGTGAACGACTTGGCGGACGACGAGCGGGGTGCAGACATGGACCGGACCAGTACGGAATGGCTCGATTCTGCCACGGCGGGAATGAACCGGGCGGCAGAAATCCGTATAACAAGCGATAATCCCATCCCTGATACCCACCACGACACCTGCCATGCTTGATCCAGCCCTGCTCCGCCACCAGCCCGCCGACCTCGCCGAACGCCTGCGCACCAGCCGCGGCTTCGAGCTCGACGTGTCTGCCCTGGAGTCCCTGGAGGCCGATCGCAAGCGCATCCAGGTGCGGACCCAGGAGCTGCAGAGCCTGCGCAACAGCCGTTCCAAGGCCATCGGCCAGGCCAAGGCCAAGGGCGAGGACGTCTCGGCCATCATGGCCGAGGTCGCTGCCTTCGCCGACGAGCTGAAGGCCTCGGAAGTGGCGCTGGACGAGCTGCGCGAGAAGATCGAAGCGATCTCGATGGGCATTCCGAACCTGCCGGCCGATGACGTGCCGGCCGGTGCCGATGAGAACGACAACGTCGAGCAGGCACGTTGGGGTACCCCGCGCCAGTTCGATTTCAAGGTGCTCGACCACGTCGAACTGGGCGCCCGCAACGGCTGGCTGGACGGCGAGACCGCGGCCAAGTTGTCTGGCTCGCGCTTCACCGTGCTGCGCGGCTCGATCGCGCGCCTGCACCGTGCGCTGGCCCAGTTCATGGTCGACCTGCACACCGGTGAGCACGGCTACGAGGAAACCAACGTGCCGCTGCTGGTCAACGCCGATTCACTGCGTGGCACCAGCCAGCTGCCGAAGTTCGAGGACGATCTGTTCAAGACCGCCGTAGGCGACTCCACGCGTTACCTGATCCCGACCTCGGAAGTGCCGCTGACCAACATCGTGCGCGACGAGATCGTCGAGGCCGAGCGCCTGCCGCTGCGCATGACCGCCCACTCGATGTGCTTCCGTGCCGAGGCTGGCAGTGGTGGCCGCGACGTTCGCGGCATGATCCGTCAGCACCAGTTCGAGAAGGTCGAGCTGGTCTCGATCTGCCGCCCGGAAGACAGCGACGCCGAACACCAGCGCATGACCCGCTGCGCCGAAGTGGTGCTGGAGAAGCTGGGCCTGCCGTACCGCAAGGTGCTGCTGTGCACCGGCGACATGGGCTTCTCGGCCATCAAGACCTACGACCTGGAAGTCTGGCTGCCGTCGCAGGAAACCTATCGCGAGATCTCCTCGTGCTCGAACTGTGGTGACTTCCAGGCCCGCCGCATGCAGGCGCGCTGGCGCAACCCGGCCACCGGCAAGCCGGAACTGGCGCACACGCTGAACGGCTCGGGCGTGGCGGTTGGCCGCGCGATGATCGCAGTGATGGAGAACTACCAGAACGCCGACGGCAGTATCACCGTGCCGGAAGCGCTGCGCCCGTACATGGGTGGGCTGGAAACCATCGCCTGATTCTCTGATCGGGTGGGTGCCATGCATGCATGGCACCGCTGTAGCTCTGGTGGGTGCCATGCTTGCATGGCACCGAATCCACGCATGGCGTGGATCTACTGGAGGATGTTGCACGCGCCCGGCATGAATTCACCGATGCCTCAGGAGATCCACGCCATGCGTGGATGAACCCCGCGATTACCGCATGGCCCGCAGCTTCTCCAGCGGCACCCATCCCGGTTCGCCGGTCTCCGGCACGCACCACGCCCAACCATTGAGCGTGCGCTGCCCACGCAGCACCTGCCCGGGATCCACATCCAGCTCCCGTGCGCAGTAATCCTCGGTGGCAAACGCGTCACCCTGCGCAGTGCGACCGATCACGGGCGCCGGCACGAAACCGGGCTGCTGCCCTTCGGCCTCGCACAGGAACCAGTCATCCCAGCCCTCCGGGCCTTCATAGCGTTCGCCCACTACCAGCGCCTGGCCGCGGCGCAGGGTGATCGGGTGCGGAAATTCGCTGCGGTGCGCAGTGGTCACGATGTAGTTCATGGCCCCAGCCTAACGTGCTGGTGAGCGCCGCGCATGGCACCGATCCACGCATGGCGTGGATCTACTGATGCAAAAAAACGGCCCCGCAGAGCGGGACCGCCAGGGTGGGCCGGGATGGGGGAGGGGATCCCGGCCCGCGTTCAGCGCCTCGACGAGGAGAGAGCGGCGCCGAACGCTGGAACGCTTATGCAGCGGCGGCTTCCGTCGCTTCGTGCGACGGCAGGGCCGCCAGCGCGCCGGCGATGGCGTCTTCACGGTGCTGCGGCGAGTAGGCGATGCCCTCGGCGCGCACGAACTCGATGTCGTTGATGCCCCAGAAGGCGAACGTCTGGCGCAGGAACGGCTCCTGGAAGTCGGCCGGCGAATCGGTGTAGATGCCGCCGCGGCTGCTGACCACGATCACGCGCTTGCCGCCGGCCAGGCCGATCGGGCCATTCTCGGTGTACTTGAAGGTGCGCCCGGCCACGGCCACGCGGTCGATCCAGGCCTTCAGGGTGGACGGGATGCTGAAGTTGTACATCGGCGCGCCGATCACCACGATGTCCGCAGCCAGGAACTGCTCAAGCACCTGTTCAGCATCGGCGGCTTCGGCCGCGTCGGCCTTGGCCAGCGAGCTGCTGCGCAGATGCGGTACCGGATTGGCGTCAAGATCGCGATAATCGATCTGCAGGCCTTCGACCTGCTGCTTGAACCGGGCCACCACGGCGGCGGTCAGGTGGCGGGAGACGGAGTTCTCGCCAAGCACGCTGGCGTCGAGATGCAGAAGCTTCATGGCAGTCACCTATGTTCTGGAGGGAAGGGGCGGGGTGGCCCCGCCGACGGAGAGAACGATAGGTTGTTGCAAAGGCGGGATAAAGGTGATTGAATGCCACGTATTGTTCTAGATATGGAACTCGGGTATGCATGACCTGAATGATCTGTACTACTTTGCGATGGTGGTCGACCACGGTGGATTTGCCGCCGCCGAGCGCGCGCTGGGCATCCCCAAGTCGCGCCTGAGCCGCCGTATCAGCCAGCTGGAGACCGACCTGGGCGTGCGCCTGCTGCAGCGCTCCACGCGCCGTTTCGCGGTCACCGACGTCGGCACCAGCGTGCACCGCCACGCGCAGACGATGCTGGCCGAGGCGCAGGCCGCCCGCGAAGTTGTCGACCGCCTCAGCGCGGAACCGCGCGGCGTGGTGCGCGCCAGCGTGCCGGTGTCGCTGGCGCAGATGCAGTTGCCCAAGCTGCTGCCCAAGTTCCTCGAGCAGTACCCGAAGGTGCGCCTGCAGCTGAACATCAGCAACCGCCGCGTGGACATCATCAATGAAGGCTACGACGTGGCCCTGCGCGTGCGTTCGCGCCTGGACGACGACGGCAGCCTGGTGATGCGCAGCTTCGGCCAGGTGCAGGAACTGCTGGTGGCCAGCCCGAAGTACCTGGACCGTGCCGGACGCCCCAAGGACCCGGAAGAACTGACCCAGCACGTCACCCTCAGCATCAGCGAAGACGAAGCACGCCAGCGCTGGGAACTGCATGGTCCGGAAGGCGAAGTGCGCCGGGTCGACCTGCAGCCGCGCGTGGCCGGCTTCGATTTCCCGCTGCTGCAGAGCATGGTGAAGGACGGCTTCGGCATCACCATGCTGCCGGAAACCGTGTGCGCCGACGCCGTGCGCAATGGCGAACTGGAAGTGGTGCTGCCGGACTGGTCGCTGCCGCAGGGCGTGTGCCATGCCGTGTTCGCTTCGCGCCGTGGCCTGTTGCCGGCGGTGCGCGTGTTCATCGACTTCCTGGCCGAGCACCTGCCGCCGCAGCTGGAGGCCTCGCGCCTGGATTGCGGTGGCGCCTGTGAAAAGGCCAAGGAGCGGATCAAGGCCAGTGCGCTGGGCGCGTTGGCGGTGGACGCGGGCTGAGAGAGCTGAACGGTAGCGCCGGGCCATGCCCGGCGTTGCTGTTTCCGGGGTCGATCACTTCCGCCCGAACAATCGGTCCCAGAAGCTGCGCTGCGGTGCCGGCATCGGCGTGGGGGCGGCAGCCACGACCGGCGCTTCCAGTACTGCCATCAGCTCCGCGCTGCGCGGCTTCTTCAGGAAGCGCGCATAGTCCAAGTAGCTGGTCACTTTGCTCACGTGCAGGCGCTCCGGCATCGCTGGCAACGCGCCGCCCTGCAGCAGCACGCGCAACGCCTCTGGGCGGTCCAGCCTGATCGCCTCGAACACCGCGGTGCCGCCGCAGCCCGGTTCGATCTGATTGGCGCGCTGCGGCGCATCCTTCAGCAGGTCGCGCAGCGCATCCGCATCGTCCCGCTCCACGGCCTCCACCAGCCGCGCCAGCGCTTCCGCTTCTTCACGTGGAAGGTTGTCGCGATAGGCCTGGTCGGCAATCTCGCGCTCGTCGCGCCCGTCACCGCCCTCGATGCACAGGAAATCGGTGACCAGTGCTACCGGAATGCCGGACGTATCCAGCGCCCAGTAGCTCGGATAGACGCCGTCGCCCCAGCCGCTGGTGAACACGACCAGGCCATGCGGTGAGTCCTCGCCCCAGGGGCGGTATTCTGCGCCTTCGTCCAGGCCATCATGGTCGATCAGCGCATCCGAGCACTCGCTGCCTTCGTCGCCATCGGCCCGTTCGATCAGGGCCAGCAGTGCCTGCTGGGTGTCGGTGTCCATAAAGCAGCCGATGCCGGCGTCGACCGGGTAGCCGATGAAGCTGTGCTCATCCAGGCCGGTCAGGTCCTGCGTGGTCCAGCGCGCCATCTGCCAGTGCAGGGCAGACGCAGTGAGGGCTTCGCGGGGTTTGAACCAGACCACGGCCAACGCCGGGCGGCCGCTGTGCACGATGATTTCGACCGGATGCCGGCCCAACGGCGCGGTGTAGTCGGCCAGCGCCGGCGCCTCGGCCTGCACCAGCGGATCGCAGACCACCAAATGCCCGCTGTTGACCGGCAGGTGTCCGGCGAAGGTGCGATGCAGGGCCACTGCGGCCAGCTGGGTATCGTCCAGCAGGGTGGTGCGCAGGTTGGCCAGATCGAGGTGGGCCATGGGGGCTCCAGATGCAGTCCAGCCCCCACCGTGCCGGATGCGAGGGGCGGGGGCAAGGTGGTCTTGGGCAAATGCCCTTCACGTGCGAGAATACGCCGCTGCCCGGGCGACCGGGACCCGATTGGAGAGATGGCCGAGCGGTTTAAGGCACCGGTCTTGAAAACCGGCGAAGGGTTAAACCTTCCGTGGGTTCGAATCCCACTCTCTCCGCCATAACGCGAACGCCCCGGAAGGGGCGTTTTGCATTTCGGCCAATGTCCACTTGAACGCCCGCACAGCGGGTTGCAAGAGACTCCACGGGCCCATTCCTAACGCCCACCCTTCGGCTTGTTATGGCACAACGGATAACTGGAGCACGACCGGAAAGCCCCATGCGGCCCATTGCGGTCCACGAACACGCCGACCTTGCACACCGGGCAGCGCTCTTCGTAGATGGCCGCGCCTGAAATCGCGGTCACTTCCACTGCTCCGTCCTTCACCAGCTCGTCCAGGAACGGCGAACGCTTCCCCTGTAGGGTGAACATGGCCACTGAGCGTCGCGCACGCGTCAGCGCGACATAGAACAACCGCCGCTCTTCGCCCAGCGGGTAGGTATCACCCTCCGGCATTGCCAGGGAAAGCACCGGGTCATCCGAGCGCAGGCTCGGGAAGCTGCGGTTGACCATGCCTGGCAGGATCACATAGTCCGCCTCGCGTCCCTTCGACCGATGGACCGTGAGGAACTCCACGTCCATCGTGCTGCCGAAGACTGTCTTCCAATCCGAAGGCATCGCGCTGCGGTCCGCGCGGTAGCGGCCCAGGATGAAGACCGTCACGCGTCCCTTGCGCCCTTGCGGCACCGCCCCGGACAGCAACTGGTGATGCAGCTTGGCGAGGTACTGGCGAACGCCATCCTGCAGCTCCTCGCGTCGATTCATCTGGAACGCTTGCAGCACTGGCCCCATTGCCGGTGCGGCAGAACGAACCGCCTTGGCAATCTGCGCTGGATTCCGGCTGACGAAACGGCTGGAAGCATCGCAGAGCGCCTGGGGGCACCGGAATGTCTGCTCCAGTTTCAGCACCTGGCCATGGCCCATCCACTCACGGAATCCGGTCATCACGGAAACGTCGGCACCGGCGAAACGATTGATCGATTGCCAGTCATCGCCCACCGCAAACAGATAGCGGCCGGGGCGGCTGACCAAGGCTCGGCAGAGCCGGGCGCGGGCGCGCGAGGCATCCTGGAATTCGTCCGCCATCACCAGTTCGTAGGGCGATTCATAGCGGCCCTGTTCCAGCAATCCGGCCGCCATGTTGAGCATGTCTTCGAAATCGATGCCGTGCTCGTCAGCCAGTGCGTTGTCCCAAGCCTGGAAAACAGGGCTGGCGATTTCCAGGAAGCGCCGATGCCGTTCCTTGAACTGGTCTTCGGGCATCTGTCGCAGGCGCTCCGCCATATCGTCCAGCGTCAGGCAGTTGCTCTTGGCATGGGCAATGAAGGTGCGCATCAAGCCGATCAGGTCCGCGTCCGGCATGGGCTTTGCGCCCTGCTCGGGCAGCTCGCGGTCGGGGTTGGGGTCGAGTTCGACACCGGACTCGCCAAGCCTCTCCGCCATATCCCGCAGGGCGTATCCACTGCGCAGACCAAACGAGGTGGTTTCAACAAGCGCGGTGCCTCGTGCCGCATGCTGTTGACGCTTCCAATGCATACCTTCGGCGTAGTCGGGAAGCTGCTCTGGCGCCTGGCCATCCGCATCCAGCGAGAAGTGCTCGTGATACAGCCCGGCGTGCGGGTAATAGAAGTTGGGGCGATACTGGCAGTGGGTGTCTGTCGCAGTATCGAACTCGTAGCGTCGCTCGTAGTCGTACGTCACGCCGTTGTAGAACAGCCAGTCGGCGATCACGCATTCTTCCAGGCTCTTCACCCGCTCACCCTGCAGGGTGCGGATGTAGGGCGTGCCATCGCGTTCGTAGCCATCGGCCTCCATTTCCGCGCCGAATGCCGGCAGGTCGCGCCCGAACACCAGGCGGAACATGTCCCACTGGGTGCGGAAGTGGATCGAGCGATCCTTCAGGTCGTCCACCAGTTCGGCCAGCTTGTTGAAGCCCAGCGTGGCGTCAATGGCCCATTCGGGGATGTCGGGCTTGCGGCCGGTGGCCTTGGCGATGATGGCCAGGCCCAGGGCGTGGAAGGTCCGGGCCTCAACCACGGTGTTGCCCATGCCGAGTCGATCGAAGGTTCGCTGTGCACGCTCCTCCAGTTCCTTGGCAGCATCCTTGTTGAAGGCGAGCATCACGATGCGTTCGGGCTCGACAAAGCCGCGGTCAATGGCATAAGCGGCCTTGGCGACCATCGTGGAGGTCTTGCCGGAGCCGGCCGCGGCCACGACCTGCACCCGATTGTCGAAGCAGATGACGGCGCGGGCCTGTTCCTCGGTCAGCGGCTTGCTCTCGACCCGGCCCAGGAAGCCCCTGGCCAACACCAGCTCGCGCAGGGTCATGGCCTCATTGGCTTCGGCCCAGGCAGCGGGCCAATCCAGGTTCCAGTCGCGCAGGGCGTCCAGCGCTGCGCGATGGCTGTCCGCATGCAGATCTTCATGCACGTCTTCATCGCGGAACAGCTGCTCCAGCTCAGGCGGCTGCAGGGGCAGGTCTGAGCGCTTCGCCAGCAGCGCCTGCTGCTGCTCATGGGTGATCCAGCGGCGGCCGGCACTGCCCCCATCGATGAGGGCATCCGCGTCGCTCAACCAGGACTGGATCTGCTCCAGAATCGTGTCGAACAGGGCCTTGCGTCCACGCGTGGTTCGCGCAAAGAGCAGGTGCTGCAGGGCCCCCGCAAGCCGGGACGCTGGTCCGTTGGGGAGCCCGTCCACGCACAGCCCGGCAGCATCGCCGGTCTGCAGTTCGACCCGTGACCAGAAGACCCCTCGATGGACCTGCACCTGCTGATCATCATCCACGCGCAGCCGGTACTGCTGGCCGGAGACACTGAGTTCAACGTACTCGCCATCAAGCCGCAGCGACCAATGGGGCGAACGGGTCAAGCGTCGGCCCCAGCCCGAAGGGCACCATTCCATAGACATCCAGATACTGCCCCGCAAGCCTCAGTGGGGCGTACAGCGCCCCCAGGCCCACATGATAAGGGCCCTTGAAGATGCGTGCGTCCTCGCTCGCGGGCAAGGCATCACTCGTAGGCGCGATCCTGCTTCGTCGGCGGTACTTCCACCACATCACCGCGTCGGATCAGTTCATCCAGATCCACCGCCGAAGCGGCCAGGGCATCCTGCGCATCGAAATCCCACTTGTCCTTGTACTCGCGTGCCAGCAGGTCGCAGACCGCTTTGGCACGCGGATAGGCATCGTCCTTGCCCTCGTTCTGCTTCAGCGCATCGCGATGGATCTGGCACAGCATGAGCTGGTGCGCATCCTCGGCGCGCTCGCGCTCCCAGGTGATGTCGGCCAGGCCCGAAAGCGCAGCGGCAAGCGCGAATGCAGTCATTGGCATGTCGGGTGTCCAGGCAGCGATGGGAACCCGAGCGTATGCGAGCGGCAGGGGCTTGGGGACACCACCGCCCGCGTCGTTTCACTGCATGTTCACCATTCGCCGCAGCATGGAAGCTGCATCAGATGCAGTTGATCCAGACGACCTGCTCACGCATTCACATCCACGACAATCCGCCCACGCACCTTGCCCGGGATGATCTGCTCATAGACATCCAGCACCTCGGCGAGGCCGATCTGCTGCACGGTGCTTTCCAGCTTCTGCGGGTCCAGGTCAGTCGCAAGCCGATCCCAGGCGCGCTGGCGAACCTCCTGCGGCGCATTCACCGAATCCACGCCGGCAAGCGTCACGTTGCGGAGAATGAAGGGCAGCACCGAGCCATGCAGCTCATCACTCTGCGCCAGCCCGCAGGCGGTCACGGCGCCTCGATATTTCGTCTCGGCAATGGCGTTGACGAGGGTAGGGCCACCGGCCACATCCACCACCCCGGCCCAGCGCTCGGCACTCACCGGCCGCTCGCGCGGTTCTGAAAGCTGCGCGCGATCGATGATCTCGGCGGCGCCCAGGCTGTGCAGATACTCGGCGTGTTCCGGGCGCCCGGTGGCGGCCACCACGCGATAGCCCAGCTTTGAGAGGATCGCCACCGCGATCGAACCGACGCCACCGTTGGCGCCGGTCACCAGCACATCGCCCTTTTCGGGCGTCAGCCCCGCATGTTCGAGGGCCAGTACGCACAGCATGGCGGTATAGCCTGCGGTACCGATGGCCATGGCGTCGCGGGTGCTGAACTTGCCGGGAATCCGGTTGAGCCATTCGCCCCGCACGCGCGCGCGCTGGGCCAGCCCGCCGTGATGTCCCATGCTCAGGTCCCAGCCATTGAGCACAACGCGGTCGCCTGGCTGGAAGTCGGCTCTGCTGGATTCCAGCACCACACCTGCCAGATCGATGCCGGGAATGAGCGGGAACGTCCGGATGACCGGACTCTTGCCGGTCAGGGCGAGCGCATCCTTGTAGTTCAGCGTGGAGTACTCGACGTCCACCAGAACGTCGCCGTCCATCAGATCAGCTTCATCAAAATCGACCAGCTCGGTCGAAACCTGGTTGTTCGTCTTGCGGGTGAGCAGTGCTTTGAACGTCATGCTGGGCCTCACATTCAAGGAATGGGGCCATGCTAGGCTCGCACCGTTATCGCAACAAGAACGATGAATTTCCGTAGGTACTATGGTTTTCCGGAGTATGCATGCGTAGCAGGCGTTGGGATGGCAAGAGCGGTTGCGCGGTGGAAGTCACGCTGTCGGTGATGGGCGGCGTGTGGAAGCCGATCATTCTGTTTCACCTGATGACAGGCAAGCGACGTTTCATGGAGCTGACCCGGCGTGTGCCCAACGCCACCCAGTCCATGCTGACCAGCCAGCTGCGGGAACTGGAGGCTGACGGGGTGGTGATCCGCCACGTGTACCCGGAAGTGCCGCCGAAGGTGGAGTACGAGCTTTCCGAATTCGGTCGCACGCTGGTGCCGGTGCTGCTTGCCATGCGCGAGTGGGGTGAAACCTATCGCGGCCATAAAGGCACGGACAGCAACGGCTGAGACCTGGAGTGGAGTGACGAAGCAGTATCCGCAGTACTGCAGGCAGCGCATGTGGCGCGCAGCCTGGTTTCAGGAAGGGCTGCGATGCGGTTCCTGTTCCGTGGACGGCCGGTTGCCTATAGTGGCGCTGGAACCCTGCAATGGAATGCCCATGCACGTGATGTCCCCCAGCCGGTGTCTGACGCTTGCACTTGCCGTTGCAGTGAGTGCCGGCGCCTGTGCGCGGCCACCGTCCAACGAACACGAAAGGAATCCCGCCATGCCCGGCGCAACCCAGACCGGCCGCACGATCAACGGCCACACCTATACCGATGCGCCCGTGGACGTGAAGCTCGGGCCGAACACTTTCCGCATTCCGGCCAACTACCTGGACAGCCAGATGGCACCGTGGCCGGGCGAGGGCGTGACGCTGGTCATCGAGTGGCCAGACATGAAGCCGACGGCGCCGGGTGCGCGGGCGAATCCGCGTACGAATGATTTCCGGAAGGAGATTCCCATCCGGATCAACTACGTCGATCGCGTTCCCGTCGAAACACTGCTTTCAAGGCTGTCTTCAAATGAAGCCATCACGGAGGAGGGCTCTGTGGAAAGGGAGGATCCCAGGGACCGTCTCGATCAACGCGTTGCAAAGCCGCAGACCTTGGGCCTGACGCCCTATGCAATCGATGAAGCGAAGATGGTGGTGTACGCGAAGAAGTATGAGGCGCGGTACGGGAAGCCGCCTGTCCGCAATCCCGCCTACGAGAGAGACTGGTACATCGCACGCCAGGGCGATGGTCGGATCAGCTCGTTCATCAAATGTGACGGCGAGGAATTCCGACGCGACGGCGTGCGGCTGGAGGGGCGCGAGGTGATCAGTGAGCCTGGGGAAGTGGCAGCGGGCTGCGTTCATTACTTCGTCGACATCGACAACAAGCTGTCCGTCAGCCTGGACTACAAGAGAGTGTTTCTGAAGGACTGGAAGCGCATGGAAGAGGCCGTCAGGGACGTCATCGCGCGCACCCGGTCCAAGTGATCGGTGATTCAAGGAAGAGAAGGGGTAGGGTATGAGTGGATTGACCGAGCGAGATCTGAGCGTCCTTGGCAGCTATGCCAGAGACGGTAACCGCGAGCTTTACTGGAACTACCTGTCGCAACTGCCGGGAGCCGATGGATACGGGACACTGGCACTGGGTGTTGTACGCAATGACAGCCTGCCGGGACGCGTCGCGAACACCTATGCACAGGACTACGCGAAGAGCCAGCAGGAAGAGGGATCCCGGTTTCCAAATGCACAATTGACCGAACGGCAATGGGAGTCCTTTGGGCAGACCCTGCTCGAAAGAGATCTTGAGTTGCGGCAGCAGTGGATGAACGAGCGCCGTCCAGACCTGGCACTGAATCTTCCCGGCAAGGATGTAATGCTGGCTCACGACCGGGCATTTGAACGGCATGAACTTGATCCCAACTGCTGGACGCCGCGCGTGTTGCTGCAGGCGGCTGAGCAGAAGAGCGGCCCCGCGAAGCTGGAACAGATCTGGACCAACATGCTCAACAATGACTACGCCGGAGGCCCGCGTGTAGGCAACACCAGCGTCGATGCCATCAGCCAGATGGGATGGACGAAAGGCGGCCAGTACCTTACCCGGTTGAGCGTGCTGGAAGCCACCCAGGCCCTGGAAGGGCGCTCGACGGTCGATCCGAACGTCATCGGTGGCAACAGCTACTACGCGATGTACTTCGAGGCGGACAGGAAATGGGCCAGCATCAGTGCGGGCGGCGGTCACATGTCGCTGCGCGAGATCACCGATCCCTCACGTATCGCCGAACTCAACGACGCGCGCGAGCTTCGTCTGGAGTGCCTGGAGAAGCGAACCCAGTTCCACCCGGACGACCCATATCGGACTATTACCCGCAGCCCGCTTACCGCAGCCGTGGACGACGTGCCGGATCCCTCACAGGCGCCGACCCGTCTGGCCGACATTGGTCCTGGCCACCGTGAGTACACATTGCTGCAGCAGGTGCGCGAAGGCGTGGCCGCGATCGATGCCAGCGCGGGACGTACCCACGATGAGAACAGCGAGCGTCTTGTGGCGAGCGTGATGGCCTTGGCCCGCCGCAACCAGTTTGAACGTGCCGATCACGTGCTGCTGAGCGCCCAGACGGCCGACGCTCCCGCAGGGCGGAACGTGTTCGTGGTGCAGGGCGAGATGACCGACCCCGCCCACCTGCGCGTTTCAATGCCCACGGATATAGCAGTACAGACGCCGGTTGCGCAGTCGTTGCAGCAGATGAAAGCGGTCGACCTGGAGCGCCAGCAGACTGCCGGGCAACGCCAGCAGGAAATTGATGTGCAGGCGCGCGAGAACCATGCGATGCGGATGGGATGAAATCACACCGCCAGTCGCGTATGGAACCTTTTCAGTAGTAAGGCGCAGCGCCTGCCAGCCAATGCCAGCCCCCGAAATGGGGGCCGGCACGCATCACGGCAGTGCGTGACTTACGGGATGGTGCAGCCGCTGTTCCGCAGGCAACGAGCAAACGCCGGGTAACAGACCTTCTCGCCATTACCCGCCGCCAGGCACGCGTCATACGCGGTGTAGCAAGGGGTACAGCGGGACTGCGCGGAGGCACTGCCGATTCCCAGGGTCAGTGCAGCAGCCGCAATAGCAACAGACAGCTTGAATCCAATCTTCATGCTTCACTCCGTTGATAGCCCTCCTTGGGCAACGGCAACGCTACAGGCGGAGGAGATCGTGCACAAGTGACTGGAAGTGCCGACGGTTTCGGACAGGCGTGGACCAGTGCCAGGCAACGATCTGCTTGCCGGCAGTGGATCAACGCTACACGTGCTTCCGGTCAGAAGCTGTAGGCCGCCTGCACATACACCCGCCGTGGATCTCCGGGGAAATGCCCGTTGCGTTCAATGAAGCCACTGGCCGCGTACACCTTGTCGAACAGGTTCTTGACGTTGGCCTGGAACTGCCACTGCCTCCACGTGGTCTTCCAGCTCACGTCGAACACGGTGTAGGCCTTGACCGTCTGCCCATCCAGGCTGACGCGTTCGCCGACGTGATCCGCGCCAAAGCCGATGGCGGAGTTGATCGCCGGCAGGTCATAACGCGTCCACAACCCCAGCTTGTTGCGCGGCGCATTGGCGAATCGGTCGCCTGAGGCGTTGGTGATGCCATTCGGGCCGGCGTCCTTCACCCGCGCATCGTTGTAGGCGTACGTCAGATTCAGCACCCAGCGCTCGCTGAGGTCGGCCAGCAGGTCAAGCTCCATGCCGGTGCTGCGTACCAGGCCCAGCGCGGCCAACTGGTTCACGCCACCGATCACCTCGCCGGTGGCCTGCACGATGTTGCTGCGGTCGATCCGGTAGGCCGCCATGTTCAAGGCCACACGGTCGGCCAGCAGCGACTTCATGCCTACTTCCCACTGCTTGCTGCGCTCGGCATCGAACGGTCCGCCAGCGGCCGGGTTCTGGTTGGCGGCACTCTGCGGCACGAAACCACTGGCGACGTTGGCGTAGACGTTCAGGCCCTCGCGCACGGTGAACGTGCTGCCCAGCCGCCAGCTGAGATCGTTGCCATCCACACTGTTGCCAGTGATGCGATCCTCATCCTTGAAGCCATCCCAGCGCACCCCGGCCAGCACATGCCAGCGCGGGCCCAGTGCCAGTTCGTCCTGCAGGTAGCCGCCATGGCGCTTGCTGCGGGTGGATGTGCTGCGCCAGGGCAGGGCCGCCAGGTTGTAGTCGTGCCAGGTACTGGCGCCGTACACGGGATTGAACAGGTCGATGCCGCGCACCGGACCGGCGCCACGCGCAAGGTCAGCGCTGTTCGCGGTCTGTGCGGTGAAATCCGCATCCAGCTGGTACACATCGGCGCCGAACAGCACCTTGTGCTCAACCGTGCCGGTGGCCACCCGCCAGACGGCATTGCCGTTGGCAGTGAATGCTTCGTTGTCGCGTATCTGGTTGCGCAGCTGGCGGGTCATCCACTCGGCCACGCCATCGCGGTCACGATCGATCAGGCCCATCGGCTCGTGGTACATCTGGTGTTCGTTGTTGCTGAACCAGCGGGCGGCGAAGTCCAGGTCCAGAGTGTCGCTCGGCGCGAAACGGTACTGCGCCAGCGCCACCTTGGCGCGCATGTCGAGGAAGTCGCTGGCCTCGTTGTGGTTCCAGCGGCGGTCGGTCAGGAACGTGCCTGCATCGTTGACCGGCACGCCACGCAGGCGGTTGCCGCCAAGGTTCTGGGTGATGTCGGTGAACTGCAGCACCAGCTCGCCGGTCTGGCCAACGTCGAAGGCCAGCGAGGCGTCGCCGATCACGCTCTCGCTGTCGGTGTTCCAGCGCACGCCCTGTTCACTGTCGGCATAGAGCCCGGCGCGATAGCGTACGCTGCCGATGGCATTCAATGGCCCGGTACCCTCGATCGATCCGGCACGGAAGTCCTTGTCGCCGAGCTGGACCTCGATGCGGCGTTCGGCGCTGGCTTTCGGCTTGCGGGTCACGTAGTTGATGACACCGCCCGCATCACCCCCGCCATACAGCGCGCCTGCCGGCCCCTTCAGCACTTCCACGCGCTCGATGTTGAACAGTTGCGGCACCGAAAATCCTGCGTACGGGTCGCCGCGCAGGCCGTCATACAGCACGTTCTCCTGGCGGAAGCCGCGCAGGGTCACCCCGGCATAGCTGAAATAGCTGATGCCGCTGATGCTGCGATAGAGGTCGGTCACCTGGCGCGCGGCCTGGTCGTCGATCAGTTCACGCGGGATGACCTGGATCGACTGTGGGACCAGCTCCAGGGGCGTATCGGTGCGGGTGCCGACCGCGGCATCGTCTACCCGATACAGTGTCTGTGCGCGTCCGCGGACTTCGACCTTGTCCAGATCCTTGGGTGCGGCAGCGGAGGACTCAGCTGCATGCGCAAGGGGCGCCACGTGCAGGGTCAGTGCCAGGCACAGGGTGCGTTGCAGGGGCATGGGCAGGGGCATTGGGGAGGGTCACGTGTCTGCAAATGAGAAAGATTAGCATTTGCGATACTTCGACGCCTATTCCCCGGATGCGCTATGGACGCGCGCCGGGGTCCGTATACGGGGTGCCCGCCAAGGCCACCAGTACCCCGGTGGCACCGCGCACGATCAGCTGCCGCATGACCTCACGCGGGTCCTCGCCCTGCAGCTGGCTTGCCAGTCCTTTCTCATAGGCCGCCACCATCGACGCCAGCAGCATGGCCGCGCCCAGTCGCGCTTCGGCGTCATGTTCGGGCCGGCCGACAGCGTGGGCCATCAATCGCGCCAGATCGTCAGTCAACTGCGCCTGCAGCCGTCGCGCGTGCGCGACCAGTACCGGGCTCTCCGCCACGGTGCCCCAGAAGGCGACAGCGCCGGCATTGATGCGCAGCAGCGGATGGCCAGCCTCCAGCAACTCACGAACGAGCGACTGGAAGGCCGCGAGCGGGGTCAGGCCGCTCCGCGCCATCATGCCCTCGCGCAGCAGCGTGCGCGCCTCCTCATCCCGGTCGAACACCAGGTCTTCCTTGCTGGCGAAGTAGTTGAAGACCGTCTTGCGTGAGACGCCCGCGGCTTCGGCGATCTCGGACATGGAGACGGCCTCGAAGCCGCGCCGGATGATCAGCTCGGTGGCGACGTCCGAAATCGTTTGTCGGGTCACGGCCTTGCGTTGTTCGCGGCGGCCAGGAGGCGGGGCCATGGGCGGTTCACTTGTGAAAACGTACACCGAGTGTAACATTTGATCCGCCAGAGCGCCGACCCGGCGCTCACAAGGAATCTCGATGCTGTACGACGTCGTCATTGCCGGTGCTGGCCCGGTTGGCCTGTTCCTGTCCTGCGAACTGGCCCTGGCCGGGTGTTCGGTGCTGGTGCTGGAGCAGGCCGGGTCCGCCGGTTCGCCGTTGAAGCGCCTGCCATTCGGGCTGCGCGGCCTTAACGCCCCCACGCTGGAGGCGCTGGATCGGCGCGGCCTGTTGGACGCGGTCGCCGCGACGCAGGTGCTCAAGCCCGACAAGGGCGCGCCGCCGCCCGGCACCGCCCATTGGCTGGCGCAGCCGCGTGCGCTGGGTGGGCACTTCGCGGGCATTCCATTTGCACTGGACGATGTGGACCAGGCGCGCTGGAGCTGGCGCCTGCCGACACCGGCGGGCACCCAGATGGCGGTGGAGTTGCAGGCCCTGGAAGCGGTGTTCGCCGAACGTGCGACTGCGCTGGGCGTGCGCATCGAACGCGGGCGTGCGGTGCAGGCGGTGGATGCGCACGAGGCGCAGGTTGCCGTGCACACCGGCTCCGGCAGGGTCCACGGCCGCTGGCTGGTCGGTTGTGATGGGGCCCGCAGCACGGTACGCAAACAATCGGGCTTCCTCTTCGCTGGAACCGGGCCGGAGTTCACCGGTTACACGCTGCTGGTCGAACTGGCAGATGGGTGTGTACTCACACCAGGCCGACAGTTCACCGATCACGGGATGTGCAATTTCAACCCGCCAGGCATGCTGGCGCTGGCCGATTTCGATGGTGGCGCCGTCCATCGCACGCCACTGGACCGGCTCACCGCGCAAGCGTTGCTGCGGCGGGTGTCTGGCCGCGAGACAACGATCACTGCATTGCACCTGGCCACGACATGGACCGATGCTGCGCGCCAGGCGACGGCCTATCGCAGCGGACGTGTGCTGTTGGCAGGTGATGCCGCGCACATGCATTCGCCGTTGGGCGGCCAGGGACTGAACCTCGGCATCGGCGATGCGATGAACCTCGGTTGGAAGCTGGCCGCCGTAGCGCGGGGCAAGGCCGATGAGGCGCTGCTGGACAGCTATCAGGCGGAGCGCCATCCGGTGGGTGCCAAGGTGCTGGACTGGTCGCGCGCGCAGGTTGCGCTGATGCGACCCGGGCCCGGTTCGCGCGCGCTGGCAGCGATCATGGCCGACCTGGCCGGCACCCGCGATGGGGCCACGTATCTGGCCGAGCGGATCTGGGGTGTTTCGCAGCAGCTGGATCTTGACGGAGACCACCCGCTGGTCGGCAGGAGCGCGCCGGAATTCCGGTTGGTCGATGGCCGCCGTCTGGGCGAACTGTTGAGAGCGGGGCAGGGGGCGCTGCTTGTTTTCGACCCGGCCTCTTCGCCGCCGCAGCATGGCCGACGCTGGCAGCCTTCCATCGCCTGCGCTGCAGATACCGGGGATGTGGCGTCGGGCCTGGAGGCGGTGCTGGTGCGCCCGGATGGCATCGTTGCCTGGACCTGTGGCACGCAAGGGGATATGTCCGGCCTCGATTCAGCGCTTGCTTCCTGGACCGGTCCGACCCGGTGTTCTGCCGGCTAATGCGCAGTCACCATCGTCTGCGAGCGACAGCTGGCCTCGGTCATCACCGAGGCCAGCTGCTTCAGTGAGTAGGGCTTGCGCAGCAGCGTGAAACCGTGGCCTGGATCGCGGGCCAGCAGTTCGCTGTAGCCACTGGTGAGGATGATCGGAAGATCGGGCAGGCGGCTGCGGATGGTGCGGGCCAGATCCAGCCCATTGGTCCCGGGCATGACCACGTCGCTGAACACCACGTGGAAACGGGCAGCGTCGCGCTCGAGCTCCGCCAGTGCTTCGTCGGCATTGCGCGCGAGTACGACGTTGTACTCAAGCTCGCGCAGCGCACCGACTGCAAATTCGGCCACATCCACATTGTCTTCCACCACCAGCACGCACAATCCGTGACCATGCAGCAATCCCGGTTGCGCGGTCGGCAGCTCGATGGAGGCGTTTGCCTGCGCCAGCGGCAGATACAGCGTGAAGCGCGTACCGACACCGGCCTGGCTCTGTACGTCCACTTCGCCCTCGGACTGCTTGACGAAGCCGAACACCTGGCTGAGGCCAAGCCCGGTGCCCGCGCCCACTCCCTTGGTGGTGAAGAATGGCTCGAAGATCCGGTCCACCACGGACGGATCGATACCGGCACCGGTGTCGCTGACGCTGATCGCAGCGAAGTTGCCTTTCATCGGCGCCGCGAACCGCACGGAAGGCACCGATGTCAGCTGTTCCACATCGATCGTCACCTTGCCGTGGCCGTCGATGGCGTCGCGCGCGTTCACCGCGATGTTGATCAGTGCGGTGTCGAGCTGGGTCCGGTCCAGCAGCACCGGCAACGGGGCGTCGGGCAGGTTCACCGACACGGAGATGCGTGCACCCAGCACTGTGGTGATGATGTCTGAAAGCGCGCGTATGCTCTCGCAGAGGTCGAATACCTGCGGCGACAGGCTCTGCCTGCGCGAGAACGCCAGAAGCTGGGCGGTCAGGCGAGTGGCGCGGTCAGCGGCGGTTTCGATCGCCTGTACATAGCGCAGGCGCGCATCTTCGGCCGGCCAGGTATGCAGCAGCATGTCTACGGAGCCGGTGATGACCTGAAGCAGATTGTTGAAGTCGTGGGCAACGCCGCCGGTCAGCTGGCCGATGGCCTCCAGCTTCTGCGACTGCCGCAGCTGTTCGCGGGCGCGTACCAGTTCAAGATGGGCCTCGCGTGCCTGCTCGGTGATGGCCGCCACCTGGCGGGTGTGCCGGTCGCGTTCGATCACCCGTTCGGTCTGCTCGCTGACCATGCAGATGATGCCGGCCACGCCTCCGCAACCGGCACGCAGCGGCGAGTAGGAGAACGTCCAGAATGTCTCGCGCAACGTGCCATCACGGTCCATCATCAACGGCATGTTCTTGAAACTGCGGCTTGTACCGCCGAAGGCGTCGTTGACAGCATCGACGACGTCGGCCCAGACGTCCGCCCAGACGTCTTGCAATCGGCTGCCCATGGCGCCGTGCAGCTTGCCGCCCAGCATCGGCAGGTAGGCATCGTTGAAGAAGAACGCCTTGTTGTCGCGGCCCCATGCGATCCACAGCGGCTCCGGAGAATCCAGGATCATCGCCAGCAGAGCGCGAAGTTCGGGAGGAGCGTTGGTCGCGTCGGCGGAACGGGCCCAGTCGCTGTCCTGCAGCAGTCGGTAGGCGAGTTGATCGGGTGCCGAGACAGGAAGGGGGAAGGGATGCATGGCCGTGCGCGAAGAAAGGTGCCGCAGCTTAGCCGAGGTGATGTCATTGCGCCCTGCACAGCTCCTTTGCCCTGGCTGTCATCGGCCCTGCGCGGCGGACGAGGTGGCTCACGGGGCGCCCTCTGACTGCACCATCATCCCTGCGCCAACAGCCTGCGTCGTGGCACCGTCGTATTGCAGCCTCAGACACCCAGAAGCGAATTCACCTGCCAATCGGCAACCCGCGCATGGCTCACCGCCTGATGACTGCCGCATCCGTCGCAGCGGAACAAGGCGCCGCCCGGCAGCTGGACCAGATTGTCTTCGCTGGCCGAGCGGGTTTCAGAGCAATGCCGGCAGATGACAGTGAGCGCCGTAATGCGCTCCACCCCGCCAGACAGGTCGAACACAGCTTCAAAGGCATGGATGACAGGGTGACCAGTGGCCGGCATCGGGAAAGTCGTCGTGATGGGGAGGCCTTATCCTGCCCCCCCGATCGTGACGGGCTGGTCATCCGCATGCATTGGAACGATCAAGATGCCCGGCGGCTCAGAGATCCTTCTTCTTGCCGCTCAGGTCGATCGGCCTGTCACTGCCCTTGCGCTCGCTCGACCACACTTCCATGCTCTTGTTGCAGCGGCTCTCGCGGGCAGCCACTTCGGGTGGCAGGTCCTTCAGATGCGGCGACTCCTGGCAGGCCTGGTGCATGTTGCTGTCGTCATACGTGGCACAGGCGCTGAGCGTGGCCAGGGCAAAGGCGGTGAGGGAGGCGCGAAGCAGGGGCTGCAGGATCATGGGGAGGTCTCGGGTGGTGCCGGGCTGGCCATGGAATTCAAATCCGTGACCCCGGGCACGAGCAATCCGTCCAACCGCACTTGTTATTCTGTAACAGATGCGCGATAGTCCGGCGCCTGCTGCTGTCAGGCGACGCAGATCATCAGGATCATGCTCAGCGCCAGCATCAGCACGAATACGCGCCGGCTCAGCGCAAGGCAGGCCAGGCAGGCGGCCAGTGCCCAGGCAGCCAGCAACGCGCAGGCCAGCAGCCACAGCCCGATCACGATCAGGGATCCACTGGCCGGTGCGGAGAGTGCGATCGCCTTGAACAGCGTCACGCCCAGCAAACTGCCGAGTACGCCTGCCTGCAGGGCGATGGCATCGTGGCGGGCAGGGGCAGGCGGGTGGTGCATGTCGGCGGCGTTCGTTCGCTGCGAGGGAGGCGCAGCCACTGTGCCCGACCGCATATCCACGCCATGTGTTTTTCGCACACGCGATGCGCAGCCGGCTCAGTCGAACTCGCCCTCGGCCGATTCCAGCCGCTGCCGGTACGCCGCCCGATGCTGGTACAGGCGCTGGCACTCGGCGGACCGGTGGATCCGGCTGGCCGGTTCGTTGGCCACGGCGTCGCACATCCTTGCGATGTGGTTGTTGGACGCCAGTTCGGTCACGAAGAACACGGCGGTGATGCCGGTACCCAGCAGCACGACATAGAGCAGGCGGCTGAGCCAGCGCGTGCGCTTGCGCTCGAAGTGCTGCTGGAGGGTCAGGTCGAAGCGGATGATGCTGAGCACGATCCAGATGATCGCGACCAGGAAGCAGATGGTAGGCAGCAGGCCTCGCCAGAGTCCTGCTTCGTACACCGACTCGCTGTAGTGAACTGCTGCCCCGGCACCTGCGATGGCGATCGCCAGCGCCCAGTTACGGCCCAGCGAGAGCAGGTCATCGAGCAGCTTCTCCCGGTTCCTGCTCGATCCTGCTGCCACGTGGGTTCCGTCTCCATGCTGCGACCGGCGGCGGAACTGCCGCCGATCCTGCAGATGGTGGAGCATCGCTGCGGCGATGAGAAGACCGCGCGGCTCAGTGTGCGATGGCGCGGGCGCCGATCCAGCGCCGGTAGCGGCGGGTCCGACACTTTGCGGCCGCCTGTGCCAGCAGCAGGGCCCATACCGGTGAAACCGTGGGTGCGGTGGGGCGGCGCCGGCTCAACCGGCCCAGCTGATACTTCACTGCGGCCATGTGCGCACTGGCCGCCAGCGGCTTGCTGCGCCAGTTGATGTTGCGCAGTGTCGGCACCGGATCGCGGCCCTGCTGCCAGTGCTGCGGCAGATCCGGCTCGATCGCCAGCGCCGTGGCGATGCCGACCATGGCCACGCCGCTGGCCAGCACCCGCTCTGCCACTTCGCGGCGGCGGATGCCGCCGGTGACCATCAGCGGCATCGTTGCCACCGTGGCGATCTCGCGCGCGAATTCGAGGAAGTACGCTTCGCGGGCCACGCTGCGCTGGTCGCGTGCGGCGCCGGTCATGGCCGGTGCTTCATAGCTGCCGCCAGACAGTTCGACCAGATCCACGCCGAGGGGCGCCAGCATCTCGACCACGTCGCGCGCGTCCTCGGGCGAGAAGCCACCCCGCTGGAAGTCGGCGGAGTTGAGCTTCACCGCCACCACGAACGTGGGCGCCACCGCCGCGCGCACACCCTGCACGATCTCCAGCAGCAGGCGCGCACGGTTCTGCAGGCTGCCACCCCAGCGGTCATCGCGGCGGTTCGACAGCGGCGACAGGAACTGGCTGAGCAGGTAGCCGTGCGCGGCATGGATCTCCACGCCGCTGAAACCGGCGCGCTCGGCCAGCTCGGCACTGCGGATGAAGCGAGCGATCACGTCTTCAATATCCGCCTCGGTCATCGCCCGCGGCGGCGCGAACTGTTTGGACAGTGCGCCCATGTCCAAGGGGACCGCCGAAGGCGCCAATGCCGGCTGGCCGAGCGCGGCCGGCATCTGCCGCCCGGGGTGGTTGATCTGCATCCACATCTGCACCTCGCGCGAGCGCGCGGCGTCGGCCCAGGCGATGAAACGCTCCAGGTGGCGATCGTCCTCCAGCACCACGCCGCCGGGGCCGGTCATGGCGCGGCCATCAACCATCACGTTGCCGGTAATGATCAGTCCGGCGCCGCCGTCGGCCCAGCGCTGGTACAACTGCAGCAGCGCTTCGGAGGGGGCGTGGTCGGCGTCGGCCATGTTCTCCTCCATCGCCGCCTTGGCGATGCGGTTGCGGATGAGGGCGCCGGAAGGCAGCGCCAGGGACGAGAACAGCGACATGGGACAGCTCCAGGACAGGGGAATGGCGCTACGCTAACCTTCAAGTTTTATTGAAGGTCAATGGGTTTCGATGTCGAGGATTCAGGCAGATGAAGATCGGTGAGCTGGCCCGCCGCACGGGCCTGGCGGCGTCACGTATCCGCTTCTATGAGGAGGCAGGGTTGCTGGTCGTCCAGCGGCAGGCCAACGGCTACCGCGACTACCCGGAGCAGGCGGTGCTGCTGCTGGAGCTGATTACCGGTGCGCAGCGCGCCGGCTTCAGCCTGGAGGAGATACGCGCCTTGCTGCCACCGGACATGGGCCAGTGGCAGCACGACGCATTGATCTCGATGCTGCAGCAGAAGGTGGCCGACATCGACGCGCTGCAGTTGCGGCTGGCAGAGAGCCGGGCGCACCTGCTGGCCCTGATCGAGGACATCCAGGCGCGGCCGGAGGGCATCGACTGCGCGGCCAACTCGCGGCGGGTGCTGGAGCGCGTCAAGCGCGGTGAGCTGGCGCGCCCGACACTTGCGGCCGGCGATACGGCGTTGCTGCGGCCGGATCGCCGCCGCCGCGCGGGCAGCAGCTGACGATCCGCCGCGAAGGTCAGTGGCTGCCCACGCAGGCTGTCTTGCGCTTCCTGTCCAGCATCACCGCCACGCACCACAGCAGCAGGCCGCCGATGGCGGTGGCGGCACCGACATAGCCGGTGCTGGCCGGGCTGAAGCCGGCACTGATCGCCATGCCGCCCAGCCACGGCCCGAGCGCATTGGCGGTATTGAAGGCGGCATGGTTGGAGGCGGCGGCCAGGGTCTGTGCTTCGCCGGCCACGTCCATCAGGCGCGTCTGCAGCACCGCCGCCAGCGCGCCCATGGTGCCGACGGTGATGATCATCGGACCGATGGTCCACACCGACTGCGCGGCCAGCGGATACAGCAGCAGCATCACGATCGACCACAGCAGCACCACGGCGGCGGCCTTGAAATGGAACTTGTCCACCAGCCAGCCACCGGCGATGTTGCCGATGATCGCGCCGATGCCGAACGCGCCCACCGCCAGCGGCATCCACGATTCGGCCACGCCGGTGACCTGCACCAGGGTCGGTGCCAGGTAAGTGAACACGCAGAACATGCCGGCGAAGCCAACGGCGCCGATCGCCAGCGCCAGCCACACCTGGGTGGTGTTGAAGGCGCGCAGTTCGCGCATCGGCGAGGTACGAACCTCGTCCGGGTCCGGCAGCAGGAAGCGCGCGATCATCGCCACGGTGGCGATGGCCAGCACGCTGACCAGGGCAAAGGCGGTGCGCCAGCTCAGCTGCTGGCCCAGCCAGGTGGTCAGCGGATTGCCGACCAGGATCGCGATCGACAGGCCCAGCAACACGCGCGACATCGCCTGGCCGCGCTGGCCGGCCGGGCTGATCGCGGCGGCCACCAGCATCGCCACGCCGAAGTAGGCGCCATGCGGCAGGCCGGCGACGAAACGCGCAATGAGCATCGTGCCGTAGTTCGGTGCCAGTGCGCTGGCCAGGTTGCCGACGGCATAGAAGCCCATCAGTGCCAGCAGCAGCTTGCGGCGAGGGAAGCTGGCGCCGACGAAGGCGAGGATCGGGGCGCCGACGACCACGCCGATGGCGTAGGCGCTGATCAGGTGGCCGACCTGGGTTTCGGAAATCGACAGGCCGCGGCTGATCTCCAGCATCAGGCCCATGCTGGCGAATTCACTGGTGCCGATGGCGAAGCCGCCCAGCGACAGGGCAAGGATGATCAGGGTGCGCTGACGGGGCGTCAGCCGCGCAGCCAGGGAAGAGTTGGGGCTCATGCGGGGCGCGATGGGGGCGGGGAGCCGGTCATTGTACTGCTGCACCGCAACAAGGGCAGCAGCACTCAGGGTAAATCAGCGTTTGATCGGTGACACGTTCGCCCACCCGCCACCGCGCGGCGCGATCAGATGCCCAGCGCTGCCCGGGCGTGCGCATACTTGCCGCGCAGGCGCCCGGCCGTCGCCGCGTCGAGCATCGCCAGGCGCTGCGGATCGGCGTTGTCATTCAGATCGGCCTGCTTCACCTTCAGTGCCAGCGGGTGGGCGGCAATGCGCGCGTAGTAGCTGTCCGCGTCGGGGGCCGCGTCGCGGTTGAGCAGTTGCACCGCCTCGCGCAGCGGGGCGGGAAAGACCTCGATCCGTGCGGCAAACGCCGGGCAGTCTTCGGCTACGTCATGCAGCCAGGCCACCACTTCGGCGTCATCGTCGCCGCGCACCGCGGCCGCCACCCGCGCCACATGGCAGATGTAAGGCTGGCCGGCCTTGTCCGTCTGGCCCGTGTGGGCCTCGGTGGCCAGCGTGCGTGCAAGTGCTACCCAGTCCATTGCAGTCTCCTTGGATATCCGCAGACAGTTTCGCGTAGAAACCGTAGCGCTTGTGCATACGCCGATGACACTGCGATGGGCATCATGGCGGGGCAGGGGACGCAGTGTTGCCCCGACAAGGAGGAATGCGATGCAGGAATTCAGGCATGTGCTGGAAACCCGTGGCCGCTATCAGCTGGTAGCAGTGTCCTACGAGCCGGTGTACGCTCCGGGCGATGTGGTCGGCCATGCGGTCGTCGCCGACGATGGGGATCGTCTGACCGACCTTGTATCACTGGCCGAAGCGCGCCAACTGCTGTTGCAGCGGGTGCGTGAAGAGGGCGAAGAGCCCGGGCTGGAGAACGAAAACAACCTGCGGAAGAAGGCGTCGCGCTGGCGCCGCCGCTAGGCCGTCGCGCCCTCGTGCGCATCATGGAGGATTCGGGTGTTGCCCAGTAAGAAGTATCTGCTCATCGCCATCGTCACGCTGGCGACCCTGCTGCTTGGTTTCGTGTTTTCCGGCTACCTGACCCTGTTGTTCCTGGGGTTGGACACCAAGCTGTTCACCTGGAACACGTACTACCAGTACTACCACGCCATCGGCCAGCCGCAGGTTGCGCCGTTCGTGGGCAAGATCAAGTGGGCCGGCTACGTGGGCTTCGGCTTGCCGCTGCTGGTCCTGCTGGTGACCGGTCTGGTGCTGCTGCTGAAGAAGGACAAGCGCTCGCTGCATGGCGACGCGCGTTTCGCCACCGGCGCCGACCTGTCCAGGCATGGCATGTTCAAGAAGACCGGCCAGAGCATCGTGGTCGGCAGCCATGGCGGCAAACTGGTGCGGCTGGATGGCCAGCAGTTCGTGATTCTTGCGGCACCCACCCGTTCAGGCAAGGGCGTGGGCGTGGTCATCCCGAACCTGCTGGAATACGGCGAATCGCTGGTGGTGCTGGACATCAAGCAGGAGAACTTCGACCTGACCAGCGGCTGGCGCGCCAGCCAGGGCCAGGAGATCTACCTGTTCAATCCCTTCGCCGAGGATCGGCGCACGCACCGCTGGAACCCGCTCAGCTATGTCTCCGATGATCCGGCATTCCGGGTGTCGGACCTGATGAGCATCGCCGCGATGCTGTATCCGGACGGCGCCGAGGACCAGAAGTTCTGGGTCAGCCAGGCGCGCAACGCGTTCATGGCCTTCACCCTGTATCTGTTCGAAAACTGGGACGACGAGCGCAGCAGCGGCTTCCCGGGCGGCTCGGGCACGCCGACGCTGGGTTCTGTCTACCGGTTGTCATCGGGCGATGGCACCGATCTGAAGAAGTACCTCAAGGCCTTGTCGGAGCGTTCGTTCCTCAGTGGCAACGCGCGTTCGGCGTTCGCCAACATGCTGTCCCAGGCCGACGAGACCTTCGCCTCGATCCTGGGCACCTTCAAGGAACCGCTCAACCCCTGGATCAACCCGGTGCTGGACAAGGCCACCAGCAGCAACGACTTCCTGCTGACCGACGTCCGCAAGAAGAAGATGACCATCTACATCGGCATCCAGCCGAACAAGCTGGCCGAGAGCCGCCTGATCATCAACCTGTTCTTCAGCCAGCTGATCAACCTCAACACCAAGGAACTGCCCAAGTCCAACCCGGACCTGAAGTACCAGTGCCTGCTGCTGATGGACGAATTCACCTCGATCGGCAAGGTCGAGATCATCGCCTCGGCGGTGTCCTACATGGCCGGCTACAACATCCGCCTGCTGCCGATCATCCAGAGCATGTCCCAGCTCGATGCCACCTACGGCCGGGAAGTCTCGCGAACGATCATCACCAACCACGCGCTGCAGATCCTGTACGCGCCGCGCGAGCAGCAGGACGCCAACGACTATTCGGACATGCTGGGCTACACCACCATCCGCAAGAAGAACGTCACCCACGCCCGCGAGAAGACCCACAGCTTCACCGAGGAGCGGCGGGCACTGATGCTGCCGCAGGAGCTGAAGGCGATGGGGCCGGACAAGGAAGTGTTCCTGTACGAGGGCATACCGCATCCGGTGAAGTGCGACAAGATCCGCTACTACAAGGATCGCTACTTCACCTCGCGGCTGCTGCCGAAAGTCGACGTTCCAATGCTTAACGTCTAATTCACGTCGTTAAATTTGTGACGTAGATTCATATTCACTGACGTGAAAACGTGAGTTGAGTCAAGAATTCGGCATTTGTTCATGGATTTTCAGACTTGTCTGACATGGAATTGACGCGTGGTTGTGCGACCCTGTGCATGCCGTTCAGAAATGTGTGATGGATGGCAGATGTTGTAGAGCAGGGTGGCCAGGAGTTTGTGCCATGAAACATGGATGGTTTCGACGTTGGTGAGGTATGCGGGTGTGTCGCCGGGAATGTCTGGCGGCCCCGCGACTTGGTTGGCAGCCGTTGGCTGCAGGGGAGCCGGAGTGGGTGTGCTGCCAGTCAGTGCGTCGCTCCGATTCCGGCGTGCGCGACGCAGCGCCGGACGACCAGGGGACCAATGCTCGGGACTGCTTTTTCGTACGTCAAAGTGAAGCCCGTATGAATCAGGCGTTTATCGCGAAAATGTCCATCGCCGCAGTGGCGGCGTTGATGGTGGCCGGTTGCGCCACCAAGTCCGCTCCCGATTTCGGAGGCCGCTGGAAGCCGGTGAACCGCTTTGCTGCGGCAACCACCGAGATCCCGCTGTACTCCAGCTACGTCTACCAGGCCTCGCCGATGGATGGCACGCTCAAAGCCATGCTCGAGCGCTGGGCCAAGGATTCCGGACGCACGCTGGATTACCGCCTGAGCTCGGACTTCACCCTGTACGGCGCGGTTTCCAACATCGACACCACCAACGCTCAGCAGGCCGTGATCGATCTGACGGCGGCCTATGCAGCGCAGGGCATCTCCGTCTCCATCGTTGGCAACCAGATCGTTGTACAGAGCGCTGGCTCGACGCCGACCGCGTCGGCACAGGGCGCTGATTCCAACAGCGGCACCTGAGTCCACCTCGAAATCATCGAACGTGCCGCTCCCCGCGCCTGTCGCAGGGGTGCCACGCCCATTGATGTTTCAGCAGTACGGAAGAATCCATGTTCCGCAAGAAGGATCCCGGCAATAGTCCCAAGGTCGAGCAGTCGGTCGCCAAGGCGGTCAGCTACGAGATCACCGTGGCCGACATGGCGCGTCGCAGTGAGCGCCGTGCCTGGTGGGTCGCCACCGGCTCATTGCTGATGTCGCTGGCACTGGCTGGCGGCTACTACTACATGCTGCCGCTGAAGGAGAAGGTGCCCTTCCTGGTGATGGCCGATGCCTACACGGGTACCGCTACGGTGGCGCGCCTGAGGGGTACGTTCCAGGGCGAGACGATCACCACCAATGAGGCGGTCAACCGCAGCAATGTCGCCCAGTACGTGCTGGCGCGCGAGTCGTACGACTCCGCGGTGATGGGGTTGCGTGACTGGGAGCTGGTGTTCGTCATGTCCAGTGATGCCGTCGCCGCAAGCATGAAGCAGCGCTATGCCAGCAACAATCCGCAGAATCCGTTCGTGATGTACGGCCGGGGCAAGGCGATCAGGGTCAAGATCCTCAGCATTACCCCGCTGGGCGTGCAGGCGAACGGCAGCTTCCGTGGCGCGTCCGTGCGCATCCAGCGCAGCCTGCTCGACAAGCGCAGCGGTGCATCGACCTATCTGGACAACCAGCTGGTCACCATGCGCTTCCAATACAACCAGAATCTCGCGCTGTCCGAACAGGACCGGGTGCTCAATCCATTGGCGTTCCAGGTCACGGAGTACCGTGTCGACAACGACTATGCGCGCGGCGTGCCCGTGCCGGATGACGGTGCCATGCAGCAGCAGGCCCAGGATGCTGCGCAGCAGGCACAACTCGCTGCGCAGCAGGCGCAGGGCATGTACGGCCCGAACAATCCGGCCGCCGCCACCATGATCGACCCCGCCACCGGTCAGCCTGTCGCAGTGCCAGCCAATGGGCAGATGCAGCCGATGCAGGGTGCGCCCATGCAGGGGCAGCCGGTCCAGGGGCAGCCGATGCCGGGGCAGGGCGCGCCGGGGCAGCCGGCAATGATGCCGGCACCGAACCATTCCACCGGAAATGCTGATGGAGCAAGCAACCGATGAGTAGTCGAAAAGTCAGGGGAAGCGCGTGGGCGCTGCTGTCGTTGCTGTCGCTGGTGTTTTCCAGCGCGGCGATGGCACAGGCAGTTGACCACTACGAGTATGAGAAGGACCGCATCTACCCGGTTCGCACCGGCCTGGGCCTGACCACCCAGATCGAGCTGAGCCCGAACGAGAAGATCCTCGACTACAGCACCGGCTTCAGCAGCGGCTGGGAACTCACCCGTCGCGAGAACGTGTTCTATCTCAAGCCGAAGAACGTCGACGTCGACACCAACATGATGGTGCGTACCGAAACCCATTCGTACATTTTCGAGCTGAAGGTCGTTGCCACCGACTGGCGCCAGCTTGAGCAGGCCCGTCGCGCCGGCGTACAGTACAAGATTGCTTTCGTCTATCCGAATGACACTGTGTTCGGGCCTGCCCAGGCAGCGGTCGAGGAAGAGGCGCAGCCGCTGCTGAGCACCGAGCTGGCCAAGGACCGCCAATACAACTTCAACTACTCCTATTCGACCAGCAAGGCGAAGAAGATGGGGTGGCTGATCCCGGTCAACGCCTACGACGATGGCCGTTTCACCTATCTGAAACTGCCCAACTCGCCCGAATACAAGACCGGCATCTTCCCGGCCGTGTTCGGTCGCGAGAAGGAGTACGGCGAGGATTTCGTGGTCAACACCACGGTTGAGGGCAATACGCTGATCGTGCACGGGACCTACCCGTACCTGGTCATCCGCCACGGCGACTTCGTCGTCGGCCTGCGAAGGAACGTGAAGAAATGAGCCAGCAGAACACTCCCGGCAACGATCCAAATCCGTCTCCGTACGGGCAGGGCCCTGCGGCTCAGGAGCCACCGACGAACCCGTATTATGGGCATGCGCAGGCCGAGGCAACCCCGGACCTGGATGCAAGTGCCCCGCAGCTTCGCTCTGCGGAAGAGCAGCGCTTGAACCGCAAGGCGCTGTTGTTCCTCGGCGGCATCCTGGTGTTGTTGCTGGCCATGGGCTTCCTGCTGCTCAGCAAGGGCAAGGAAGACGCTGAAGAAGTCAAGGCGCCGCCGCAGGTTGCACGTTCGAGCACCCCCGACCTGCCGATCATTGCACCCTCCGCGATTCGCGAGGCCGCCCGGGAAGCCGCCGAACCCATTCCGATGCTGCCGCCACCGCCGCAGGAAACGATGGGCCCGACGTTCATTCCTCGTGCCGAACCCGAGCGCGAGGTCGAGCGTGGCCCGAGTCTGCTGGATCGCCGCATTGCCGGTAGTGGTGGCGCAGGCGTGGGCACGGGCGATGCTGGCGGCCAGGCCGCAGCAGGGGACAACGACGATCCCTACATGCAGGCCACGTTGGCTGCGCTGCAGGCGCAGAACGGCAATGCTCCGCCGGCCAAGGTGCGCCGCGGGCCTGACGTGGAGGATGTGTCCAATGCTTCCTACATCCGCAGTCCCGATGCACTGCTTGTGCGTGGCACTTATCTGCGTTGTGTTCTCGAGACCCGCATCATCACCGATCTTGCAGGTTATACGTCGTGCCTGTTGACCGAGCCGGTGTACTCGATCAACGGCCGCAGCCTGCTGCTGCCCAAGGGGTCCAAGATCTACGGTGCGTACGGTGGTGGTCCCAAGGGCAAGCGCGTGGAAGTGATCTGGGATCGCATCACCACGCCCAATGGCATCGACGTGGCCATGTCCAGCCCGGGCGTGGATCAGCTGGGTGGTGCCGGTCATCCTGGCCAGTACAGCGCGCACTGGGGCAGTCGCATTGCATCGGCGCTGATGATCAGCCTGATCGCCGACGCCTTCAAGTACGCCGCAGCCGAGCATGGCCCGGAGTCGACGACGGTTTCCAGCAATGGTTTTGCCGTTCGTTCGCCCTATGAAAGCGCCACCGCGCGCACGATGGAGCGTCTCGCCAACGAAGCCCTGACCAGTTCGAATCGCCCGCCGACTGTCACCATCAACCAGGGCACCGTCGTGAACGTCTACGTCGCAAAGGACGTCGACTTCACCAACGTGCTCAACCCGCGCCGGTAACCCGAAGAACAACCATGGACGCCGAAGTGTCACCCCTCGCCCTCGTTTCCAGCGACTTCCTGCGCTATCAGTACGAAGTGCTGGGCATCGCCGAGTACATGACATCCCCGGAAGTGACGGAAATCTGCATCAACCGTCCCGGTGAGCTGTACCTGGAGACCCGGGCGGGGTGGCAGCGGGTGGAGGTGCCGGGCCTGACGTTCGAGCGGGCCCGGCAGTTCTGCACCGCCGTGGTGAACGAAAGCAACACCGGCCAGCGCATCACCGATGCCGATCCGGTCGTCTCGCTCACCTTCCCGACCGGGCAACGTGCGCAGTTCGTGATTCCACCTGCCTGTGATGCCGGCAAGGTCTCGATCACGATCCGCCTGCCGTCCAAGCACACCAAGTCGCTCACCCAGTACCACGAGGATGGCTTCTTCAACCAGATCCTGGAACAGGATGGCAGTCTGAGCGAGCAGGACCGCGAGCTGCTGGAACTGCGCCAGCAGCGCGAGTACGCAGAGTTCTTCCGTCGTGCGGTGATGTACCGCAAGAACATCGTGGTCTCCGGTGCGACCGGTAGCGGCAAGACCACCTTCATGAAAGCGCTGGTCAATCATATCCCGGACAACGAACGCCTGGTCACGATCGAGGACGCGCGCGAACTGTTTCTGACCCAACCCAATGTGGTGCACCTGCTGTACTCCAAGGGTGGGCAGAGCACCAGCAATGTCAGCGCAAAGAGTTGCATGGAAGCCTGCCTGCGCATGAAGCCCGAGCGCATCATCCTGGCCGAGCTGCGCGGTGACGAGGCGTTCTACTTCATCCGCAACTGCGCATCGGGCCACCCGGGCTCGATCACCAGTTGCCATGCCGGTAGCCCGGAGCAGACCTGGGACCAGCTGGCGCTGATGGTGAAGGCCTCGGCCGAGGGTTCTGGCCTGGAGTTCAACGTCATCAAGCGACTGTTGATGATGACCATCGACATCGTCGTGCATATCAAGGCGCATGCCGGCTCGCGCTACATCACCGGCATCGACTTCAATCCTGGGCGTGCCCAGGGGCAGGAGGGCTGACCAATGCTGCCAGGACTGGAAATGATGGCGTGCCCGGAAATGGCCGTCTCGATGGACGTGATGCAGCACGTCATCAACGTGGAATCGTCGCGCAACCCTTATGCCATCGGCGTGGTCGGCGGCGCCCTGGTGCGCCAGCCCAAGGCCCTCGACGAGGCGCTGGCCACCGTTCGCATGCTGGAGGAGAAGGGCTACAACTTCTCCATTGGCCTGGCCCAGGTCAACCGTTACAACCTGGGCAAGTACGGGCTGGATTCCTACGAGAAGGCCTTCCAGCAGTGCCCGAACCTGCAGGCGGGTTCGCGCATCCTCGCCGATTGCTACAAGCGCTCCGGTGGTGACTGGGGCAAGTCGTTCAGCTGCTACTACTCGGGCAACTTCGAGACCGGCTTCCGTCACGGGTACGTGCAGAAGATCTACGACTCGATCCGCCGCGGTCAGCAGGTCGCAAGCAACGCCGTCGCGCCGATTGACGTGGTCAGCCGCGGCGAGCGTCGGGTGGTCAGGGTCGAACATCATCCGCAGACGGCCTCGCCGGCCCAGGCGCGCATCGTCGCCCAGGCCAATGCGCCGGTGTACGTACCGTCCAATGACCCGGCACGGGCCTACACCGTCTACCCATCGACCGGTGCGATGGCCCGCGGCAGCCTGCTGAACATCGCCGACCAGGCGGTATCGCGCGTGGTGCTGGGTTCGGTCGATCGAATGATGCAGCCACAGGCGCAGGGCGGAAACGACATGCCGCAGCAGGCTCCGCAGCAGTATCAGCAGCCTGGTGCGGCGCAGGGTGGGGCAGCCATGCCGCAACAGCTGCCCGGGATGGCTGCTGGCGCGAACGCGCCGGTGATGCTGCGCCCCTGGAATGAGCGTAACGCGCCGGCAGCGGACACCCAGAATTTCTACAACGCACCGGCGCCCCGTGCGCCGGTGCAGCAGATTCCCGCAGGGGATGCGGCCTTCGTGTTCTGACGAAGTCGTGGTGCGACCGGTCCCCCGGCTGGTCGATTCAGTTGTGTTAGTCCATCAACAAGGAAATCAATCCATGAAGCGATTCAATCTCGACCTCGTCCAGGCCCAGCGCACGCTGAAGACCATGCTGATGGCCGTCGCATTCGCAGGTGCCGTGTTCGCTCCCCAGGCCCTGGCAGGCGGTACCGACTTCGGCGGCACCGATGGCAAGGTCTGCGGCTTCTTCTCCAACATCAACGGTCTGCTGAACATGGCCTCGATCGCCGTGGTCACGATCGCCGTGATCTTCGCCGGTTACCAGATCGCATTTGCCCACAAGCGCATCGGTGACGTGGCCCCGATCCTCATCGGCGGTGTGCTGATCGGCGCGGCAGGCCAGATCGCGCGCATGCTGCTCGGCAAGGAGGCTGGCAGCTGCGACAAGGTCGGTGGTGGCGACGGCGCTGGCATGGCGTTTGAAATGATCAAGCACGCCGTCCAGTACTACAGTGCATAAGAACGTCCTGTTCCGGGGCTGCACGCGCCCAGCGATGTTCCTGGGCGTTCCCTACCTGCCATTTTTCATGGTGGCGGGTGGGTTGTTGCTGCTGAGCATGTACACGAACTTCTGGTTTCTGCTGACCATCCCGGTGGCCATTTTCATCATGCGGCAGATGGCCAAGCGTGACGAGATGATCTTCCGCCTGCTGGGCCTGCGCCTGATGTTCAAGCTCAAGGTGCGCAACGTGCAGGAGCATGATGGCATGTGGGTGTTCAACCCGAATCACTACCGCAACAAGCCAGCCCCCAGGGATTGAGGGCTGGATCCGGCCAGGCGGGCGTTGAACGCCCGCCTGGCCAACTCCGCATCTTTGTCGGCAGTACCTTTTGGAAGCAGTCGTATGTTCAACCCAGATACCTCCATCAGCGAATTCATCCCCTTGTCGTCGCACGTGGCTCCGAATGTGGTGAAGACCACGGGCGGCGACTACCTGTTGACGTGGCACCTGGAAGGGCTGCCGTTCGTGGGGCGCGAAGAATGGGAGCTTGAGCATCGGCACAACACCTTCAACCGGTTACTGCAGACGCTGCGCGCGCCGGATTTCGTCAACGTTGCCTTCTGGGTGCATGACATCCGGCGCCGTCGCACCCTGAAGGGAAAGAGCTACTACAAGCAGCGCTTCAACCAGGATGTGTCCGACCAGTACATGGGCATGCTGTCCTCCCAGCGCATCATGCAGAACGAGCTGTACCTGACGATGATCTATCGCCCGGTGGTGGCGGGAAAGCGCTTCGTGGAGAAGTCCGCGAACCTGGACAAGCTGCGCGCCGAGCAGGAGCAGGCCGTCGAGAAGCTGATGGAGCTCGCCGGCAACGTCGAGGCTGTGATCCGCGACTACGCGCCTTACCGGCTCGGTATGTACGAAGCCAAGAACGGTGTGGTGTTTTCCGAGACGCTTGAGCTGTTCGGCTACCTGATCAACCGCATCGATGAGCCGGTGCCGGTACTGTCGGCGCCAGTGAAAGACTATCTTCCGGTCAGCCGGCACATGTTCTCGGCCAAGACCGGCGATTTCGTGATCAATACGCCCAATGGCGTCAATCATTTCGGCGCGATCCTGAATATCAAGGAGTATGCCGAGGGGACCTATCCGGGCATCCTCAATGGTCTGAAATATCTGGACTATGAGTACGTCATCACCCATTCGTTCAGCCCGATGGGGCGCCAGGACGCATTGAAGGTGCTGGACCGGACCAAGGGCATGATGATCTCCTCGGGCGACAAGGCGGTCAGTCAGATCGTCGAACTCGACCAGGCGATGGATCATCTGTCGTCAGGCAACTTCGTGCTGGGCGAATACCACTTCATCATCGCGGTGTATGGCGACAGCCAGGCGAAGCTGTCGCAGAACGTGGCCTCGACCCGTGCCGAGCTGTCCAACGCCGGTTTCGTGTCGACCAAGGAGGATCTGGCAGTCACCTCGTCGTTCTATTCGCAGCTGCCGGCCAACTGGCGCTTCCGCACGCGGCTGGCCAACGTCAGCTCGCTGAACTTCCTTGGCCTGTCGCCGCTGCACAACTTCGCCACCGGCAAGCAGCACAACAACCCGTGGGGCGACTGCGTGACCACGCTGCAGACCACCAACGGCCAGCCGTACTACTTCAACTTCCATGCCACCCATCCATCCGAGAATTCGCTCGGTGAGAAGGCGATCGCCAATACCATGGTGATCGGCAAGTCCGGTACCGGCAAGACCGCGCTGATCAACTTCCTGCTCAGCCAGGTGCAGAAGTACGAGCCGTCGCCCACCATCTTCTTCTTTGACAAGGACCGCGGCGCGGAGATCTTCGTACGCGCCTGTGGTGGCAATTACCTCGCGCTGGAGAACGGTGCGCCGACCGGCTTCAACCCGTTCCAGTGCGAGAACAACGAAGCCAACGTGCAGTTCCTGGCCGACCTGATCAAGGTGCTGGCCGGCAAGCGCGAATACAGCGCGCGCGAGGAAGAGGATATCTACCGCGCAGTGGAGAGCATGCTGGATACACCGATGCACCTGCGCAGCATGACCAACTTCCAGAAGAGCCTGCCCAACATGGGCGACGACGGCCTCTATGCGCGCATGCGCCGTTGGACCTCGGCCAATTCGCTGGGTTGGGTCTTCGACAATCCGATCGATACTGTGGATCTGAGCAAGGCCAACATCATCGGCTTTGACTACACCGACATCATCGACAATCCCGAAGTGCGCGTGCCGGTCATCAATTACCTGCTGCACCGCCTGGAATCGCTGATCGACGGTCGACCGCTGATCTATGTAATGGACGAATTCTGGAAGATCCTGGACGGCGAGGGTGGCCTGAAGGAGTTCGCGAAGAACAAGCAGAAGACCATCCGTAAGCAGAACGGCCTGGGCATCTTCGCCACGCAGAGCCCGGAAGACGCGCTGAAGAGTGATATCTCCGCTGCCCTGATCGAGCAGACCGCCACGCTCATCCTGCTGCCGAACCCGAACGCCAGCAAGAGCGACTACATGGATGGCCTGAAGTTGACCGAGGCGGAGTTCAAGGTGGTCACGGCACTGGACGAGCGCTCGCGCTGCTTCCTGGTCAAGCAGGGCCATGCTTCCAGCGTCTGCCAGCTCAACCTGCGCGGCATGGACGACATCCTGTCGGTGATCTCGGCCTCGACCGACAACATCGACATCATGCATCGAGTGCTGCAGACGGCTGCAGTCCGCAATCGGATCACCGTGGATGAACTCACGCCGGAACAGTGGCTGGAGGACTTCTACAAGAACCGAAAGGGCTCTGGTAAAGCCAAGGTCTCTGCCGAAACCGATGCGGCTTGAAAGCCCTGGATCAAACAGCGCCGAATGAAATCCATTCCCCTGGAGAAGAACATGAACATGACATCCCGAAATCACAAGCGCCAACGCGGTCTGCGTCAGAAGCGCCTGGCAGCCATCCTGCTGGGGAGCATGGTCATGTTCTCCACCACGTCGGTTTCGGCCGGTGGCTACCCTGTTATCGACTTCAGTAATCTCGCGCAGGCGCTGAAGGATGTTGCCCAAGGAAAAGCACAGCTCAAGGCTGATGGGCTTGAGTATGCGGCTCAGGTTGATCGCTGGAGAAGGACGTTCCAGGAATATCAGAATGCGCTTGTCCAGATCCAGGGCATGATCAACAACTTCGGCTTGCCGCCAGGCGCCACATTGGAGCGGGTTCCAGACGACTATATGGTCGCCGACCTCTGCCGTACATCGGCGGGCTTCAGCGCTGGCAGCCTGCTGAAGAAGTTTGTGCTGGATACCTCCGGTGATCTCTACGCACAGCAGCAGCAGCTGTGCGTCAACATCCAGATGATGGAAAACCGGAAGCGCAACGAGACGGTGGATTTCATCGAGAAGACCATCCCCAGTGTCAATGCGTCGTTGGCTAAGATCATGGGCTGGAGAGGCGGCGCCAATGGCAACCTTGCGGGAACTCTTTCGGCCGTGAACAGTGACTCCCTGCGTACGGCAAACGATATCGCCAAGCTGCAGCAGGAATGGGAGGCGCGCATGCGGTCCTACGACGCCTATCAGGAGTCAATGATGGCCAATCAGCGCGTGCTGGCGCGCGTGGCATTGAAGGGCAAGCCGGGCGTCATCTCGCAGCTGGTCAAGACGGCTGCATTGGAACGCGCTTTGCACGTCGACTGACGCCGCTTGGGGCAGGTGCATAGGCACCCGCTCCACGAGGTTGTCCGGTAGGGATACATCAAGGGATTGCGGAAATGATCAGGTCGATTGCCAATTTTGATTTCAATGGCGGATTCCAGGATTTGATGGGGCACGTTGCACGTGTCCAATCGATCGGGGATTTCGTGTTCTTCAAGTTCATCTTCGACTTCCTGCGAAGCAAGATAAACAAGTTCGGCATCGACATGATGGGGGAAATGATGCAGTGGGTCGGCGGCATCGCCCTCACGCTCATGACCCTGTGGGTGCTGGTGCAGGGCTTCCGCATCGTGACCGGCCGCAGCCGGGACTCAATGATGGTCTTGGTGACCAATATGGCGCGTGCGGCGTTGATCGTCAGCGCGGCCACCACGATGGGCGCTTTCGGCACCAACCTTCAGAGCTTCCTCACCCACGACGTCAAGGCAGAAATCACGAAGGTCGTGACAGGCTCGAACGAGTCACCCGAAGCTCAGATCGACAAGAGCCTGGCATGGATGCAGGTGGCGCTTTCCAGTATCGACGCCATCCAGATCATGAATGACGGGGAGCTGCTGGAGGACAAGAAGCGGGCACTGTTCTTCATCGGCATGGGCACCGCAGGTCCAGCCATCACCGCTGGTGCGATGCTGATGCTGTATGAAATCGCCATGGCGCTGTTCATCGGCTTTGGCCCCCTGTTCATCCTCTGCCTGTTGTTCGACCAGACCAAGCAGTTGTTCCAACGTTGGCTGTTCTACGGCATCGGCACGATGTTCTCCATGGCCGTACTTGCAGCGATGGTATCCATCGCACTGGACATGGTGGTACGTGTAGCGGCCACTTTCTGGACGACAGCGCTGGTGCAGGAATTCATCCTCAAGGAAAGCATGTCCGACGGCATGACCAGCCAGGCGATGCAGCAGGGAGGCATGGGCCTGATCCTCACCGCGTTGATCCTGACTACACCCCCAATGGCAGCGATGTTCTTCCAGGGCACCCTGGGCACCTTCATGGCATATTCGCAGATAGGCGGTGGTGCCAGTGCCTCGCCGAGTGCCGATGGTCGTCCGCCGGGCATGTCGGCTCCGCCGCCGGCGCCGTCGGGAGATCGTGGTTCGGTGGGGGCGCCTGTCGCAGCAACCTCCCCTGTTGTCAATAACGCGATTGCTCCGACTCAAAGCCCAGGTATGCGAGGAAATGCAACAGGTCAATGAGTTGTGAGACTGAGGCGCCGTGAATTTTCAGAGATTCAAGACAATGGCCGATTTCAAACCTTTACGCGGTAATCCGGCGTTCGTGACTCTGACGCTGCTGTTTGCTGCACTCCTCGTTGCCAATAACGCCAATGCGGAGGGCCGATGCCCGGCCGGCCAGTACCCCATCGGCGATCAAGGGGTGGGGGGGTGTGCCCCCATCCCTGGAGCGGGGGGGGGCGCCCGTGGGGCGGAACCCGCTGGCCAGTGGCATAAGACGTGGGGTGCCATTGCTTCCTCGCCCAGCACGAACGAAGCAGGCGTGGCGACAGGGAGGGCTACGAAAGAGGATGCGGAGCGTGTCGCTCTCGAGGGATGCGGCATGCGCGCTGCTCGCGACTGCCGAGTACTCATCGCGTACCGGAACCAGTGTGCGGCTTGGGTCGTTCCTCAGAGCCAAGGCAATGGGGCGCGTGGTGGCGTTGCGAGCGGTAAAGACTTGAAGGAAGCCATTGCGCAGGCACAAAAGATCTGCGTGGATCCGGCTGGAACGCAATGCAAAGTCGCCTACTCAGCGTGTTCTGAGCCGGTCTATGAGGCGTTCTAGCTAAAGGATCCTGACAGCCAGTGCTTGGAGCGTGTTGATTGCTCAGGGCAACGGCTTGGGCAAGCTTCGACATGCCGACGTGAAGGCGATATTGGTGCGACGGCGTCTATGTGATCGACAGTAACTTGCTGTGCCCCGGCTCTACTTCAACTGGGTGATTTACTTCAGTCGAGCCTGCGTTGATGCACAGTCTGACGCGATTGACCTTGAGCGTTCAGCGTGGCTGCGCCACCATCGGGCTTGCAGCGCACTCCGGTTGGAATCGCCGAGTTCTCCAATGATCTTGTACCCGGACAGCCCGGGCCTGTGTTTGCTCTGCGAAGCCTTCCCAACCCGGGAGGCAAGTTTGGGCAACGATCATCTGCTCAGGCCGTCCCGCCTCTCACAATGGGCAGCAAAGGAATGAGTCTCCCCATGAAACGAATCCACCTCGCTTTTCTCCCGTGTCTGCTGATTGCAGGCCTGCCGCCGTTCACCGCGCTTGCCGAAGGCAACTGCCCGCAGGGCATGTATCCCATCGGTGGCCAGGGTGTACAGGGCTGTGCGCCCATTCCGGTAAGCAGCTCAGGATCCCCGTACAACAATCGCCCCAACTGGGCGCAGACCGTGCGCGGCGTGGCAATGGATGCCCGCGGCGATACCTTCATCAGCAACTCGATGCGTTCGCGGGGCAAGGCCAAGCGTGCTTCCATGAAGGAGTGCAGGGAGTTCGGGCAGGGCGAATGTACGTTGACGACCCTGTTCCAGGCGCAATGCGTGGCAGTCGCACACGCGGGTCTGGGCACTGAAACCACCAGCGTTGCCACCGCCATGTCCGAACAGGGGGCGGTCATTGTCGCGATGCAGCAATGCAACGCGAAGGCGGCATGGAAGCAGCTGCCGCAGGGACAATGCGGGATCGCCAGAACGGCCTGCACGGCGGATCTGTTCATCAGGTAAGGCGCCATTCACGCTAAGCCCCGTTTTCTGTGATCAATTCCGCTTTTCGATTTCCTCGCACTTCGACGCGGCAGAACGCCTCGCGGTAAGCTCCCCACGCGTCATGAAAATGACGCGCCAGTGCCACCGAATGCAGGGGTTCTTCCGTCCAATGAGGACGCTGTCAGCCCCTGCATCGGGTGACGCTCGCCATCATCGCGGCCTTGCCGTACGCAAGGCTATGATCCTTGTCCGCGCAGGCGCGGATAAGCCGGAACGCGTTCCGGCTGGGCAGGGAGGCGGGTATCGGCATGACCACATTGAAGGAGCGGGAGGGGATGGAAGACAGGGTTGGCGCACACATGGACGATGCCCTGGCATTTGTTCCGTCCGGTGCGAACCTGCTGGAAGCCGTAAGGGGCGAACTCAACGGCGATGGCATCGAGTATCAGCTGCTGGTCATCGACCAGCCGACGCCGGAAGGGCTGGTGCCCGGCCAGCACGGGCCAAACCGGGTGCTGCTGTTGCTGCGCGGTGATGGGCGCGGGCGCTGGCAGCTGGCCGCGCGCAACGACAAGCTGGTGCCGTGTTCCACCCGAGGTGGCCTGGCCGGCGACCCTTTTGCGTATGCAATGGTCGAGAAGGGCACCTTCAGCGTGATCACCAACGGCGGTAGCCGCGAGCGCTGGAGCAGCACCTACCGGTTCCGCTATGCGCCTGCGGACAAGGCCTGCTGGGTGGATGGGGTGAGACGCAAGGTCGTGGATATCGAGACCGAAGCGACCAACATCCGGGATTACTCGGTGGCGGAGCTGGGCAGGGTGCGGTTCGAGGACTTCGACCCGTCCAGCGTCGCCGAGGTGTCGCTTCCATGAGCCAAGCTCCAACCGGCGGAAGGGAATCCGCGCTGATGAAGATTCAGGAGTTGCACTGTGTCGACCGATAGAGAGTCGCAGCTGTTGCGGCAGGCGACCAAAGCCGGCATCGACTCCCCGCTTGAACTGGCCAATTTCATGGCCCAGGCAGGGCACGAGTCGCGTGGCTTGAGCCGGCTCAACGAGAGTTTCAACTTCACCCGGGGAATCTCGCAGATCCCGGTGGAGGCTGCGTGGCGCAATGGCAACGCTGCGCTGGAGAGCGCCCGCCAGGAAGCGCTGCGTGGTCGCCCGGAAAACCTGGCTGAGCTGATGTACGGCGGGCGCATGGGCAACGACGCGCCTGGTGACGCGCTGAAGTACCACGGCCGCGGCTATCTGCCACTGGTCGGCAAGGAGAATTACGAGCGTGCCGGCAAGGCGCTGGATCTGGACCTGGTGAATCACCCGGAGCTGGCCGCGCAGCCCGAGTACGCAGGCCGTATTGCCGTATGGCAGTGGCAGACACGGGTGCCGGAGGGGGCGCGCCATGATGTGCGCGAAGCAACTTATGCGCTCAACGGCGCGCTCAATGGCATCGAGGCGCGCCGGCAACGATTTGAGGTCTGGCAGCAGAAGTTGACGCCGGACGTGATGGCGCGACTGGATCGCGGCGAAGTCGGTGCGCCGGCGCAGACCGTTGCACGCGACATGTCGCATGCCGGTGAGCCCGGCAACGCATTGTTCGAGGATGCGCGCCAGCACCTGCGGCAGATGGGGCCGCAAAGTGGACTGCGCAGTGCACAGGAGCTCGACAATACCGCTGGCGCATTGGCGCTGGGGGCGCAGAAGGCCGGCCTGTCGCGCATCGATCATCTGCTGGCGGGCAACGACGGCCGTACGCTGTTTGCAGTGCAGGGCGCGCTGGGTGATCCGGCCATGCTGCGTGCGTCTGTTGACCGGGAGCAGGCCTCCCAGCAGCCACTGGCGCAGAGCAGCCAGCAGTTGGCGGCCAGCGTTGCGCAGCAGGATCCGACGGCCGCGCTCGCCCGCGAGCAGGAGCAGCGTTCTCGATCCCTGTAGCACTTGGTGCCGGCGGGCAGGGTGCCCGCCGTTGTTTTGCGTACGACGCATGGCGCCCTGTGGCGCCGACATGGAAACCCACCCGTAAGGACACCACATGCGAATCGTTCCCTTGAATGCCCTGCAGGCCGCTGCCCGCTGCAATGCATCCGCGCGCCGCCTGCCGCCGCTCTGGCTGCTGTCACTTGGACTTGCCGCAGCCTCGGCACAGGCTCAGGAGACAGCGCCGCCCGTCGCGGAAACGCCCGCCGCGGTACAGGCGATCGCTGATGCGCCCGCAGGAACGGCACCGCCTGCTACCGCCGAGCCAACCGTTCCGGCGGTAGCACCCGCACCGCCCGGATTGGCCATCGTGCCATTGTCGCCCGAGCGGGCGACCGAGCGGGCGCTCGGTGCGCGCTGCCCGGTGGATCTGGCCGGGCGACTGGCGACCCAGGGCGACCTGCTGACCGGCGCCTGCCAGGGCACCATGCCGGCGCATCTGGCCGCTCTGCTGGTCGCGCTGCCCGAGCAGGACATCCACCTGCCGCGCAACTGGCGCGAGCGAGAGGTACAGCAGAAGGCCTGGTTCAAGGCGGTGCCTGGGTACGGCCAGCGCCCGGACTTCATCGTGCGGATGGGCGACGTCTGGGTGCGCTCGCTGGAAGGGCGCGATGCCGACAGCACGTTCTACCTGGTGTCCGCGCCGTTCACCTGCAGCGACCAGGTCGCCAACCGCGATGAGTTCAGCGCGGAGCCGGTACGTGTGCCAGCGGGCAACTGCCGCGAGGCGTATGTGGGCCAGCGTGTCTACCAGGTGCGTGGCGATGCGCCGCCGAGGGATGTTACCGCCGAGGCGATGCCGGCCATGCCACAGGTGACCGAGGCGGATCGCGCACGCCAGCTGGCGCGTGGGGGCAGGATCACGCTGGATCACAGCAAGCTGCAGTTCGGGCCGGCCATGCGTTGGTTCGTGCAGTATCCGGAGACGGTGCCGAAGGGTGGGGCGCGTGCGTTCAGTGACTGGAACCGCGAGCATCTCGCCTTCGTGGTCTGGACCGGCGATCGCTTCGAGTTGCGCGACAAGGTCCCGCGCAGCCAGTGGCCGTGTGATCCGGTCGCGCCGGGCGATCGCGCCTGCGGCGGCTTCCCGGATTCCGGGCCGGATCTGTTCGTGACCGCCAGTGCATCTGCGCCGGTCGCGGCCACCAGCCCCTGAGTCACGGTGCTGAGGCGGGAGCCGGAATGACCGGCTCCCGCGCTGTCCATCAGGCCTGCAGGCTGCGGGTCTGATGCTGCTGCTGTTCCAGCTGTTGGTCGCGCTCCAGCGCAAGGCGCTGGCCTGCAGCCTGCTGGTCGATGCGCTGGCTGCTCTGTTCCAGCGGCGTGTTCATCGCCACTGCCGTATCCACCGACACGCGAAGGTGGGCGGGGTCACCGCCCTGGCCCTGCACGGCGAAGCTGCGCGAGGCATCGGCGTTCATCACCACTTCGTCGATGCGCTTGCCGCCTGCAGCGTGCATCTCCGCCGCCAGGCTGCCCGCCAGCTGCGTACTCATCACGTCCGGCACGCGGCCAACGCGCACGTCATGTGCGTGCACGCCGCGGATCGCGTCGTTGAACAGCGGGTTGCCCAGATGGTTGGCATCGTCCATGCGCAGCATGCTGGTGTGATGGCCATTCTTCTCCGCTTCGCGGCGTGCCGGTTCACCGGGCTGCAGCGGGCCGCGGATGTGGTCGTACAGATCGATGGCGCCGCCCGGGATGCCGCGTGCAGCGCGGGTGACGCCGCGACGCAGTGACTCGACGTCGTCGCGATACTCCTCGATCATCTTGGCGTTGTCTTTCGCCAGCTTCTGCGTTTCGGGGTGCTTCAGCACCGAGCCTTCGTTGAGGAAGTTGCCCAGCTTGTGCGCACCGAACGAGCTGGTGGCCGCGATGATCGGGCGGTCCGGAATCAGATCACGCAGGGCGTGATTGCTGAAGCCGTTTGCCGCGAGCGTCTTGATCTCGTCGGGCTTGGCATAGATGCGTACCTGGCCGAAATGCGGTGACGCGGCGCTGACCGGATCGGAGGCCATGACGTGGTTGATCATGGTGTTGCCGCCTTCCGGAATGCGATAGCTGAGGCTGACCGCGCCGTAGGCATTGAAGGTCTCGCCCTTGACGTTGAAGTGGTGCGAGGTGATCTGGGCGAGGGCGCCGCCGAGGGAATGACCGGTGACGGTGACCTGGGGCGCGGGCACACCGTTCAAGCGGGATTGAAGCGCAGCGCCTTCGAGTGTCCTCTGTGTCAAAGCAATCGCGTCAGGCGCCTGCACGTTGGTGCGCGCAACCACCATGCCGCCGTCGGTCAGAATCGCATCGCGAGCGATCTGCTCGGTGCCACGATGCGCAATGACGATCTCTTTGGTGTCTACGCGCTGATAGACGGTGCCCTGATAGCCGTTGAGACGATTGTTGACATGCTCAAGTATCTTGTACTCATGGCCGTTTAACGTGACTTTTTCTTCTTGGCCGGGTTCACGTCGGCCGACGGCCCGATCCTTGTAGGCGTCATTGGATAACGCGGCGTAGTCCTGAGAGGTGATGGTCACGGCGCGACCTCACTTGCGGAGAGGGTGATCGTAAACAGCTTGTCCTGCAGATCAGCGGCGTAGTTGCTGCGATCGGGCTCGCCACTGGCTGGGAAGTTGGGAACGCGATCTGCCTTCGGATAGACCAGATCCGGATAGTAGAGCGTATGGGCGCCACCTTCGGTCAGCGGCTTGGCGTCGACGAAGGTGAGGAAGCGGGTCTCTTCTTCGGCACCCGTCGCCTTCAGCATTGCCCCGGCACCGGTGAACTCCCACTTGCAGACGCCACGACCGTAGTAGTCCTCATCCAGCATGCGGTCCACATATAGCGTGCCGCGGTACTCGCCCTCAGCGACCTTGCGCAGCTCCACCGGTTCCTGGCTGGTGATACGTGCAGCTGTGCCGGTGGCCGGCTCGATGTGGCCGCACTGATCCTCGTTGGTGACGTCGTACTGCGCTACGCCCTTGACCAGTGCGAAGTCGCCGGGTGCATCCTTCAGGCGCAATACCAGTTCATAGGCCTTGCGCGGGTTGGGGTTGAGCTTGGCGAGGCCGCGCCCACCCTGGGCGACATCGGCTTCGGCAGCGGCACGTTCCTGGTTCATGGCGGTCTCCGGGTTGCAGGCGGTCAGTAGAAGCAGAGCAAGGCACGGGATCATCTTGTGGCGCAATGTCGGCCTCCTGGTGTGTAGGGGGAAATGTGGCACTGGCAGCTCACGGCGAGAGCTGCCGCACAGTGGTTGTGGTTGAGAACAGCGCGTCGCGCAGCTCTTCGCTGTACCCCGACGGATCTTCCTTGCCACTGGCGCCAAAGTTGGCGACAGTGTCGGCGCGCGGATAGATAAGGTTTGGGTAATAAAGCGTAAGAGGTGAGTCGCCCTCCATGCGCTCCTTGTCGACGAACGTAAGGAATCGCGTATCCGCCTCGCCGGTCGTAGCGCGCAACATCGCACCGACACCCGTCAACGTCCAATGGCAGACGCCACGCCCGTAGTAATCCTCGTCCTGCATGCGGTCGAGGTAGAACGTACCGCGGTATTCGTTCTCGTCGACCTTGTGTAGTTCCACCAACTCCTGGCTGGTGATGCGGCTGGCGGTACCGGTCGCCCACAGGACCCGGCCGCAGTCCCTGTGGTTGCTGACGTCGTACTGGGCAACGCCCTCGACCACCGCGAAGGGACCGGGGGCATCCTTCAGGGTCAGTACCAGCTCGTAGCCCTGCTGCGGTGACGGGTTGAGCTTGGCCAGGCCGCGTCCACCTGCGGCGACGTCACGCTCTGCGTCCGCGTAAGGCGAGCAGGCCGTCAGCGCCAGCAAGAGGCCCATCGGTACCAGATGGCGTCCATCGCGTGTCGGCGTGGCTACATCCATGGCGGCATCCTGCATCGTGCGTCCGTGTCCATATATCCTTCCCTGGTGACAGGTCTATCGATTATGGAGTGTTCTGGAAACCTGGCGCCAGCTGCGGCAAGGCGTGGGTGACGGAATTTTGACGCATTCAGCGTTCGGGAGCGGCACCGAATCGATTGCGGCACAGGCGATTCGGGGTTGGCCAGGCTATTGCGCTTCGCGTTCGACATTTCGCCGCCAATTTGTGACAACGGTCGCCAATTCACGCGACTCTCACGCAAGCGAGCATTACGCCATGAACTACACCATCCGTGCCGAAGCCATTGATGATCACGCCACCCTCCATGCGCTCACCGAGGCCGCATTCCGGAACGCTGCGCACAGCAGCCATACCGAGCAGTTCATCGTCGACGCCCTTCGCGCGCGCGGGGAGCTGAGCGTTTCGCTGGTGGCCGAGATGGACGGGAAGGTGATCGGCCATGTGGCGGTGTCGCCGGTGACGATCAGCGATGGCAGCACGGGCTGGTTTGGCCTGGGGCCGATCTCGGTATTGCCCGCCTGGCAGCGGCAGGGCATCGGTGCGGCCCTGATGCATGCCGCACTTGAAGCACTGCGTCAGCAGGGCGCACATGGCTGTGTATTGCTGGGCGAGCCCGCCTATTACGGTCGCTTCGGCTTCTGTGCCGAGCCGGGCCTGGTGCTGCCGGGTGTGCCGCCGGAGTACTTCCAGGCACTTTGCCTGCAGCCCCCGTTGGCACAGGGCGAGGTGCAGTACTCACCGGCCTTCGAGGCGACGGCCTGATCCGGGCCTGGCACGTTTCTGCTCAGGGCGCGCGCCAGACGGTCGGTTCGGGTTGCGGCTTCGGAATGCGGTAACCGCCGATGTGTTCAAGCAGTTCATTGGTACGGCGCTGCTCGACCAGTACTTCACGCAGCAGGTCGCGCACGGCGAAGATGGCGAACGGCACCAGGATCCAGACCAGGCTGATGCCCAGCGCAAACAGGGTCAACAGGGCTTTTGCACCATCCATGCGGCATTCCTTGGTCGAAAGCAACCACGCTAGCACGTGGCTGCTGCCGACGGATGTCAGCCGTTGTGCCGAAGGTGGATCAGCGGATACGGACGGCCTTGCGAATCCAGCGGTGAACGTCCGGTTTCGACGAAGCCCATGCGCAGGTAGAAGCCGACGGCCTGTGCGTTCTGTTCGTTGACGTCGGTACTCAGCTGCGGATGCTGGGCCAGTGCGTGCTGCAGCAGTTGCCGGCCGATGCCGGTGCCACGTACGTCCGGATCGATGAACAGCGCTTCCATGTGCGTGCCATCGATCAGCATGAAGCCCAGCGGCCGATCCTGCGCATCGACAGCAACGGTCATCGGCGCCTGCGGCAGGAAACCGGCGACTTCGGCATCGATGGCCTGGCGGTCTTCGGCACTGAGGAAGTCGTGGGTGGCGTCGACGGCGCGGCGCCAGAGGTCGACAAGAGCGGCGCCGTCGTCGGCGCGGGAGGGGCGGAGGGTGGTCATGGGTTCGCCAAGGTGCTTGCAAAGAGTGCGTAGTATGGCGCGTCCCGATCCAGCGCGCAGATGTGGATTCATCCGGCGTTGCGATGGCGGATGAAGGGGCTGTAGGCAGTGGCCTCCGCGCGCAGCGCAATGCCGTCCTCGAAATCGCTGCTGTCGTTGAAGGGCACGGTGGGCCACTGCGGCCATTGCGCCAGGCGTTCGCGGTAGTGGTGGGTTGCTGCAGCGAGTGCCTCGTCGTGGGCCTGCACACGCTCCGGTGCCAGCCCGGAACGCACGCCGTGCACCACGTGCGGTTCCATCACGTCGAAGCCGACGTAGCGCAGGCTGTACATCAAGGGCCACAGCAGCAACCGGGTATCTCCCTCGCGGCCGTCGACTGCGCAGGCCCGTGCCGATGAGCCGGTGGTGACGCTCAGCAACGCACGCTTGCCGCGCATCGCTCCGTGCTCGTGACGCAGGCGGCTGTTGTACATCGGCCCGTACACCAGTACGCGATCCAGCCAGCCCTTCAGGATGGCCGGTGCCGCGAACCACCACCGCGGGAACTGCAGGATCAGCAGGTCTGCGGCCCGCAGCAGTTGCAGGTGACGTTGCACATCGACGGGCAGCTGGCCCTGCTCGGCGCTGTGCCGCTGTTCGCGTTGGGCGTCGAAGTGGCCGGGATGCAGGCGATGCGGATGGTGGTCAGCCGCTTCCAGCGGATCGAAGCCCTCCGCATACAGGTCGACCACGTCCACCTGCAGCGCGTCATGCCGCAGTTGCTCGGCGGCCTGAGCGGCCAGATGTGCATTGAAGGAGCGGGGCTCGGGATGGGCAAGCAGGATCAGGGCGCGCATGGGGCGAGGTGTTCGAGGAGTGTGCGACCATCCTCGCGGTGCCGGCATGCGCCGGCAATTACGCACCTTGAGGTAACCATGGCCTTTCCCGGGGATGTCTATGCCGCCGACTGTTCGGCACGCGATGCGCTTGCGCTGATTTCAGGCAAGTGGGTGATGCTGCTGCTGCCGGCATTGGCGCAGGGCCCGCTTCGCAACGGCGCGTTGCTGCGGAAGATCGAAGGCATCTCGCAGAAGGTGCTGACCCAGACCCTGCGCCAGCTGGAGCGCAATGGGCTGGTCGAGCGGTGTGACCGGGGCAGCAAACCACTGCATGTGGAGTACCGCCTGACCGAGGTCGCGCGCGGCCTGGTCGAGACGCTGTCCGCCCTGGATCGCTGGGCCGAGCACAACTTCCCGGCGCTCGATGCGGCCCGCGAGCGCTTCGACGCGCGCTAGCGGCGCCTGCACGGCCCCGGGCGTACAATGCGCCCCCGGCGGCCATCCTGGCCCAGTTGAAAAGCGAGAACCGCCATGACCGATGTCCTGGGTGTACCGGTGCACGACGCCGATGAACACTGGATGCGCCATGCACTGGCCCTGGCCGAGCGCGCGCAGCGTGAGTTCGACGAGATTCCGGTCGGGGCGGTGCTGGTGGGCGCCGACGGCCAGCTGCTGGGCGAGGGCTGGAACCTCAACATTGCCTCGCATGACCCCAGTGCGCATGCCGAGATCGTGGCCATGCGGGCCGGTGGAAAGCTGCTGGCCAACCATCGCCTGCTTGGCAGCACGCTGTACGTGACCTTGGAGCCGTGCGCGATGTGCGCGATGGCGATCGTGCATGCGCGCGTTTCGCGCCTGGTCTACGGCGCCAGCGACCCCAAGACCGGTGCGTGCGGCAGCGTGTTCGACCTGCTCGGCGATGCCCGCCACAACCACCGGGTCGAGATCCACGGCGGGGTGCTGGCCAAGGAAGCCAGTACGCGCCTGACCAATTATTTCCGCGCCAAGCGTGGCAAGCCGCCGCTGCTGCTGGAAGACCACGTCGGCGAGGGCTGAGGGGCGAACGGGTATGATGGGCGCCTCTTTCCTTCACCGGTAGGCCGCGCGCCTGCCCAGCAACGAGGCGACACAATGGCGGACACCGGCGCGGCCAACGAACGACTGATCTGGATCGACCTGGAAATGACCGGGTTGGACACCGACAACGATTCGATCATCGAGATCGCCACCGTGGTCACCGACGCCCAGCTGAACGTACTGGCCGAAGGTCCGGAATTCGCCATCCATCATCCGCTGGAAACGCTGGAGGCGATGGACGAGTGGAACCGCAACCAGCATCGTCGTTCGGGCCTGTGGCAGCGCGTGGTGGACAGCACCACCACCCTCGGCCAGGCCGAGGCGCAGACGGTGAACTTCCTGGCGCAGTGGATCCCGGCCGGTCTTTCGCCGATGTGCGGCAACTCGATCTGCCAGGATCGCCGCTTCCTGCACCGCCAGATGCCGCGCCTGGAGAAGTACTTCCATTACCGCAACCTGGACGTGTCCACGGTGAAGGAACTGGCCAAGCGCTGGGCGCCGAGCGTGGCCGCCGGCGTCGGCAAGAACAGCAACCACACCGCACTGAGCGACGTGCACGACTCGATCGCCGAGCTGCGCCATTACCGCCAGTTCATGGGCACGCTGTCGGGCTTGCCCACGGCCTGAACAACAACGCCGGGCATGGCCCGGCGCGACCGGGTGACACGCGAACTGGTAGTGCCGGCCGCTGGCCGGCAAGGCGTCGGGGTCGGATCCCTTTCCCGCGGCAAGGGCTCCGACCCCTCTGTCGTGCCTCGCGACGAACCGTTCAACTCCCCGGCGCTAAGATCGGCGCCATGAACGAGCCCATCCTGCTTCCCCGCGACATTGCCCACGACGCCCGCGACTGGTCCGACCTGCAGCGGGCGGTGGCCCTGCTGGAAGCGCCGACCCTCACCGCGCGCATGGCCAACCTGGTCGGCACGCCGCTGGAGTTCGCGGTGAAGGCGCTGCCCAAGGCGGTCTCCGGTCGCATACACGGAGCGGTGCAGGCGGCGCTGTCCAAGTCCGCACAGGCGGCGCTGTGGAGCATGGACAACACCCCCGGCAAGGGAGCGTCGACCCGTTGGCACAAGCTGGCGGCAGCCACTTCGGGCGCGGTCGGCGGTGCCTTTGGTTTCGCGGCCTTGTTCATCGAACTGCCGGTGTCGACCACCATCATGATGCGCGCCGTGGCCGACGTGGCCCGCAGCGAGGGCTTCGACCTGTCCGAGTTCAGCACCCGGCAGGCGTGCCTGGAGGTGTTCGCGCTCGGTGGCAACTCGCCGCGCGACGACGCCAGCGAGACCGGCTACTACCTGGCCCGTGGCTTCACCACCGACGTGATGCGGCATCTTTCGGCCGAACTGGCTGGGCGTGTGGTGACCGGCCGCGACCTGACCCTGGGCGTGGCACCGAAGGAAGCTGGAAAGCTGCTGGCGAAGATGGTGGAGAAGGTGGCGGCGCGCTTCGGCGTGGTGGTCACCGAGAAATTCGCCGCACAGGCGGTGCCGATCGTCGGTGCTGCCGCCGGTGCAACGCTGAATACCATGTTCACCGACTACTACCAGGACATGGCGCGCGGCCACTTCATCGTGCGCCGGCTGGAGCGCAAGTACGGGGAAGACGTGGTGCGCGCCTGCTATGACCGCGTGGCGCATGGTGCGGTAAAGATCGAGCCAAGGCTGGAGTAGAAGAGCCACGCCATGCGTGGATGAGCCCTCGTGGCGGGTGATCCTTGCCTCGAGGGAACAATTGTTTTGCCAGTGCATGCCTGTTGCCTGGCAGCCGGCATCCCCATCCTTTGCGGCACTCCCCCCGCAAGAGATTGCCGCCATGATGTTCACCTCCCACCGCCTGGGCGCGTTGACGCTGCCCAACCGCATCGTGATGCCGCCGATGACCCGCTCGCGCGCCGCCGATGGCAACGTCGCCACCGCGGAAATGGCCGCCTACTATGCGCAACGCGCCAGCGCCGGCCTGATCGTCAGCGAAGGTACCCAGATCAGCCAGCAGGGCCAGGGCTATGCCTGGACCCCGGGCATCCACAGCGTCGAGCAGGTGCAGGGCTGGCGGCAGGTGACCGATGCGGTGCACGCCGCCGGTGGCCGCATCTACGCCCAGCTGTGGCACGTCGGCCGTGTCTCGCATGTGGCCCTGCAGCCCGATGGCGCGGCGCCGGTGTCTTCCTCGGCATTGCTCGCCGAAGGCGTGAAAGTGTTCGTCGACCCGACTGGGGCGGGTCCCGAAGCCGGTGTGGGCGAGATGATCCAGCACTCGATGCCGCGCGCGCTGCGCGAGGACGAGATTCCGGGCATCGTCGCCGATTACGCGCAGGCTGCGCGCAATGCGCTGGCCGCGGGATTTGATGGTGTGGAACTGCACGGCGCCAACGGCTACCTGATCAACCAGTTCATCGATTCGCAGGCCAACCAGCGCACCGATGCCTACGGCGGTTCACTGCACAATCGCCTGCGCTTCCTGCGCGAGGTGGTGCAGGCGGTGGTCAAGGTTGCCGGTGGCGAGCGTGTGGGCGTGCGTCTGGCGCCGCTGACCACGCTGCAGGGGGCGGTTGACGATACGCCGCAGGCGACCTATCTGGCTGCCGCACACCTGCTCGGTGAGATGGGGGTGGGCTACCTGCACATTGCCGAGGCCGACTGGGACGATGCACCGCCGATGCCGGTGGCGTTCAAGCAGGCGCTGCGCATGGTCTACCCGGGCACGCTGATCTACGCCGGCAAGTACACCGCCGAGCGCGCCGAGCAGGCACTGGCCGAAGGCTGGGCTGACCTGATCGGCTTCGGCCGGCCGTTCATCGCCAACCCGGATCTGCCCGAGCGCCTGCGTACGGGCGCGGCGCTGAATCCGCCGGATCGCGCCACGTTCTTTGGCGGTGGCGCGGTCGGCTTCACCGATTACCCGACGCTGGAAGAGAGCGTCGCGGCCTGATCCTGGGCGCTGCCGGCCAGCGGCCGGCACTACCAGTGGCGAGGGGTAGTGCCGGCCGCTGGCCGGCATTTCAGTCAGGCGGCGAGGGGTAGTGCCGGCCGCTGGCCGGCATTTCAGTCAGGCGGCGAGGGGTAGTGCCGGCCGCTGGCCGGCATTTCAGTCAGGCGGCGAGG